>JANNSO010000093.1:0-41071 GCA_031402655.1 Spirochaetota bacterium | reverse complement strand
TAACAGGGTGTTGAAAAACCTCGGATGAGGATTTTCAACACTTCCAAAATGTAACATTACCGTAGCATTTGTAATCAAATGCGAGGAATGTTGAAGGCTGTTGACAAAGCAACAAGCTTTTTCAACAGCCTGTTAATGGTCTTACAAGAAGCCCAGCCAAAGTATCCAGGTAGTTTTGCCATGGAACGACTTCTACAATGCCAAGTTTAAAAGGCTCGGGAGCCGTGCAAACGAGTAGGCAGGGAACATCCGGGTGGTCATCCATGAATGAACGGAGGCCGCTCAGGTCCGAAGCGCTTATTTGCGGCCTGCTCTTGATTTCGATTGCCAGCGCAATCGTTCCGTTAATCTCCACGAGCAGGTCCACTTCGGCACCGTTATTCGTGCGCCAGTAATAAAGACTGGCGTCTGCCTGTGCATAGTCGATCCGGCGAAAGGTTTCCTGCACGATAAACTGTTCAAAAAGCCTGCCGCGGCTGACACTGTCCAGTGGACTTGCAAGTCTGTGCGTCAAGGCATTGCCTAAGCCGTTGTCAAAAAGGTAAAATTTCGGATGACTTACAAGCCGCTTGAGCGGGCTTTTCGTCCAGGCGGGCAGGCGAATGGCAATCAGCGTATCTTCCAAGACCTCGAAGTACGACTGTACTGTCCGGTTAGGCAAACCCGCTTCCTTGGCCAAGGAGCTGAAATTTAGAATCTCACCCGAATACGCCCCCACCAAATCGAGAAAGCGGGTAAATCCTCCCAGGTTGCGCACGAGCGCTTCCATCTGAATCTCTTCCCGCAGATATATCTCGACGTATGCCTTGAGCGTCTCCCTGGCTTCGTTATCCGAAAGACCTTGCAGGGGAGGCAGCGTTCCCCATTGCAGCGCTTTTTCAAGGTTGAATTTATCTCCGAGTTCCTTTGTGGTAAAGGGATGCAGATGACGAAGCAGAGCCCTGCCGCCTAAAAGATTCGCTCCACCCCGTTTAAGCTTTCGCGAGCTTGAACCGGACAATATAAACCGTACAGCGCTTGTTTCCATGAGGGCGTGCACTTCGTCCAACAAAGCGGGAATTCGCTGCACCTCATCGAGGATGATCCATTGCGTCCCGGACTCGATACGTAACTCCGCTTCGCGTCTGAATTGGGAAGGATCGCGCAAATACCGGTAATAGGTGTCGTTATGAAGAAGGTTGATGATCCAGGCCTGCGACAGGTTTAAGCTTTGTAACCAAGTGCTTTTACCGGTCTGACGTGGACCAAATAAAAAGAAGGATCGTGGTGCTAACTCAAGCTCTCTTGTAATCATGATGCCAAAGTGTATGGCATTTTGGCATGATTGTAAAGAGAAAAGTGGGTAAAAATGTTTAGAATTACGAATTACAAGGAAATTAGTTTCAATAATATTTGACAAAAGTGCTATATTATAAACTGAACAATGAGCGAGCGGTTTTTCATAGGCCACATCCAGAATAAGTCACCGATAAAGGTGCACTATGTTCTATGAAGCGTTTTCTGGATAATGCGGGGATTGAATATGACTCTGATGCAAAATTATTCCATGGTGATGTTGTCAATACACCTGATGTAATTACGTTTCAAGGGACAACAGTAGAAAAAAATAGAAAAGACTTTTAATGAATCAATCGAAGATTATTTAAACTGGTGTAGACAAGACGGCAGAGAACCGGAAAAGCCCTACTCGGGAAAATTTAATTTACGGCTTTTAAATGCTGCCTAATCTCTTGACCAGTCTAATTTTATCGATTGCACGAATTTAATCCAATACTGTCCAGCCTTGCACAGAATCAGCCCAGCCCATAAAAAAGCGGCACCAGTATGGGTACCAGGAGCGACAGGATGGCACCGCTCGCAAAGCTGACCGGTACCGATTCCGCTCCGGCGCATTGTTCTATCAAAGGTAAAGTCACGTCCATGGAAGTGGCAGCTCCGAGTCCTATCGCGGTAAACGGACGGCTGCTCCGTGCCAGGAGCGGAATCAGCACGAGCGCCAGCGATTCGCGTATCATGTTGGCTAGGAACGCCGTTGATCCCAGCGCCGGATCGCCCAGGTTCGTGATGAGAACTCCCGACAAAGTGTACCAGCCAAAACCCGCTGCCAGCGCCATAGCTTTCCCCGCCGACATGCGGAACAGCAGCGCCACAAACAGGCCGCCGGCCAATGTCCCGATTATGGTACCCAGGGGAATTATCAAGGTATCGATGCGCAAGAAGGCGCTCTTAAGCGACAAGCCCGATTGCGCAAACTGCACGCCTATCATGAACAGCAGCGCGTTCAAAACCCAGCCCATGAACCTGTCAAAATCAAAAACCAGCATAGGGCTCAATAATCCCAGAGCTATGCCCGCCAGCACGACGGCAAGCAGGATTCCCGGAGCGCGAAAATTGGCGAATCCTAGTTTTGCGCGAGACAGCGAATCCTGCCGATCGCGCTTGTGCCCCTTGCCTGCAGCCGTTTTTGAAAACTGTTCCGCCGCGGCATACAGCAGCCAAATGCAGCAGAGCGTCCCCGCCAGGGCGAATGCGGCAGTGGCTCCCGCCATCAAGCCCATGCGGCCCAGTTGATCCACGAGGTCCGGGGAATTCCCCAGGCGAAAACCCATCAAGGCAAGCAGAACCCACAAGACGGCTTTTATAAGAACATCGGTTGCGCGCGGAGGAGGAGCCAGGCTAATAAGTTTAAGCAACATCCCCGCGCACAGGAATCCGGTAAGAACAAGTATCTGAATCAACGCAGCCACAATTTACCTCATTCCGGAATCAAAGCACCGTAACCGTACACTCGCCGGCGCCGCAGTAATCGCGAAGCAGGGATGCGAAGCGCTCGCCTAAAGTGGCAAGCTGGCCTGAGGATACCAATGCGGCCGGCGCAAATATAAAGCCGGCAAAATCCGTGCTTGCATCCTTAAGCTTGCCCTGCATGGAATCCTTGACCGGGTTTCCCAATGCCCGGCCCGAGGAAGAGCAGATGCACGCAAGCCCAGCCAGGTCCATCTCGTGGCCGGATGCGTTAAAAATATAACGTTCGCCCGGACCGGCTACCCGCAGTAGCGCCTGTGCCGCAGCTGCGCCATCGGAGCCGCCGTCATGGAAAGCGGCGGCGTCCAATAGGCTTATGGGAAATCCAGTTTCAAGGGACAGGAGATTATTGCAGTCTACCGCCGAGTTTATGAAAGGAAAGCGTCCTTCGCGGGCTGCCTGTGCCAGGTATTCGCTGGCGGGTTTCTGCCTGCCCGAAGGCTTGTATCCGCCGGCGCGAAGCATGTCGCGTACGGCTTCCCGAATCCGGGGTGCGGGAATTTCTTCGCTTAAGCAGCGCGCGACTAGCGAATCGATGCTGGAAACCAGCTCAGGCGCAGAACTCCGCATGCTCGCATCATGCGCAAGAACCATGCATACGCGCAGGCTCGCAAGCCTCGGGTCGTCGTCTTTTATCAAAGTCATGAAAGCTTCCTCCCGCAGCCACAGTAGCGCAGGCATGGCTTAATAACAAGCAATGGAAGTAACCATCATAGAGCCGGGGTGTTGTATTTTTTTGCACTTAGGCATATTGTATCGCCATTGAAACCCGAATCTTTGTATAAGGATTCCTAACCCGAACGTATGGATTGGTTATGCGCAAGAATTTGTTTTTCGTATTGCTCGCTATTCCGCTTGTCCTTTTTTCATGCAAGGACGCAAAAAAAGCCGATGCCGTTCCCGCTGCGGCCGCGGATGCCATCCCCGCTTCCGAAGATGTCAAACCCGCAAGCAAAGCCGAGGTGAGCTATGCTTTCGGCGTAGCCATCGGTACCAGCCTTAAGCAGACCGCTGTTAAGCTCGACTATAACGAATTCCTCAAGGGAGTCAAGGACGTGGTCGAAAAGGATAATCCGGGAATCACCATGGAGCAGGTCCAAGTGATTATCGAGGCCGCAATCGCCGAGGGCATGAAGGCAAAAGCCGCCGCCAGTGCCGGGAAAGAAACAAAATTTCTTGCCGAGAACGGCAAGAAAACCGGTGTAACTACCACGAGCTCCGGTCTTCAGTATGAAGTAGTTTCCATGGGAACCGGCGCAAAACCCATTCCCACCGACGAGGTAACCGTCCACTACGTTGGCTCGCTTACCGACGGAAAGACCTTTGACAGTTCACGCGATCGCGGTGAACCGGCGATTTTTGTGCTCCAGGGCGTAATTCCCGGTTGGATCGAAGGCTTGCAGCTGATGCCCGTCGGCAGCAAGTTCAAGTTCTATATTCCTTCAATTCTTGGCTATGGCGAACAGGGAGCCGGCGAGGCCATTGGTCCCAACGAGACCCTGATTTTTGAAGTCGAGCTTCTGTCCATCAACCCTCCTGCACCCCCCGCAAAAAAATAAAGCCGTTTTTTTTGCATTAAAAGCCGCTTTGGATAACATCCAGGCGGCTTTTTTATTATATTGTTATAATGAACCTTTATAAAACAATAGCGCTTTCCTACGACCGGATTTTTCCCGTTAACGATAAAACGCTGGCTTTTGTCGGGTCGCCCTCCGGAAGTTCCTCCGTCCTGGATATCGGCTGCGCTACGGGCGGCCATTGCATAGCACTGGCACAGGCAGGGTGGCACGCCACCGGAATCGACCCATCCCCAACGATGATAGAAGCCGCCGGGAAGGCAAAACGATTCCTTGCCCCGGAAATCGCCTCCCGCGTTGCGTTCGAGGTAGCCGGAATGCTGGATGTCTCGGCAATGCCGGCGGACAGGCGCTTTGGCTTGCTGCTTTGCACCGGCAATACCGTTCCGCACCTGGCTTCGGAACAAGAGCTCATGCGATTCCTGGCTGCCTGCAAAAAAATCATGGAGAGTGGCGCCCGTATGATTATTCAAATTCTAAACTACGCTAAAATACTGGCGGAAAAGCCGGATATGCTTCCTTGCGTGCAAGGTGATGATTTTTTGTTTTCACGGCAGTACAAATACAATGACGACGGCAGCGTATCCTTCGATACCACGTTCGAAAGAGACGGGATAGCAGGCAGGGACAGCACGCGCCTGTGGCCTTTTACGCCCGATGCCCTGAGGCTGTGCATTTCGGAAGCCGGGCTAAAAGTTACTAATTCTTACGGCTCGTGGGACAGAAAGGCTTTTGACGAAAAAAACGACATCCAGCTTATTTTGGAGCTTCGCCTATAGGGAAGCTCTCAAAACCGAAGTTTTTAGGGGTTCCCTATAAGCGAGGGACGGGCATGTTTATTAAACTAAATATTTCCGTTCGACAGAAACGCAGGTACCGTCTTCATAAAAGGTAAACAATGCGGCGGACAGGCATGACGGACCTTCGGCAACCTCCATTTTAATAGGCATCTGCGATAAATTTCTTTGCAGGCAGGACGACGTTTGAACTCCGATTACCGACTCAAGCGGGCCGCACATGCCAAGGTCGCCGATATAAGCACAGCCTTGCGGCAAAATCCGCTCGTCGGCTGTCTGAATATGGGTGTGGGTCCCGGCAAAAGCGCTGATTTTTCCATCCAGATATAGGGACAATGCTTCCTTTTCATCGAAAGACTCGGCATGAAAATCCACGAGTATAATGTGGCAGTGGAAATCATCCCCGGCCGTTGCCGCGTTTCCTCGCGGCTGAAGATTATTCAGTAGGGCCGCTCCCACGGAAAAAGGAGAGTCCAGCGGACTCATGTCTTCACGGCCCTGCAGGTTGATGACGGTCCACAGAACCTTGTTTTTTTGCGCCTGCAGCATACCGGTGCCCGGAGCCCCTTGTGGATAATTGGCAGGCCTGAGTATGCGATTATCCGAATCCAGGACTTCGCGGATGCCTTTCTTTTCCCAGATATGGTTTCCGCTGGTAAGGCAGTCGATGCCGGCCTCGAACAACGCTCCGGCAGTCTCCGCGGTCAGGCCAAATCCGCCGGCTGCATTCTCGGCATTGGCCGTCACGAATTCCGCCCCGGTATCGGCAACGAGGGGGGGCAGGAGCCTGCACACGGCTTCTATGCCTGAATTTCCTATAACATCGCCGAGCATCAGTGCTTTATGCAGCTTAGACACGCAAACTCCTCAGGCATCATGTAAAAGAGCCGCCTCATCCGAGGCGGCTCCAGTTTTAAAAGAGACCTAACAACCCCCTTGGTTATTAGAACTAGCGCGCGTATTCCACAATCCTGGTTTCGCGTATCAGCGTCACCTTGATGCGGCCCGGATAGCGCATATCGGTCTCTATCTTCTTGGCGATGGCCTTGCCCAGTTCCCGGGCCTGGTCATCTGAAATCTGTTCGTTGTTCACGAGTATGCGCAGTTCGCGTCCTGCCTGAATGGCAAAGGCCTTGTCCACCCCGGAGAAGCTTTCCGCGATGTTTTCGAGGCTCTCGAGACGCTTTACGTAGTTGTCCATGGTCTCGCGCCTGGCACCAGGCCTGGCAGCCGATATTGCATCCGCTATCTGGCACAGAACGCTCTCGATGCAGCTTGGTTCCACGTCCGCATGGTGGGAGCCGATCGCGTTTACGATGCGGGGATCCTCGCCAAGCTTCCTGGCCATTTCCATGCCCACTTCCGCGTGGTTCTGGTCGGAATCGGTCTCGATACCCTTGCCTATGTCGTGCAGCAGGGCTCCGCGCTTTGCAAGCTCCCTGTTTGCCCCGATTTCCGCGGCCAGCATGCCGGAAATAACCGCGACTTCCTTGGAATGGGCAAGCACGTTCTGGCCATAGCTGGTTCTATAGTGAAGCCGTCCGAGAGCGCGAATAAGCTCGGGATTCATGTTATGGATTCCAAGATCAAAGACGACTTTCTCGCCTTCCTCGAATATTTTCTGGGAAATCTCACGGGTAACTTTCTGTACCACTTCTTCTATGCGCGCCGGATGGATACGGCCGTCGGCTATAAGGCGCTCCAGCGAAACACGGGCGATTTCGCGCCTGACGGGGTCGAAACAGGAGATTACAACCGCTTCGGGCGTATCGTCGATGATGACATCCACACCGGTTAAGGTCTCCAGGGTGCGGATGTTGCGGCCTTCCCGCCCGATGATTCGCCCTTTCATTTCGTCGCCTGGAAGCGATACGCTGGTTACGGTAAGTTCCGCGGTAACGTCGGCGGCCATGCGCTGCATCGTGGTAACCAGAATATCCCGGACGCGCCTCTCTGCACCGGTCTGCGCTTCCACCTCTATCTTGTTTAGAAGGCTCTGCGCATCGTGCCTGGCTTCGTTTTCGAGACCTTGAATGATGATTCGCTTGGCTTCTTCCGCGGAAAGCCCCGAAACGTGCTCGAGTTCCTGCTTGTAGCGCTCTTCCTGACCGGCAAGGTATTCCTCTTTCAGAGTCATGCCCTTAGCCCGCTCGACAGCCGCTTCTTCCTGTTTCTCGAACGAATCGGTCTTTTTGTCTAGATTCTCTTCTTTTTGGATGAGCCTTCGCTCATACCTTTGAATCTCGGCGCGACGTTCGCGTACATCTCGTTCCTGCTGGTTACGTTCCCGAATGAGTTGATCTTTCGCTTCGAGCAAAATCTCTTTTTTTTGCGATTCTGCTTGCTTTACGGCATCCTGCGTTATACGCACAGCCCTTTGTTCGGCCGTCGTAAGTTGAAATCTGGCATAAAGCCATCTGATCATCCATCCAAAAAGCATTCCAACAGGAAGAAGAGCTAAATAAATAGCCTTCATATATTCCCCCTGTCATATGATATCGATCGCCAAAAACCCTAAAAGAGTCTGACGACCCCGTTCAAATACAAAAAAACACGTTTTCACGCTGATTCCATTATAATGATGAGATTTTCTTTGTCAAGGAAAACAATTGCAACTTTGGAAACAATTAAACTAACAGGGTGTTGGAAAAGCCACAAGCTTTTTCAACGGCCAGCTAAAGGGCAGCTGGAAGGACGAAGCCCAGCTGTCCCAGCATAATGACGAAATGCGGCGGTAAATCGGCGCAGAAGCTCCTCGTTTCCGTTGTTCCGGGAAGCAGAATCTGCAATTCCCGAGCGTGGAGCATTAGGCTGATGCCTGCAAGCCGCTGATTGGGTTTTCCATACAGCGGGTCGCCTAGAATGGGGCAGCCGAGTCTCTTGCAATGCACCCGCAGCTGGTGGGTGCGGCCGGTCCTGGGTTTTAGAAGCAGCAGGCTGAAACCCTGCACGGTAGCCAGGATTTTGTAATCGCTCCAGGCGCGTTTGCCAATACCTGGCTCGGGTGCAGCGATGAACAGTTTGCGGTTTTTTGGGTCTCGCGTCAGCCAATCGTCGACATGACCCTGATTCTGGGGCGGCTGGCCCTGCACAATCGCCAGATAGCGCTTTTGGCTGCTGCGTTCACGAAACTGGGCGGACAGGAATTCCTGGGCTTCCACGGTTTTTGCGGCGATGATTACGCCGGAGGTGTCTTTGTCGAGGCGATGCACGATGCCTGCCCTCAAAGGAGCATGCGAGCCGGCTTCAGCCTGGGCACGAAGCCTGCCAAGCAGGGCGTTGGCAAGCGTACCATGCCAGTTGCCCTGCGCCGGATGCGTAACCATGCCCTGCGCCTTGTTTACTACGATAACCTCTTTGTTCTCGTACAGCACATCCAGGGGAATATCTTCGGGAACGAAGCTCGAGTCTTCCACATCCTTGAGCGTCAAGGCAAAAGAGTCGCCGGCGCTTACGAGCCGGGACAGTTTTACCGGTTTGCCGTTGACGATGGCGCACTCGAGGCGGGCCTTGAGCTGGCTCCTCGTAAGCGCCTCCAAAACCTCCGCTATATATTTATCAAGTCGAACCGGGACGAGCCCTTCCACCTTACCCCGCAATTCAGCCATCAAGTACCCCTTTACCAAGCGCATCCGCAAAATTATACTGGTTACAATGAATGATCCAACTGCGTCCTTAAAAACCAAGCCTCTCTGGTCGCGCTGGGGCCTGCCTGAAACCGAGAAAACCGGCGCACCGAGAATTCACCGCATAGGAAGCACGTCCATAATGGTTACCGTGGACAGTGCCGGAGAAAGCCCCATAATCGCCGTGAGATCGTACAATTACGTCAAGGCCGCCAAACAGCAGCACGAGCCGATTCCCCCGCAGGACGATCCTTCATGGACCCGCGCGTTCCTGGGCAAGGCAAGCGGCTACGACCTGCTGCCCGCATACGACGACAAGCCCGTCTGCGTACGCCTCCATGAATCCTTTACCCTGCCCCCCGGAGCCAGCGCGCGCGGATGGATATTTACCCACACCAACGCGGAGATTCACGTAGAAGGCCAGAACATCATCCACATTCCGCTCAAGCCGGTTTTTAAAACCCTCTACGGCAGCCAAAGCGGCGGCATCGTCTGCGTCTTCGCAAAAAGCGGATTCCTTGCCGCCGACGACCTTGATTATACCAGCATTCACGACGATCCTTCTACCGTCGCGCATCCCGTGCGAATAAAAAACAATTCGGACTTTATCGTGGTAATCGAGGAACTTTGCGTATACGGAGAACAGCTTTCCATATTCAGGCGCGAACAGCACCTGCAGAGCGAGACACTTATATTCAATTTTTCGGGATCGGGCGTACGCATGAACATAGAGTCATCGGGAAAGCTCCCGCCCAATACCCAAGTCCTGGTTCGCCCCAGGATTTCCGGCGAGGAAAAGGCATTCGAGCGCAGCGTGGAATTATTTAAGGCCATTACGAGGATGAAGTAAATGAATAGGAAAGCACTGCTCCGCACCTTCCTCCTGTTTGCTCATGCAAGCCTGCTTTTTGCGCAAGGAAGCGCAGCACCTTCCGTCGCGGCGGCAGGCAGCAAGCCTTTTTTCCAGACCTTCATGTCGCTGGTGCAGGAATTCCTGTCCAGGAATATCAACACCGTCGTTCTTGGCCGGATATTCCAGGTTCTGGTAACGATAGTATTCGGATTCCTCTTCGTAGGTCTTTTTTTGGCAATCATAAAACGCGTTACCAAGGACAGGATGGATCCCCGCTCCAAGGCGCTGCTCATAAAAATCGTGCAGTATTTAGGCCTTGCCCTTATCGTAATAAACGCCTTTAACGCGGCCAAGGTGGATTTGTCCGCCCTGCTCGGGGCGGCGGGCATCGTCGGAATAGCATTGGGCTTCGCCGCGCAGACATCGGTGTCCAATTTTATAAGCGGTTTTTTCCTGGTATCGGAAAAAACCTTTACCGTGGGCGACATCCTGAGCGTCGACGGCATATCCGGCGAGGTGTTCTCCATCGACGCGCTCTCGGTTAAAATAAGGACCTTCGACAACAAGCTCGTGCGCATCGCCAACGAGACCCTCATCAAATCCACGGTTACCAACATAACGCCCTTTCCGGTTCGCCGCATGAACATAAAACTGACCGTTACCCACGAAACCGGCATAGACAGGGTGCGCGCCGTGCTTCTGGACATCGCGGACAGACTACCCAGCGTCCTTAAAAACCCCGAACCTTTTTTTATGGTGGAATCTTTCGGAAAAGACGGCACCGACATATTCCTGGGCGTATGGTTCGAACAGTGCGACTGGGAGGCGACGAACCTTGGAATCCACCATGGCATCAAGGAACGCTTCGAGCAGGAAGGAATCGCCCTGGCCCATCAAACCCTTACCGTCGAAGGGACGGGAAAGACGCTTCCCAGGCAAAAGTAGCCTGGCCCCCAAGCCTGAAACCAAGTTTTTTTGTTGACTGCGTCGCCGGAATACCGTATCCTAGACTCAAAGAGGAGTACAGTATGGATAAAGAAAAAACACTTGCGGGCGTTAGCCTATTTGCCAACCTTGAGCCGAAATTCATTAAAGGAATATCGCAAATAAGCACCCAGCGCAGCTACAAGGCGGGCGACGTGCTTATCAAGCAGGGAGAGCTTGGAATCGGCCTGTTTATAATCATGAGCGGCAAAGTGCGCATCGAGAAAACCGATGCCGGCGGCAAGCAGGTTGAGCTTGCCACGAACGGCCCGGGCGACATCCTTGGCGAAATGGCAGTGCTGGACGGAGCCCCGCGCACCGCCACCGTAACGGCAATCGAGCCGACTGACTGCCTTATCCTTGCGTCGTGGGAATTCAACTCGTTCCTCAAGGCGCATCCGGAGGTTGCCATAGACATTCTTCCCATCGTGGTCAAGCGCTTCCGCGAAACCAACGACGCGCTGATAGGAATCTCGGGCGTCCGCCTCTGACGGAAAATTCAATTCGCCCGGCGAATTGAATTTAGGAGAAGAAGAGCGGCTGTCCTGGGGAAATCCCGGGGCAGTCGTTTTTTATCAATGCAGGCTCGGGGCTATCGAATACTTGCGGTCGAAGCGGTGGACGCCGAACACCATGAGCGCGGAGAGCAGGGCTGTAGCAGCGATGAGCGGCCAGACGGACTTGCTGCCGAAGGCTTTTGCAAGCGGACCCGCCGCAAGGGGCGCCAGCGCGTTGCCGGCGATATAGGCCACCGATATGGCCGAGTTGATGCGGCTGCGGAAGGCAGGCGGGGAGCGCTCCGCGATGAAGGCGTTACCGTTGGTGGCACCCAGGATTTCGCCTATGGTCCATACGGACGTTGCCATAAGCACGAAAGGCAGGCCCCGGGCAAAATAGTAGGCGCCAAATCCAAGCGCATAAAAAACCGAGCCTAAAGCCACCGCATTGAGGCTGGACATTTTTTTGCTCAAAAAACTTACAACCATGGTAAATACCACTACTGTAAGCCCGTTAGCCGTCATCACGAGGCCGTATGCCTCGGGTCCGCGAGCCTTGCCTAAAAGGTCATTCAGGAAGAGCGGCAGGGTAAAGCCGAATTGGTTGTATACAAAGGCGGTAAATACCGCACTGATGCCGTAGAGCAGCAAAACCGGGTACGAGCGGAATATGGAAAAAACGGACAGTTTTTTGCCGCGGGTCGATTCGTCGTCGGGAGCTGCGTCCGCCGCCCTGTCCGCCGCTTTCGCGGCAGGATCAACCTTTACGAATATGGTAACGACGGCCGCCGCGACGAAAAGGGCAAGAGCATTGCCCACGAAAAGCGCGCGGGGCATCCTGTTGAACAGGAATCCGGCGATGAGCGGACCTATGGAGAAGCCGATATTGTTTCCCCAGTACAGGAGCGAGAACGATTCCTTGCGTCTGTCCACGGGAGCCACGTCGGCAAGCAGCGCATTGATGACGGGCCAGCTGCCGTTGAGCACGCCCATGGCCAGGGCGATTAGGTACGGCAGGTACCAGGTAAAGCCGCAGACCGCGCATGCGAGAAACCCGAAAGCCGCAAGCACCTGCAGGTTGCGCAGCACGTGCGCCTTGTTGTAGCTGTCCCCGAGTTTTCCGCCTATGAGAAGCCCTACCGCAAACACGATGGAGAGTGCGGACATAAAAAAACCTGCCCGCGCTTCGTCGTAGCCCAGCTTCATCGTAAGGGTCATGGCAAGGAACGGTCCCACGAATGCGCCTGCGGATACCACGAGGCGCACGACGAACAAAGCCCACACGGCGGTGGGCAGAGGAAGTGACTTTAATTTTTTGCTGTGCATCGATAATCCTCGATGGCAGGATAGAGAGCGGCAGGCGACGTGTCAAGAACGAAAATTTCCCCGTAACAAATAGAGCTAGACGCCGGACAGCTCCCTGATACCGGCGGAATCCGGGGAATAGCTGCCGTATACCGCATCGAAGCGCCGACCGAAACCGGAGAGCATGGCCTGCAAATCAAAGCCGGGCAGCTGGTCAAGGCAGGTAATTACAAGATGATAGCGCGGAAGGGGAAGCCTTCTGCCCCAGATTTGGGCAAGGTCGCACTGGTCCGAAAGCAGCGCGTATTCCAGAAGCTCCGTATCCAGGGTGGAAGTTCGCAAGCGGCCCTGAAACTTGTTTTCGATATTGCTTTCCGCCTCCGTGTTGATAAGGCAGACCGGATCGCCATGGCTCATGGGACCCGTTCCATGCCGGGTCTGGTAGCAGCGCGTAACATAATAAATATCGATGCCCTCAAGCTCGAAATGCGTATCGGAAGCCAGCAATTCCAAAGCTCCCTTCGAGCCTGTGGAACTCCAGGTAAGGTGGGGATATATGCCGTTGTCCTGATCCAGCATGATACCCTGATGACCCTCAAAAATCAGATGCCCCGCCTTGGCCGCCAGCGGAGCAAGGGGCGCAAGTTCGAAGATAGAAGCTGCGGACCTGCACATTTCCTCGAACCGTCCCGCATCGATGCTGCCGGCTTCGTCATTCCAGACATGCAGGAATTGGTGGTCGCCGCTGCGTCCCGCGAGCTCGCGGTACCAGCTGGCAATGGCCTGCAGCTTTTCCCTGAACACCCAGGGGAACAGGATGTCCTTGGCGTAGAGCCGTATGCCCGACGCATTTCGCTCTACGGTTGCGCCAAAACCCACGCCGCAGGAACCATGGCCCAGCACGGCCTCCCGAGCGCGGTTCCAGGCAATATCCCAGGGGCTGGCAACCATGGCCAAGGGATGAATAAACAGCTGCGGCCCGTATGCGGCAAGCGCCTGGGCCTCCAGGACAATGGCGGGCGGAAACACGACGCAGAGCGGGCCAAACCAGGTGGGCACGCCGCGCATCGAAGCCGACCCGAAATTACTGAAAACATGGCTCCGCTCGCCGATATGGACGCTGTGCCCAACCTGATGCCCGCCGCCAAAGCGGACAACAAGCGAAGCTGCGGGATTTTTAGAGGCGAGATAGTCGACGGTAATGCCCTTGCCCGAATCGCCGAAACCCAAATCTACAACAATGGATGCTTTCATCTAACCTTACAGCATGTCTTCGACAACCGGCTTTATGGCGCCGCCGTCCATAATTGGCTTTTTACCCGCTTTTGCCTCGGTAGAATAGCGGTCGATAACTACTTGCGCTATGCGTTTGGCGATTATTTTATGATCCTTGAACAACATAAAATCCTGCCCTAGTAAATCGAGCCAGCCGGATTTACGTTCTTCGCTTGCGGAAGCCTCGTCGTGTTCCAGGTGGAAGTGGCAGACATGGAAGCGTTCCCGCGCTTCCTTAAGCAATTCCGCGGAGCTGATGGTCGATGCCTGTTTCTCTGTAGTAAGGCGGGCGATTATGTCCGAGGGAATCGCGGGTGAACAAGGCTCATCTCCTATGGTAAACACGAAGCCCCTTCGGCGGCGCTTCTCCCAGCAGTCCATGGATGTATGGCGGGCGGCGACCAGCCAGGCCAGATTGTAAGACTCGCAGTTGTTTCCTCCTCCGCCGCCCTCCAAATATACTTTGGTAAGCCAGCGGTCAAGCAGTTCCGCCGAAGACTCGAACTGACCGATTTGCAGAGGGGCGTTGTCGTAGACGAAGTCGCCGAGACCCAGGAACAGCACCTGCGGGTCCGGAATGCCGGCCTCGATTATGCTGCCCACGAGCTCGGGTAACGTTTCCTTAACTATCACCTCGGGAACGAGGCCCATGCTGCCCGTAACGTCGAGCCCCACGATTATGGATACCGACTCAGGGTGCTCGGCCGAATCCCTGGACTCGCGGAGCTTGACCGTTCGGGGATCCATCTGTGGATCGATGCCCTGCGAAGAGAATATCTGCTCGCGGCTCTTGCCTGCGTAATCCTTGCTTACCGTCAGCGACTGATAGGCTTCGTAGGAAAATCTGCCGTTGCCCATGGCTATACCCCCACGTTTTCGTCGAACAGATAGCGCAGGCGCTCTTTTGCCAATTCAAGCTTGATTTCGAGATTGCGTATCTTTACCGATAGTTCCAGATCCTTGATCACGTAATCCTTGGCGTCGAAGTCCGCGGCAAGCACGAGGCTTTCCGCGTGTGTCGGGCTTAGATCCAACATGTTTTCCTGCTCGCGGCGCAGCTTCTTTACCTGCAGCGCAAGGTCCTCGACCTCGCGTTTATAGATTATCTGAGCGTCCTCGACGATGGAAGCCGCCCGGTCTTCCCTGATTTTCGTGTTGTTGCGCTTCAGCGACTCTACGAACGCGCCTTTCATTCCCTCGGTATTGTTAGCCATATGGTTCAGCCTCCCGTAACTCGAAATGGAGCAAGCGGAGAAATTACAGCCTGCTTTCTAAAGTATTATTCGGGAAAGCGGAGTTGTCAAATATAGGGGAGCTCTCAAAACTGAAGTTTATAGAGGTCCCCTATACAGGATTCGAACGCGCTAGAGCCTGATGGAAACTATCGCCCTCGCATTGCCAACGGGGGCATAATCCGTATCCTCGGGAACGAGCTTCGCGTAGACCAGCCGGAGACCCAGCCAGGGGAACAGCTCCAGGGTAACGATACCTTCGAAGCTCGTGACGCCCATGACGCTGAACAGCGGATTGGTATGCGTGCCTCCTTCGGTATAGCTCGAGGATGAATACGCAAATCCGATGCCCATGGAAGGCAGGGGATAATACGTCAGGTTTAATCCGGCACTGCTTACCGTGTTATCCTCGCTGTCCTCGAATTTAGTCAGGGAGCCTTCCGCCGCAAGCCACATATGGGCGGGGAGGGAAAAAACCGACTTGACCCGTGCGCTCAGCATGGAAATATCCCAGGCGAGATAACTGTAAATCGAGGTTCCCGGAGTAACCTTATAGAATAGGTCGGGCAGCACATAGCCGATTCCAAGCGAAATCTCGGTCGATGGCAATATATACCAACCCGGCTCTATCGCCAGCATGTGGTACGAAAGAACGGCTGCGGTATCATCTTCGGAATATCTCCAGCGAATCCGGGTGTCCGACAGGGGAATGCCCAAACTTATCGGTACGACATCCCAAACCCAGTGAAGCCTGGCGTCGAATCCCAACATGGTATTGTAGAGGGAACCCGAACCTTGCTGAGGGTCGCGCTCCGCACCTTCCGCGTAAATATTAGCCGCGATGGCGGCGGACCCGACATGATCGAGGAACGCAGCCTCCCGGGTTGGTCTTCCATCGGGTTTCACTTCGTCGAAATACAGGGTCAAGTCCGGGTGAAACCCAACGAGTGCCGAATTCCCCTCAACCACCATTTCGACGCTCACCCCGCCTTCGAAGCTGAATCCTTTCGATTCGGCGAGGAAGGGGATTTGCGCGCACAAACCCGCTGCCGCGATTAAAATCGCCGCGAAAGCCCAAAATTTCTTGGATAGAACTGCATTTGAACTCATGGCAACTCCTTTTTCTAATTATAAACCCCGGGGAACCAAAGAGGCAAGTTTTTTTTCACGGCATGGAATTGCCGAATGCGGCTGCGTTTATATCCTCGCGTCCATCCTGTTTCCCGATTCATAGCGCTTTACGCCCCGGTAAAACAATAGGTATGCCAAGAAAGCATAAACAGCGGCAATTGCCCACAGCAGCGGCACCAGCTTCCAGTCGAGTACCCGATAGATTCGCAGGGGCACAAAAGCGATGAATCCCGCCGGTATGAGCGAATACAAAGCCCAGCGCAGTTCACTGCCGAACACTCCCTCCGGATAAAGCGAGAAGCTGAGCAGGAACTCCGCCAGCGCCGAGGAAATCGCCTGCGAATTCCCCATGTAGAACACGAGGCTTTCGGCGGCGGAAAAAACGGACGCGAAAATAAGGGCTCCGGGCAGAGCCAAGGCCGTGAACAGTAAAAACTTTTCTACCGTGGCGCCAGGCAACAGAGCCAGCACGATGTAACCATAGGCGAAATCGCCCCAGGCCGAAACCACGGTGCGCGAGGCGAGCAGGTTTAAAAGCAGGTCCTTTGGCTGCAGCAGGTAGACGTCCAGCCCGCCTGAGATAACGATGCGCGACAGGCTGCGTATGTTTCCAAGCACGATATGGGCGATGCCAAAGGCGGTGGACACGAGGCCCCACACGAACATCACGTCATCGAAGCCGTAACCCCCGACGCTGCCCGTCTTTTGAAGCAGTACCGACCAGAACGCCGCAAAGGCGGCGTTATTGATCATCATGCCAAAAAACTGTATAAAAAAATTAACCCTGTATTCCAGCACCGACTTCAGGTTCGCGCCGAACGCGGCGAGCATGAAGCGGACGTAGGCGCGGATTCTTCCTTTTCTTATCATGGTCATCCTCCGTTTACCGAAAGGCGGCGGCTGCCCAGTGCGAATATCGCGTTAGCCAGCAGCATTCCCGCGATTACCCAAAGCCCCTGCCTCGCCAGGAGGGACACAGCCTCAGGTACGGAAAAAGCGACGAGCATGCGCGCAGGCGCATAGGCGATATAAGGAAACGGCGTAAACCAGGCGACGGCCGCAACGGCGGCGGGCAGAAACTCGATAGGCATGAGCGTACCCACCACCAGCGTAAGTTTCTGGTATATCCAGTGAAAGGCATCGTTTTCTTCAAGCCAGAAAGCCGTCATGGCAATGCTGAACTGCATAAAAAAATTAATCGACCCCGATAAGAGCAGCGAAACCACCACGAAAAACCAGCGGAACGACAGGTTCGCCAGGCCGGAAAGGCCGAAGGATGCGACCCCAGGCGCCAAGCCCGGCGGCGGGCCGGCAAGCAGATAGCCAAGCGCTACGCCTTCGGCCAGGATAATCGCGGCGTCAAGCAGCGCTCCGCCTATTTTGGACGAGTAATTGAACGCCACGAAACCGTAGGGCCTGTTGATAAGGTAGGCTATGTCCCCGCTCTTCATCTCGGCGGAAAGACCCACGAAAAAGCGGCCAAAGGCAAAGCTGGGTACCTCGGCTATTATAAAGTACCAGACCATCATGTCGCGGGTATAACCGGAAATATCGGTGCGGCCGGCGAACGCTCCCGCCCACAGGCGCGAGAAAATATAGACGAACAGACCGTAGGTAAGCATGGACCCCGCGAAATTTCCCCGGTAGGCGAGCTTCTCCCGCATCGCGACGGCCGCCGCCATGAAATATTTTCTTAATGAGACTGAAGGAGAAAAAAAGCTTGCCGCCCTCATGTCCGGCCTTCCTTGTGCCCCAGGCCCGCAGCCGTCACCGACGAGGCATCCAGGCCGCTCCTGGCGGCGTAGATGTCCGCGATGACGTTTTCAAGCGGCTCGTCCTCGATGGTAATGTCCTCGAAGTCACCTTTGTCCGCCAGGGCTTTTATCACATCGCGGAGCGGGTTCCTGTTGGTGTCCACCTCGAAACGCGCGGAGCGGTCCGTGCGCTTGACCGGCTTCAGGCCGGGCAGGTCGAAACTCACCGGCTCTTCGTAGCGCACGCTAACATATTTCCTGGCCATCGCGCGGTGCTTCAAGTCCTTCATGGACTCGTCCACCACCACCTGGCCGTGATGTATTATTATCGCCCGCTTGCACACCTTCTCGATGTCGCCCATGTCGTGGCTGGTTATGAAGACGGTTACCTTGTCGTTGCGGTTCAGTTCCTGCAGGAGCGCGCGTATCTCCCGCCTGGCCACCACGTCCAGGCCTATGGTCGGCTCGTCCAGGAACAGGATGCGCGGCGCATGCAGGAGGCTCGCGGCAACCTCGCAGCGGATGCGCTGACCAAGCGACAATTTCCTAACAGGCACGTCGAAGAACTCGCGCAGGGCGAATCGCTCCACAAGTGCGCCGGTTCGCTTTGCGAGCACGGCCGAATCCACCTCGTACACCGCTCCCAGCAGCTTGAACGAATCCGACGGGGGCAGGTGGAACCACAGCTGGCTGCGCTGCCCGAACACCGAGCCGATGGACCAGGCAAGCTCCTTGCGCTTCCTCGCCGGGTCCAAACCCAGCACTTTGGAGCTTCCCGAGCTTGGCTGCAGGATACCGGTGAGCATCTTGATGGTGGTAGACTTGCCCGCGCCGTTAGGACCCAAAAAGGCTACGACCTCGCCTTCTTCCACCGTAAAAGTCACGTCCTTTACCGCATCCACCGTCTTGTAGCGCGGGCGCAGAATGCCTTTGAGCGCGGAGAATCGGCCTTCGGCCTTCACGCGCGTACGAAAGGTCTTGCCCAATGCGTTTACCTGTATGGCTAGCATAAAGCCTCCGAAAATTTCGGGAGCCGTCTGTAAAGAAAGGTTTCGAGAAAACCCATTGCGGACGGAACCCCGGAATCTTACGAGACTCCGTCCTCGGGCTTTTATCCCGTGGGTGTTCGTTCCCGTATGGGAACGCTGGCGCCGCTCGGTCGCTGTCCCCGCCGGAGCTTGTAAAAAAGCCGCGCGCGGGAGGAACCCCAAGGCACCCTCTCGAAAGTAAGTTAGGGAATTATAGACAGGCGAAAAGAAAAGGTCAACACGGGGAATTCTTCGGTTTTGACTGCGCATCGCCGCGCCCGCAGCCGCGGCGCCGGGCTTTCCGCCTGCGATCGGCCGCCTTCTTGAAAATTCTCTTTGCAATCATTTTTTCCCTTGACGTTCAAATAATCTGAACGTTATACTGTGGGCTCAAGGAATCGTACCGGTTCCCGAGCAAACAATTTTGGGGAGATGCCCATGCGTAATGATTTACAAAGGCTGTTGGAAGCGGCAATCGCCGCCGTTCCCAATGCCCAGTGGGTGGGATTGCGGAAACGCCGTTCCACAGCTTCTTATTTCGTAGCCAGGGATGGCGCTTTTGACGGAGCCGGAACCGGTTCGGACGAAGGCGTCATGGTGGAAGTACTGTTCGACGGACAGTTTGCCTATGCAGCCACCGCAAACCTCGGCAACGCGAGCATCGCACGCGCGGCTACCCTCGCCCTGGCCGCGGCAAAATCCGCCGCCGGACACGGAATATTCAAATTCGACGCCTCGGTTCGCCCCGCCACCGCCCTGCGCTATGAAACGCCGCGCAAGCTCAAGGCAGCCGTAGCCACGGATTCCATCTACCAGTTTCTTCTGGAAGCCTGCGGCAAACTGAAAGCCAGCGACAAGGTTATCCAGACCCTGGCCATGGCGGAAGTCGGCCGCTACGATTACGAAATAGTGTCCAGCAACGGCGCAAATATTGAACAAACCCTGTATTATTCTTCGGCAACGCTGCAGTCGGTCGCGCGCCAAGGCGACATCGTGCAGCGCCGTACGGCCAACGGCCCGCGCGGCATGACCCGCCAGGGCGGCACCGAGCTGCTGGACTTTCCCAAGCTGCTCGTGCAGGCGGAGCAGGTGGGCCGCGAGGCGGTGGAGCTGCTCTCGGCAGAATCCTGCCCCAGCGACACGCGCACCCTGGTGCTTGCTCCCGACCAGATGATGCTCCAGATACACGAAAGCATAGGCCACCCCCTGGAGCTGGACCGAATCCTGGGCGACGAGCGCAACTACGCGGGTTCCAGCTTCGTCAAACTGGGCGACTTCGGCAAGTTCCAGTACGGTTCCAAGATCATGAACATAAGTTTCGACCCCACCGTACCCACCGAGCTGGCCAATTATGGCGCCGATGAAATAGGAAATAAGGCCGTCAAGGAATTCATCATCAAGGACGGCCTGCTCGTACGCGGCCTTGGCAGCCTCGAGAGCCAAAAACGCACCGGGCTTCCCGGAGTAGCCAACCAGCGTGCTTCGTCATGGAACCGGCCGCCCGCGGACCGCATGGCCAACCTCAACATGGAAAGCGGATCCACTTCCTTCGGGGACATGATTTCTTCCATAGAAAAAGGCGTGTACATGCAGGCGAATCGATCTTGGTCCATCGACGACTACCGCAACAAGTTCCAATTCGGCTGCGAATACGGTACGCTTATCGAGAACGGCAAACTGACCAAAACCGTGCGCGACCCGAATTACCGCGGCATTTCATCGAACTTTTGGCAAAACCTCGCCATGGTGGGCGACAAGGACAGCTTCCAGGCATTCGGCTCGCCCAACTGCGGCAAGTGCGAACCCAACCAGGTAATGTTCGTGGGCCATGCGAGTCCCGTGTGCGCCTTTAAAGACGTAGAAGTATTTGGAGGCGGCAAATGAGCAGCGCGAACGATTTCAAGTCGCAGTTCAGCGCGGTATCCGCGTTTATTCTGGGCGAACTCCGCAGCGACGAAAAAGCCGCTATTACCTATTCGGGCGAATCGTCTTATTTTATGCGCTTCAACAACGCCAAGGTCCGCCAGCTGGGCAATGTCGAACAATCATCGGTCTCGGTTAAGCTTTTCCGCGGCACCAAGACATGGTTATTTAACCTGGGGCTTTCGGGCAGGCTCGACGATGACGAGAACACCATCGCCTGCGCCCTTGGCCAGGCGCGCGCCACCCTGAGCCAGCTGCCCGACGACCAATACCAGGTAATTCCCGGGGCGGCCGACAAATCGGATGCCAACTACGCGGGGAAACTCTTGCCCGAATCTGAAGTAGCCCAGCGCATCCTCGAACCTGCCGCAGGCCTGGATTTCGCCGGCATTTACAGCCATGGAATCATCTGCCGCGGAGCTGCCAATACGGCGGGCGCCTTCCACTGGTTCTCCACCCAGACCTTCCTCGTGGATTACTCGGCCTGGCTGCCCAACGGCAAAGGCGTCAAATCCTCCTATGCGGCGCGGGACTGGAACGACGCTGACTACGCCAAGCGCATCGCCGACACCCGCAGGTCGCTCGAAAACCTCACCAAAGCCGAGACTGCCCTGAAACCCGGCGCATACCGCGCCTTCGTTACGGCGGATGCGCTCAACGAGGTCGTAACCTTTTTCTCCTGGGACGGTTTCGGGGAAAAAGGCATCCAGCAGGGAGACAGCGCCTATCTGGCCCTCCGCGAAGGACGCGAGAGCTTTTCTCCCCTGTTCGGCCTGGCGCAGGACTTCTCGCTGGGCGTCGAACCCAGTTTCAACGATGACGGGGAAACCGCGCCCGCCCTGCTCCGCGTTATCGACAAGGGAAAGCTCGTCAACACCATAGTCTGCTCGCGTACGGCAAAACAATATAACGTAAAGTCGAACGCCGCCGGCGAGGACGAGGGCATGCGCTCCGTATCCATCGACGCAGGCTCGCTCTCCGAGGACGATGCGTTAAAGACGCTGGGAACGGGCATCTATGTTTCCAATTTCCACTACCTGAACTGGAGCGATCCGGCCACGGCCCGCATAACCGGCATGACCCGCTTCGCCTGCCTCTGGGTAGAGGACGGCAAGATAGTCGGCCCCATAAAGGACATGCGCTGGGACGAATCGCTGTACGGCATGCTGGGCAGCAAACTGGAAGCGCTTACCCGGGAACGCCACTTGATCGTGGAAAACATGACCTACGAGCAGCGCGCCGTGGGCGGAAGCCTCCTGCCTGGCATACTCGTGAACGGACTAAGCTTTACTTTATAAAACTCGAATACGGACCACAGAGGCACAGAGGCACAGAGGAAGACGAGGAAGAGAATAAAAGAGTGGAATAGAGTGGGAACGTTGAGAAGCGGACAGGCCGCTCTCTTGATTGCCCCACCATTTTGTCTCTTCTCTCTTACCTCATCTCTGTGCCTCTGTGCCTCTGTGGTAAATCCTGCCTGTTACAAGCGGTTTTGATTGACCGAGCGCCTGCACCGCCTTATAATCTTACAATCACTATTGCTACACACGAGTGCTTGAGGAATAATCATGGAAAGCGTACAGGTAAGCGAAGGCGTATACTGGATCAACATTCCGGGGGCAAACCTGCGGATACTGTGCGGCTGTCCGGCCGACTCGGTAAAGCACCTGATGCGCATGGGTCTTATCGCAAAGCGCCAGCAGGACGGCAGAGAATACGAAACCGGCCCTAACGCGATTCTGTTGGCCGATACCTCGTCCCAGAACGGCGGATTTTCCAACCTCGCGGAGTTTCCGGTGCTGCAGATATTCTATCGCCAGGGATCCATACTGCCCAAACATCCGAACAACGACGGCACCAGGCCGCTGCTTATCGGCAGCCCCGCCCAGGTAAAAGCCCAGATCGAATACATGGACATAGGCAAATACGGCATCGTCGAGCCGAAAGAACTGGAAAAAATAGGCCTGGACGCAACTGAAATCCGGGAACTCCTGGCCGTCAAGACGCGCTTCGCCTTCGGCCGCATGGAGAGCGTGGGCAAGCTGCTGGATACGCGGCTTATCGACCGGGAGGAAAGCGAACTGCGCGACGGCGTGTTCATACGCCGCAAGGAAATAAACGTTTTCGAGATTCGCCACGGCGGAGAAACGCTCGAAATAAATCTTAACCTGGCTCAAAACAAAATCTATGAGCCGGCGGTAAGGCTCGATTACCACAGCATCAGCCGCGAATACTTCTCCATAGTGCACATGGGTGAGGGCGACGGATGGGATCCTTACCGGCCCTGCATGGGAAGCCTCCTTTGCTACCAGGGCAAGCTGTACCTCATCGACGCCGGCCCGCATATCCTTAGAAGCCTGACGGCGCTGGGAATCAGCGCCAGCGAGATAGAAGGCGTTTTTCAGACGCATGCCCACGACGACCATTTCGCCGGCCTGCCCACCCTTGCCCGCGCCGACCACCGCATTAAATTCTATGCCACCCCGCTCGTGCGCGCCTCGGTCATGAAAAAGGCGTCCGCGCTCATGGGCTTGTCGCCCCAGCGGTTCGAAGCCCACTTCGAACCGGTAAACCTGGAAGCCGAGCGCTGGAACGACCTGGACGGACTCGAGGTCATGCCCATCCCCTCGCCCCATCCCGTGGAGACCACGGCGTTCTACTTCCGCGTATTCTGGGAAGGCGGGTACCGCACCTACGGTCACCTGGCGGACATAATCGCCTTCGACACCCTGGGCGAGCTCGCAAAAAAAGCGCCGAAGGACTCCGGCTTCCCGTCCGGCCTGCTGGAGCGCACGCGAACTTTTTATCACATGAAGGCCGATGTAAAGAAGATAGACGCCGGAGGGGGGATGATCCACGGCGCGGTGGCCGATTTCTCGGGCGACCCCAGCGGCAAGATACTCATCGCGCACAAGGCCGAAGCCCTTACCGACGCGGAAAAGGAAATAGGCTCGGATGCGGTATTCGGCTCGCAGGACGTGCTCATTCCGGCGACCCAGGATTACGCCATGAGGACCGCGGCCAGGCATCTGACGAAATATTATCCGGAGGCGCCAGACCACGAGCGCTCCGTGCTGCTCAATTGTCCGGTCGTTTCCTACAACGCGGGTGAAAATCTCCTGCGGCGCGGCGAACGGAGCCTCAGCGTGTTCCTGCTCCTGTCCGGCGTGGCGGAAATAATCGATACGGCAAAAAACATTCACCACCTGGCATCGTCGGGAACCTTCATGGCCGAATACACGGTACTGGCCGGACAGGTATCCGACATCACCTTCCGCGCCGCCAGCTACGTCAAGGCCCTGTGCATCCCCGCGGAATTGTACCTTCGCTTCATATCCCGCAATTACGCGATGGACGCCACCCTGAGCTTCCACCAGCGCATGGTAGCCCTTAAATCATCCCACATCTTCGGCGACATGATCGCGTCCACGGTGCTCAGTTCCATAGCCAGGTCCATGGTGGATCTTGAGCTCGAGCCCGGCTCTTCCATCGACATTACGGAACCCGAGCTGATACTGGTGCGCTCAGGCGAGGTGGCCGTTTCCTTCGGCGAAGTGGAGGTGGAGCACATCGGGCCGGGTGGAATCTACGGAGAGGAATCGATACTGCTCAAGAATACGGCCATGGGATCCGCCAGAGCCACGAGCGCCGTGTACGGATACCGGCTGCCCGCCGGAGCCCTGGAAGGTGTCCCCGTCGTGGAGTGGAAGCTCCTGGAAACCTACGAACGCCGGATCGCGGCCTTTGCGATCCAGCTGGGGACATGAGCGGGCAGCGTTTCAGTCGTTGAGGCGGGACAGCAGAGAGTCCGACCGCGCGCGCCAGAACTCCATGTCGGAGCGGATCTGCCTGACGAAGGAATTGCCTTCCGGGCTGCCGAGAACAGCCTTCATCTCCTCGGGGCTCCTAAACATGCAGGAGCGGAATCTGTTCGTAAAGTCCTTGGTTCTGGTTATAAGAACTTCATCCTCGATAAACCTCGTCGTCTCGTTGAACCTGAATACTTCCCTGGAAAAACCGTGCTTGTCGAGCTTGCTCGTACCCAGAAGACCGTGCAGGCTGGCCCAGGCATGGCAGGCTTTGTCCAGGGGATACTGCGTCCAGAGGGTCTGGTAGGCATCGTGGACTTCTTCCCAGGTAGCCAAGTCCCCTTTCTTTATCCTGGAAACAAGCGACTCAACCTTGGCGCGCGGCACAATCTGGCCTCCCAGGTTTTCCCACTCGCTTACGCGCTCGCCTTCCAGGATCTCGCAAGCGTCGGCGAAGGAAACATCGGGCCGGGCGGAAAAATAGGCGATGAGAGTCTGCATGGCATACCAGCGGACCATGTGGCGATATGCCTTGTACGCCTTCGCCGGCTTTAGGATGACGCAGGGCCGGTGCGAGTTCTCGATACCCCAGGCGCGTACTTCAAGCTTGGCCATGCCGTCGGCGGGTCCGTCCAGCAGCTCGCGGCCGCGGATTCGGTATTGATCCTCGGTCTTTTCCTCGTCCAAGCCCTGCGCCAGGTACCAGGAGCGGCCGACGCTCGTTTCGAGCACCGCAATCGAAGTAAATATTTCTTCCACGGTATCGGGGGCAAAGGGAGAAAACTCGACGTTCTGCTTCTTGTTGTGGCGCTTGTCCCGAGCCAGGAACTTGGACTCGTTGCGGATGAGCGCATACATGTTGTACATCCACCAATAGGCGGGCATAATCTCCAGTTGATCCTTGGCCATGTTGTTGATGACGAGGGCGAAAGGAAACGGAATATCCAGCTCGTAGCTGTAGTCGCCCTTGGAAAGCAGGCAATAGCTTGCGAAGCGCGAACTGTGCTTTACCGAGGTGGAAAGGCCGGGCCAGAAGCCGCGCCCCGCGTCGATCTCGCCGTCGTTGGAACGCGAGTTGTGGTTGGATCCGACCGTGGCGCCGGCGGCCATGTTGGACTGCCCCTTTACGAGAGCCGCCACCAGGAAGCTCGTGTTGTGGTGCTGCTCGTGCGCGGGGAATATCAGGTTATTTAAAATTTCACAGCAGGATACGGTGGAGTTGTCGCCCAGAACCGAATGTATCAGCCTGGCTCCGTATTTGAGCGCGGAGTTCGTGCCCATGACGAAGCGCACGGCCTTGCAGCCGTAGAAAACGCGGCAGCCATAGCCGACGATTCCGTTAACCAGCTCCACGCCTTCCCCGATTTGGGTGCGGTTCATGTCGTTGGACTTGATGGTAATGTTTTTAAGCTTGTTTGCGCCTTTGACGTAGGCGCATTCGCCGATTTTGACATCCTTGATTATATGATTGCTTTTAAGCACGCTGCCCGACCCTATCGTACCGTATTCGCCGCGGCAGGTCTCGAATTTAGCCTGGGTCATTTCCTTGAAGCGATCCATGAGCGCAGTATCCTCCCGACGTTTTGCCCAAAGCCAGGCATCGGCGCAGATTAGGCCGTCGAAGGGCAGGATGGCCCTGCCTCCGGCTTCGTTCATCACGTCCATCCACACCCGGACATCTTCTTTTTCGCCGTCTTTTAAGACGCCGTTGCCCCATTTTGCGTGGTTTGTCACCTGAATTTCGTCGTTATTAAAAAGAATGCAGTTGTTTCCTATTATATAGTGCGCGATGTAGCCGCAGGAGTGGATGGCGCAATTGTCGCCGATGTCGCAGGAAACGATGCGCGAATGGCTGATGCCCACGGGCAGCATCATGTCATGATGCTCGACGATCAGGCGTTCAAGTATTCCTATGCGCACGAGTCCGTAAAAGTGGCTGCTGTCCACCAGTTCCGCATTAAAAGGAGAGCGAACGAGAACCTTTGACCAATCGGTGCAGGTATTATGATTTTTTTCGAGAATTTTTATTTCCGCTGTGGATAGAGAACGAAAGTTGCTGGAAATTTCACCAAGCTGCCTGTTTCGAATGTAATATTCAGTTTCCCCGGCAGGAAGGAATTTTGGGGGAACAAAGCCGAATCCCAATTCTGTCTCATCGTGCAAGCTTATATCATTCATGATTTTAACGATCCTTTGTTTGGTTCTTCAGTATAATCGGGTTGGCGATTTTTACCGGGGCTACCTTAGCCTATACCCGGGAAAGGTAATTTTCAAGGGTTTGCTTCCTTTTATTCCACCACCCTATCGCTAAGGCAAAAAAATCCAATGCCGGGTTTTTCGATGCCCCTTGCGTTATTGACAAAGGCTGGCCATGCGTGACATGGTTATTTTATGAGTCAGCTGGCATACCCCGGTGAAGACCTGGCGAACATGGACATGCAGAAAGCCGCACAGGAAATCTTCCCGCTCTTTACCGATACAGACAACTCGATGCTACGCCGCCAGTATGCCGGAACCATCGCGGACATCCTGGGAACGCCGGGGGAATTTCATAAATATGTACAGGGCAATGCAGGAGACCTTACCATTAGGCGGGTTAGGCTTATGGCTATCTTCCGCGACAATGTGCATCTTTTACTTACAAAAACCTGGGTGGAAGAGCACGACAGCCATAAAAAAGACGATGCTTTCGATGAACTCGATGCTTTTGTGGGCGAAGTCGCCAGGTTTGAATATGACCGCGCCCTGGCTCATTTTATCAATATTGCAGACCTCCTGGCCAGGCTTATGTTCGGCGAAGAGCCTGCGGACGAAGATTTCTTCCATTATGTATATCGCATAGACCCGAAACTGGGCATGTTCTACTGGTTCATCGAGCGCCTGCGCCACCCCGCAAGCATGATGCCCGAACCCGATCTTACACAGCTGCAGCTGCTCGTAGGGATATACGCGCTGGCGAGTTATTAAGATATAAACATGCATGGGGTTAAACAGCGATTTTACCTGGTCATGGTAGTTTTATTTTGTCTATAAACGCGGCCTTATTCCCCGGCACCTGCTACCCAGATCGCTGGAGGACAAAGTCCAAGGCAGCGACAGCCAGCTCGAGTACTGCCTAAGCCTGATTTCAGAACCCGTTTCTATGCTATACTGTGAATAGAATGGGGGAGAGAAATGGTTCATTGCATAAAGCGCCACAAACTTGCAGCCGATACCGACACATTGGATATCGCGTGGTGGTTGGCTCAAGAATCCGTTTCTCGAGTCATGGCCGTTGATCAATTGAGGAGGGAATGGTATGGAGACCAACCGCGACTTCAAAGAATTGTTAGAATTATTCAACGAAAAAAAAGTTGAATACATTCTCGTCGGCGCTTATGCCCTGGCTTTTCATGGCTTGCCGCGCAATACGGGAGACATGGATATTTGGATCAACCCATCGCCCCAAAATGCCCCGCTGATAATCAAAGCTCTGGAGGATTTCGGGTTTGGCTCGCTTGGCTTGACGGAACTGGATTTTACGGCTGCGGATACTGTTATTCAGTTGGGCGTCGTTCCATCGAGAATAGATATCCTGACGGAAATTTCCGGGGTAGCATGGACCGATGCATGGGCAAACAAAAATACCGGGCTATATGGAGACATACCGATTTTTTTCCTGGGCAAAGGCGAATTCATCCGCAATAAACAATGCACTGGCCGGTTACGCGACCTTGCCGATATCGAAGCCATCACAAAATCCCAAGGACCGACGCCCAACTGATCTTGCCGCCGTAATTCCAAGAGCTTATTCGACCCTTACCACCGTCAGCGCTATCACCGACTCGGGCAACTGTATCACCACAGCGTCTCCTGAGCGCTTGCCCATAAGCGCTTTGGCAATGGGGCTGGGCCAGGCCAGAAGCCCACGTTCCGCATCGGCTTCGTCCACACCGACTATGCGGTACCGTCTTTCCTCTCCTGCATCGTTGCGTACTATGACGGCCGCGCCGAAACTTACCCGTTCGTAACCAGCCTCCGGTCGATAGATCGTTTCGGCCAAGGCCGACATCCGGGAAAGATACTGGATTCTGCGATTGGCTTTGGCCAGGGCATGGCGAAGGTTGGAAAGGCCGTCCCGGTCAATGCCCGCTTTATCGGCCTTTTCTATGCCCACGACCAGGCCTGGCAGGGTTTCCGTCTCCAAACGAGCAAGCTCGGACACCAACGCGGCGGCACCTTCGGGAGTAAGGTAGTTCCTGGACCTGGCGGGAATCGGGATTTTGATTTCGGGAGCCTCATCCTGGCTTGGATCGGGAACGTCATCGTTTACGAACGCTCGGGACATGGCAGTCCTCCCTGAAGCTTGAACTGCTGCCAGCTTATCACATTTTTCGCCGATGCGGGGTGAAATCCGATTACTGGTGAAATTTCAGTTTGACGGAATAGAATAAAATGTCAACGGCATGTATACTCGACGGGAGAGCGAGGCACACCATGAAAATTAAGCAGATAAGCATCGTCCTGGAAAACACGGCCGGCAAATTCCATGAGCTCGCGGAACTCCTCTACAACGCGGATATCGATATACGAAGTGTATTCGTAAGCGAAGAAACAGAGTTCAGCGCGGTTCACTTGATTGTGGACAAACCCGAAATCGCCTTGGCATTGCTTAAAAAAAACGGGTATTTCGTCAAGGAAGTAGAAGTTTTCGGACTCAAGGCGGATGACAAACCGGGTGGACTCCTCTCCATACTGGAGGTTTTGAAAGCCAACCACCTTAATATAGAATATGTCTATGGATTCGGCGAAAAAACGGACAACAAGGCGGTTTTTATTTTCAGGATCACCGATATCGACAAAGCCCTGAAGGTAATACAAAGCGGCGCCATGGATTCGATCTCCAAGGACCGCGTCCTTGGCAGCAAAAAAGTATCAAGCTGGGAGTTGATCGAGAGCCTGTAGGCTCCCGATTAACAGCCTGGCTATGAACTCTTTTCTTCTTTCACCTCCGGTGCCTTTGCCGGTTTTTTTAGAACTTTAGCTGCCGCGCCGAGTTTTGTAGCCAGCTCGTCGAGACGCTGCAGCATCAGGTTCTGCCTTGATTCGGATGCGTGCATGAGCATGAACATGAAGTGGTTATAGTTGTTCTGAATTTTCATCAGCCATATGATTTTCAGGGATACGAGCAAGACGCCCAGCTCCAGCGACAGGATATTGTCCACCCAGTTAAACACGAATCGGGCAGCCACCAGCAGGACCAAGGCAAGAATAAAGCCGATATCGGCCAGTCTTCCAAAAGGTCCCAGCTTGGTTTTATTAACTGCTTTTAGGAATGTATCTATCTTTTGGCGTTCCTTGGAAAACTGCTCAATCTCTTCGGCCAAACCAGGGTCGTCATCGGGTACAAGTCTCATTGATGCTCCTTTAAATTGCAATGCAGGGTTTTAGGCTTTTGCCAGTGCCCAGGCAAGGGCTTCATCCAGCATGCTTTGCGGAGGCTCCGCTATATTGCCCGAGCCCATGAGCTGGCGGAACATGGCCTGTGACGCGGCAATATCCTCTTTAGCGCGCAGATACACCTCTTCGGGCGTTATTTCCGCTCGAGCCAGACCTTCCTTGATGGCCTGGTCGGCCACATCCGCAGCCTCGCGAGCAAATACGTCGCTTTCTTCCATTGTAGGCATGATGTTATCGGGCGTGATACCGCGCGCGCGGGCAAAATTGGCCAGGCTGTGCGCGCAGCGAATGGCCATGCCGTCGGAGATGCTGCGCGCGCGAACGAGTAACGCGCCCTTGAGCAAGCCGGGAAAGCAGACTGAGTTGTTCACCTGGTTGGGGAAGTCTCCCCTCCCCGTGGCCACGATAAAAGCGCCTTCTTCCTTGGCTGCGTGCGGCCAAATCTCGGGTATGGGATTGGCGCAGGCGAATACTATGGCTTTAGGCGCCATGGAGCGCACCCATGCGCGCTTGATGACGTCGGGGCCGGGTGTGGACAGCGCGATGAGCACGTCCGCTCCGGAAATAGCCTCAGCAGGAGTCTCGAATCGGGAAGGGTTCGTCTTTTGAGCCAGTTCCCATTTGCGGTAGTCCGTCGGTTCATCGCGCAGATCATGCCGGCCGGGGTGAAGTCCTCCCCGGCTGTCGAACAGCGTCAGTTTGGCAGGATCGCCGCCGTCGGTGATGATGAGGCGGGCGATGGTGGTGTTTGCGGCACCCGACCCCAAAAGCACGATGCGGACGTCGGGCAGTTTTTTGCCCGCCAGGGACAGCGCGTTCAAGAGGCCGGCCAGCGTAACGCAGGCCGTGCCCTGCGCATCGTCGTGCCACACGGGTATGTCGCAGGAATCCCGCAGGTCGTCAAGCACGCGGAAACAGTTGGGCTGGCTTATGTCTTCGAGGTTGATGGCCCCAAAGGAATGGCGCACCATTTTTACGAAATCCACCACGCGAGCGGGATCGTGCTTTCCGTCCGGTCCGCGGCTGTCGATGCACAGCGGTACTGCATCCACGCCGCCAAGGTATTTCATGAGAAAGGCTTTGCCTTCCATGACGCCCAGGCCACCAGGAGGAGTACAATCGCCGTCTCCCAGGACGCGCGTGGAGTCGCTGACCACCGCCACGGTTGAGCCGCGGGAGGAAAGGGCGAAGGATTCCAGGTTATCGTCGCGAATCGTGGTGGAAATCGATGAAACCCCGGGGGTATACCATACGTTAAACCAGGCGGGACCGTAGAGTCCGCAGCGCGGCGCGGTCTGCAATTTGCCTCCGTAAAAACGATGGGCAAGTTCTGAAAGTTTCTTGTAAAAAAAAGTCTGGGCGCGGGCGCGCTTGTCGGGATCCGTGATTTTAGCGCAAAGCACGGCGTTCAAGTTTGACAGGCTGATGTCGATAGTATCGTTAGGGAGCATGGGATTCCTCCGTCATGGAGTATACCCGAGTACCTGCTTCTGGGCAATGAAAGATATGCAGCAACCCTGACCGGCAAGGAAAAATTATGCTATATTACGGTATGGATTCCACAGAGGCTCCTCCTGATCAAAAACCCCTTCGCCAGAAGCTTGACCTGGACATGCCGCTATGCGTTGTAGTGCTCGGCGCTTCGGGGGATCTGGCATTGCGCCGGGTTCTGCCTGCGCTGTACCGCCTGTGGAGTACCCAAACAATTCCCGCGGAAACGAAGATAGTCGGTTTGGCGCTGCAAGACTATAAGGACGATGAATACCGATCGATTATACGCGCGAGTATCCAAAAAGCCCTTCCCGCCGCGGATTTTTCCGACGAGTCCTTCGGCGAATTCAGCAGGAACCTGTTTTACATACGGGGTAAGGTCCATGAGGATCAGCCCTACTCCGCCATAGCTTCGCGATTCCTGTCGGATCCGCGCTCCAACGCCTTGTTTTATTTCGCCTGCACACCCGATTGTTTCGGTATCGCGGCCGAAAAACTCGCCGTCCATGGCCTGGGCGGCTTCGCGTTGGCCGACAGAAACACAGCCTTGGTACCGGGATTCCGGAGGCTTGTCATAGAAAAGCCCTTTGGTACGGATCTAGCCGGCGCGCGCGCTCTTAACGGCCTCCTGCACAGGCACTACCGCGAGGAAGACATATTCCGCATCGACCATTACCTTGGCAAGGACGCCGTGCAGAACCTGATCTACTTTCGATTCGCCAATACCGTCTTTGAGCCTCTGTGGAACCGCAAATACATAGACCGCGTGGAGATTACGCTGGCGGAATGCGACGGCATGGGCAGCCGCGGCGCGTACTACGACAATGCGGGGGCGAGCCGGGACATGCTGCAGAGCCATCTTATGCAGCTGTTTTGCATGAGCGCCATGGAAACGCCGGTGAGCCTTTCGCCGGAAGCAGTGCGCGAAGAAAAGGTAAAGCTCCTCAAGTTCGTACGGCCGGTCGTGGACGAGCTGGACGGACCCTCATGGGTCCGCGGGCAATATACCGAAGGAGGGCTGGACAAGGACGGCCTTGCCGGGGAATCGGCCTTGCCATCCTACCTCGACGAGGCTTTTGTTAATAAAAATTCATTAACGGAGACTTTCGTGGCATTGCGCCTGCGGGTGGACAACTGGAGATGGCAGGGTGTCCCGTTTATCCTGTCCACCGGCAAGGCCCTGAACAGGAGGCGCGGCGAGATAGTGGTGCATTTCCGCCAGTGCCCCATCGAGCTGCCCGGTTCGGCTCCGGACGCCAACAAGCTGGTGCTGCGGATACAGCCGGACGAAGGCGTATCGCTGCGTTTCAACACCAGGACCCCCGGCGGCGCTGGTAGCGGCGCTGCCGGGGGCGCGTCCAGCGAACAGGAGGAACTCGTGGGCATGCTCCGCGATTCCTCCACCGTCGCGCCCGGTCCCTACGAGCGCCTTCTAGGGGACGCGCTGCGCGGCGATTCCACGCTGTTCATTCGCTTTGACGAAACCGAGGAAGCGTGGCGGATAATAGACCCGATGCTGGATCAATGGGCTCGGGAATCGCCGGACGCGCTCGTTCGCTACGCCGCGGGCAGCAAAGGTCCGGACCTGGGCATCCTGTACCGGGCACTGTCCATGCGCCCCAGGATGGCGGCAGGCTAAAGCCCGAATCACAAATCGGAAGCGTAGGAAAAAATAGCGGGAGCTCCGCCGGTATGCCAGAACACTACAGGACCTTTTCCAAGTTCGCCTGCTTTGGCCAGTTCCAGCATCGCGCCGAACGCGCGGCCGGTATACACGGGGTCCACGAGTATGCCTTCCGTCGCTGCCAGCAGGTAAATGGCTTCGCGCTCGAGCCTGCCCACTACACCGTAGCCGTCTCCCGTAAACTCGGTGCGGAGCATTATGTCGCCGGCCTTGAAACTCGCGCCGGTTCCGGCGAGTAAGGCTGCCTCGTTGGCCAGTTCCAGCACGCGCTGCGCGAAGGGAAGCTCTCCGGCCTCGCCCTTGTCGATTTCTATGCCGATGATGCGCGCGCCGAGTCCCGCCGCTGCGGCACCGGCGAGCAGTCCCCCATGCGTGCCTCCCGAGCTTGAGGCGAATACTATCGCGGAAGGCGATTCGCCCATGGCATCCAGTTGGCTCTTGAGCTCGAAAGCCGCATCGAAGAAACCCATAGCTCCAAGGGCATTGGAGCCGCCGTACGGAATAACGTACGGCTTACGGCCGTTTTTTTTCAAACCCTCGGTAATCTCGGGAATCATCTCTCCCTTGCGAAACTGGCCGCAATAATGGATGTTCGCGCCAAGGAGCCTGTCAAGCAGCAGGTTGCCCCCGGGGATGGCGCTTTCGGCGCCGCCAAGCACGAGGTGGCATCCGAGACCGAGTGCCGCAGCCGCGGCGGCCGTCTGCCTGCAGTGGTTAGACTGCTGCGCTCCTCCTGTTATCAATGTATCACAGCCCGCGGCAAGGGCAGCTGCGGCCAGGTATTCCAGCTTGCGGGTCTTGTTGCCTCCGAAGGCCAGGCCACTCTGGTCGTCGCGTTTTACGAGCACCCGGATTCCGAGTCTTTCGGACAGGCGAAGGGCGGGCACAAGCGGTGTGGGGAAAAAGCCCAGCGTCACTTTGTGATTCGGGGATCTCATGCAAACATCCTTTCCGGCACATATAATTTTAAACGAGCCCAAGGGATCTGTCAACTTTTTCCCGGCTTCGATGCCCGAGGCATTCCCCTTAGCCTAGCGGTAGCCGTATTTTTCCACTACAAAATCGATATCCTTGTCGCCCCGGCCGCTCAGGTTGACGAGTATCGAGCGCCTGGGCTCCCGTTTGGCAAGCTTCATGGCAAACGCCAGCGCATGGGCGCTCTCCAGCGCGGGTATGATTCCCTCCTTTCGGCTGAGGGCGAAAAACGCATCGACGCAGTCTTCGTCGTTTACTGAAGAATAAGTAACTTTTTTTAGGTCGCGCAGCATGGAATGCTCAGGCCCTACGCCCGGATAATCCAGGCCGCTGGCGATGGAATACACGGGAGCGGGCTGCCCCTCCTCGTCCTGCAGCAGATAGCACTTGAAGCCGTGTATCATCCCCGGCTTTCCGTAGGTCATGGTGGCGGCGTGGTCGCCGATTTTAGTTCCGCGTCCCATGGGTTCCACCCCGTACAATTGGGTTTCGCCGTCCTCGAGGTAGGCGGAGAAGACGCCCATGGCGTTGCTTCCGCCTCCCACGCAGGCCACGACGCTGTCCGGATGCTCGCCGGTCATTTCATAAAACTGTTCCCGCGCCTCGATTCCCACCACGCGCTGGAAGTCCCGCACCATCATCGGGAAGGGATGCGGGCCCACGACAGAGCCGATGCAGTACATGCTCGTTTCCGGCTCCTGAAGGTATGCCTCGAAGGCAGAATCCACGGCTTCCTTGAGCGTTTTAAGCCCGCGTGAGACGGGAACCACCTGCGCGCCCAGAATCTTCATGCGAACGACATTAGGCGCTTCTTTTTTGATATCCACTTCTCCCATGTGAATCTCGCACTCGAGGCCAAAATAGGCGGCAGCCGTAGCCAGGGCCACGCCGTGCTGGCCCGCACCGGTTTCCGCTATCAGTTTTTTCTTGCCCAGGTACTGTGCCAGCAATGCCTCGCCCATGCAGTGGTTCAATTTGTGCGCACCGGTATGGTTGAGGTCTTCGCGCTTCAGGTAGATGCGTCCCCCGCACTCGTCGGACAGCGTCCTGGCAAAGTACACCGGTGTGGGCCTGCCCTGAAAGTGCTTGCGAATGCTGCGCAGCTCGGAAATGAACTCGGCTGATTTACTGATCGAATAATAGGCATCGCTAATCTTGTCCATCTCAGCCTGAAGCTGAGGTGGAATAAAGCTGCCTCCGAATTCGCCGTAATTTCCCTTGGAATCAGGAAATGTTTTAAAGTAATCGTGCATTTTGTTTCTCCTTATAAGAACGATTGGGAGAGACTACAAGAAAAAAATGATTCTGTCAATAGAAACATTGATTCCTTGAATACCCGATACCCTGCACATACCCCGAATAATGTCCTAGCTTTTTTTTTTAAGCGGTGATATATTCCAGCCCATGTCAGGAATACTCGAGGTAATTTACGAAGACAGCAATGTGCTGATGGTTAACAAGTTGGCGGCAGTACCCGTTTTACCCGATAAAAGCGGCGACAACTCCATTAAAGATTTCCTGCACGCCATGAGGCCGGGGCATTTTTTCGAGGCGGCACACCGCTTGGACAGGCGCACGAGCGGAATTGTGGCGTTTGGCAAGACAAAACACGGTGTAGCGGAGCTTTCCGAGGCCTTTCGCGAGCACAGGATACAAAAAACCTATTGGGCGGCAGTCGAAAACAAGCCTCCCGCACTTTCCGGGACGCTCTCCCATAAACTGCTGCATGACGGCCGCAAAAACGTTACGCACGCGGTTCGAGCCACCAAAAACGACAAAGGCGACATCGCCGAGCTAGCCTGGGAACTGATAGGCGAAAGCGATCGCTATTTTCTCCTGGCGGTTAAGCCTCTTCAGGGCAAGACGCATCAGATTCGGGCGCAACTGGCGGCGGAAGGCATGCCTATTCGCGGCGACCTCAAATACGGTGCGCACCGCTCCACGGGAAATGGCCTTATAATGCTGCACGCCCGTAACCTCAAGGTGGACATGGGCAAAAACGGTACCATAGAAGCCACCGCTGGGACGCCCGACGACGAGCCGCTGTGGAATGCGTTTATTCAAAACTGAGCTATGGCGGCGGTAACAGGGTTACCGTGCCGGAACCCCCGTCCACCCGCACGCGCTGACCGGTTTTAAGGCGTACGGTAGCCTCGTGGACCCCGACTACCGCGGGAATGCCGTATTCGCGCGCCACGATGGAACCGTGGGTCATGACGCCGCCTACTTCCATGACCAAGCCGGCGGCGGCCAGGAACAGCGGAGTCCAGGCTGGATCCGTACCGGGACAGACGAGTATCTCGCCGGGAAGCAATACCGTCGCGTGCGGCTCGAAAACCACGCGCACCGTTCCTTCCGCCACGCCCGCCGATACCGGGTTGCCACATAACACTCCCGGTGCATCGGTATTTGCTGCGCCGATTCCTCCGTAAAAAGCCGTGCCGTCGCTGAGCAGGACGCGCGGAATTCTCCTGCGTTTTTTTTCCCGGTCGTAGGATTCCTTCCTGCGCGCGACCAGCGCCTTCCATTCGCCTTTTTCGCCGGAAGCGATTGCCTTGAGCTCCGCGATATGAAGAAAGAAAATATCTCCGGGGCTTTCGAGGATTCCCGCGGACCTCAAGTCGCGGCCGCTCGCCAGAAGCCCGTCGCGCTGCGCGCCCAGGACTTTTACGGCGCAGAACTTGGGCGTCTCCCGGAGACCGGCAAGTTCCCGCGTCCGCTTGATCATGCCATCGATCCGATGGACCTTAAGCCGGCCGCCCGGAAGCGCGCGCGTCATGGCCAGCAATTCGAGCCGGGCCGACGCCGCCGCCCGCCCGCTCCCCCTGAAGACCGCGTCGGGAGCCTTGTCGCCGCCATCCATGGCCAGGTAGGACTTGAGCGACTGCAGCAACGAAGCCGGAGCCTCTTTCCAGCGGGAGCGTCCCATATCGATTTCGCCGATACCGCGCATTCCGTATCTTTCCATGAAAACCTTGATCGCTTCCTGAGCCGCCGGCGGAAGGCTGCCGTCCAGGTAGTTTTTCGCAAGGCTTGCCGCGTCAGCCTTTCCAAAATGCGTTTCCGCCGCGCGGTCGTTTTTTATGACGCGGGAAACGGCCCAGAGCGCCAAATCCATTTCCGTGGTTACGTTGAAAGGCAATCCCCGCGTGAGTTCCATTACCGTTTCCGGTCCCCGGGGAACCTTGGAAAAAAACCTGAGCAATAACTGGAAAGGCACCTGCCCGCTGGCTACGCAAGGAATCAGGCGCTTATAGAAAATAGGCGGCAGGGAGCGAATCACCTCCTCCACGACGGCGATCCGCTGGGCCAGATTTCCGACGGCCTCATGCTTCGCAACGATTCTGGCGACCAGGCCGTCGATAAAAAGCCCGATTCGCTTTCGTCCTGCGGAGGGCGAGGCGAGGTTGCGCAAAACGCCGAAGGCTATCGATTTTCCGATCCAGGCGAAGCCCAATGCCGTCCGGAGTTTCATGCCGGGTTTCCTGATGGCGAGCCTGGGATCGCGCAGCAGCATCCTCGCGATTTCCGCGGATCCGGGGTCGACCGCCTTTGAATACAGCCTCATGAAGGCACGGCCGCCTTTGCTGCGCAGCAAGGGCGTAAAATTCAGGAATATCCGCATGCCCGCCTCATAGAGCCCCCTCTGGCCGTCGAGCGTTCCGCGGAAACCGAATAGGGGAGCGAAGCGGCCGATCATCTCCTTGAAGAAATCGATGCCCAGCGGGGTAAACGGGTCGAGCATGCCCTGTATAGCTCCAAGGGAAAACAGCGAAAGAAAACGTCCCTCTTCATTTCCCCGTAACGGTGGATACAGCGTGGTTATGGGACGCGACTGCACGATGGAAAGATCGCCGTTCGCCCACGCCCACTCGATGTCCTGGCTTTCCCCGAAAACCTGCTCGATTTTCCTTCCGAACCGCGCGAGTTCCAGTATGGCGGAATCGGGCAGCGCCTGAAGCCCGGCATTGTCCTCGGCCGCGGTTTGCGTTCCGCCTTCGCTTCGGGAGCGTATCGCAAGCGCCTTGGCACCCAAGCTCTTTCCGCTGATGATCCCTCCCTCGACGGTATAGGTATCCGGCTCGACCATTCCCGACACCAAAGCCTCTCCTAAACCCAGCGTGGCCTCGATCGCGACCTGCGCACGGTTTTCGCTTACGGGATTTGCCGTAAACATTACCCCGGATGCTTCGCTCTGTATCATTTCCTGCACCACTACGGCGAGTGCAACGTCGTTGTGCGCGATTCCGTTGCGCTGCCGGTAGCCGATGGCGCGGGCGGTCCATAAACTGGACCAGCATCGAACGACGGCATCCAGCAAGGCCTCATGTCCTACGACATTCAGAAAGGTATCCTGCTGTCCGGCGAAAGACATATCGGGTAGATCTTCCGCGGTGGCGGAGGAACGCACGGCTACGGCGGGCGAGGCTCCGAGCCTTCCATACGCCTCGGATATCTGCGCGACGAGGTGCGCCGATAGCTTTCCCCCGGAAAAGAGCGATCTGATCGCCTCGGAGACGGAATCCAATTCCGCCGGACCTGAGGGAATCGTGCCATACACCAAGGCATCGATTTTTACCCAAAGGCCGTTTTCCGATTCAAAGGCGCGGTAGGCTTCCGTAGTGACGACGAATCCGCCGGGGACAGGAATCCCCGCCCCAAGAAGGCTTCCGAGCTTCGATGCTTTTCCGCCCGCCAGGTTCAGGTCGCATCGATCCAATTCCGTAAGGTCCTTTATATACCGCATGATCAGAAAACCGGCTCTATGCGATTGGTGCCGTCGTCGGGAATAAGGTTTATTTCCTTCCAATGAATATAGGCGGGCTTTCCGGGCTTTGTGGGCATGACGGAAAGCTCGAACACCCCGCAATTGCCCGTAGTCAGCAGGGGCATCCACGAAGTGCAGCCGAAGGTGACGCGTACCAGCCACTGAAGGAGCCCGCCGTGCGTTACGGCAAGAACGTTGCCTCCGTTCTTTATAGCGCTATCCTTGAGCATAGCCCATACGGTGCGAGCCCGCGCCGCGATCGAGGCGCAACGCTCGGCATCGGAGACTCCCTCCCAGCTTTGATACATGAAGCGTTCGTAATCGACGGGGAAACGCTGCTTGGCTTCCTCCAGTGTAAGCCCGGAAAACTTCCCCACGTTTACCTCGATGAGGGGACCATAGGGTATAGGTTCGGGCAATCCCGCCCCGGCGGCGATTATGCGGGCTGTCTCATGAGCCCGCACGAGCGGAGAGCAAAACACCTGTGATACTTTTTTGTCCGAGAACCAGCTTCCGGCCGATCTTGCCTGGTTCCGGCCCTGGTCATTCAGATGATAGTCGGAATGTCCCTGGATGCGGCGCTCGGCATTCGCGACGCTTTCGCCGTGGCGAACGAGGTAGAATATCGACGGAGAGCCAAGGTCGGAGAAAAAATATTCATCGATGGCTGATTGCATGAAGTCCAGTATACCAATACGAGAACTCCTTGTCGACATGGAGTTTCTTCTATACTATCAGCAGCAGGTGGCAGCATGAAAGATCTTACCCAGGGCGGCGAAACCCGCGTCATCATTTCATTCGCGCTGCCCATGCTCATAGGCAACGTGTTCCAGCAGTTCTACAGCACGGTGGACAGCATCGTGGTGGGGAAATTCGTGAGCAAGGAAGCGCTTGCCGCGGTGGGAACCTCGTTCCCCGTAATGTTCCTCATGGTATCGCTGCTCATGGGCCTGACGATGGGTACCTCCGTGCTTATCTCGCAGTACTACGGCGCAAAGGACGAAGCCAAGATACGCGCAGCGGTAAACACGGGTTACCTGGTGCTTTTCTGGGCGGGTATCGCAGTCTCGATAATCGGCGTGCTGGCCACCGACTCGATTCTCAGGCTCCTCGATGTTCCACCCGACGTGTTCGCCGACGCTTCCACCTACCTGAGAATTATATTCAGCGGCATGATTACCATGTTCGGCTACAACGCGATTTCCGCCATACTTCGCGGGCTTGGAGATTCCAAGACGCCGCTGTACCTCCTCATCGTCGCAAGCGCGATAAACGTGGTACTCGACCTCCTGTTCGTCGTGGTATTCCACTGGGGCGTCGCGGGAGTCGCCTGGGCAACGGTTATCGCGCAGGGGGTCTCGTTTATCGCAGGGGTCGTTTACGCCAACACGAAAAACGATCTTATCCGCGTCGATCTCAAGACGATGAAATTCGATCCGCAGATGTTCAAACTAAGCATGAAGATCGGCCTGCCCACGGGATTGCAGCAGACCATGGTCTCCCTGGGGATGATGGCGCTCGCGCGCATTGTAAACGGGTTCGGCACGCCCACCATCGCCGCCTTTGCCGCGGCCTCGCGCCTGGACAGTTTCGCCTCCATGCCGGCGATGAACCTTGGGCAGGCTATTTCCACCTTTACCGGGCAAAACATGGGCGCGGGCAAGACGGACCGGGTAAGGCGGGGGCACCTTTCCGCGGTGTCCGCGGGAGCCGTGATTTCGGTAATCGTAGGCGCCCTCGTCATGATGTTCGGCAAGAGCCTCATGGGCATGTTCGCAAGCGATGCGGAGGTGATAGCCATCGGGGCGCGTTATCTTTTTATAGTCGGCATGTCCTATGTACTCTTCTCCACCATGTTCATAAACAACGGCGTGATGCGCGGCGCGGGCGACTCCTTCATTCCCATGATAAATACTTTACTGGCCCTCTGGCTCGTGCGGATTCCCGTCGCGCTGCTGCTTTCCGGGCCCGTAGGCCTGGGAAGCGACGGACTGTGGCTGAGCGTACCGGCTGGATGGCTGGTGGGAGCAACCTTCTCAACCTGGTATTATCTGGGCGGCCGCTGGAAGAGAAAAGCCGTAGTCAAGGCTCCTCCGGGCTCGCCATTAGGCGCGCCTA
>JANNSO010000092.1:0-15130 GCA_031402655.1 Spirochaetota bacterium | reverse complement strand
GGCAAGGAACAGGATATGCTCACATTCCGCTTCGACCTGGTACCAGGCGAGGAAATTCGGAGCATCACGGGGATTTACGACGGCGCCTACCTGTACGAGAACGAGCTGCACGACCTCTACGGGATAGCCGTGCTCGGGATCAACGTGGATTTCAAGGGGACCTTATATAAAGTGGCCGTCCCGACTCCTTTTGACCCGGCGCAAGGCCGCGCGGCGGAGGCTTCAGCCTCGACCTCGAATGCAGAGAGGGGAATCTGAGATGCCTAGCGCACTAAAGCCGCCCAAGCACACCGTTATTCCATTCGGGCCGCAGCATCCCGTCCTGCCCGAACCGCTGCACTTCGACCTCATACTCGAAGACGAGACGATTATAGACGCCATTCCCACGATCGGCTACATACACCGCGGCCTGGAGCTTCTGGTAGAGAAACGCGAATACACCGAGATGGCCCTGGTAGCCGAGCGCATATGCGGCATCTGCAGCTTCATGCACGGGCTTGGTTATTGCCAGGGTGTGGAAGAAATAATGAACATTGAGGTGCCTCCGCGCGCCGCCTACTTGCGCGTGTTCTGGTCCGAGCTGTCCAGGATTCACTCCCACCTCATGTGGATGGGTCTCGCCGCCGATGCATTCGGCTTCGAGAACCTGTTCATGCAATGCTGGAGAGCGCGGGAAACGGTGCTGGATGTAATAGAAGAAACCGCCGGCGGCCGCGTTATTTTCGGCTCCTGCAAGGTAGGGGGCGTACGCAAGGACGTGAGCCCCGACACCATGGCCCGCATCCTGCCCGTGCTTAAAAAACTCGAGAAGGACGCGAAGGCCATCGGCAGCGTGTTCCTGAAGGACAGCTCGGTGGCGCATCGCCTTCGGGGCGCTGGAGTGCTTACAAAAGAAGACGCCTACCGTCTAGGCGCGGTTGGACCGATGCTGCGCGCCAGCGGTGTTTCCTTCGACGCGCGCAGTTCCGGTTATGCGGCCTACGGCGAATTGGAATTCGAGATTCCGGTGGAAACCGACGGCGACTGCTGGGCGCGTTCCACGGTGCGCATCCGCGAACTGGCGCAGTCGTTCTCCCTTATCCGCCAGGCGGCCGAAAAACTCCCCGCCGGGGAGCTCGCCGTAAAGCCGACGGGGATGCCCACCGGCGAAGCCTTCATGCGCCTCGAGCAGCCCCGCGGCGAAGTCATCTATTATGTAAAGGGAAACGGCACCAAGTTCCTGTCCCGCTTCCGCGCGCGCACGCCGACGTTTGCGAACATTCCGGCCATGGTCCACGTGCTCAAGGGCAACGAACTCGCCGACGTTCCCAACATTATCCTAACCATAGACCCGTGCATCAGCTGCACCGAAAGGTAAATCATGTCGTATTTCAGGATGGCGGGAAGCGCATTTTTGAACATGTTCAGAAAACCCGCGACGCTCATGCACCCGTTTCGGAAGCGCGTTCCCTTCGCCAACACCCGGGGAAGCATCGTAATCGATTACCCCGCGTGCATCCACTGCGGCATCTGCGCCAGGAAATGCCCCGCGGACGCCATTATGGTAGCCAAGGAACCTAAGTCATGGCGCATCGAGCACAGAAGCTGCGTAATTTGCGGCGCATGCGTCGACGCGTGCCCCAAGAAATGCCTGTTCATGGGCAGCGCCTATCGCGCGCCGGTCAGCTCGGACAATAAAAACATAACATTGGAAATTCACGAGAGTGCATGAGTGCTCGGTGGTCGAAAGCCTCATCGGCCTGGTTGCAAAACGCGCGGGGGAAGCAGGGGCAGGCAGGGTGCTGGCGGTAAGCGTGGTCGCGGGCGAATTGACCGGCTATACGGTAGAATCCCTCCGTCATTATTTCGAAATCCTGACTCGCGGAACCCAACTCGAAGGAGCCGCGCTCTCCGTCCGCTGCGTAAAGCCCACCATGCGCTGCGTAAGCTGCGGCAAGGTTTTCGAACGGGTCCGCTTTTCCTTCGACTGCCCCGATTGCGGAATGGAAGGCGTCCCGAGCGGAAACGGAAGCGAATTCTACATCGATACCATAGAAACGGAGGATTGACCGCATGAGCCGAACCATTAGCGTGAGGGAATCCATCTACTCGGAAAACGACACGCTCGCCGCCGCGATACACGCAAGCCTTGCCAAAAAAAACATCTTTACCGTCAACGTACTCGGCGGAGCGGGTGCCGGAAAAACCTCAACCCTCATCAATGTTATCCAAGGACTCGGCGACGTAAAAACATGGGTTGTCGAAGGCGACATCGAGTCCGACATAGATACAAGAACTTTCCTGTCCCTGGGCGTTGAGGCAGTGCAAATCAACACCGGGGGCGACTGCCACCTGAACGCGTCGATGATGCAAACAATCCTGCCGCTGCTGGACCTGCGCAAGCCCGGAATCCTGTTCATCGAGAACATAGGCAACCTCGTTTGCCCCGCGGAGTTCGTCATTGGAGAAAACATCAAGCTGCTCGTCTGTTCGGTACCGGAAGGAAGCGACAAACCCTGGAAGTACCCGTTGGCCTTTAAGCGCGCGGCCGCCGTGATACTCAACAAGACCGACCTCCTGCCTTACGTCAAGTTCGACCGCGACTTCTTCGACAAGGGTGTACGAGCCCAGAATCCGGACGCGCCGATTTTTGCCGTGTCGAGCAGCTCTGGCGCAGGCTTCCCATCCCTGGTTTCCTGGCTGCAGGCCGCCGCGGCGGAACGTCTTGCCGTAGATTTAGCGCCATGAAAGTACTCCGGAAACTTGCAGGCCCCGACGCGAGTGGTAAATCTTTTATAGCGGTAGTATCACCGTCGGTCCGGGTTATGCATCCAAACGGGTTCGATTCTCTTACCGGCTTCCTCCTCGATCTTGGCGCGCAAGCCGTATACCCCGTCGACGCAGGAATCCCGGAATTCGCCCGACTATCGGCGATTTCCATAGCCAGGCGCGGGCCGGGGCTCCACATCCTCTCCGCCTGCCCCATGGCCATCCGCTTCGTGCGGGAACGGTTCCCCTCCCTTGCCGCAGCTGTACTGGACGTGCTCTCCCCCATGACCCTCCAGGCGACCAGGGGACTTCATGACACAGGCATACATGAAAAAGGATTCGCCCTTGCCCTCACGCCCTGCAGCTATAAACGGCTCGAAGCTCCGGCTTCGGGCATAGACTTGCGCGTCGTCACGCTCAAAGCCCTCGCCACATGCTGTTCCGCCGCCTCGATAGATCCGTTTGCCGCCATGCGCAAGCCCTATAGCTCTCCGGTGCCCCATAACGACGAGCACTGCACTATAGCGCGCACTGTTGCGCTTGAATTGAAGACACTGGGTATCGCGGCCGAAATCGCCCGGATGGACGGTGCGCACGATGCGGAAAACTGGCTCGAAGCGTTTTTAGCCGCTGAAGTCGCCTGCAGTTCCGGCCGCTTTATCGCAGCCGAAATAACCTTCTGCCGGGGTGGATGTTCCAAAGGCAGCTGAACATAGCGAAAGATTTGACACAGGGAAAAAAATAGCTTAAATTTGTTAAATCTCGTTTTATGTGGAGGTTATCATGGCTAGACGCATTTTCTTGCTGGCAGGAATATTTTTTCTAACAATAGGCTTGTCGGCGCAAACGGAGCTGAAGGTGGCGGTAGGCCTCGCTCTTCCGCCTTACGTAATACAGGAAACGAACAGCGGACTCGAAGTGGATATAGTAAAGCAGGTACTCACGGACATTGGCTATTCGATCAAGCTCGAGTTCGTTCCCTTCGCCCGCGTTCCCGTAAGCCTGCAGACAAAGGAAGTAGCTGCAGCCCTGACGATAAACGAAGGGTCGGGCGTCCAGGGCGTTTTCTACAGCGACACGCACATTTCATACCAGAACGTCGTCGTGGCCCTTAAGTCCAAGTCGCTTTCGATACCCACGATAGGCGATTTGAAAAACTTCAGAATCGTGGCATTCCAGAACGCGCCCGATTACCTGGGCACCGATTTTGCCGCCATGGCCAAGGCCAATACGAAATATGCCGAGATGGGCGACCAGCAGGCGCAGGTCAAGATGCTTTTCGCCGGCCGGACCGACGTAATCATCATGGATATCAATATCTACAAATTCTTCAAATCGCAGATCAAGGACGTGGACGTGAGCGCCGACACCGTTTTTTACGAGCTGTTTCCGCCTACTGCATTCAAAGTCGCCTTTGTGGACAAAGGGGTGCGGGACAAATTCAACGTAAGCCTTAAAAAGCTCCGCGATTCCGGAAAATACGCGACCATTTTCAAGAGCTACATTAAATAATAGGTCGATGCCGCGGCCGCTCCTATACCGGCTCGTCCGCAGGCTGGATCCTAAAGCGCTATCGGGGAAGCCTGCCGAAAATCCGCAGGAAAAAGCGGTGAAAGGCGTGAAAAGAACCTACCGGCTCGGCGTACATAAGGATGCAGCGCCCCCAGACGGCAGGGAGGTTTTTGTCGCGGCACAGCTTTATGGCCTCGGCGCTTTGGGCTCCCTGCTGCATCCATATCCGCTCCACGCCCGAATTTACCGCAGCCGCGATTGCCTCGGCGGTAGCGGCGGGGGGAGTCATGAAGATTACTCCTCCCACTTTTTCGGGAATCGACGCGACGTCGGGATACACCTCGATGCCGTCGATGTTCCCGATTGCCGGGTTGACGGCGTAAACCTTGTAGCCCTTCTCGACGAGCTCATTCCGTACGCTACGGCTCATGGATGCGCTCTTGCGTGAAAAACCCACGATCGCGATGGTTTTCTCCGCGATAAAACCTTCGATGTCTTTTTTTGCGTTCATCGCTGCTTCCTTATTCTTGGATGGAGTAATCGGCATCCAGAGATGCCGTCGATGTAGAATCGGTTTTGGCCCTGACATACGCGGGTACGGAAAAAACCAGGCTGCCTGCAAGCAGCGCGGCGACGAGAACGGGAACCGTCCATGGCCGCTTTGCTCCCCTGCGCGGGCCGAACAGCCTGCCCCGGACAACGCAGACGGCTTCGGCGAGCAGGGCCAAAATCACCGTGGCGACGGGCGCGAAGGTGCACCAGGACTTATAACCCAGGATATTCGGCCAGCTCGCCTTGGAGGCGGGAAGGAGGGTCAATGCGGCCGCGACGCCAAGAAGCAGGCTAAGAGCCAGCAGCGCCGCTTCCCACCGTTAGGATAAAATCACAACATGATCCTGTCCCCGCCGCGGCCGGCACATCTCCCCGGCCGCATCGAGGAAACCGAAGGCTACCTGCGGCACTATCCGCTCCCATCCGTTTTCGCTATGATATGCGCATCTCCCTCCATCTCCCAGGAAATCAGGAAAAGTTTTGAACCACAAAGACGCAGCAAACACGGCCATACGAAATATAGCCATCATCGCCCATGTCGACCACGGTAAAACAACGCTGGTCGACGCCATGTTCAGCCAATCCGGAGTATTCCGCGTCGGGCAGGAAGCCCCCGAGCGCCTCATGGACAGCATGGACCTGGAACGCGAGCGGGGCATAACCATAGCCGCAAAAAACTGCTCGGTGCTCTGGCATGGCACCAAGATAAACATACTAGACACGCCCGGGCACGCCGATTTCGGCGGCGAGGTGGAGCGGGCGCTTTCCATGGTGGACGGAGCCATCCTGCTCGTGGACGCGTCGGAAGGTCCGCTGCCCCAGACGCGCTTCGTCCTTAACAAGGCTCTCGAAGGAGGCCTGTCCATTATCGTGGTAATCAACAAGATAGACAGGCCTGACGCGCGTCCGGGCGAAGTGCTCAGCGAGATATACGACCTGTTCATCGACCTTGGCGCAAACGAGGACCAGCTTGAATTCCCGCTCCTGTACGCGATTGGCAAACTGGGTATAGCCCAGGAAACCCTCGACGGCGATGGCAAGAACCTGAACCCGCTTTTCGATGCCATAATCAAGCAGATACCGGCGCCCTCGTACACGAGCGGCGAACCGTTCCAGATGCTGGTCTCCGACCTTTCCTACTCCGATTATTTCGGCAGGCAAGCCATCGGCAAGGTGGTCAACGGCCGCGCCCACTCGGCGGACGGCCTCGTCTGCATCGGCGAAGGCGACAAGCGCGAAATCCTGAATATCTCGAAACTGCACACCTATTCCGGCGTCAAGCTCGTGGAAACCGCCACCGCGGAGCCCGGCGACATCGTCGTGCTGTCCGGCATCGATAACGTGCACATCGGCGACACCATCTGCACGAGGGACGCCCCCAAGGCGCTCAAGCGAATCCTGATAGACGAGCCCACGGTATCGATGCGCTTCTTCGTCAACACCTCGCCGCTTTCGGGTCTCGAAGGCAGGAACGTGCAGTCGCTCAAGCTCTACGACCGCCTCGTCAAGGAGACGCTCAAGAACGTATCGATACAGGTGGAGGAAGCCAAGAGCGGCGGCGGCTTCATCGTGCGCGGCCGCGGCGAGTTCCAGCTCGTCATCCTCATCGAGATGCTCCGGCGCGAGGATTTCGAGATTTGCGTAAGCCGCCCCGAGGTAATCTTTAAGTTCAAGGACGGGCAGAAGCTCGAGCCCGTGGAGCACCTTTCGGTGGACTGCAAGGAAGTGTACGCGGGCATCGTAACCGAAAAAATGACGATACGCAAAGGCCGGATGCTGTCGTATACCTGCCACGACGGCGCCCGGGTGCGCCTCGAGTTCTCCGTCCCCTCGCGCGCGCTTATCGGCTATCGTGATAATTTCTTAACAGATACCAAGGGCACGGGCATCATGAACTCGTACTTCCTGGGCTACGAGGAATACCGCGGCGACTTCAACGACCGCTTTACCGGCTTCCTGGTTTCGGACCGCAGCGGCAAGGGCGTAACCTACGGCCTGTACCACCTCGAACCGCGCGGAAGGCTGTTTATAGTTCCCGGCGACCCGGTGTACGAAGGCATGATAATCGGCGAGCACAACCTGGACAGCGACTTGAACGTAAACCCCGCCAAGGAGAAAAAGCTGTCCAACATGCGCTCCACGGGCAAGGACGAAGCGCTGACCCTGACACCGGTGCAGACCATGACGCTGGAACGGGCGATACTCCTGCTTCAGGACGACGAAATGGTGGAGGTTACGCCAAAGTCCATCAGGCTGCGAAAAACCATACTCGCCGCCATGGAGCGAAAGACCTACAAGCGGGATAACCGCTAGAAAATCCGGCGCCGCCTGTACATCCGCAACTGCCGGCTGTAGTGCTTGATCATGCCCACATCGCTGGCCAGCCGCTCCTGGCCGGCGACGTCCGCGGCGCGAAAAAGCACATAACGCGTCATATCAGGGCTTCCACCCTGCTCGTCGAAGGCATCGATATAGCTTATCCAGTCTTCCTCGATTTCGCTTAATAGCCGTAATTGCGATAGCGGCGAGGAAAACGGGGCAAGCATCAGCCCAACCTGCCCGTTCATGCCGGTAAACATGCGCATGGCCTTGTCAAACCCCAGGGCAGGCAGAGGCTCCCAGCTTAGTTTTACAAAAGGATGATCAAGGGCATGGAACAGGCGCGTTGCCCGCTCGCAACTGTCCAGTACCGTACCGGCTGCAAGACCCAGGCAGATGGTGATTCCTACCTTCGCTGCCTGGTCACCCAGGAGTTTCGCCGTTTCCAGGAAGTTGCTACGGTCTTTTCTGTCTGATTTGGTTTTTGGAGCGGACCAAATCCTCATAAGAGGTGCTTGAAGCGCTCGAGCGGTGGCAAGCGCCATGGTAAACCCGGAAATGTCATGGTAGGCGGCGCGAAAAAGCGTAGCATACGAAGCGATCGACAAGCCCGCGCGCAGAGTCTTTAGCATAAGGAGATTTGCCTGCTCCAAATCTCCGACATTCAAATAGCCATCGGTAGACCATTCCACCCCCTGCAATCCTGCTTTGGAAGCCGCTGAGAGTATTTGATCTGGCGTGGCACCAAACATGGCCGCCGACGATAACGCGGTGTATATCATAGTTTTTTCTGCATTTGCGCAGTACCATTGATTCTAACCCATGATCGTGCCCGGAGCAACCGCTGTTTCCCATAATAAATTCAATTGACAGCCCCTTGATGCATGGCTAAACTCGAACCTACTGGATGGAGAAAAAATGCCTAAAATAATCAATCACGAAGAAATCCGCATGAAAATCATTGAAAAGGCGATTCCTCTATTTGCGACCATGGGATACGCCGGTGTCAATTTTACCCTGCTGTCCGATGCATCCGGCGTGCGCAGAACTTCCCTGTACAAATTTTTCAACGACAAGGAAGATCTTTTTTTACAGGTAATAGACCATTCGTTCCAGATACTTGAATCGGCAACGGGTCCCATCTTGGCGGATTCGACCATGGATGCCTGGGAAAAAATCCGGCGCCTTTGCTTTGCCCTTTTAAAAAGCGGGCTTTCAAGCCGCAGCGCCATGGTGGTAATCCTGCAGACGGCGTTTTTCATGAACCAGAACGAGGCGTTCTCGAGCAACATACGCAAGCATGCGGATTACCTGCGCACGATATTCACCTCGGTTCTCGTCCAGGGAATTCAAAGCGGCTGCATAAGGGGGCACGAACCCAATAACATGGCCTTTGCAATCGTGTCGCTTATAGAAGCGTTTCTGATGCAGGATTTTCTCCATACCATAGACGATGCAAAGATAAGCGAATCGCTTGAAATTCTTTTATCCGGCCTGCGCGCAAACAAATCGGGAACCAGACCGTCAGTTTGATGAATTCATTCAAAATGGAAATCAGGGAAAAGCAGAACGGTTTCTCCATACTGCACAATGGCGAGCCCCTGATCGAGCATTCTCCGAAAAGACCGCTCTTCCTGTTTTCCAAAGACCAGCGAGCCCGCGGCATCGGTTTGCGTTGGATGAACCTGCCGGCGCGCGACTGGAAAATCTTGCCCTCGGATGAGGGATCCATAATCGTGGATTTTCCGGGCTTCCTTAAGATAAACATGCGACAGCAAGACTTTGCGCTGCGGCTTACGCTCGAATCCGTCAATCCCCGCTTAAAATCCATCCGCATCCGCCTGCCAAGGCTAAAGAAGGAAACGATATGCGGCCAGGCCGACGGATTCCCCGGTTCCGGCCTGCAGCGCGGGCAAAATCTAAACGCGGCTCTTTCGCGGCGCCTGCCCGGGCGCTTTGCGGGTAGCAAAGGCTTTTTCCTGTCCGTCGAATCCGCGGTGCCGCTCCGTATCGACCCCGGACGCAGAGGCTCGTTCCTGCTGGACTTGTCGGGGATTCCGGCGAGCTTTGCCTTGGGCAGAGCCGGCTCGCACGCGGAAGCCCGTACCGGGCTCAACCGGCTTGTTACTATAAAATCACGGATTCCCCGATGGTCCGCCGAGGGAATCTGGCTTAGCCTGCGCGGCGGCGAGACGCTCGTCGCAAAAAACCTCAGCGCGGTTTTAGACGCGGGAGTCGCGGTATCCGCGATAATTCTCAAGGATTGGGCGGGCGGAGGAATGTCCCGGAGGTTCGCCTGGAGCTGGAATACCGACGCCAAAGCCTACGCAACGCTCGAGGACGACATCGCCCGGTACAGGCAGGCAGGCATCAGGGTGTTGGGCTATGCCAGCCCCTACCTCGACGAGGGCAGCCCGGATTTTTCGAAAGCCCGGGAAAAGGGATGGCTCGTCGGAAGTTCCATAGCATCCGTGCATCTCATGAACACGGCCTGCGGGAGGGCCGGCTTCGTCGATCTGTGGAACCCTCAGGCGTACGAAGCCCTTAAATCGGCGATAAGCAAAAATTTAGTGGGTTTAGGCATGAGCGGGTGGTTTGCGGACCATGGGTTCTTCATCCCCCCAAAAAACACCCTGACGCACGAAAAACAAGCCATCCAGGCGTGCAGGGAATATGCTTATTTATGGTCTGCCTTGAATGCCGAAGTGCTCAGTGAATCGGGAAGGGCTTCGGACCTCGTGTGCATCATGCGCCCGGGCAACGGCGGACGCGCCACAAACGAAAGCACGATGCATGTACAGTGCGCGCAGTCGCGCAAGGCCGTATGGGGTTCCGGCGGACTTACCGGCGAGATAGACGCGAGAATAGCCGAGCCAGGCGTTTTCTACGGCGAAACCGGCGGCACGCTTCCCCACGACGCGCACGCCCGGTCAACGGGCGGCGATGCGCGCGAGCTTTTTATGCGCTGGGCCGAAAGCTCGGCCTTTTCTCCGCTATTCTGCAACAGCGACGCGAGCCCGGTCCAGCCCTGGACGGACCCGGCCGTACTGGCGCACTTCTGCCGCATGGCCTCGATCCACGCTTTGCTGCGGGAATATCACCATGACACCCTTGAATCGTTCTATGCTGGAGGAAGGCCACCCGTGTCGCATCCGTCGGTACACTACGGAACCCGTTCGGGAGAAACTCCTTTTAGCAGGCATTTTATGTATGGAAAGGATTTACTGATCATGCCCATAACCGCTCCCGGAATCTCGTTCGTGCAGGGAACCTTGCCCGATGACACCTGGATACACCTGTGGACTACAGGGCAGTTCGGCGGCGGCCCGGTTACCGTGGAGGCGCTCCTGGGCTATCCGGCGGTCTTTTTCAGGGCCGACTCACCCTGGGCCGGTCTCTTCGACAAGGTGCGGCTCGAAGCAAAGAGGGCAGAATGAAGCCGGAACCGGAATTCCCGCATTTACTGGCAATAGCCTTTACCATAGCCGGCAGCATGGTTATCTCCATGGGCATGGTGCTGCAAAAACGCGGCGTGGGCTGGTTTCGCCACAAGGAATTAAAAAACGATCACTATAAAAGGCTCAAGCGCATCTGGTTTATAGGTTTTTTCCTGAACAATTGCCTATCGATTTTTTATTATTTTGCGCTCAAGGGGCTGACGGCATCGGTGGTAGGCGCGATGATGGGACTCAATATCGTATTCAGCGCCATTTTTTCAAGCTTTATACTAAAAGAGCACATATCAAAAACCCTGGCCGCACTTTCGCTGCTTCTCGTGGGGTTTATACTGCTCGCAAACCTGAGCGCGCCTGCCTACGAAGCGGCCAAGATACCCGACCCCACGCTTATCATTACGTTTTGCGGAATCCCGTTTGTGCTCGTGGCGCTTGCCCATCTGCTGCGCAAGACCGTAGGCTTGCGTGATGAACGCTACGCCATCTGTTTTGCGGCGGCGGCAGGAGCCCTTGAAGGCTTCATAATCGTCCTTATAAAGGCATTGCAGGCATCGAAGGGCTCCAATCCGCTGCTCTATTTTACCTCACCATACCTGTATCTCTACCTACTCGCCAGCGTATCGCTTATCGCCTTCCTGCAGGTGGCATATTCGCACGGCAGAATGACCCGAACCGCGCCGGTACTCTGGGGCGCGCAGATACTTTACCCGGTGGTAATTTCCTATTTGGCATTTTCGGTAAAGCTTGTACACATGCAGCTGGCCGCCTTCGGGGGAATCATTGTATGCGTAATCCTGATACAGGCCAAGCGCAGGTAGCTTCGCCGATAGGCCAGGCGACCATCAGGAGGCCATCCCCGCGACCAGGGTATCCATATAGCGCAGGCGCCGCGAAAGGTCGCGAGCGAGGTTCATTATGATGAGGGAAAAAATCGAGGTATCCAGGCAATGAATGCCGTAAATGCAGCTGTTGGAAAGGATGGCCGTGCGCACCGGTCCGTTCGCCCGGATCGTGGCTACGGCCGCCATGACGTCCAGCAGCTCCATCTCGCCAAAAGTCTGGCCTTCAGGAATATCCACGATCTTCTTGCCGTTCTTGGAAACTTCCACGCTGCCTTCGAGCAAAAAATATATCGAGTCGTTCGGTTTGCCTTCTTCTATTACTACAGTATTCGCATCAAACGAGGCATATGCCAGATAGGGCAGGATTTTTTCTATCTGCTCCTTCAGCAAACCGCCAAAAAGCGAGTATTTCTGCAGGGAAGCCGTGTCTATCATGTTTCCTTTCCTTCCAGTAACTATTACTATATGCTAGACTCGAATTAGTACTCTTGACTTCTGTGAAGTCTCCAGCATTACAACGCAAGGATTATACCATGGAAATGACGATTTTCAAACAAATGAAACAATGGATTAAGACCGAAACCGGCACTCCCGCAACTTTTTTTTGGCTCTGGTCGGTCATCACCGCGTCCTTCGGAATCCTGTCCATGGTACTTGCCCCCGTTTGGTGGAACCTCATCCTGGGAGTCGCCGTCCTCGCCGCGCTCGCCTACTTCAACAAAAAAATATACGACTCGGCAAAGACAAAGAAAAAGTCCAGCCCCCGCGGTTTTTTTACCCTAAAAAAATCGCTGAACTACCTGGCGTTCATCCAATTTTGCTTTCATTCCATAGCGCTGGTCCTGGCTTGGAGCCTGGGCTCGATCACCGACTCCTGGTATTATTCCCTCTATGCTCTCGCCGTAGCGGCCAACTGCCTGTACCTGCCCGTGTTCTTCGCCTTCATCGATAAAAAAAACCAGACCAAGCACGGCATCATGGAAACACTGAAAAAAAACGGCAAAACAGTTTACCAGCCCGTTAAGCTCCACAAAGGAATTTTGGCAGGCATCTTATCGTGGGTCGATGCCTTGGTATGGGCTGCCTCGATGGTTATCTTCATCCAATCCCTGTTTTTCCAGCTGTATCAGATCCCCACCGAGTCCATGGTGCCCGAGCTTTACGTCGGCACCCGCGTCTTTACCCTGAAAACGCTTACCAATCCCGAAATACCCTTGTCCCTCGTCAAGGCGCCGCTTGTGGTGGGCCTCAATCGCTTCGACCAGATGGTTATAAGCAATCCGCGCTATTCCTACAAAAAGGAACAAATACTGTCTGATTTTGCCACGAATTTCCTGTATATGGTCAGCTTTACGCTCATCAAGAATCCCAAGCTCGACGAAAACGGACAAGCAATAGCCGATCCACTCATCAAGCGCACCATCGGCATGCCAGGAGAGCAGCTTATGATGGTGGACGATGCGGTTTATGTAAAAACTGCTTCGGAGAGCGCCTTCAAGATACTGCCCGGCGATTCAAAATTTGCCTATACCTTCAGCTCGGACAGGGTAGCCAATTCGTCGCGAATAAAAACCAAAATCATAAGCCCCGGCTTAAAATCCCTCATGCTGCGCTGGGACTCAGAAAAAAGAGCCATCACACCAGAGGTATTTGCAGCCGCTGTCGCCGGCTACCAGGATTTTTTCGCATCCATCAAGAAAACGGACATGCCCCCGCTATTGCTGCAGCAACCCGCATCCGGAATAAACCAGACTTTTATTTTCGATTCCGCCAGACCTGAGTCCGTGGACGCGAACGCGGTGCTTGCCTATCTTCTCTGGCTGAGGGACGACCCCCGCGCTTTCCACTCGCTGCTTGCCGAGTTCCTTAATGCCGGCGCAGCAGCACCATCCTCCATGAACCTATGGAAACAAAGCGCTCAGAAAACCAACCTGCTGTTCAAGTTGAAGTTCTGCGCCGCTCTCAAGGAAATACTCGAGCTGCCAGGCGCCAGCCCTTCGGCCTTGACCGAGCTGCTAAATTTTTCAAACCTCTACATCGGCCAATTCTACGAGAATCGCAATTTCCCGCCCTTCCCTTCCGAAGATGCCTACCTTCCAAAAGACCAATACTTCTTCATGGGGGACAATCGCTACAACTCCTATGACGGCAGGAACTGGACGGACAAGGGTGCCGCGATAAAGCCGCTTTTCGATGGGGACCCTTACTCGCTCCGCTATTTGTCCAGGCTGAGCCTCTTCAGCATCAACAAAAGCTACCTGAGGGGAAAAGCCCTGTTCTCCGTCTTCTGACGCGAAGAGAGACTGAAACATGGATTTTCCGAAGGATTTCGTGTGGGGCACGGCCACGGCGGCCTATCAAATAGAAGGAGCCTGGAACGCGGACGGCAAGGGAGACTCGATATGGGATGTTTTTTGCCGTAAGCGCGGCAAGATAAAGACAGGCGAAACCGGGGACGTTTCGGCCTCCCACTACGCCCGTTATAAAGAAGACATCGCGCTAATGGCGAAACTGGGCTACCCGGCGTACCGCCTGTCCGTGTCCTGGCCTCGGATATTCCCTGCAGGCACAGGCGCGCCCAACCAGAAGGGACTGGATTTCTACAAGCGGCTCCTGGACGAGCTCAACGCCAACGGGATCGAGCCATGGGTAACTTTATATCACTGGGACCTGCCGCAGGCACTGCAGGAAAAGGGAGGCTGGCACAATCGCCAGACAGCCCAGGCATTCAGCGACTACGCCGGCACCTTCGCGGAAGAGATGGCAGACCGAGCCTCCCGCTACATAACCCTGAACGAGCCTATGGTGCATACCATCATCGGGCACATGCTGGGCCAACACGCTCCGGGCCTCTATAAGATATTCTCGGGCTACCGGGTAGCGCACAACCTGCTGCTCGGCCACGGCCTGGCGGTGCAGGCTCTGCGCGCGGCAGCCCCAAAAGCCCTGGTGGGCATAACCCACCACCTTACCACGGTGGACAATATCCGCCATGACAGCTACCCCGCCTATGCCCGCAAAGCGGACGCATTCTTGAACCGGCTTTGGCTGGACACAATCTACAAGGGAACGCTACCGGCAGAAATAGAAAAACAATACATGTTTCAAAACCGTAAAAACATGAAAAACGGCGATTTTGATATAGTCAAAACGCCTATCGATTTCCTTGGAATAAATAATTATACCAGAAACATAGTACGGCACAGGCTGCTGCCGCATTTCAATTTCGTGCCGATACTCCCGAACCAGCCTGACATTCTAAGGACGGCCATGGGCTGGGAAGAATATCCGGAAGGCTTGTACCGCCTCTTATCGCGCATAAGGGACGAGTATGGCAATCCGCCGGTATACATAACGGAAAACGGCGTTGCCTACCTTGAAAATATTGAGGAAGGAAAAATCCGCGACAGGAACCGCATAAACTTCCTGCACAACTACTTGAGCGCCACCCTGCGTGCCATACGCGAAGGCGCGGACGTGCGAGGCTATTTCGTGTGGTCGTTCATGGATAATTTCGAATGGGCGGAAGGAACCAAAATGACCTTCGGCCTCGTTCATGTGGATTACCGGGATGGAACCCTGAAGCGCACGCCAAAGGATTCCGCTTTCTGGTTCAGCGAACTCATCAAAAGAAATTCCCTGTAAAAAAAGGCCGCGCTTCCGAAGCGCGGCCTTTTTTGATTGATTTATGATTTTTAAATT
>JANNSO010000091.1:0-11762 GCA_031402655.1 Spirochaetota bacterium | reverse complement strand
GGCGCTGCCGCTGCTGGATGGGCATTACCAGGTGTCGGTGGCGGTGCACGACCGGACGGAAGCGGAGTTCTACGATTACCTCGACCGCGCCTTTGGCTTCCGCGTCCTCAACGAGCCGGGCGAATTCCCCGAACGCTATGGGTTAATGACCCTGGGCGGCCAATGGCGCCATCAGTCAGCCTGATCATCGTCAACTACAACGGTCAGGCGGTGCTGCCCGACTGCCTGCGCTCAATCGCGGCGCTCGACTGGCCGCGCGCCGACCGGGAGGTGCTGCTGGTCGACAATGCTTCGACCGATGGTTCGGCATCCGCGCACGGTTGAGCCGCTGCAGGCCAAGGGCACGCCCATATTCATCCGCAACATCAACAATCCCAAAAAAGGCACGACCGAAATAGTGCAGCGCGGCTTCGAGACGGCAGACGTAATCAAGAGCGTAACCTGCAACAAAAAAATAGCGATACTCAAGATCCAGGGAGCCGGCGTCGGCTACAAACCGGGCATCATCGCGGAGATAGGCAGGATTATTTCATCCATCGGCGTCAATATTTATTCGGTAATAACGTCTCAGACCTGCATCAACCTGCTCGTGGACCGCGTGGACGCCCAGAAAAGCCGCGATGCCCTGCTGGGTCTTGAGGAAGGCGCCATAGACAAGATCGAGATCCACGACAGGCAGGCCCTTGTGGGCGTGGTGGGCGAGGGCATGCTCAGCAAGAAAGGGATACTCGCGAGAGTCATGAACGCCATAGCAAAGGAAAACATAAACGTGGAGATGGTATCGTCGGGCGCGTCCGACATCGCCTCGTATTTAATAGTAAGCGAGAAGGACGTGGACCGCGCTGTAAACGCGATCCACGACGATTACTTCCCGGTACAATAAAACGGGCGGTCTCAGTCGGGCTTGAGCGCGTTTTTAATGAAGGCAGCAAGGTCGGTCTTGAGCCTGGCGAGCGATTCCTCGTGCACGTACATCATGTGGCCGGCTTCGTAGTAGCCCATGCTTATGTTGGCCTGCAGCGAAGGATCCAGGCCCAGGTGGCTGAAGGTGTATTCCGTGGCGAAATACGGCGTAGCCAGGTCGAAATAACCGTTGGCCACGAATACCTTGAGGTGGGGATTGCCGCAGATAGCCTTTCGCAGGCTCTCGGTAACCTCCACGTAGCGGTTTTCGTGGTCGGCATAGCTCCACGCCATGTTGGTCCTGAAGTTGAGGATCTCGTAGGGCAGGTCCGACTCGTAGTTTAGCTCGCTGCGCACATAGTCGTTCAGCGCGGCGCTGTACGGTCCCATGATGGCCGCCATGCTGGGATCGAACTCGGAGGTTTCTCCGCCCGAGTCGCGGTCTATGCCGGTAAAGCGGCCGTCCAGCCTGCCTACCGTGCGACGCCTGTCGCGCAGCAGTTCCTTGATGAAGCGCATTATCTCGATGCGGATATCCACCCGGTCGAGGTAATCCTCGGACAGCCCCGTGTACCCTGCAAGGGTCTCGATGATTCCGGCGCGCTCGGCCGCGGGCAGTTTAGAGCCTTTCATGAGTGCCGCCGCATAATCTCCCGAGGCGAAAGCGGCAACCTCGTCGAGGAATTTGCGCAGGCCGTTTTTGGGCTGCAGCGGCAGTTTTTTATGGTACCAGGCTATCGCCGCATACGTGGGCAAATACAGGATGTACGGCAGATCGTTTCCAGGGTTGGCATCGACGGTGCCGAAATCCAGTATTGCCGATACCAGCATCATTCCGTTCAGGTACAGGCCGTGGCGCTCCTGCAGATAGGAGCTTAAGCCGGCGGCGCGGGTTGTTCCGTAACTTTCGCCCACGAGAAATTTCGGCGACAGCCAGCGTTGGTAGCGCGTGGTAAACAGCCGGATGAAATCGCCCACCGATTCTATGTCTTTCTTGAATCCGAGGAAATCCTTCTGTTTCTCGCCGCTGACTGCCCTGCTGAATCCCGTGCTGACGGGGTCGATGAATACGAGATCGGTCATGTCCAGCAGCGAATGCTCGTTGTCGGCGAGGCCGTAGGGCGGGGGCAGCAGCGCTCCCGCGTCGCCCATTATAACGCGGCGGGGACCCAGGAGCCCGAGGTGCATCCACACCGATGCGGAGCCCGGGCCGCCGTTGAAGGAAAAACTGACAGGGCGCTTCGATTTATCCGATACGCCGTCCTTGGTATACGCAACGAAAAAAACGGTGGCTTTGGCTTTTTCGCCTTCGGATTCGCCTTCTTTCTCGCCCTTTTTCTCGCTCTCTTCTTTTAATACGATGGTGCCCGCGGTTACGGTATAGCGTATTTCTTTTTTGCCGATCGTTATTGTTTTATGCGTCTCGACGATTTGATCCCTGGGGGCGGGGAAGGTTTCTTCCGGTTTCTTTTCTGGTGGGCTTTCGGTTTTTGCGGGCATGGGAAATCCTTTCCATCGATATGGGACATGGCTTTGAAGATGAAACATTATGTTCCGGCTGTCTGGATTTGTCAAAGAAGATAATCGTTACTTCGGCGCCGTGCTTACCCAAAGCGCTTGATTCGAGGTATGCTGGCAACACGAAACCATGAACGTAGCTTTAGCGTATGTCAGCGGCCTGCGAAACATCCTCCTTGACGAGCTTAAGGAAAAAGGCCTGGTCTTGAAAATTAGCAGGACTTTGCGCGGGCGCAGGCAGGATTTTATCATCGGGGACCTTGAAGGAGACACGGAGCGCCTTCCGGAGGTCAGGTCCTGCGCCAACGCCTTCATGCTCGTGGCGCAATTCCAGGATCTTCCCGGGCAAACGAGGGCGGCGCTTGAAGTCATCGAGGTGGCTCTGCGCAAGGCGGATTACGCAGGTCCGCTGGGTCATCTTGCGGCGATGCGCCATGAAACTTACAAAACACCGCTCTCCTATATGTTCTCACTGGGTATTGTCGACAATCCGCTGGAAACCGCACTGGTCAGCCGCGTCGCACGAGATGCGCTGCCCGCCAATTTTGGCGTGCTCAGGCAGGACGCCGGCTACGAAGTTCACCTGCGGCTGATCTGCATCGGCAACAACGGATTTCTGGGATTCCAGATACCGGCCGAAACCATGAAATCCCGAGACTACAAAGCGGTAACCCTGCCGGGCTCGCTGGACCCGGTAATCGCGTACTCGATGATCCGCATGAGCGCTCCAAGTCCGGATGATGTATTCCTTGACCCGCTGTGCGGCGCCGGAACCTGCGGTATCGAGCGATGCCATTATGGAGACGCAAGGCGCATTATCGCCAGCGACAGCAGCTCGGAAGCGGTCGCGGCAACTGCGGCCAATTGCGAATCTGCAGGCGCTGCCCCGGAAATTCGCCAGTGGGACGCGATGGCTTTGCCGCTGGAGGATGCATCGGTAACCACCGTCGTCACCGATATGCCGTATGGCAAGGATATCCCGCTGGGGAACGCCGGTTTGTTCATCGATGGGCTTTTCGCGGAAATGGCGCGCGTCATGGTTCCCGGTGGCAGGTTCATCCTGCTCACCGCCTCGTCGGCGGAGGTTGAGGGCAATATCCGGCGCAACGCGGCTTTTCATAAAGTAAAGGAATACAGCCTCGCGCTCTATGGCTTCGACCTGAAGATATATTCGTTGGCAAGGACCGGAAAAGCGTATAACACAAGGCGCTGAAATATTCTATCCCCGTTACAAATTATCTTGGAAGAAAAATCATGAACCATATCCCGATTTTTCCAGGTAATACTCATAATTGCCTTCGTAGACTTTTAGCGAGCCGCGGTCGAGCTCGAACACGCGGTTGGCCAGGTGCTTTAAAAAATACCGATCGTGGCTTACGATTATCACAGTGCCCTCGAAATCGACCAGCGCCTCCAGCAGTACTTCGCGGCTGGCTATGTCCAGGTGATTCGTGGGCTCGTCCAGCACCAGGAAGTTGACCGGCGAGGCCAGGAGGCAGGCCAGCATAACGCGCGTCTTCTCGCCTCCGGACAGCACGGATATGCGCTTGTCGCTGTCGTCGCCGGAGAATTGGAATGAGCCCAGCAGGTTTTTTATGCTGCCTATGGATTCCCGGGGCAGGCGGCTGGATAGTTCCTCGAAAATTGTTCGGTCGGCCTTGAGCGTGTCGCTTGAATATTGGCTGAAGTAGCCCAGGTTGACGCCGGCACCCAGCGTGCTTGTTCCGCCGCCGGAGTCGGCCTGGCCGCTAATTACTTTAAGCAAAGTGGATTTTCCCGCGCCGTTTATTCCGGTAAGCGCAATCTTGTTTCCCCTCACGACGGTTCCGGTAATGCCCGAGAATACCGGGTGCAGGTCTCCGCTTTGCAGCGGCCAGCTTTTAGCGAGATCCTTCATTTCCACGACTATGTCGCCCGAGCGTTTTACCGCGGCGAACTCGAATTTTATGGTCTTGGTTTCCCGCGGGATTTCCACCCGCTCTATTTTTTCCAGAGCCTTTATGCGCGACTGTACCTGTGCGGCGTGGGAAGCTCTCGCGGCGAATCGTGCTATGAATTCCTCATCTTTGGCAAACGAGGCCTGCTGGCGCTTGAATGCGGCGATGAGCTGATCCCGGCGGATCTCGCGCTCGCGCACGTAGAAATCGTAATTGCCTGTGTAGGATGTAATCGTTTTATCCGCCACCTCCACAGTGCGCGTGCAGATGCGGCTCATAAACTCCCGGTCGTGGCTCGTCATCACGAGCGCGCCTTTGAAGTCCCTGAGCCATTGTTCCAGCCAGATGATGGTCTCGATGTCCAGGTGATTGGTAGGCTCGTCGATAAGCAGGGCGCTTGGGTTGAGTAATAAAATCTTCGCAAGCGCGATGCGCATCTTCCAGCCGCCGGAAAACTGTTCCACCGGATCGTCCCAGCGAATTTTTCCGATGCCAAGGCCGGAGAGTATGGTTTCCGCGCGGGTTTCGAGGGCGTAGCCGTCGAGGTGCTGGAACTCATTCTGCAGGTGGCCGTACCTGTCCATTTCCGTGTCGCTTAAGCCGGCGGGTTCCGACATGCGGTGTTCCAGGTGCTTGAGCTGCTGTTCCAGGGCAAAAACCCTGCCAGCGCCGGACATTACCTCTTCCATGGCCGTGCGGCCGGACATCTCGCCCACGTCCTGCGAAAAATAGCCCACCACCACGCCGGGGTCGACCAGTACCTCGCCCTTGTCGGGCTGTTCCAAGCCGGCGATCAGCTTGAATATCGTGGTCTTACCTGCGCCGTTGGGACCTACCAGGCCAATCTTGTCGCCGGGGCGCACCAAAAAATCGGCGTTCTCGAACAGAACCCTCTCGGCATAGGCTACTTTTACTTTGGACAGGTTGATCATCGGAGTTCCTTGCGGCCTGGATGGGGTAATCGAAAAAAAATCGTCTGACCCGGGTTTGACGCTACTTGAGGGGCCTGTCCACGATGCGGCCGAGCTGCGGGTCGAAGCTGAAAATGACGCGCTGTTTCTTTTCGCGCACCTCGTAGAAGCGATTATGGCTCTCCAGCACGACTCCGGGAAAAATGGTGCCGCGGACCGAAATTTCCGCAGGCTGGAAAGCGTCGAATTTTTCGTGCATCTCTATCATGCGCACGCTTCTTTTTTCCAGCAGCTTCATCATCTTTACTTTATCCTGCCGAACCTTGTCCAGGTCTCCGCGGATTTTTTCCAGTTCGCGCATCGTGCGGTCAGTCTGCAGTATCATTGCCTTGAGTTTTTCCAGCTCCCGTTCCTCGGCTTCGATGGCGTCCTTCATGAGGTAGTCCTGCCCGAAGGATATCTGCGTTTTTATGCCTTTTTCCGAGCCGATGTTTTGCGCTTCCATGCCTTTTCGCACCCTGCAGAGCCCACCGATAAGCGAACCTTTGTCGCTTTGGAGCGCGAGTTTCCCGTTGGTTTTTATATTGCACAGCAGGGCGGAACTTTTCAGGATTACGTCCTCGACCGCAAGCAGCATCGCCTGTTCCGCATACGAGGCGATAATGTTCTTGCGGGCGCGTATCGTTGCCTTCTGCGCGCCTTTAATGCCTTCGGCGACCTGCACGTTGCCGTCCGCCGATACGAGGGATGCCTCTATCGAGGCTCCGACGAGAACGTCGCCACCGGCAATTACCGAGAATCCCGAAAGCACGCTGCCGGAAATGGCTACCGGTCCGGGGAATTTAAGATTGCCTGTTTCGGGTCCTACGTCGCCGGCTATTTTTTGCATCGGGTCGATGGCGAGCGTGTTCTTCTCGAACTTGAGTTCGCCGCTTTTCAAGGCTATGATTATCTGGTCGCCGTTATCTTTTTTTTCTACCTTGAAGGATGAGTCCCAGCTGGGCGGTTCCACGACGCGGGGATCCTTAGGCGCGCGTATGATGCGGCCTACGACGTCCATGCCGTCCTGGCCCTGCTGGCCTATATGGATAAGCTCGAGCACCTGCTGTTCCACGGATACGATCGTTGCCCTATCCTGATTCCTGAAATCCGCCGAGCCGTCTTCGCGGATGGTAACCGCGGCTCCGCTGGCCAGGCGCACTATCCAGTTTACCCGGAATCCGCCTGCGGGGACGGGTTCTTTGGCTTGCGCGATAGTCCGGTTTTTTACCTCGCGGTTTTCGCGGGCGTCGGCTATGGCCGCCGAAATAGACTGGAGGTCTATGCCGAAGCTTACGCCTTCTTCTTTTATGGCCGCCTGGACTCGTTCCAGGTTGAGCTCCCGTCCCAGTCCGTATTCCATGGCCAGGTTGATGCGGGCATTGCGTGCGCTCTCGTCCACGAGGACTTCTATCAAGGCATCGCGGTAAGCCAGCACGCGAATCTTTGTTTCGCCCTCTTTTTCGCTGACGAGCAGGATGCCGTCTTCCATGCTGCCTATATTCTCGTTGGACATGCGAACGTTCTCGAAAGGCCAGACTACCGGGTCGTTTCCCGGATTGGCCGCGATCGGGCTGCCGAAGATATCGGTACCGGGAAGCCCGAACGACGGGGGCGAGAACTTCGCGAAGTCCTGGTCTTTTTTTACCAGCGCGACCTGCTGAACCTCGGCTAGCGGAAACTCTTCCAGGTTCTTCGCGTGGCGATCCAGACCCGTGGCTGCCTTCAGGATTTTTAGATACTCCTTGCCTTGGTCCTCGAGCAGAAAGGTTATGCCGAAGGACAGTTCGCGGTTTTTACCAGGAGTCGGAGCCCGGCCCTCCACAAGCAGGTAGTCGCTTAATTCCAGCGCCTTGCCTTTATAGAATTCCATTACGTCGGCTTTGAATTTTTCTATCTTGATGCCTTTGATGGCATTTTCTTTTATCGGAAGGCTTATGTCGGAAAGCACCAGGGCTTTTCCCCTGCCTCTTCCCTTGATTACGGTAAGCTTGGCCGTAAGTTTATCGGGGCTTATCTCTACGCGCACTTCGGCGTCACGGTCGTTGGATAGACTCCATCCCTCCAGCGCCACACCGGTGCGCACCGATTTGTGAATGGCATCGTCCACCTCTTCCGGGGGCAGCAGATGGTCGGGATGTGCGGATAGTTTGACGGCTGCTTCCATTATCAGCGCGATTTCCGGTGCGGCGATATGCTTGTCGCCGGGAATAAAATCCAGAAGCACGCTGGCGTGATCCTCGGATTGTTTTACCTCCCAGTTGTGTTTGCCGAAAGGAACGACATCGGCCCACTGTTTGCCGATACGCAAAAATCCATCGATTTCGGCAACGATGACCCCGCCTTTTGCCTTGCTTAGGCCGGTGCCGACGTGAAACGCGGTGTCGGTCGTCTGAGGTGCGGGAATCACCTTGCCCAGGACGCTTTTTCCCGGCTTGCCCGACTGCGGAGAATCCAGCTTGGCCACTACGCTGTTTTTTGCCACCCAGACAGAGCGCAGAATTTGGTTGTCCACGATAACGGCTTCTTTTTTTTCGATCTTTTCGTATTCTATTACTTTTTCTTCTTTTCCTTTAAGGAAGCCAAGGGCGCCCGGTTTTTTTACGATGCGCTCGTGGGCTATGCGCTCTACTCGAATATGAAAAAGCTGAGGTGGAGCGGCTTCTGAGAGTGCGCGGGCCATAAGCGCCTCGAACTCGGGCGGCGTTTGCAGGGTATCCCATTCTGCCTGTTCGGGTTTCCCGGTTTCGGGCGTCTGGCCGTGCAGCAGAACCTCGGAAGCGGGTGTTTTGCCTGCGGCGAATTTTCCCAGTATCTCGTCGATGCGCTTGGTGGAAACGCCAACGACCCTGGCCTCGCTTATAAGCTTGGTTACGGCGTCTGCCGCAAGCTCGGGACCCGCTGCGTCGGGGATAAAATTCAGTCGTGCTTCCAGGCCTAGATCGTCGATTACCAGCTTGATTGCGCCAAGGACTTTGGGTGCTGCCATGATTATACCTTAAAGCCCTGCCCGATGGCGTGGGTCAGCTTATATTTAAGCAGCTGGTTTTCCTTGCGAAGCTGACCCATCTCAAACTGCTGCATGCGTATCGTTTCCACGAGATCGCCCTGGCTCAGTGCGCCGCTGGAAAGCAGCTCTTCCACATAGCCCAGCTTGGAATCGAAGTCCGTTTCGGCTTCCGTGCCCGCGGCGCTGAAACTGTCGTCCAGATACTCGTCGTCCAGCACTATGGCGTCGTCGTCGGCCTCGGAGGAAATGAGCTTGTCGGCGATCCGGTATACCGCCTGCGAAATTACCGAATGCGGCTTGTAGCGGATTATGGGTATGCGACTGCCCAAGGCGATGTCCTGCATGCTGTCGCGGTAAATAACGCCGAGGTGTTCCAGGTCTACGCCAAGGTATTCACGGCAGGAGCGGCGGATTTTTGTAGCCTTGTCCGCGTCTTTGGGGTCGTCCAGCATATTCAAGACCAGCCGGGGAGAAAAGCGCTTCATCCGCCGGGCAAATATGTCATGGCTCTGGGGATCTTCGGCGGCGACTCGTTCGAGTATTTCGGGGATATAGGCGCGCTGCAGTGATGAACCGTCTTTGCGCAGGCCTTCCAGCAGGGCGCGAGCGGGGGTTTTGGCTTTGAAGCTGTCCCACATAAGGCGAAAAACGGTATTTTTAAGAAACAGGTAGGCATTGAGGGTAGCGGTAAGGGTTGGGGCCGTTACCACGATGCCACGGGCGGACAGCAGGAAAAAATCCAGTATATTGGCGCCGGTGCCCGCTCCCAGATCCAGAATAAGGTAGTCCGTGTCCAGGGCGAGAAGCTTTTTGGAGAGCTGGGTCTTTTGCCTGGCGGTAATGTTGGCAAGACCGGGCATTTCTGCGTCGCCGGGAATGAATCGCAGGTTGGGATAATCTGTCTGGTAGATTACCTCGGAAAAATCGGCGCCGCTTCCGGATAAAAACGTGCCTACGCCGCATTTTGGCGTTGCCAGCCCGATAAGGAGGTACAGGTTCGACGCGCCCAGATCAAGGTCGGCGAGCACGACTCGCTTTCCCCCTTGGGCCAGAGCTATGGCCAGGTTGGCGGCCAGCATGGATTTGCCGACGCCGCCTTTTCCGCTTGCGATGGGAATGACATGCATATCAGTTATCCGCAACCGTTTCTATGGCGGCTTCTTTTGCGCCGGCTATGCTGGCACCTGGCGTATTTTCCGGACTGCGCATGGTAATCATTATAAGGGCGACGAACGCATCCACAAGTATGCAGCCCAGAATTGTTAGAATAATCATCAGGTTTGCGGGGTTTGCGCCAGTTCCGGGACCCAGGAGCCGGGCCAGGAATAAAATCGACGCAAAGGAGGAAACGGCCTTTCCCAGCAGCATGAGCGGCTTGAATGCTATGTATTTTTGTTCATTCTGCCACAGTAAAAACAGCATCGCGGGGAATAGCAGATTGGGAGCGGCCAGGAGTCTGAGTAAAAACGAAGACTGGGAACCTGCAGAATCGCCAAGTATCTCCGGTAATTTCATCAAGAGCAGCGTATAGCGAAATACCTCGAGCGCTGCGCAAGGCAGCAGAATGGTGCGTCGTTTCAAGATCATGGCAAAGTGTACCCGTGGATTCCATTTGCAGTCAATGAGCCTCATGGAAGCTCCGGAATGGCAGAACTATGGGTACCTTGAAAACATGGGTTTTTCGAGGTACCTTATAAAGCATGGATACAAACAAAGCTGTACGCGATCGCAAAAAAGATCGCCTTGTCTGGAGCTTCGTGGCTTTTGCCGCCATTTTTTGCTCTATTTTCGCAATAAACACGCCAAAAGCATTCGCACAGGATGCTTCCACCAGCAACCAGGAATACTTCAGCCTGTTTCAAAGCGCCTTCAGCTTTATATTACAGAACTATGTCGACGAAGTCGATCCCAAGACGCTTTACGAAGGGGCCATGAAAGGACTCTTCGATTCCCTGGGAGACCCGCATTCTACGTTCCTGTCGGAAAAAATGATGAGCGACCTTTCGGACACCACCACCGGAAAATTCGGCGGACTGGGCCTGTATATTTCCAAACCGCTTCCCGAAGCCCTGGCGCCGGGTAAAAAGCCGTTTGTGGAAATCGTGGCGCCGATAGAAGACACGCCCGGCTGGCGGGCAGGAATAATGCCCGGCGACTATATTACGCAGATCGACGGAGAAGCCACGGAACCCCTTACCATGGACGAAGTACTGGCCAGGTTGCGTGGAGAGCCCAACTCGAAGGTAACCATTACCATACTCCGCGGCGAGACGCTTACGTTTAAAGAAACCATAACCCGTGCGCTCATAGAAGTTCCCACCGTAAAGAGGGCTATGCTGCCCGACGGCTCGGGCTACCTGCGTATCATCGAATTTACGCCGCAGACGGCACCCCGCGTGCGAGAATCCATCGAGTGGTTCAAGACGCAAAACTATAAGAGCATGGTTATAGACCTGCGCAATAATCCTGGCGGGCTCTTGTCTTCCGTCATTCAGGTTGCCGACCTGTTCCTCAAGGAAGGCATCATCGTTTCCACAAAGTCCCGCAATAAATATGAAAATTCCGTCGCCAAGGCGAAACCTGATCTGCTCGTTCCCTGGGAACTGCCGGTAGTGGTTATCATAAACCGCGGTTCGGCCAGCGCTTCCGAGATACTTTCCGGCGCGCTCAAGGATCAGAAGCGGGGCTATCTGCTTGGCGAAAATTCCTATGGCAAGGGTTCGGTACAGCAGGTGCTGCCTATCGGCGAAACCGGGTTTAAGCTGACGATGTCGCGCTATTACACGCCCAGCGACGCCAACATCGACAAGGTAGGCATCGCGCCCGACCTTGAAGTAAAGGACCCTGAGCTTACCAAGGAAGAAGAAGCATCCCTCTCCAGCCTTATCGAGAAAAACGCCTTTGGCGGCTTTGCGGCCGCAAATCCCGGTGCGAGCCTGGATAAAGTCGATATTTTCGTGGACGGCCTGCGGCGGGGCGGTTCGCCTCTGTCCGCTCGCGTGTTAAAGAAAATGGTACGCAACCAGCTTTATCGCACCAGCATCGCTCCCGAGTACGACCTCGATTACGACTTGCAGCTCAAGGCCGCCATGGAAGTTATAAAGGCCGGCCAGTTTGCCACGCTCGTGTCCCAGGCTGCTTCCGTAAAGGAACTGCAGGACAGGGCCGTAAAAAAGTAAGGGCTGGACAGGACCGGATGCGCCGTTTCGTTTTACCGCCATTGCCGGACGGGATTCCATCCCGCGATGGCGGCCGCGTAGTCAATCTTGGACCTAAAGATACCAAGCGGCTTACCGCTGTCCTTAGGCTGGGTTCCGGAGATACGTTTCCCGGAATCGATGCGGACGGTATTCTGTACAGCTGCACTATCGGCGAGGTCGGCCGCGGCATCTGCACCCTGCTGGCGGTGCGCGAAGAGCAGCCCGGAGCTCTCGTTCTGGAAGA
>JANNSO010000090.1:0-39060 GCA_031402655.1 Spirochaetota bacterium | reverse complement strand
AGACCCGACCAAATAGGTCGGGTCTTTTCTTTTATCCCCTAGGAGAGTCGAACCCCTGTTGCCGGGATGAAAACCCGGTGTCCTAACCACTAGACGAAGGGGACATGTGGTTGACGAGGTGAACAGTAGCAAATATTAAGTAATTATGTCAAGCGGGTTCGAGTATTGAAAATGATTATTCTGTGGGATATATTGATAACCAGAATTTCTACCTTGGAGGTATCATGAAACGTAAATTATTATTGGGGGTACTCGTATTTGCAGTGCTTGGCTCTTCGGCTCTGTACGCAAGAGAACCCGGTTTCGGTATCGGCGGCGAATTTGCGCTTGGCGCACTCGGCGGCTTGCCTTCTTCGGCCATGCTTACGCTGAAGGTCCAAGAAATTCCCGTAGTGCTCGGTATAGGCATGCAATTAAACGAGAATACGTTCAATCTAGGCCTTACCGCCGACTGGTGGCTGTTCCATCAACGTCTGGTTGGAATAATCGACATGTACGCAGGGCCTGGCCTTTTTCTGGCTTTGCCAAGCAGGTTCATGCTCGGCGGCCGCATTCCGGTAGGGTTGCAGATTTGGCCTTTGGGAAATCAATTGCTTGAGTTGTTTTTGGAGATAGCACCCGGAATTACCCTTATCGACGATAGTGGAATAACCGTTCCTAATTTTATACTTCAAGCCGGATTTGGTTTTAGATTCTGGTTCTAAGCTTATCGTTTAGCCTATTAAAAAATCCGTAAGGCTGCGGCAGCCTTACGGATTTTTTTTTATTGAGGTTTTGTCATTTCCAATTCTTCCCAGCGTGCCATTGCCCGGCGTAAGTGCGGTATGACGATGGATCCTCCCACCAAGAGGCCAACGTTGCAGGTTTCCCGGTATTCATCAGCGCTTATGCCTTCTTCGTGACAGCGAATGGTATGGTACAGGATGCAGTCGTCGCAGCGTAGTACAAGGCTTGCTACCAGGCCAAGCATTTCCTTTGTTTTGGCGTCCAGTGCTCCTGCCCGGTACGTTTGCGAGTCGAGGCTGAAAAATCGCTTGAGCTCCAGGTTGGCGGTACCTAAAACGAGTTCATTTAGCTGTTCCCGCTCCTCTTGCCATTCTGCTATCGATTTATCAAAAAAATTATCTTTGGGCTCCATTGCACGCTCCTTGTTATTGTAAATGAAAAGTATAAAGTCAATAGAAAAAAAAGTCATCAAAAATGAACAGTATGTATCGCTTGCTTTTATATATGATTTTTACTATATTCTAAAAATCAAGATTAAGGAGATATCCATGACGACAAAACTGACTCTTTCAGGTTTCAAGAAAGACATATTCGATTACGAGGCTAACAAAGAGTGGAAGTATTCGGGGACCTTGCCCGCAATCATCGATTTTTATGCGGATTGGTGCGGTCCCTGCAAAATGGTGGCTCCTGTGCTCGAGTCTTTGGGTAAAAAATACGATGGCTCCATGGTTGTCTACAAGGTAAATACCGAGGAAGAACAGGAATTATCCGCGATGTTCGGGGTACAGAGCATACCTACCTTGGTTTTTATCCCGGTAGACGGTCAGCCCAGGGTCTCCATGGGAGCCTTGCCCGAAAAGGAATTGGAGAAGCTGGTAGCCGAGGTCCTTGGTGTAAGAAAATAAAAACTGATCAGGGAACCTAGCAATTGAAGCGAAACGGTATCTCAAGGGATTCAACGGATTCCAAGGCCGTGTTTATCAACGGAACAAGACCTAAGGAATCGAATGCTCTTCTTTCCTTCTCGAAATCGGCTTTGAGGATGGGATGCTTTGCGCTGAACAGCACGCAGCAGTCTTCAAATGGCAATATGGATATCTCGTAGCTGCCTATCATCCGGGCAGTTAATACCGTGTCTTCCTTGTCTGTTCCGACAAGCGGCCTTAGGACGGGGAAATTGGTGTACGATTGCGTAAAGCGCATGTTTTCCGCGGTTTGGCTGGCTACCTGGCTCAGGCTTTCTCCGCTTACAAGACAGGAGAGGCGGCGTTTTTCGGCAAGAGCCTGTGCGGCTATCATCATGGCGGCACGAAGGTACAGCGTGGCGCAGTCCGCCGGCGCGTCTTTTTTTATGGCTAGTTGGACTTCGGTGAAGCTTACGGTATGCAAGGTTATAGTTCCGGTATAGCGGGACAAAACGCCTGCAAGATCGCGAACTTTTTGCCATGCCTCCTTGGACGTGTATGGATACGAAGTATAATGTATCGCCTCAAGCGCCAGGCCCCGAGATGCCATCATGAAGCCGGCTACCGGCGAATCGATTCCACCTGAAAGCAGAAGAAGGCCTTTTCCAGCCGATCCGACGGGAAGCCCGCGTACGCCTTTTTCCCCATCGGTATAGACATAGGCTTTTTCGCGAACCTCCACGTTGAGCACGGTTTGCGGATTGTGTACGTCGACTCTCAGCTGGGGAAACGCCTGCAGGATGCGGCCGCCGATCTCGCGGGAAATGGCGTAAGAGTCCAAAGGGAAACCTTTGTCGGCGCGACGGGATTCGACCTTGAAGCTTGCGGCGCCTGCTGCGACCTTTGGCCGCATGGCCAGAAGCGCGATTGCCGCGATAGCCTCGATGTTTTTTTCCGCTTTGAGCGCGCGCGCCCAGCCGTTGATGCCCGGAGTACGGCTTAAAATATACTCGGCATTATGGGCTTGCGCCTCGTCTATCGTCAGGTAATAGCGGCCGTCGCGCGTGGTTATGGAGTTGGGTATGCCGCTTAGGCGTTTCTTAATGTCGAACTTCAGGGTTGCTATAAAATCTTTACGATTTCCTTCTTTAAGGTGGATTTCTCCCAGTTTGATGAGGTATAGCGCTTCCATTGTTGCTCCCTAGGTTTTATAGCGCTTATATGCTGCTTGCGCGTGTTCGAGGAATGAATCGATATCGCCTGGCGTCGTGGCATTTCCTGTGGATACGCGCACTGCGGCAAGGGAAATGTCGCGGTCAAGGTCCATGGCGTCCATGACGCGGCGCTCTTTTTTTGCGCTCGCGCAGGCGGAGCCTGTGGAAATGGATATGCCTTCGTCGTCGAGAATGCGTACCATGGTTTCGCCCGCGAGTCCTGGAAAGGACATGCTGGCGATATAGGGGCTATAGCGTCCATCGCGGGGAGTCCTGCATAGGGGCACCGGCAGGGCACCGGGAATGAGGGCAATGCCTTCCAGCAATCGGGCCATGAGATTTTGCGCATGAAGGCGGCGTTCTTCCAAGCTCGCTACCGCAACGCTCGCGGCTTGGGCAAAAGCGAAAGCGCCGGCGACATTCTGCGTCCCGGCCCGAACGTCGAATTCCTGGCCTCCGCCCACCATGATGTTTTTGATGGGACGCTGCAGGAAAAGGGCTCCTATGCCCCGTGGCCCGCCGAGCTTGTGCGCGGTGAGCGCTATGGTGTTTGCGCCCAGGATGGTAGCGGTAAGTGGAATTTTACCGAAAGCCTGAACCGCATCGCAATGCAGGGAGGGGATTTTTTTTATGTCGCTGCGCTTGATGGCGTCCAGGATTTCCTTTACTGGATTGATGGCTCCCGTTTCGTTGTTGACGGCCATGACCGCTACCAAGGCAGTATCCTGGCTTAGAGCGCCGGCTATGGCTTGCGGCTCGATGATGCCGTTGGTATCTGGCTTGACGAAACGCAGGGTCCAGCCAAAATTACGCAGAAGCTGCGCCTGTTCGTACACGGCGTCGTGTTCCGTTGCCGAGATTACCAGGGAACCCGGATGCGGGTATAAAAGGAGGGATAGGAGGGGAATAGAATCCGATTCCGAGCCTCCCGAGGTAAATACTACTTGCTTGGCATCGCAGGATAGGAGGCGGGCAAAAACTCCGCGCGATGTTTCCAGTGAAGCTGCCGCTGTTTTGCCGTCGGCATGGTGGCTCGAAGGGTTTGCGAATGATGATGCGGCGCACTCTGCTGCTGCGGCGAGTATAGTTTTGGAAGGCGGGCTCGATGCTGCCCAGTCAAGATATGTGCGAACCATGCCTGCATCCTAACCCATGGAGGCGTGAGTGGACAAGCATCCGTAGACCAAGTTCAGGCAAATCTGCGGTCGGGAATGCCTGTGGGATTTTTGCCCTGCGAAGCAAAATTCCGGTCGAGGTATAAGGCGCAGTAGCAGTGACCATGCTCTACAATATCGGCAGAGGCGAATTTACAGGGACAAATCACCTCGGAATCCAATTCCCGGGAGCCTTCCGTATCCCTGCATGGGCATAAAAAATAGCCGTATCGGTTCCAGTTTACCGTAAGCCCATCAACAAGGCTGGCGGTAAATTCCATATCGGTGTTCAGAGCCCATTGTTGCTTTTCTGCCACCATGTCGGCAAAGCGCTGCGTATCCGCAATTGTTTTTTGGTTCATTTTAAAGCCCGAGGGTCTTTCTCCAGTCCACTTCGATAAAACCGACCAGGTAGGAATCCGGACTCAGGGTGGCAAACGGAAACGCTATATCGACTTTATATTTTTCCTTCAGCTCCCGCTTTACCTGGGATTTTGCGTCGAGGGAAATTTTGTCTATATGTACATACCGGTATGCAAACTCATTGGCTTCGAGAAAAGCCAATGATCGCTTGCAAAAGCCGCAGGTGGACAGGGCAAATATCGTAATTTCAGGATTTGTTTTTTTTCCCGTGACTGAAGTGTATTCCAACAGCTCGATCATAAGCACTCCTCTGTTCTCCGGAGCCTTCTGGGCAGCCGGTATGAAAGCATATGGCGTTATCGGGAACCTCTAATAAGCTTGATGTTTATCGAAGTTCCCTCGCTGATTCCTTACTGGAATCAGATTTTTTAATGGAATACCTCTGAAAAACTAAAGTCTTTAGAGGTCTCTTATTGATAATTACTACCAGAATAGTGTAATGGTAAAAACCAGTCAAGGCAAATTCTTTCATCTATATTGAATAAAGCCTGTGTTCGGAGTACAGTGGCCGCATGCACGACATAACCCGAATACGCAATTTCTGCATCATAGCGCATATAGACCACGGCAAGTCGACCCTGGCCGACCGTTTCATCGAAAAGGCAAGGCTGATCGACGAACGCAAGATGCAGAACCAGATCCTTGACAATATGGACATAGAACGCGAGCGAGGCATAACCATAAAAAGCCAGGCAGTAGCCCTCAACTATACTGCCCGGGACGGAAATGAATATATTCTTAACCTCGTAGATACTCCCGGCCATGTCGATTTTTCCTATGAGGTGTCCCGCGCCATAAGCTCCTGCGAAGGAGCCATACTCCTCGTGGACGCCACCCAAGGCGTAGAGGCGCAAACCCTGTCCAACATGTACATGGCCCTCGAGCACGACTTGGAGATTATCCCCGTAATCAACAAGATAGACATGCCCGCCGCCGACATCGACGATGCCCGCCGCCAGATAAGCCACGACCTCGGCCTTGACGGAGACACCGCGCTTTGCGTTTCGGGCAAGATGGGCATAGGCATCGAGGAATTGTTCGAGGCCATCGTGGAACGCGTTCCCGCTCCAAAATGCAACCCCGACGGCTTTCTCCGCGCCCTTACCTTCGACAGCCACTACGACCCTTATCGGGGAGTGGTGGTGCACATGCGCCTGTTTGACGGCAGCATAAAACCCGGCATGAAAATCCGATTCATGTATAACGCTTCCGAATATGAAGTCGAGGAGACAGGGTACTTCAAGTTGGGGCTGGTCAAGACTCCGTCCCTTTCCGCCGGGGAAGTGGGTTATATAATCGCGGGGATCAAGACGGTTTCCGACGTGCGCGTGGGCGACACGGTAACGCGGGCGGACAATCCCGCGCCTGCGCCGCTGCCGGGTTTTCGCGAGGTGAAACCGGTGGTGTACAGCTCCATTTATCCCATGGATACCCTGGATTACGCCGAGCTCAAAGTGGCCATGGAAAAACTCAAGCTGAACGACGCGTCTCTTATCTACGACAAGGATAGCTCGGCGGCACTGGGTTTCGGCTTCCGCTGCGGATTCCTGGGCATGCTCCACCTCGAGGTGGTGCAGGAACGCCTCGAGCGCGAGTATGATCAGGCCATCATCATGACCGCACCCAGCGTCAGCTATCATATAACGCTCAACAAGGGCGAAACCATTATCGTGGACAATCCTTCCAATTATCCCGATCCATCCTTTATCGAGCATGTGGAAGAGCCGTATATCAAAGCGCAAATCATCACTCCCCTAGCTTACATAGGCAACCTGATAATGCTGTGCGTCAACAAGCGCGGCAGCCAGACCGGGTTTACCCACCTTGACGAAAAGCGCGTGGAGCTGGTATTCGAGATGCCCCTGGCCGAAGTCTTGTTCGATTTCTACGACAAACTTAAAAGCACGAGCCGCGGTTACGCCAGTTTCGATTACGAGATTATCGCCTACAAGCCCACGGATCTTGCCAAATTGGACATATTGATAAACGGCAAACCCGTAGATGCCCTGGCTCAGCTCGTCTACAAGCCCAACGCCATGGAACGCGGCCGCAAGGTTTGCTCCAGGCTGGAAGGGTCGATGACCAGGCAGCAGTTCAAGATAGCCATCCAGGCGGCCATAGGCGGCACCATCGTAGCCCGCGAAACGGTAAACGCCTTGCGCAAGGACGTGCTTGCCAAGTGTTACGGCGGCGATATATCCAGAAAGAAAAAGCTGCTTGAGAAGCAGAAAGAAGGCAAGAAGCGCATGAAGATGGTGGGAGACGTGGAACTTACCCAGGAATCCTTCATGGCGGTGCTGCGCGAGAACGAGGGCGAGGATCGCTGATCGGTTCGTTCGTAGAGTTATCCCGCGTTGATTTCAAGCGCTATTTCGAATCTATGCTGCCAGTATGCCACTTCGGCAGCAACACGATTCAGTGCATCCTGTTCCAAGCTCAATACCCGCTCCGAATCGGGGAAATGCGCAAAGAGGTATTCCAGCCGCTTAAGCTGGGCTCGAAGGCATTCCCTGTCTTTTCCGTTTTTTAATTCCTGGCGCAGTCGCCCGATGCTCGCGAATTCCGCCTGTAGAAAATCCCGTGCCATTTTTCTATAGTCGTTATCCGAATTGCGTTTTGGTTCGGCCGATACCCTCTGCCTGCCGGCTGTTTTTGCCCTGTCGGCGGCGGAGCTTGCGACGATTTTTGCCGCCGTTTCATAAGAAACCGCCTCCAGGGGCAGGGAGAAGCCTTGTCCCTGTCGCAGGTCGTGGAAGCGGAGCTGCGGCTTTCCCTTTACGAGTGTTATAATTTCATTACGCGCGAGGCCGGCGTACATGGCCAGGGCGGGGTCGCACAGGACCGGGCCGCCCATGCCGGGTTCCAGCTTATAAACGCCCTCGCGATGGGAAACCGCCCATCGGATTCCGTTCCGGTACAGACGGGTTTGTTTCCGGTATTCGCCGATGGCTACGGGGCTGCCCGAGCAATGGGTACGGCCGGGCGGGAAGGAAAAATCCAGGCCGGTAACAAAAATATCACGGGAAGCCAGTTGTCCCGCAAGGTGCAGGGCCAGCACGCCCACGGAGCCCAGGGGCGGGACAGGGCGCACCGGCATGCCTGAATTTGCCAGGCGCCCGAGCAGGGTTTGATCCGATAGCGTGTCTTTGTCGGCGGGAAGGGATGAAGGCAGCCACTGGCTGGATACCAGCACTTTTTTTCCTTCGACAGCCCTGAAGCTTGCAGGATGAGCGGAGATATCGGCAAAAAGCACGGTTTTTTTGCGGTTCAGCGGGAGAAAATCGGGAATATTGTGTATCTGCCCTTCCAGGCACACTACCGAATCCACAATGATGCCCGCTTGCGCAAGCGCTCCGCAGGCGGTGTCGCAGGCCATGATATGGCAGTCCCGGGCAACCGAGCGTAAAAAAGTAATGGCGCTGTCGAGGGACGGTCCGGCCCCGCAAACGATAATGGGCTTATCGATGGTTTCTGGAAATCGCAAGACTGCATCCCAGGGAATGCCCGCAACATTGCTTATAAGGTTTTTAACCCACAGCCTTCCCATGCGCGCCAAGGTTATGCGGTTGCGGAATTGCGTGGCCATATCTTCATTGAGAACGCGCTCAATTGCTGCATAGAGGTCCGTGTCCAGTGACCAGCCCTGTGATAATCGCAGGGTAACGATACGATGGAAACTCCCGAGCGAACGCGCATACTGGACAACCTTAGCCGGGATATCGGTGCGAATCAATTTGAGTTTTGGGAATCGAGAACGAAGATCGACGCTCTGCACAATGGCGACTGCCATGAGTTCTTCCATTGTTTCGACGCAAAGCACGGCGCTGGAAGCGGGAAGCAAAGACAAAAGCTCCTCGATGCCATGGCACAGGCAGGGTGAGGGAATCAGGTAGAGGGTTTGTTCCCGGAGCGTACAGCCTCGAACTGCGGCAAGGGGATTGCGCAGCGGGTCGTAGCGGGAGTACAGCCAGCGCTCGCGCCAATAAAGAGAAAAACCCCTGCCTGTTTCGACAAGCAGGGGTTTTGCGTCACTCATACGATATTACTTGACAGGAGAGAATACTTTAAAGAAGGTGGTCATGAAGTCATCCTTGAGGCGGGTGTTTTTCATGACGGCTTTAGAAATTTCCGTTTTAAGCGATTCCTGGAGCACGGCGGGATAATACGATTCTATAAGAGACAATTTGCTTTCGTCCGCGGTGGAAATTTCGCTTATGCGCACTACGACGACATTTTCCCCCAGAACCAGGGGCTTGGAAACCTGGCCTGCCTGAAGCGAGAATACTGCCTGTAGAAAAGCATCATTACTGGTGCCGGCGGCGAGTTCGGGTGCATTTTTCGTATCCATCTCACCGAGAAGCGAGAAATAGCCGAGGTTAAAGGCATTTCCGTAATTCAGCGGAAAAGATTCAAGCTTTTTAACGGCAAGGTTCTGATTTGTCGCGGTTTTTTCAAAATCGGCGGAAGCCGCGTCTGCAAAAGTCTTGGCTTTAAGCGAAACCCAGTCTTCGATTGTGCCTTTTTCGTAACGATTCATGTAATCAGTTATGGAAGTCAGGTAGCTAGGATCCAGAAGAGCCGCATCCGAAAGCAATTCGTCTATCCTGAAAAAGATCCAGGAACCGGTAACGGTTTTGTAAACAGGCGAATATTCGCCTTTGACCACAGCTAGCAAACCGTCGATATTCTCGGTTTTCTCGAAATCGCCTTTAAGCTCCCAAACATATTTCCAGCCCATATCGCCGCCGGTTGCGGCGTAGGCATCTTTGGACTTGTCTTTAGCGGCGGCGTCAAAGGTAAGCGTACCTGCCACAATCTTGGCGCGCAGATCCTCAGCGTCTTTTTCGGTCGTGGTAACGGTGATGCGGGAAAGCTTGATACGGCGGAAGGAGGCAGCATTTTTGGCGGCAAAAGCGAGCCTCTCGGCATCAGGGTAGGAACCGAGGGGAAACGCGACGTATTGCATCGAGCGCTCTGCGGATGCCATGGCTTTGATGAAGGCTTTTTCGGCGCTGCTGGGAACGGCCTTTACTGAATTCGCAAGAAATTGGCTTTTCAGGGTAGTTTCATTGATAGTGTCACGTATGGACATTTTAGCCGCATTGTTGGTTTCGCGGAACTTGCGGCGGGAGAACTCGCCGTCGACGACGAAGTTAGGATCCTTCGTCATTTGTAAATCGAGGTATTTACTGGTAAGCATGATGCCGTTTTCCTTGGCAAAAGCAAGGAAAGCCATATGCTTTACGGTTTCTTCAAAAGCTTGGCGCCAAACCTGGTAGGCAAAGAACTGGTCGCCCGAGTCTTTGTATCCCTGGCTCTCGTAGTAATTTTTTATGGTCTGGACCTGCTCGGCGAAATATCCGCCCTGGGTATAGGTAATGGCCTTGCCATCCCAGGATCCGAAGGTCAGGACTTGCCCGTTTGCACCTGAATTGGAACCACCGACGGAAGGTACAAAAATAAAGGTGACGACGACGATTACCAAGATAATTATGGTACCGTAAACTATAAACGGACTGCGGTGCTGCTTCGGCGCAGCTGGTTTATCCGCTTGTGCAGTCTTCGATTTGTCTGTAATGGATGCCATATGAGCCTTCCTGGGATGATAATATGATAAGTCGCGGATTGCAGTATCGGTATCGCCGCTGCAGCCCGCACTCTGAAAAGGACAAACTAGCCCGGATCAGAACAAAGCCGACAAAAGATAGCATGGAGGGTGTCATGTGTCAATGAAGCGCTCTTCAAGTTCTTTTTTTAAATCTTCCGTGAGTGCTTGCCATTTGCCTTCCAACGCTACTTCCGCGGGGACATAATGCGCTTTATAGTGCATCGTCTTAGAAAGCGGAACCCAAAACCCCAGGTAATAATAGTCTTTTTTCAAGCTCAGGCATAATTCTATTTCCTTGAGTACGGAATAAACACCGAGGCTGCGCTTTGCCTGCACGGGGTCCCATGCGAAGTACACGCTGGAGATGCCGTTGGGTAGAATGTCGATATACCCGTTGGCGACTAGATCGCTTTTTTCGCCTGAGTCCAGGAAGTATGAGGTAATGGCGCTCGTTTCGAGACCTGAGTCGACCAGGAAGGAATAATAGGAATTCAGGCTGTCCTCTGCGGCCCGTTGCTGTCCATGCTGGCCTTCGGCATACCGTTCGTAGAGTTCGAAGCAGCTGCGATATAGACCGATTTTGGCGATTCTAATCTGTAGGCTCATATTTTTTTTAAAGATTCGGCGCTGCGTAGGGCTGGGCTCAAAATCGGCGACTTTGATGCGTATGGGGATGCATTGGGAACAGGAATCGCATCTGGTGCGATAAAAATGCCTGCCGCTACGACGGTATCCCCGGGTTAAAAGCTGTTCGTACAACGCAGGATCGAAGTCCTTGGCATCGAAGGTATCCACGAGCCAATCTTTATGATGGCTTAGGTAGGAACATGAGCCAAAGCAGCTTTGAGTTGTCTGTGGTACAGTCATGGCTCTCAGAATTCGAGGACTTTTCCGGCTGCGGCCTGCACGTGCCCGTACCAGATTGTGTAGAGCTCGTTGTCGATGACGTTGGGGTACGGGGAGCCTTCCAGGTCGCTGATCAATTGCCTCGGTAGTTCTAAACTTTTTTCTTCCATGTTTCACCTCGCGGGTTTCAAAGGCAGGTGTAGGGTACCTCGAAAAACTCATGTTTTTCAAGGTGCCCCGTAGCGGATATTAGTGGGAACGAAAAGGGGAATTGCAGCCGCTTGCGTTAAAAACGCAGGGGGGCTAAGGTGTGGTAAGAAATGAAATATAAAAGTTTTACCGAGGAGCATACTATGAGCATTTCCACGAAACGTGGCGATGAAGGCACAACCGGCTTATGGTCGGGCGAGCGGGTTAGGAAAGACGATCTTCGCGTAGAAGCCTACGGTACCATAGACGAACTGAATTCCATTTTGGGCGAATGCAGGCATTTTTGCACTTTGCCAGGTTCGGTGGAACTGCTGGAAAAAATACAGCTCGACTTGATACGTGTCTGCGGAGAGCTGGCAACTGCAAGCGGGGAAGCGCGCAAAACCATGGCGCCCTGCGATTCGGAAGCGCTGACCGCGGAAGTTAATCGTTATGAGGAGGACATAAAGCTGAGCGGTTTCGTGATTCCCGGTTCTACCTTGTCGTCGGCAAAGCTGGACGTTGCGCGGACGGTTTGCAGGCGGGCGGAGAGGCGCATCGTTACGCTGGCGGACAGCGTTAGCGTCGGTGCTCCCTTGCGCCAGTACATGAACCGCTTGTCCGATTTGCTGTTTATGATGGCCCGTGCCGAAGAAAAGGCCGAGGGCAAACTGCGGTATTCAAGGCCTAAGCAAGAAACCAAGATGGAATCGGCTTCAACCCTTCCAAAATGTTAATCGATAAGGTCTTCATCGCCTTCAAGCACGAGTTTGCCCGCTTCCCAGCGTTTTTTGAAGTAATCGATACAGCTGCGCGTAGCCTTGTCCACCTCATCGCGCCTTACGGTGCCCATGATGTCGTATTCTTCCAGTATTATCGTGCGCTTGCTCTGGGATACGTTTGAAAGGAATTTGTCGCGCAGGGCCTGGCTCTTGCCCTTGAGTATCAGCGCGATGTCGCGCTCCCCCAGGTCCCGCAGTCCTTTCTGCACGTCCTTGTTGGATACGCGCAATAGGTCTTCCGCGGTAAACAGGCGCTCCCGGATGTCCTGCGACAATTCGGGATTGTCTTCCCGTATGTCGGCAAGAATGCTGCCTTCCAGTTCCGTGCCTGCATGGCGCAGGATACCCGCAAGCACCGAAGCGCCGTCGATATGGTCCATGGTTTCCGGTCGGCCCTGTTTGGCAAGCTTGTTTTTTAGGACTTCCTCCACCTTGAACAGAACTTCGTTGTCCATGCGTTCCAGCTTGGCTATTCGCTTAACTACTTCGGTACGCCGCGCGATGGGCAGTTCCCCGATGAGCGATGAGGCCAGCTTGGGCTCTATGTAGGGAATGATTAGCGCAAGTACCTGGCTGGATTCGTCTTTCAGGAGCGACATAACTTGTTTTGCGCTGAATTCGTTGAGGAAGGTGAAGGGTTTGTGCGTGTCCGGAACGGCTTTTTTGAGCACTTCCCTGGCTTTTTCTTCGCCGAAGGCTGCCGTAAGCATGCGTTCCGCCGTGTCTGCGCCGCCGTCGAACGACTTGCCGCTGGTTTTGGCCAGCCAGCCGAATTCCAGTAGTATTGCGTTGGCTTCGGCGGTATCGATATGCGTTATTTTGGCTATGGCCCGCGAAATATTTTCGATTTCCTGCGGCTTTAAGTGGCGGATTACGTTGGCTGCCTCGTCCTGGCCCAAAAGCAGAAGGAATTTAGCGGCTTTTTCTATGCCAGGCAAGCCTGTTTTTATAAAGCGGTTGGAAGTTTCCGCCGCCTTGATCAAGCCTGATTTGCCTGGTTTGGCCTTATTTTGTTCGGCAAGAAGATCCACGGCGCTTCGCGTGTCCCTGGACTTTGCCAGCGGCTCGGCCGTGGCTGCTTGTGACACCGGTCTCGCGGCGGCTTTACCCGGTTTTAGCGGTTTTTTTTCGTCATCCTTATGTGCCAGACCATATGCCTTGCTCAGTTTGTCTTTTATATTCATACCTGCGTATAGTATACGCCCGTAGCCTTGCGGTCAATCGAGAAACGTTACAATCTTATCGAGTTGGCTTCGGCGAGTATTTTGTCGTGAATCTGCTTCATGAGCGGGAAGAGCGGAAGCGGCCGTGACCAAAGCGGAGCTTTTTGGACTCCCCGATCGTCGCCTATGTTGAGGCTCTCCTGCCCGATAAGAGCCGATAGTTCCAGGAGCTTTTTATCGAGGGCGGCTTCCGATTCGCTTGGCTTGAACAGAAGCTCGCCAAGGACGGCAAGCGGGGGAACCGCCGAGTCTATCGCATCCTCCACGAGATCGAAATAGCTTGCGCTCGAGCAGCGCTCGGGTTCGCATGGGTGCTGCCACAGCCTGTGGCCCGAATTGGCCCAGTCAACATCCCGGGCTACGTTGAGCGGATAGAGCATGGCGATGCTGTGAGCTCCTTGTTCGTAGAAGGCGAAGGGGCGAGTAACGATGGTTTGCATCCGCGAGGGGTCGGTCAGGGCGAATATATGGGCGCTGTCCAGAAACCCGTTTCTGATTCGCTGCAGGAGCTGATCATCCTTGGCGGCGCGGCGCGGATAGCTTGTTCGCAGGGCTAGAGCAAGGGCTTCCTCAAGAATGGGGTGGATGGGCTCGCCAGGTAACAAAAGTTCTGTCTGTCTGAAATCGGCTATAGCTTGAGCGCTTGTTTTTTCCCATAAGAGAATATCGAGTATGCGCTCCAAAAAGATATGGGCGCCTTTGTAGATTCCTGTTTCCGGTTTTGCGGGGTCGTACCAGCCCGAGTGATACACGATATAAGGATGAGTCTTGCGGTCAAGGGCCGCATGGGTGGCAAAGCCCAGGAGAAAGGCCATCGATTCGGCATTTGCATGCGCCAGGATCATGTTTTTTGCGAGAGCAGCAATAAAAATGCCTATGGAATGCTTGTGCAGCAAGGATCCGTAATATATCGATAGGGGACGCGTGCGCTGATTATGGTAGAATATATCCGGTCCTTGGCAGCCGAGATTGAAACTGGAGCCGGCTTCCGCGAGCAACGCCGCCTGTTTATCGGGCAGTGCGCGTTTGAGAGCCTGGGTTCCGGCAAATATGTGGCTGAGTTGCGAGGCCATGGTTATATTGTAGGGTAGCTCGAAAAACCCTTGATTTTCAAGTTGCCAGGTATTCTTTTTCCGGTTTTTTGTTTCAAAAAGAAAAATCAATTCATAAATGAATTGATTTTGAGGCTCTGCGCGATGTATTTTAAAACAACACCGTGTTTTATATTGGTAATCCAGTTTTTGGAGGGTTTATGCGTTTATATTCGCGTTCGCAGCTTTTAATAGTCTCGCTTGCATCTATAATAGTGGGTTTGTTCGTGGCCATAGGCGTTGGATTTATTCCCGTTAAGGGAATTTCCACAGACAGGACCGGCGAGGCTCCAAGCGGGACCGCTCAGGCAAAAATAGGGGAATCCCGGAGCCAATCTTCCGCGCAATTGGTACCCGCCGATACTTTTTCGCAGTTCAACCTGGATGAAAAAGAAAATATTGATGTATACGAGCGGCTGCATGAAGGTGTCGTAAACATTACAACAGAGATTGTGGCCATCAATTGGTTCCTGGAACCGGTGCCCAAAGAAGGCGGGTCGGGTTCGGGTGTTATTATCGATGAACGGGGCTATGTTCTTACCAATTATCATGTCGTAAAGGATGCATTCAAAGTTTTCATAAGCCTGGCCGACGGGACACGCTTCGACGGAAAGGTACTAGGTTCGGATTCCGAGAACGACCTGGCGATCGTTAAGTTCGACCCTCCCAAAGCCCTCACTCTGACTATCGTTCCTTATGGAGACAGCGCAAGCCTTAAAGTAGGGCAGAAGGTACTGGCCATCGGCAACCCGTTCGGGCTCGACGCCACGCTCACCGCCGGAATCGTGTCCGGCCTGGGGCGCCCGGTACAGCAGGACGCGCGCACGGTAATTCGGGACATGATACAGACTGACGCATCCATAAATCCGGGCAATTCCGGCGGGCCGCTCCTCAATTCGCATGGCGAGATAATCGGCATCAATACCATGATATATTCTCCCAGCGGCGGTTCGGTGGGTGTAGGCTTCGCCGTACCGGTAAACACTGCCAAACGCGTCGTGCCCGAGCTTATTAAATACGGCATGGTCAAGCGCGGCTGGATCGAGACGGAGCTTGTGCAGATTTTTCCCTCGCTGGTGGAGTACATGAAGGAGAAGGGCAGCCCGCTTCCCGTTGAAAAAGGCATGCTTGTGTCCATCGCGCGCAAGGGCGGCAACGCCGACCGCGGCGGCATACGGGGAGGCTCCAATTCGGTGCGTTACGGGCAAAGCATCTTTAATATCGGCGGAGACGTAATCGTTTCCGTGGACGGCATGGCCGTCGCATCGATAGCGGACCTGTATTCCTCGCTGGAAGACAACAAGCCCGGGGAGACGGTAAAAGTGGAATACTACCGTGGCGGCAAGAAAATCCTTGCCGATGTCGTGTTATCCGATCGGGCTGAGTACATGAAGAGCAAGTGATTCCCTCCGGCTCTGCCTGGCTTCGCGAACGAAGGAAGCAAACCAGGCATGGAAGCGGGGGTCCTCCGACAGTTCGGGATGAAATGCCGTGGCTACCATGGTACCTTCCCTGCAGGCAACGGCGTTGTCATGCAGAGAGGCCAGAATGCGAACGTCCTTGCCTACCCTGGTTATTCGCGGTGCCCGAACGAATATCATGGGAAAAAGCTTCCCCTCCAGGCCGGTAATAGTGCCTTCATGCATGAACGAGTGCAGCTGGCTGCCGTAGGCGTTCCTGTCTACGCTTATGTCCATAATTGCCAGGTGTCTGCGCTTGTCGTTTACCAATTCCTTGGCCAACAGTATCATGCCGGCGCAGGTACCCCAGACGGGCAACCCGGCTTGGATGCGGGAACGAAGCTGCTCGGTAAGGCCGAAATCATTAAGCAGTTTGCCCATCGCGGTACTTTCGCCCCCTGGAAGGATTATGCCGTCCAGGCGCTCCAAGTCGCCGGCACGGATAAAAGCGTTTGCTTCGACGCCGTCCAGCTTGGACAGCATGGCCAGGTGCTCCGCAACGCCGCCTTGAATTCCCAAGACGCCTATGCGCACCTTTTCCTGTCCGGCCGATGGCCATGATTCCTGCATTTTAGGCACCTCGTCGAGCATAGCGCATCGAGTCGTCCATGGATCGTGTGTCTATTCCCGCCATTGGTTCGCCAAGGCCTTCCGAAACCTGGGCAACGATAAGCGAATCCTGCCAGAATGTAACTGCCTTGACGATGGCCTTGGCGCGAAGCTCGGGGTCGGATGACTTGAAAATCCCCGAGCCCACGAAAACGCCTTCGGCACCGAGGGCCATCATGAGGGCGGCGTCCGCGGGAGTCGCCACGCCGCCTGCGGAAAAATTGACGACGGGCAGCTTGCCGCTTTCGTGCACTTCGCGGATCAGCTCGAAGGGAGCGCCCATTTCCTTGGCTATAGTCATCAGTTCCTCGGCAGGAGCATTAACGACCATGCGAATTTCTTCGTTAATGGTTCGCAAATGGCGAACGGCCTCCACTATGTCGCCCGTGCCTGCCTCCCCTTTGGTGCGTATCATGGCAGCGCCTTCGCCGATGCGCCTGAGCGCTTCGCCGAGATTTCGGGCTCCGCAGACGAACGGAACCTTGAATGCGGATTTATCGATGTGATAGCGGTCGTCTGCGGGAGTAAGCACCTCGCTTTCGTCGATATAATCGATTTCCAAGGCCTCCAGGATGCGCGCTTCCACAATATGCCCGATTCGCGCCTTGGCCATGACCGGTATGCTTACGGCTGCCTGTATTTCCTTTATCATCTTCGGATCGGACATTCGGGCGATTCCACCCTGCTTCCTGATATCCGAAGGAACCCTTTCCAGGGCCATAACGGCGACGGCTCCTGCGGCTTCGGCGATTCGAGCTTGATCCGCATTGACCACATCCATGATTACGCCGCCTTTGAGCATTTTTGCCAAATCGCGGTTAATTTTTTCCCTGTCGTTCATGATTACCCCCTCCTAAAAAAATTCAATTCACGTTGCGAATTGAATCTGAATTGTGTACACTGGAGAAGATTCGCTCAGCCGGTGAAGTGAATCTTCAAAATTTGATGCTCTTGTGTACTGCATCCTGTTATAGTAACTGTATCGTAAACTGTATTATAAAGTCAAGGAGAAACTGTGTCACTTGCAATACAACTGTTTCAGGATGACGAGCGCCCCCTGTATGTCCAGCTGGCCGACAAAGTGCGTTCCGCAATCAGCGGAGGGGAGCTGCGTTCCGGCGATAAACTGCCGTCGGTCAGAAAGCTCGCAGATGACCTTAACCTGAATCCCGCAACCGTCGTGGCCGCGATTCGTATTCTAGTCAAGGAAGGGATAGCCCAAAGCAGGCAGGGTTCGGGGGTCTACGTTTCCGACGATTTCCCGACCAATCCTGCCGTGTTTCTCCATGACCCCGCTAGTGCTCATGTGGACGAAGAGCTTACCGAAATGCTTGATTTCGCGGCCAACGCGCCTAACAAAGAGCTCTTTCCCCTAGAAGACGTGAAGCGATTCCTGATCGAAGCCGTGGACATTGACGGAGGGCGAGCCTTCGAATACCAGGATGCGACGGGTTATAGGCCGCTTCGCCTCTGCCTTGCCGAACGGCTTTCTGCCCAGCGCCGGGTTGGCCTCGATGCGGACGACGTGCACATCGTTTCCGGCGCGCAGCAGGGGCTGGACCTGGTCTCGCGCGTGCTGCTGCGAAACGGCGATTTCGCCGTGGTGGAATCCCCCGGATACCGAGGCGTGCGCGACGTGTTTCTGGCCATCGGCGCAAAAGTGGAGGCGCTGCCCGTTCTTGCAGACGGCATGGATCTGGACGCGCTGGAAGCCGTGGCTAAATCCAGGCCGCTGCGCCTCGTATATGTTAATCCGTCATTTCAGAACCCGACGGGCATATGCTGGCCGGAGGAGAAAAAACACCGGCTTTCGGCGATGGCCGCGCAGTATGGTTTCTTTGTAATCGAGGACGACCCCTGCTCCGACCTGGCCTACGACGGGAAGCCTATCCTGCCGCTTAAGTCCTTCGACCGATCAGACAGGATTTTTTACGTAAAGAGCTTTTCCAAGTCGCTGATGCCCGGGCTTCGCATCGCCTGCCTGGAAGCGCCTCCGGTATTCCGCGAGCGACTGGAGTCGGCGAAACGGGCAGTGGACCTATCCTCCAACGGACTCATGCAGCGGGTGCTGGAGCGGTTTTTGTCCAGCTCCCGCTTCGACGAGCATGCGGCCAAGCTGCGCGGCTATTACCGCGACGCGATGCTGAGCTGCACCAGCGCCCTCGAGGCCTGCCGCGGTTGCGGGATTGATTGGGTGGAACCCAGGGGCGGCATCAATTTATGGCTTGGGCTTCCCCCTTCCTTGAGCGGGTCGCAGCTCTCCAAGTTAACAAAACTTAAAGGGCTGAGCCTCGTTCCCGAAGTGTTTTTCAGGCAGGAATCCCGATCGACGGAGGATACCCATGTGCGTATCAGCTTCGGCTCGGTCCCTGCTGCGGAAATAGCCCGGGGGATGGAGATTATAGCTTCGTGCATCAAGGAGGCTTTATGAAGGCGTTCAAGGTAGTGGCACCGTTCGAGCCTTCCGGTGACCAGCCGCAGGCCATAGAAGCCCTGTCCAGCGGCATTAAAGGCGGCGACAGGTTCCAGGTGCTTCGCGGCGTAACGGGCTCGGGCAAGACCTTTACCATGGCCAAGGTAATAGAATCCGTGCAGAAGCCCACGCTGGTCATAAGCCACAACAAGACGCTTTCCGCCCAGCTGTTCCGGGAGTTCAAGGATTTTTTTCCCGACAACGCGGTGGAATATTTCGTCTCCTATTACGATTATTACCAGCCCGAGGCCTATGTTCCCACGCGCGACCTTTATATAGAAAAGGATGCCGACATCAACATGGAGATCGAGCGCATGCGTCTGTCGGCCACCCGCAGCCTCATGGAGCGCAGTGACGTCATCATCATCGCTACGGTGTCCTGCATCTATGGACTGGCAACGCCGGAAATTTACCGCGAGATGAAGACCGAGGCGCGGGTGGGCCAGAGCCTGGACCCCGAGAAGATGAAGCGCGAGCTTATCTCGCTCCAGTACGAGCGAAACGACGCCGTGCTGGAACGCAGCCGCTTCCGCGTGCGGGGAGACGTGCTTGAAGTGTATCCGGCCTACGCCAAGGAAGCCTACCGCATCGAGTTCGACTTCGAGACCGTGGAGCGCATCCGCCGCTTCGACCCTGTTTCGGGCCAGGTGCTCGAGGAACTGGACGCGGCGGTAATCTACCCGGCGAAGCAATTCGTAATGCCCGAATCCATGGTGCAGAGCGCCCTCGCGGGCATCAAGGAAGAATTGGCGGAGCGATATGCCGAGTTGAACAAAGGGGGCAGGATCGTGGAGGCTCAGCGGCTCAAGACCCGCGTGGAATACGACCTCGAGCTGCTCGAGGAGATGGGGCATTGCCCGGGCATCGAGAACTATTCGGGTCCTCTTTCCGGAAGGACGAAAGGACAGCGGCCGTCGGTCCTGCTGGATTATTTTCCGGATGATTTCTTAACTATCATCGACGAGTCGCACGTAAGCCTCCCGCAGATAGGCGCGATGTACGCAGGCGACCGCTCGCGCAAGCAGAACCTCGTGGATTACGGCTTTCGCCTGCCTTCCGCCATGGACAACCGCCCGCTTAAATTCGAGGAGTTCGACGCGCTTACCGGACAGGTGCTCTATGTTTCCGCCACGCCGCGGGAACTGGAACTCGGAAAATCGGTGCGCGTGGTAGACCAGCTGATACGACCCACGGGCCTCGTAGACCCCCAGATTATCGTTCGACCCAGCGAAGGCCAGATGGAGGACATCTACGCCGAGATACGCAAGCGCATGGCCCTGGACGAGCGCTGCCTCATCCTTACGCTTACCAAGCGCATGGCCGAGGAGCTTACCGAGTACCTTTCGTCGCTGTCGCTTAAAGTCCGCTACATACACAGCGAGGTGGAGACCATCGAGCGCGTGGAGATACTAAAGCAGCTGCGGCAGGGCGACTACGACGTGCTCGTGGGAATCAATCTGCTGCGCGAGGGAATCGACCTGCCCGAGGTGTCGTTCATCGCCATACTGGACGCGGACAAGATAGGCTTCCTGCGCTCGGCAACGAGCCTCATCCAGATAATCGGGCGCGCCGCCAGGAACGCCGCGGGCAGCGTGGTAATGTACGCCGACCGCATGTCCGACGCCATGGTTACCGCCATAGCGGAGACGGATCGAAGGCGGACCAGGCAGGTTGCGTACAACGAGGCGCATGGAATTACTCCCATGACCATAAAAAAAGCCGTGCAGGACATTCTGCAGCGCCATAAGGAAGAAGAGGCTTTTAGCGCGGAAACCGAGATAGAAACCATAAAAGGCGCGTATAACCTGCTGGTGCCGGAACAGAAAAAAGCTCTTGTAAAGCGACTGGAACGGGAAATGCTCGAAAAAGCCAAGAACCTGGAATTCGAAGCCGCAGCCCTGCTGCGGGACGAAATAGAGCGTATGAAAAAAGGGGATAACTGATTTCATGAACAGCAATAAGGGCATGCATCTTACCTTTCGATGGTATGCGGATACCGATTCCATTCCGCTCAGACACATACGCCAGATTCCAGGCATGCGGGGAGTTGTATCCGCGCTTTACGACCTGGCTCCCGGTACGGCCTGGCCGGCCTCCGGACTGCTTGCCCAAAGGAGGCAGATAGAGGACGCCGGGCTGGAGTTCAGGGTGGTGGAATCGATACCCGTCGCGGAATCCATCAAGCTGGGAACCCCCGGCCGGGAGCGGGACATCGAATCGTGGATACAGAGCTTGCGCTCCGTAGCATCGGTGCTGGGGCCTGTTACAAAACATAGCGATTCCGGATATCCGGTTGTCGTTACCTATAACTTCATGCCGGTGTTCGATTGGACGCGCAGCGATCTGGCCCACGCGCTGCCCGACGGTTCCACCGCCTTGGCTTACGATGAGGCGACGGTGGCTAAAATGGATCCGCTGGAAGGCGAACTGTCCCTCCCCGGATGGCTTGCCCGATATTCAAAAGAGGAGATGTACAAACTCCTCCACGCATACCGGGAAATGCCGGCGGAAGACGTGTATCAAAACCTGCTGTATTTCCTTCGCGCCGTCGCTCCGGAGGCCGAAAGCCTGGGGCTAAGGCTGGCATTGCATCCCGACGACCCGCCGTGGCCCATATTCGGCATCCCGCGCGTGGTAACGGGGTCCGCTTCCCTTCGCCGGCTGTTCGCCGATGTGCCCTCGAGGGCGAACGGCCTGTGCCTCTGCTCGGGAAGCTTCGGCGCGCTCCGGGAGAACGACATCCCGGCGATGGCGCGGGAATTCGGCGAGCGGATCGCCTTTGCGCATCTGCGTAATATAAAGATAACAGGGGAGCGAAGCTTCGAGGAATGCGCGCATCTTTCCGCCGCAGGAAGCCTGGACATGGGGGGCATCGTCGACGCTCTCGTGGAGGGCGGCTACGAAGGCCCCGTGCGCCCCGATCACGGCCGCATGATATGGGACGAGAGCGGCAAGAGCGGATACGGCCTGTTCGACAGGGCTTTGGGGGCGGCGTACCTGAACGGGCTTATCGAACAGTCCCAAAAGCACTCGCCGGGCGCAGGGTCGTAAGCGAGAGCCCGGCCGTTGCGTCTTAGCTGCCGCAGTCTAGGCGCAGCCGGACAGCATGGCGTGTATCATGGCGCGGGTCTCGTGAGGATCGGCGGAAGGCGAGAGATCTCTCGCGAGGCGGAACAATACGGCCCGGTCGCGCTCGCCGGCCAGGCATGAGCCGGCAATGGATCGCAGAGGCGCATAATCCGATAGGAAGCGGGTTTTGCTCCTCGGTTCCTCATGGCCCTCGAGTATTACGGTGGCGTTTACGGCGTTAATAGCATTAAACAATTCTATTACTTTCCGGGGAGTGTAGTGCGGAGGGTTGGCATAGTAGTCGGGATGGCAAATGTCTCCGAGAAACAGTGCGCCGCCGATTTCGTCGTACACCGTAAGGCTGTCGTCGCTATGGTCGGAGCCAAGATGGCGAATATGTATCGGTCGGTTTCCAAGGTCCAGCATAAACTCGTCGTCGATGCTGTTGCCCGGTACCCCAATCCGGATTTCCTCGCTTTCGCCGTATTCCGCCAATATCATATCCCGGGTAAAGGCAAGTTCCCGGCCCGTAAGCACGCGCTTGTTTATTGCCTCCGCCGTCCACTCGCAGTTACGCAATCTGGACAGGCGCGCGATGCAGCGCCTGTGGGCATAAGCCGGAAGAGCGAGAGAGGAAAGGCCGAAACTGTGGTCCCAATGCCAATGCGTAAGGCAGACCCTGGAAGGCTTCTTCCCGGCCAAATGGTATAATTCCTCTACGAACGACTTCGCATGGTCGCCCGAGGATCCTGCGTCCACCATGAGCACTTCTTGTGAACCGATAATCGCACCGAGGGCCGGTCTGTCGCTTAAGGGATCTGAATAGGATACGAATACCCCCTCGGCGACCTCCTCCAGCTTGATAGGCGTTTTGTTTTTTCTCAAAGCCTTGCGAATGTACATGATGACCCTCGGAAGCAAAGTGCCTTGAACGCCGATTATTTAGCAGGGTGTTGAAAAACCTCGGATGAGGGTTTTCAACACTTCCAAAATGTAACATTACCGTAGCATTTGTAATCAAATGCGAGGAATGTTGAAGGCTGTTGACAAAGCCACAAGCTTTTTCAACAGCCTGTTAGTCTTTGGATTCAACGACGTCGGCGGCTGAGGCGTTCTTCTTTACGCTTTCTATGCCGTTGAAACAGGCATCCTTGGAATCGTAGGCTTCCGATACCGCTATTATCTCGCCATTGCCCGCTTTGAGCCTAAACCTAAATTTCCCCGCTTTGTCCGCAAACCATTCGAATTTTCCGGCCATTGAATCCTCCCCATAGTTTTTCTGACGGGAAATTTTACCCGTTGAACAAAAGATAATTTATTTTTCCCGAAAACGCAAGCAAGAGGCAAGTATTGCCCGTGGATACTATGTCGGGTACTCAATAATGGAATTCAAAAAGGAAGGGTTCATGAATCGTCCACTCATTACGATAGGTATTTCAATTTTTACCGTTTTTTCTATCCTGGGTTTATTCGGATGCACAGACAGGGCAAATATGAATACCGCCGAAATCCTTGGCGGCCGAGTCGAAACGAAACTCGAAGATTCGGCAATTGCGGCCGAATTATTCAGTCGCGCGGAAATGGAACGCAGATTTGGTTATCAGGCAGGCGCCGGACTGTTTGAATCCTCGTTGCTGGAAAGAGCTGGGCATTACAGCGAAGCAGTATTCTCGGCATACAAGGATATTGCCTACGCCCGCTCTTATGGCTCCATTGACCAGAGGGTAATCGAGGATCGCCTGGAAGCCGTTCTTGCCAGCGGAAGCGCTTTGGGCGAAGAGACTATGAAATCGATAAGTCGCGCGGTACGTGCAATACGAGCGTTTAATCTAAAGTCCTGGGAAGACTGTATCTCCTTGATGGAAATAAGCTTTCTTTCGGATTCATTTTCAAGCTGGATGCTGCTCGCCGCACAAATTCAATTGTCCCCCCAGGATCAGGCCTTGCTAAACGCATATGCAAATATTCAGGCCCGTTACGTTAATTTTCCGGAATACTGGTATTTTTCGATGTTGCACGAACGGAACAAGGACCTCGCCCGGGATGCGGCGGAACGATGCATCCAACTAGCTCCCGATGGACCCCGCGCTCTCGAGGCACGAAACGTAATTGTCCTGTCGTACAACCTGGATCAAAAGGATTCGGTCAGTTTATTGATAGTACCTGAAATCGAAAGCATAGCGACAAATTCAATTGTGCAGGGAAACCCCGAAGTATTGCGAGGACTTTTCCCGGTCCTTGCCCTGCCGGACAACCCTTCTACTTTATATGCTTTGGGCGTGATCAAAGGGCTTTGCGACAATGCGCCGGTACGGGAATGGGTAAGAGCCGAGGCTAAAAAAGCAGACACCAGGCTGGCGGAACGGCTTCGCTACGCAGGTGGTTCGCTATGAAGCCTCGGTTCTGCCTTTATGGCGTAGTCTTACTCTTGATAGCCTTGATTTCGTGCGGCGGATCGAAGCGGGAAGAAGCTTTAGCCGCCTATGTTTCCGCGCTTCAAGCTTACGGCAAGGGTGACGTCGCGGCGACGCTGACTCTCGCAAACAAGGCATCGTCCCTTGATCCTGAGTTAGGGCCAGCGTGGAGCCTGGCAGGCAAGGCAAGCTTCGTGTCAGGTGATTACTCCAGGGCGGCGGTTTTCTTTAAGCGCGCGCTTACAAGGAACCCGGCCTCGATCGATACCAGGATTTGGTTGGCGCGCACGCGTTCCGGTCCCGGTTCCAAAGAAACGATCGAGCGAAAAAACCTTCTGGAATCGGTACTTTCCGACGACCCGGGGAATCCTTATGCGCTCAGGATGCTTGCGCAGGATGCGGCAATGGCAAGCGACGCGAAGGGGGCGCGGATTCTTCTCGATAACGCCGCGAACGCAGCCTCCGAATTCGGTATGGTTTTTCTGGACCGAGCGTCCTTGCGCTGGGCATCCGGCGATTTTCAGGGGACATTGTCCGATCTGGACAAAGCTCTTGCCTTGCTGCCCGATGGTTCCGTTTCGGCAGCGGGAGCCGTAGAGCTGCGCAAGCGAATCCTGGAAGTTTCGAAATGAAACGCGTTTTACCGATTATCGCCTGCATGGCGGTCTGTTGTTTTTTTTATTCCTGCGCAAGCATAATCCCGGGGTGGATACAATCGGAAACCTACGGGAAAGGCAGTCTCGATTCCGGCGCTTCGTTCTTCTTGCGCAAGGTACAGATAGAAAGAAGCATCGACGGTGAGTCCTTGGAAAGGGAACTAGGCGCGCTCCTGCCGCTTGAACTTGGCCGGATCGGCTTTACCGAGGCGCGTAATGAAAAGAACGCGGATTATTGCGTAGAAATATACGGCTATGAACGCGAATACTTCCAGGGCTATGCCGGAAAACGATCCATAAAACTCGAAATCAAGTTTTATTTACCTGGGCAGGACCAAAGTTTTCTTAGCGCGCATGCATGGTCCGATGGTTCCGGGAATCTCCTGGAAACGGGCGTCTTACGAAACCTCGTGCTTAGCCTCGTAAAATGCGTTGCGGACAAAACGACTGGCAAGAAATCCTGAATGATTCTAAAACCGCGTTGGAAACTAGCCAAAACATACTTTTGCCTAGCGATATTGTTTTTTGCATGCCTTGGCGCATTTGCGCAACGTGGACTAGAGGCGCTTGAGGAACAGCTTAGCCCGCAGGATGTCGCGAAATTGGCGATCGCGGCTTCCGCGGAGCTTAAATACGAAAATTCGCTCTTGGAGCTGCGTGGCGGCGCCTGGGTTTTAGGTCTCAGGGAATTCCTGCCGCGCCTTACCGTAGATACCGGCGGCGACGAGCGTTTGTCTACGATAGGCGCTGATTCCTTTAATAAGTCGATTGGACTGTCGCTTAGCCAAACCGTGTGGGACGGCGGTAAACTATGGCTGACGCGATCTATCGAATCGCTGGATATCGAGTTGGCTCGCCAGGATCTGCGTAGAAAAACCGCGGTCCTCGTCGAGTCCGCCTTGGATACGTATCGAGCCCTTGTAAGCGCCCGTGAAAGGCTTTCGATCAGGCAGACCTCGCTCGATTCCACGCTCGAGCAGCAAAAAATACTTGCGCTTGAATTATCGCTGGGCTTGGCCACGGAAAGCGATCTTCTGGATACGGATCAGCGCATCTCCGAGATGCGGCTCGAATCGGCATCCGCCACGATAGACGTCCAAAGCGCTGAACTGGAACTGGCGCGCATGCTTGGATTGGATGCCCTGCCCGGGCTTCGGGAAAAATTGATCCTTGACGGCGCTCCGGCAATCGTTGATTCCTACAGATTGGAAGCCTTGGCCGTTGCGCGGTCTCCTGAGCTGATAGCGATACGCAACGCATATATGAAAAAAAAGACGGAGGCTGAAATGCAAAGGCAGGCATGGATACCTTCGGTCACGCTCAAGGCCGGCGCCCAAGCGAGCGGCTCGAAATTCCCGCTTACCCGACTCGCATGGACCCTGGGTCTGACGCTGAATTTTTCTGGTCCCTGGATGAGCGGTTCCTATTCCCTGAGCGGAGGAAAAGATTCCATCACGGACACTACCGCCAGGAGCAACGTCCAGGCTGAAGTCCTTCCGCAGCCGCAGGCGGCCCTCACGCCGCGAAACATGGCCTTAGCCCTGGAACTGGAGACCGGCAAGCTGAGGCTTGCGGAAGAATCTTTGCGCCGCTCTGTTCAGGCTGGGGTTAGGAAGTATGCCCTCATGGCGCAAAAACGCGACCTGATCATTTCTTCGGTCGGGCTGGCGGAAAGCAAGCTGACCCTCATGGTCGTTCAGTTGGAGCTGGGAAAGAAAACGAGACTCGAGCTTATAGAGGCGCAAATTGCCATAAGCGAAAAGAAACTTGCCTTTGTCGACGCGACGGCGGCATTCCTAAAAGCCGGTCGGGAGCTCGAGAAAATGGCGGACCTGAGTCCCGGACAACTGTCCGAAATGACGTCGATACCGGAGGTTCCATGAAAAAAAACTTTGCGATTCGCCTTCTTTTCTTCCCTGTCGCCTTTTCCTTTCTCGTATCGTGCGAAAAAGCGGCGCCTATCCTCGCCGAAGCGCCTAAGCCGGTCAAGGTCGTCAAGGCGTCCTTGGTGAGGCTTGCGGACGAGGTGGCCGGTTTCGGTAGCCTTTCCTATCAGAAGAAAGTTGACCTTGCGTCCCCTCAAGACGCTACGGTTAAGGAATTGCCCTATCGGGAAGGCGACATAGTCCGTTCCGGCAGCGTCGTGGCGAGGCTCGTAAACCCGCAGCTCAACCTCGCCGTAGACCGCGCGAGAAACGGCGTGGAACGGGGCGTTTCGGCCCTTTCGCTTGCCGACGTAAAGCTGCGGGAAGGCAAGCTGTCCACCGAGGCACGGATACTCGGAATAGAAAAATCCCGCCTTGAGATCGCGCAAGCCAAGGCGGAGCTCGCGGAGGCGGAGCGCAAGCACGCGGACCAGGAAACGCTGTTCGCAGCCGGAGGAGTACCCTTAGAGGCTATCCGTTCGGGGCGCTTCGCGTTGGAAGGATTCCGCCAGCGAATCATGCTCATGGAAAAGGACATAGACATACGCGTGATTGGTTTGCGCGACGAGGATCTAGCTTCCGCCGGGCTTCCCGTTCCCGGGGATTCCCGGGAACGGTCAAGGCTTGTTATAAATTTATCAGTCGCGTCCCTTGAGGCGGAACGGGAAGCCGCCCTGTCCTCCCTGGAGGCCGCCAAGAAGGAATTGGAGTCGTCGACGCTTGCACTTGCGGAACTCGTGATGAGGTCCCCGGTAAGCGCAACCCTTGGCGCAAGGCATGTCGAGGCAGGCGAGCGGGTAAAGCGTGAGGACAAAATCGTTACCATGATGGACGTTACCTCTCTGTTCGCCGTCGTTCCCGTCCCGGAGTCGGACGCGATGCGCTTGGGGCGGGGCATGGAAGCGACGGTGACCGTGGACTCGGCCGGAGGGGAATTCCGGGGTATCGTCGACCTTGTTTCCCCAATAGCCGATGCCAGAAGCGCTTCTTTTACCGTTCGCGTCAGCCTTAAGGACGATAAAGGGCGCCTTAAGCCCGGGATGTTCGTGCGGGTCAAGTTCCTGACCGGCGGCGCAAGGGAATTTCTCGTCATTCCCGAAACCTGCATCGCGGGCAAAGATGAAGAAACGGCGACGGTTTTTACCGTAGTGCGCGGATTGGCGGCTGCCCGGAAAATACGCGTCGGCGCAGCGGTATCCGCGGGAATCACCGTAATAGAAGGCCTTTCCGAAGGCGAGGTCTTGATAGACAGGCCGTCCGCGGACCTCAAGGAGGGCGACGGTGTCGCTATCCAGTAAAATAATCATAACTACGATTCTCTCCCTCCTTACGCTCGCCTCCTGCGGCATATTCGATTTCAGGCCGGTCATCGTGGAAACTAGCCCCGGTGCGCCCCTCGCGGTCCTGGGAAGCGACAAGCAGCCGGTGGCGATAATCTTTAATTCGGCACCGGAGCGCAGCGCCGCGGAAAGGCTGTTGATCGTAAAATCTCCGCTGGGAAACGTCGAAGGCGATTTTACCTGGAGCGGCGCTACCCTGTATTTTACGCCTGTAAAACCATGGCAGCCAACCGTGCGATACCGGATGCTCTGCAAGGGTACGGTGCCGATGGAAGACGGCCGCGAGGCGCGCCTGGACGTCGATCTGCCTTTCTACGCGCTGAGAGACGGCATGCCTCCGCATCTTCTGTCGTATAGCCCGGTTGAAGGCTCAAGTGTCGATCCGGCGAAAGGCGGAGGTCTTGTTTTTATATTCAGTTTCAGCGAGGCAATGGATACGGAAAGCGTACGGCGCGCATCAAGTTTCCGTCCTTCCATCGAAGTCGATTCCTCGTGGAATGCCGCCCGGACCGTATTGACGCTGAGCCCCAAGAATTCCCTCGAACCGTGCGCCTATTATTCATGGAGCATCGGCGCAGATGCCTGTTCCACGGATGGGGCGCCTTTTCCCCGAAGGGCGGACGGCCGGTTCGATACCATGGCAGATTCGGTAAAGCCGGAAGTACTGCGATGTTACCCGGTAATCATGATCGATGGAATCTGGCAGGAAAGCATAGCCGGTGCGGTCTTAGGCGATATTCGCGTAGGCGACGCCATAGCCGTACAGATGAGCAAGGCTATAGACCCCGTAAGCGCGGCTTCGGCCATTCGGGTCGAGCCTTCCTGTCCCGGAAAGATCGACCAACGAACGCCCGAACTACTCGTGTTCGTTCCCGAACGCCCCTTGATACCGCAGGCGTCGATGAGCATCGCGGTATCGCCGGATATAAAGGACGGCGCGGGACTTCAAATGGCAAAGGAGTACCTGGAGTTTTTTTCGGTAAAAACGCAATATTTACGCATAGCTAAAATAGAGGCTGGCGGGAGCGGCGAATCAATCGACTTTCCGATATCGGGATCGACCTTGCCCGTAGGCATAACGATTCCGGACGGACTCTTAAGCCTGTCGTTTACCTTCAGCGAAAGTTTTACGGTTACCGAACAGATCGCCCTGAACGGGCGCATCGCGGTGGCGCCGTTTTTTCCTTCCAGTCTACCGGCCGTAACCGTCCGCGGCATCGGATGGTCAGCCGACGGCTGCACGATGTTCCTTGATTTCGAGGGTTTCCAGAAAAGCGGCACAAGCATCGTTAATTATTATTCAGTAACCATTCCGGGAGGCAGCTCCGGGATAGCCGCCCGAAGCGGGGTGATCATGGAAAAAGACCTTGCGCTTTACCTGGAGGCGAAACCGTGACCCGGCGCAAAGGACTGGGCCTTGCGTTCGTCGCCTGCGCTTGTCTCCTGCTCGCGCTTACCAGTGGCTGCGAACTGCTCCGCAAGGAAGCCTTTACGATAGTCTCCTGCAGCCCGAATGGCGGAATCCTGGCGGATTTCTCAAGCTGCATCATTCAGGTGGATTTTTCATCCGCGCCTGACCGCGCATCCGCCGAAAACGCCTTTTCGCTTACGGAGGACGGCGTAGCTTTGGCCGGGACGGTCATATGGTTTGAGAAAAGCCTGCGCTTCGTGCCGCATCTCCCATTGAGCAGGAACCGAGACTACGCCCTTATCGTTAAGGCCGATGCCTGCGATGCACATGGCGTTTCGCTCGAAGAGGATTTCGAGTCGCGCTTTACGACCAAGGTCGAAACTATCCGTCCTGGTTTTTTGGCTTCCGTCCCAAGCGCGGGCACGAGTATTACCGGTGGGTTCGGGACGATCAGCCTTCGTTTCAGCGAAGCAATAAGCCTGCTTTCGGCGACCGAAAATCTTGCAATCGCTCCTTCTACGGAAGGGTTCTGGCGTTATGGCGCGTCGTCTGACGAATTGGTCTTCGTGCCGCTGGCACAATGGAAAAACGGTACGGAATACGAAATCAGCATCAACGCGGATTTGTGCGACATGGCCGGGAATAGGCTGGGCGAGGATGCTCGGCTCAGGTTCATGGCCGGAACCGATACGCTGGAACCGCGAATATTACGCGTCGAGGCAGTCGATGAATCTTCGGCCGCGATCCGCATCCTCGCCGAGGATATCGTAAGTGATGCAATTATAACCGAAAACTTATCTTGGGAAGCTCGCTGGAAAATCCGTATCGTTTTTCCGGAGCCTGTCAGGCTCTCTACCTTGAGCGGCAAGCTTCTGGGCGAAGGTTGCCCGGCGCTCATCCTAAAGACCTCCGGCGAAAGCGCCGGCGAGGCTGTTTTCGAATTCGCCGAACGACCCGAATGGGACGTCCGCTGCAAGCTTACGATCCGCGAAGGGGTGGAGGACCTGCAGGGAAACCGCAGTACCGAATCAAAGCAGTATAGGTTGAGGACGAATGGACCATCCTCCGAACCGCCACGGATCATGGCTATACGGATGCCCTTGTCCCCGACGTCTCCCGTTCCTCCGGCCTCAATCGATCGACAGCTTGCCGTCTATACCATCGCCGACGCATGGAAACATCTGCCAATCGACATAGGGCCACTACAATATCCTACTACGGCGACGCTGGGGGTTCCTACTTTTATAGAGGTGTACCTTATACTTGCCGCCGGCGCGAGCGTCGACGTATACGAAGTAATGAAAAATTTCCGCGTTGAGGCGACCAACGGAGCGCTGTCCTTCCAGGCCAGTACAGTCACGACAAGCGTTTTTACCGTGGCTGACCCGGAACCTGGATTCGAGTCGTACGCAAGGGTTGAGATAGGCGGAAAGCTCATCAACAAAGCATCGTCCGGCTTGGTTACTTTCGTGATGGCTTCAGGCTTTGCCGACTCAAACGGCAATACCATGGCGGAGGCATTCCGCCTTCCGTTGGACAAGTAGAAGCGCGGCATGGATAAGCTCGTCCTTTCCTTCATACGCAGGCCTGTCGCCGTGCTCATGCTCGTGGCCGCGCTGGTTCTTTGCGGTCTGATTGCGGCCGTCAAGCTGCCGCAATCGAGGCTTCCCGCCATCGAGGTGCCGAAAGTAGTCGTGGACGCAGCCTTGAGCGGAATGCCCGCGGCCGAAGTTCGCTCCCTCTTGACACAGCCGCTCGAGGACGCATTGTCCTCGGCCAAGGGCATGACCGGCTTAAGGAGCGTGTCTGGAGAAGGGCGCGTTCTGATCATCGTCGATTTTTCCTGGGGCGAGAAAAGCTCCCGCGCCGCCGGCAGAATCCGGGAAATCGTCGACGCAAGCTATCCTGCCTTGCCCGAAGGCGCCTCCAAGCCTTTGGTGCTTCCTTATGATCCCGATGCGGAAGCCGTATTCGTCCTCGCGTTGCGTTCGCTTTCGGGCGACCTGTCACAGGCAAGGCGCATCGCCGAATACGACGTAAAGGCTCGCCTCCGAAAGATAGACGGCACGGGAGCTGTGCTGGTAAGCGGCGGCCGCGAAAAAGAGATAGCAGTGTTCGTGGACATGTCGAAGGCCGGCGCGCGCGGTTTGGCTATTTCCGACGTAGTCCGCGCACTGTCCCAGGAGAACGCGGATTCCCCCGCGGGATCGGTCATGGAGGGCAATTTCGAGCTAGTCGCCCTGTCCAAGGGAAGGGTAAGAACGGTAAGCGAGTTAAGGCAGATCCTGGCTACCGGCCCTGGAGGTCCTTTTGCCCTTGGGGATATCGCTCGAGTGGCTGAGCGGGATAAAAAACCATTGAGCGTTTTCGCGCGCGACGGCGAGGAACAAGTCTGCGTCGAGGTATTCCTGCGCCCGGGCAGCGATCCCGTCGCCGTCTCGAAGGCGTTGCGGGCGGAAGTAGCCTCGATGAACGGCGATTTCGGCAAGGATGTCGAGCTAAGGCTCGTTCGCGACGAATCGACGGGCATCGCCGAAGGCATACGAAACCTTTCGCTGTCCGCCCTTGGCGGCGCCTTGGTCGCCATCGTGGTACTGTTCGCGCTGCTTCGGGACTTGCGGGCTGGAATGCTCGTGTCCATGACCATTCCCGTTTCCGTGGCGGCGGGCCTATCGGTGCTCGCGCTCCTGGGTAAATCGATCAACGGCATGAGCCTGGGAGGCATGGCCCTCGCGATCGGCATGATTTCAGACAATGCGGTCGTGGTGCTCGACTCCATAAGCTCGCGGATACGCGGCGAGCGTTTCAAGCCTAGTGATATAATAATTACAAGCGCTGTCATGGACACGGTATCCAGCAGCCTCGGCAGTACCCTGACCAGTACGGTGGTGTTCCTTCCGGTCATGTTCCTTCCCGGCGCCATTGGCGCCTTGTTCTCAGACCTCGCCATATCGCTCGTAAGCGCGAACGTAGCCGGCTGGCTATTGTCCGTATTCGCGGTTCCGGCTCTCTACCTGTATTTTTGGAAACCTTCCGATCATTCGCAAGGAAAGCTGCTGGAAACGCGTTACCGGTTTTTGCTCCGAAAGGTCCTTAGAAAGCCCGTTCCCGTTTACATGTTCGCCGTTCTTCTCGCCGTCGGCGGCACTGCCTTGGTAGCGTCGAGGCCCGCTTCCTTCATGCCCGTGGACGCGGCGCGGGAATACACGGTCCATGCCGGGTTTCCCCCGGGAACGAGCCTCGAAGCGCTGACCTCGCAATCGCTTGAATTTCTGGCGGCGCTTCGAAAAAACAAGGGAATAAAGGAAGTGTATGCGCGCGCGGGTTCCGAGCTTGAGGATGTGCAGCGGCGGGCAGACTCGTCATACAGTAACGAGCGACTGGTCGTCAGCTGCCTGCTCGCGCCAAAGTCGTCGCCTGTCGCCATGAAGGCTTTTATCGAAACAACGGCGGCATCGCTACTCGGCCGGGATGTTTCCGTCAGCGTCGATACTCCGACGGACCCTGCCGCCCGAATCTTGGGCATGAGCGGGGATGCCAATCTCGCGGTGTTTGCCCCCGATCCCCTCTCGGCAAAAACGAAGACGCTCGCGTTCCAAGAGTCCCTTCAAGAACTAGCTGGGGACAGCCTCGCGAGCCTGGCTATTTATCCGAATGCAACCAAGAGCAGGGTACTGGTACTGCCGGACAGGGAACGGCTGGCATCATTGGGATTATCGCTTTCGGATATCGCTTCCGCCATCGGCCACGCCGGCGAAGGCGTCATACTTGGGCAGATGGAAAACGAAGGACGCAGTCGCGACATACGCGTGCTCGCGGACTTTCGCGGTTCTGCGATGTCCCCCTCCGACTTGCCAGGCATACCGGTCAAGGCAGGGGAATCGACCGTAAACGCGGGAAGCCTGGTTACCTTCAGTATGCAAACGGCGCCAAGCTCCATGGCCAGGCGCGAGCGTCAAGACGTTCTCTACCTGAGCCCGAAGGCAAGCCCAGGTTCCGAAAAAAAACTCGCCAAGGCTCTTGCCGAGGCTTTGGCCCTGAATCCCGCCGTACGAAACGTCGACGAATCCGCCCTGCGCCGCTACGGTACGACGCTTATGGGTTCCGTCGCTTTGGTTATAATCTTATTATACCTTGTCCTCGGAGCCCAGTTCGAGTCCTTTTCGCTTCCCCTAATATTGTTGACGACGATTCCGCTCGCGCTGGCCGGCGCTGGACCGGCCCTTTTCCTTGCGGGGGCGGGCCTCGACTCTGGCAGCGTGCTCGGACTCGTCGTGCTTTTCGGCGTGGCAGTCAACAACGCGATAGTCCTGTACGAAACCAGTTCGGCCCGGGCCCGCGCCGGAAGCCCTACCGTTCTCGCCGCCTATGCCGGCGCTTCGGACCGCGTGCGTCCCGTCCTGGCTACTTCCCTTACGACCCTCGTATCTCTGGTGCCCATCGCGTTCTCTCCTACCGGCGCCGCGCAGAAATCCATGGCGCTTGCAATGCTCGGAGGGCTATTCGCGTCGGGCGGCCTTACGCTTTTCATATCTCCCTTGATCTTCGTAAAGTACTTGTCGAAAAAAAGGGGAATCGTCGTCCCCCCTCCTGTGGTCGTCCCAGAAGAGGAGGCATCCGCATGAGCGGTTTGGCATCCTGGTACGGCAAGCCCATAGCCTCGCTCTGCATCATAGGCGCGATCGCGGCGGCCTCGCTGTTCCTGTTGGCCAACGCGGAATTCGGCCCGCGGGAAGATGCCTCCCTTGCCGCCATCGCGGTAACGATACGGCAATATGGCGTGGACAGCCGTGAGATGGAGCGCTCCATCGCAATACCACTGGAAGACGCTTTATCGGCGCTCGAAGGCTCGCGCGAGGTTTTTTCAACCAGCGAATACGGCAAGGTGCGGGTACTTGTGCGTTTCGGCTCCGTAGATCCCGAGAGCGCGTACGAGGCCGTCAGGGATGCAGCCCAGCGGATTTACGAACGCCTCCCATCCAGCGCGCAGCGCCCGGAGATAAGCTCTTCGAGCGAAGGTCGGGGGCCGGTGTGGATCGCGGCCGTATCGTCAAAAACCCTTGACGAGCAAGCATTGGGCGGAATCCTCGAAAAAACGGTAAAACCGGCGCTTGAAAAGCTGCCGGGGGCCGGCGACGTAGAAATCTCAGGCTCGGCCATGCCTGAGATCATCGTTGGGGTACGGGAGGAGGCTCTTGCCTCCTGTGGCCTTGGCTTGGAGGCGGTTATAGGCGCTCTCGCCTCAAACGACCGCATCAGCACTGCCGGGTTCGTGCAGGATGGATCCCGTCGCGCGGCCATCATATTGGATGGCCGTTTCGCCGAAGCATCCGCCCTTGCGGAACTGCCCATTCCCGCCGCGGAAGGCGCTTCCATCCGTCTTGGGACGATCGCTACCATCGCCATGCGCAATCGCGTTCCCGAGTCGCTTGCGCGCATGGACGGAAAACAAGTGGCGGTCGTGGCGGTGAATGCGGGCGGACAGGCAAACCTGAGCCTGCTATCTCGCGCGCTCGCCTCCGAGGTAAAGAAACTTTCCGAAGCCGGGCTCGTTTTTACCGTACTGAGCGACACGGGCGCCACGGTCGAAAAATCCTTTATGTCGACTCTACTGGCCGCCGCTCAAGGCGCGGTCGCGGTCGCCCTGGCGAGCCTGCTTCTTTTAAGATCGGACGGACGGACGGACGCCCGATCGCGGGCCAGCCTTCGACGAACCAGGTTCGTGTGCGTGCTGGTGGTGCCGACCGTCCTGCTCGTTTCTGCCGGGATACTCGCAGCCCTTGGTTTCGGGATGGATCGCAACATACTCGCGGGATTGTCCACCGGGATAGGCGCAGCGGTGGACGCCGCCATTCTTAGCGCGGAACGACTGACGCAGCTAGGCGGGAAATTTTCGCCTGACGCAAAAGATGACGCGGCAAAAGCTATGCGGGCTTTATTCCCCTCTTTGGTGGCGGGTGCCGCTACCACGGTAGTCGCGCTCATACCGCTTGCTTCGCTCGATGCCTTGTGCGCAGGAGTAGGACGTACCGCCATCGCCATCGCCGCCACCTCCATCGTGGCTGTGGTCGCCGCATTGCTTTTTCTTCCTCCGCTCATCGTCTTTCCCCTTGGCGAGGGTTTTCCCGTGGCCCGGGAGGCGCTCGTCAATGGGGTAAATAAAAAATCATCGCGTGTCGCAGGCATAGCTGCTTCGGTACGGCGCTTCGCGGGACGGCTTTTAAGAAGGACGCTTGGGCGAAACGCTTGGCTGTGCGCCCGGAAGCCGCTCATCCCCATATCGGCCATGCTCGCGTTCTCGCTGTGCGGCGCCGCGGCTTTCGCGCTTCTGCCGATGGATCCTTCCCCTCCGTCGGAAGGAGATTCGGTCTACGCCCATATCGAGCTGGAACCGGGCACTTCGGTGCCCAGCGTGGACGAGCGTCTGGCCGCCTGGTCGGAAGCCATCATGAAACTTACAGGCGTAAAAAACGTACAGACTACCGCGCGCCGAGGAACAGGCTCGGCGACCGTCACCTTCGACGCGAAGGCAACGACTCGGCAAACCCTCTCGGAACAGGTGCGGGCATCGGAAATACCCGGCGGCTTCGTCTGGATTCCCGAGCCGAACGCCCGCGAGCGTACGTGGGATCTGACGATATCCGGCGACAGCGACGAGTTATGCAGGCAGTTTGCCGGCGAGGCGGCTACCGCATGCATGAGCATCCCATTCGTCCTGCAGACCGTTCTCAATTTCAAGGAAGGTCCCGAAGATATCGTCATGCGGCCCGATCGCGACAAGCTCGCAAGCCTGGGGCTTCCTTTTTCCGCCGTTGCGGACGCGCTCCGCAGAAGCATTCACGGACCGGTCGCGTATAAACGAGTAAACCTGGACGGCGAACGCGACGCTCGCGTGACGGTTTTGCGCGACGGTTTGCCGGTATCCGGCGATCCTGCGCGAACGGTAATCCTCACGAAGGAAGGCTCGATACGTACGGCGGATGTCCTTGTATTTTCGCGGGAACGCGATACCGCGCGAGTCAACCGGCAAGACAGGAAACGCGTCGCCTCCATAACGATCCGTGCCCGCGTTATGGATCCGTGCAAGGCGAAGGCTGCGGTGCTCGCTTCCGTTTCTTCGATAACGCTGCCTGCGGGATATGCCTATTCCTTCGACAAGCCGGCGATAGAAGGAGCGGCGAAGCTTCAGGGGACGTTGCTGTCGTTCTTGCTTGCGGCGTTGTTCATCTACATGAGCGTGGCCGCGATCAACGAGTCCCTTGGCGTTCCCTTCGCCGTGCTGTCGGTATTGCTGCCGTCCATTGCCTTACCGGCGATATTGATGGCCGCGGCCGGCATGTCGTTCGACCCGCCAGCCGCGTGTGCTTTCGTGGCGGTGGCCGGCATGGCCGTTAACGCGTCCGTGCTTACCGTCGATGGGCGCCGCGTCAGGGCAAGCGGCGCGAGGGCGGGAATAGGCGACCTGTACAGCATGACCCGATCGCGCTTCGGCTCGCTTTTGGCCACGTGCGGCACTACCGTCGCCGGCGCGCTTCCGTTCTTGTTCCTCGCGGACGAGGGAAGCGCCATGGTCCGTTCGCTCGCCTTCGTTACCGTTACGGGAATGAGCGCGGCGTTTATCGCTTCGCTTGTTTTAGTGCCGGCCATGGCCGCGCTTTTCCCCCGGCTGTTTCCACCGCTTAAGTCCGCATCAAACATTAATTCCGTAATTAACTTAACGCACGGCGGGACCTGGATTCCCGCGACAAGTAATCATAAAGGAAATTTAACATGAACGAAATCAAGCGCTTCCTGTCCACGTTCGCGATCTGCCTATCCTTTAGCGGGACGCTCCTATGGGCCACCGACGAAAAACCCGTACGCGCCCAGGACTTGCGCGCGTTCGAGTATTCACTGGATCAAGCGGACAGGCAGTCCGATCCGGTAAAATGGATGGAGGAAGCAGGCAAGGGCATGATCAGCGTCCGCGCCGCGTGGGAACAGGACGCGCTTCAGCTCTATGCCGCCGGAGAGGACTTTGCGCTTGCTACCGCCAGTTTCGATTCCTGGCTTGACGACACGATGAAAGCCCGCTATGGCGCTTGGCTTATGGACAAATTCTTCGGAGCCGAGGCAGCGCGCCTGAGGGCGGCCGTAAATAGGGGAACGGCTGAGGCGAATAAAGCGTATCTCTATAAAAAAGACGCATCGGGGAACATAGCATTCAACGAACTGGGCGACCCCGAACTGGTACGTCCCGGCGAATCCGACCTGAACCAGGACACCGCCGCCTGGCGAACCGTAGTACAAGGAAGCATAGACGAGGCGCTCGACTCCTATTCGAGCTTGATCGAGTCGAAATTCCCCGAGCTGCTCACTTATATTCCGCAAGAGAAACGCCAGGAGTATTCCCTGATATTGGCTTCCGTGCAATCGTCGAGCGCAAGCCGGTCGAGGATGGAATTGGAAGCGATACGCAGCCAGGAGGAGCGCCTGTTCGTCGCCAAGCGCACAAGCGATATTTGGAGCCTGCGCAAGAAAAGCGAGAGCGAGGCGGCGGCAGCCATAGCAGCTACCTTGGCGCGGGAGACCAGCGAGCTGTGCGACGAGGGCTTAAAATCTTTGGAAGCGCGGATAAGCGCGGCCGAGGCGGGAACAGGCGACTTGGCGCCGGAAGGCGAGGGATGGCTGGCCGCATTCAAGGAGCAATTCTCGCGCGGCTTGAGTTCATGGCAACAGTGCGAAGAAAACTTCATGGTACGCAGACTGGAGTGGGAGCGCGAGGCGGGAAAGGCATGGGAAGCGGGAAATAATTCCTGGGCACAGGCCATGGAAAGCCTCGGCAAGGCGCAAAGCCGCTGGGAAGAACAGGCATCGGTCTTATTCAAGAGAGGCGAAGAAGCTTTTTCGAAGTCGAGTTCCACGCTCGAAGACAGCATTAAAGACACCAAGGCAGAATTACAGAAAGACGCGCTCGAGCGGTCCACCGCCTCGGCAGACACCGCCCGCGCCTGGGTGGACATGTATCTGCAAAGCGCGAACGTACTATCATGCGCAAAAGAAAATATCATAATCTATCTGGGAAAGGTTCCCGACCTTGATCTTGAGCCCGGCCAAGCGGACTTCGACGCAGTCATCGCGAAAGCGCTGGTAGCTACCGTAGAAGCGGTAAAGAGATCATTCGAGGCAAAACCCCAATTCGTAAATGCCTTGGCAAACTTCCAAAAAGCGGGAAAGGATCTCGAGCGCCTCGAACTCGAGGTTAAATCCCTGGAAGACGCCATCGCCAAGATAATCCTTAAAATAAACTCCGATGAAGAACCCGATGATCTTGCCGAACTGAAAAATAGAAAAACGGAACTGGAAAAATCGCTGACGGAAAAAAAACAATCCAGGGCTACCGGAAAGGTGCAACTCTCCGCGGCCGAAGAAGCGTTCCGAGTCGCAAGTCTTGATTGGGCTCAGATAGATGCTTTTGGCAAGACGGCTTTTTCTTCGGCCAAAGACGCACAGGAAAAATGGAATGAAGTACTGTCTAAACTGAGCGTCCCCGAAAATCC
>JANNSO010000089.1:0-6347 GCA_031402655.1 Spirochaetota bacterium | reverse complement strand
GGCAGGACCGCCAACGGCGACCAGCACAAGCAACATGGTGACAATAAACCTCGCGGCAGGAGCCATGCGGGAATGTGCCAAGCGCACATGCAGCACGGCGAGTCCCTGGACAGCGTAACAGACAGAAAACGACAGTGCTACGTTCCACGCGAGCGCATTGAGCGCCGGTGATGCAACGTAACGCGATAATAGAATAACAGCCCAGGACACGAGCAGAAACCATACCATCCACGTGGGAACCTTGTAATCCTGAAGCTGTGGCGCTAAGGAAAGGCGTCCGGGCAAAAATTGTACAATTGGTGCTTCGGAACTTCCCGCCCCTTGCGGCACAGGCAGAACGACAGGTATCGCGGAAAGCCGCGCACCGACCCATGCATTGATAAAGATAAACAGGAAGAACATGGCGCCAAAACCGCGTTCCACCATTTGCAGCATGAGAACCCTGAATTTCTCAACATCCTGCACGGCAGAAGGCATTAAAGCCGCCATCTGCGAAAAAACCTCATTTAAAAAAACAATTAGATCAGGGCTTGTACGGAGGTAAAAAATTGATGGCAAAGCGGCCAGTGCCGCGATTATTCCGCCAAGCACGGCTCTCGTTATAAAAGAAAACCTTTGAGCAATCGGGGCGGCGATAAACACCAGCCCGGCTATCATGCCTAGCGGGGGAAGCAGAACCAGCAGGTTCAAGGTTGTGCTTTTCTCGCCAAGCAAAACCGCAAGAACTATTTGAAACCCGCTGATAAGCAAGGCTGAAACGCCTGCGCCAAGCGCCATGGTTTTAAAGCCCTTTTTTGCCCCGGCTATGAGCAAGGGAATCAAAAAAAACAGGGCTAAAAACATCGTACAATATAAAACGGCGGAGAGAAGACCAAAACCTATGATCAAAAACGGTTTGATCTCCTCTTCGCGTTGGTCCATGGATCAGCTCAGTTTGCTACGAACGGAAGCAAAGCCAGCGAGCGGGAGCGCTTGATGGCAAGGGCAAGCGAGCGCTGGTGCTTGGCGCAGGAACCGGTAATCCGGCGGGGAAGAATCTTGCCTCGCTCGGTAATAAACCTGCGGAGGACATCGGATTCCTTGTAGTCGATCTTTACCTTCTGGGCGCAGAACTTGCAGACTTTCTTGCGAAAGAATCCCTTGCGACCGCCTCTTCCGCCGCGATCGTCGCCGTCTCTGCGGGAATCGTCATCCTGTCCGCGTGAACCGCGGTCATCTCTATTGTCTGACATAATGTCTCCTTCGTTACTGTTGTGTTAAAACGGAATATCGTCCGAAAAATCATCGGACTGGGGAGCTTTTTGAGCCTGCTGCCTGGGCTGGGACTGCGTTTGCTCGCCGCGACTGGTATCGCCGTTACTGGATTCAGCGCCGGCTCTCGAGTCTCCGCGCCCTTGCCATTCGCGCGCGCCACCTTGGTTGCCATTACCCGGAGCGCCGTTTGAGCCGCCCTGAGCATCAGCGAACGAGCCGCCCGGAGCGCCGGAGCCAGGTCCCTGCCCTCCGCCCAGAAGCTGCACGGAATTCGCGCTTATTTGGACTTTCATGCGCGATTGACCTTCCTGTTCCCAGCGATCCTGGCGCATGCTGCCTTCTACCGCAACCAGTTTGCCTTTTGTAAGGTACTGGTTGAGGCTCTCACCCTGCTTGCCCCAAAGATCGACGTCCCAGAAACTGGGTTCGTCCACCCACTGATCGCCTTTTTTCTTGCGGGAACTGGTAGCCACGGAAAAATGACACACTGGCTGTCCGCCGTTTGTGTATTTTAGTTCCGCGTCTCGCGTGAGCCTGCCTACCAATACCGCTATGCTCAAGTCGGCCATACCGCCTCCAAAGTCCTTTGGCTTGCTATTCTTCCATGCGAACGAAAAGGTATTTGAGCACACTGGTGTTGAGCTTGAATACTTTTTCCGCATGGATGACTTTGTCCGGGGACAGTTTGACGGTATACAGGACATAGCGGCCGCGCAAGCGCCCCTTTACGGGATATGCGAGCTGGCGATCGCCCATTTCGTCTTCTTTGAGAAGCTCTCCGCCCTGCCTTTTAAGTTCGGCGGCGACGGCTTCTTTTCCTGCGCGGTAGAGTTCTTCTTCCGTGGGGAAAATGGTTACTAATTCGTAGGATCTCATGATTCCTCCCTGTGGTCTGTGATCCGCCCATACGGTGCGGATAAGGAGTCCCGACAACGAACATGCTCTGAATAAGCGAGGAGAACGAAGACCGGGATTTCGCGAAAGTATACATAAAAACAATGAAGTCATCAAGCCGAAAAAAATGGATTTCATTGGTTCTGCCGGTATAAAAAGCGTTTTGAGACGATATTTGACAATAGGAGCTTTACGTTACCCGTGCCTCTTGCTACAATAAAGCATATGGCACACGTAATTCATTATCAGGATGATATTTTTCTTATCGACAGCCTGGCTCGCTTCGTTACCGACGCATCCCGCCTGGATATCGATGCCGACATTATGGGCGACACCGTGTTCGCGGCGATACAAATGTCGGACAGGTCGCTTAGAGCCATGCGCGAGCTGATTCTATCCAATGACCACCTGGTAGACCGCACGGAATACATGCGCCTCCTGGCCAATGCGTCTTTAATACTGTCTCATGCGATACAAGACATCCTGAATTCAAAAAACTCTCTGCAGCAGGCATTTGCGCTGCGAGGCGACGAGCTTTTGGCAATCTCCAAGGCTCATGGAGCCATGGCAGAAGAGCTCAAGTCGGAAATTTACAGCACTATCGCCGATAACCCTCCCGGTGACGAACAAGTCTCGGGCGACGAAATTTCCGAACTTCTGCGGGGATAAAAACTACCATACTGACAAGGAGCGCGAATGTTTCCCTTACACCTGGCTCTTGGCTCTCGTTTTATGCCTTTTTACGAAGGTGCTTACTTCGCAATTGCGATACTTGGCGGCATACTGCTGGGAACACGTACGCTAAAAAATCACGGGTTACAAGAAAGCGAATACGAAAAGGTTATTTATGCGGCAATTATAGCGGCACTGCTGGGCGGGCGGTTATTTCATGTGCTGTTCTGGGGCGGCTCGTATTATTTCAGGAACCCGTTGAAAATCCTTGCCTTCTGGGAAGGCGGCATCAGCATAACGGGCGGAATCGCGGGAGCCTTGATAGCCACCCTCGTTATATGCACTAAGCTGAAAGCGTCATTCTGGCAGTACCTTGCGCTGGCTTCGCCGAGCATGTTTTTTGCCCAGGGCCTGGGTCGCATCGGCTGCTTTCTAAACGGCGACGCCTTCGGAATCTCCTCGAGCCTGCCTTGGGCAGTTTCTTTCAGGCGATTCGGTCTGGATTTGTTCAGCTTCAGGGAAAACACGGGTATTTCTTCGGCTGCATGGAATTGGAGCTACTCCAAAGGCCTCGTCGGACCTGAATCCACTATGAGCAGCTCCCTGCATCCTACGCAATTGTACGAGGCTTTATTCGATTTCTGCCTGGCAGCATTGCTCCTCCGCTTAATAAAAAACAAGGTTCTGGATAAAATAATAGGCTCTGTATATATTGCAGCCTACAGCCTATTCAGGTTTTTCGTGGAATATATCAGGGCAGATCGCGAAGGGTTATTGTTTTTTAACACCAGCCTCATTCAATTCGTGTTGCTGGGCATCGCGCTGGCATTCGCGGTCTATTTGGCGAAACTGTCAGGCAAGGTCGTAAAACGTATGGAGTAGTTGCGGAAGACCGTATTGATCGGCATTGATTTTGCCCGGGGATTACGAAGCAGCCGAAAAACTGCGCACGAGCGATAGCAGCGGAATGCCTTTGGCATGCTCCGAGCGGAGCATGCCAAAGGCATTTTTAAGCGGATAGGGCAACGCGCGTCTGTAAGACGCGTACGTGCCCATCAAGAAAATATCAGCCTAGAACCATGAATGTGAATACCATCACGAAGAGCGCGACGGTTTCGCAGAGGCCGACGACCGTGATATACTGGCCGAAACCTTTGCCTGTCTCTCCGTAGGCGTCGCAGCTGGAAGCGGAGGCTTGACCCTGTGCAACGGCGGACATACCCATGGCGGCGCCGCTCATGATGCCTATGGCGCAGACCAATAATGGATCGGCGGAAGAAGCTTTCATCGAATTCATAAGAAGGAAGCCGTAGATTGTTTGTGTAAGGGGTGCGCCGGCAAAGGCGACCAGAAGGAAGGACGCGGGCTTGTTGGCCAAATAGCTGCGTTTCCACGCGCCGATTGCTGCCTGGCCAGCGATAGCGGCACCGATGCCGGATCCGATTGCGGAGAGGCCAAGTACGGCGGCGACGCCGATCATTCCAATATTCATGAGTTACTCCTTGTAGTGTCGACCCGTTCCGAACGGACGGTGTCCTTAAACGGTTCATATTTGTACCCGGACCACTCCATACCGAGGTGACCGGAGAATTCCAGCATATTGAGCCGCACGCCGTGCACTATTACGGACAGCACGCTCAGGATGATATTAAGTCCGTGGCCGAAGGCGAGCAGGATGACGCCCGCGATCAGATACAGCGAGAACTTGCCCACCATTGGGCCGGCCATGGTATTGACCGTTGCGCTGATACCAACGCCGGCAAGCCCTACCGCCCACAGTCGGATGTACGAGACGAGGTCGGCGAAGATATTGACGACGCCCAGGAATATCGAGACGATGTTGGCCATGCTCGATGCGATTCCGCCCAACACGCCCTTGAAGAAACCTTTGGATCCGTCATAGCTGCCAAAGATGAAGTTGAGCGCAAATCCGACTCCCGCGAAATATAGTGCCCAGTCCGGTACCACAAAGCGCGCGGAACTGACGACCAGGTTGAGCACAATCCAGTAGATGCCGAAAACCATGCACAATTGGCCGACCTGGCCGATGAATTTGAGAGACTTGATGTCGCGTATAATGTTCTTGAGGTGCGCTATAAGAAGCTGGCCGAGTCCAAGGCAGAAGCACAGGAACTTGACGTTATCGCTGGACGCCGGATTGGCGTTGGAAACGAAGGGCACAGCGATATTTCGCAGTATCGCTGGCAGGCGGTCTGCCGGGATACCGAACCAGCTGGCGGTACAGACACCCCATGCCACCGTCGCGGCCGCTAAAATAAGGAGAAGCCGAATCGGGTCGGCCACTTTGCCCGTTTTGACCTTTGAGCCGATCGCCGCTGCGATACCGGCGATAAGCATTATCGTGCCATAGCCGCCATCCCCGAATATCATCGCGAAGAATATTACGAAAAACAAAAGGAACAGGCCGGAAATGTCATACTCCCGGTAATTGGGCACAACGCCAAGAAAGTCAAAAACCGGCTGAATGATGCGAACGACCGGAGGATTCTCCACCTTGGTAGGAGGTTGCTCTTCGTCGAGCGGATCATCGAGGATGATGCCCCAGCCCATTTTGGCAGCACTGTCATGCAGCTGTTTATCGTCCTTTGCGGGAATCCAGCCGGAGAACCATGCAACTTCGTCTTCGCCGTACATACCTGAACGGATAGTCTCGAAGGTAATGTCGCGCTCCAGGTGAGCCTGTACTTTCTTAAGGGCATCGCGCCGTTTCGCCAGGGATGCAAGCGCTGCCTGCACGTTTTCAAGCGCATCTTTCCGTGCGGCTAGATCCGCCTGAAGCGACTCAAGCGATTTGAGGGAAGGTTTGAACTCGGTAACTTCCGCCGGCAGCTCCAGCGATTGATCCGCGACAAGGGCGAGGCGGACCTTTCCTTTGGCAGCATCGACGATTATATAATCGAGCTTATCGGGCAATATGCCTATTTTTTTTGCGGGAAGCTCGACGAGCCTGATATGCACGCTATTGCCGGACAGGTCAGCCAAAAGAGCTGGTTCGAAATTGCCCCAGGAGACAACACGCTCGATCTCGCGGCTTATTTGCGCAATATCGTCAAACAATTCCTTGCTTTTATCCGCTAGCTTTAAAATCTCTTCCGAGTAGTCAATGCCTTCGCGGATACCGAAAGGTTTTTGATTCTGCCCAATCTTGTCGTTTCCCAGAAAAGCCATTGCTTTGACAAGGTTGGCATGATCCTTTTGGAGCTCATTGTAGCCATCGCCCGAACCGGCAAGCGGCTCTACATGGAGGAGTCCCATAGTGCGAAGCTCGTGTACCGCTTCGCGGCGCTCGCGGTCGAGCACCACGACAAAGGCGCGTTTCATCGGTGCAATCATGAGGCGGCCCTTTCCACTACCTTGCGCTTGGCTATCTTGCCGCGGACGACTTGCGCCGTCTGCTGGTCGCCCAGGTAAATGCGTATCTTGCGAATATGTTCCGTCGTCTCGGGAATCTTTACCTTCTCGAACAGGTTGACGCGCTGGGTGGTCGTACGCAGTTCCTGGGCAAG
>JANNSO010000088.1:0-5921 GCA_031402655.1 Spirochaetota bacterium | reverse complement strand
CGGAGCTCATGAAGACCGTTCTTTTGGTCCTCGACGTAGTCGAGGCGAGGGGACTATCCCCGAATATTCTTGAACTTGATTTTCGTAATGATACATTCGTATATCGTACGAAGGAGGCCGTCCCTGGGTGACAATCTGATAGTGGGGCTGGATATCGGCACCTCAAAAACCTGTGCCGTGATCGGCGAGTACAACGACGGCGGAATCCTCGAGATAACGGGCGTCGGAACCGCGCCAAGCACCGGGCTCCGCAAAGGCGTCGTCGTAAATATCGAGGCAACCCTGCAGTCCGTTGCAAAAGCGGTAGAGGCGGCCGAGCTCATGTCCGGCCGCGAAGTCAAGGAATGCTTCGTGGGCGTCGCCGGATCCAACGTCGAGGGAATAAACTCGAGGGGCGTTGTGGCGGTTACCGGCAAGAACAGGGAAATTTCCCGCGAGGACGTGGATCGGGTAATAGAGGCGGCGCGCGCCGTGGTAATTCCCATGGACAGGGAAGTGCTGCACGTGATACCGCAAACGTATATCGTGGACGACCAGAAAGGCATACGCGATCCGCTGGACATGATAGGTGTAAGGCTCGAGGCCGAGGTTCACATAATAACCGGGTCTGTTACTACTGCGCAAAACCTGGTCCGCTGCGTCAATCGCGCGGGTTTCAAGGCTTCCGGCCTCATACTCCAAAGCCTTGCCGCCTCGCGCGCCGTACTGTCTCCGGACGAAAAGGAACTGGGCTGCCTGCTCATCGACCTTGGAGGCGGCACGACCGACGTGCTTATGTACTCGGATGGAGCGCCGTATTACACCACGGTAGTAGGCGTGGGCGGTTCCCAGGTTACCAATGATTTATCAATTATATTTAACCTGCCCCTCGAGGCAGCGGAACGCATCAAGAAGGAGAATGGCGCATGTTATCTGCCGCATATCGAGAGCGAGGATACCGTCATTCTTCCGGGCGTCGGGGGCAGACCTCCGCAGGAAGTGTCGCGGGCAAAGGTGGCCGGAGTGATGCAGTCGCGCATGGAGGAAATCTTCAGGCTGGCTCGCGAGCGGGTCGAGAGCATGGGTTATTGGCGACTTGTCAAGGGCGGGGTAGTCCTGACCGGCGGCGGATCCCTCATGCAGGGAGCAGCGGAGCTCGCGTTCGAGGTGTTTGGCGTTCCCGTGCGGGTTGGCTCTCCCGCTACGCTCGGGGGAATGGTGGGGGAATACAGGAACCCTTCTTTTTCCACCGCGGTGGGACTCGTGCTTATCGGAGCGGAACTCAGGATACCAGCAGAGCGCGAGGAAAAGAGCCAGAAGCAGGATAAAAACAAGGGTAAGCAGACTTCAACCCTGGTAAAGCGCCTTTCGGATTGGTTCAAGGAGTTCCTTTAACGAGATGCTTTCGCCGCCGCTCTGACAGGCAATGGCGGCGGAAGGTTTGCAGCATATTTTAGTTAAGTATTTATACTGGGGGGATTATGACCGTAAAGCTCATGGATGACAAAGAAGAGTATCAAGCTGCAGGCTTTGCAGAACCAGGCTCGACAATCATAAAGGTTATTGGCGCAGGAGGAGGCGGGTCGAACGCGGTTAACCGCATGATGGACGCCGGCGTGCGCAATGTCGAGTTTATCGTCGCCAATACGGATTTGCAGGCGCTTGCGCGCTCGAGGGCTCCGATTCGACTGGGGCTCGGCGCCAAGGTAACCAATGGCCTTGGAGCCGGAGGCAAGCCGGAAGTGGGCGAGAAAGCCGCCATGGAAGACCGGTCGATGATCGCCGATGCCCTGCGCGGGGCGGACATGGTTTTCGTTACCGCGGGCATGGGCGGCGGTACGGGAACAGGCTCGGCTCCCGTAATCGCGCAGATAGCGCGCGAGCTCGGCGCGCTTACCGTAGGCGTGGTCACCAAGCCGTTCAGCTTCGAGGGCAGGGTCAAGATGCGCCTGGCCGAGGAAGGCATAGAAAAGCTCAGGCAGTCGGTGGATACCCTTATCGTAATACCCAACCAGCATCTAATGAAGGTAGTCGAAAAACGTACGCCGATACGCGAGGCTTTTTTCCTTGCCGACGACGTCCTGCGGCAGGGAGTCCAGGGCATCTCCGACCTTATCACCATACCCGGCGAGATAAATATCGACTTCGCGGACGTACGTACCGTGATGGAGGGGCAGGGAGACGCGATCATGGGCGTCGGAATCGCCCAGGGAGACAACCGCGCCGTGGAAGCCGCCGAAAAAGCGGTGTCCAATCCATTGCTCGAGGACGCCCGCATCGACGGCGCCAATAACATACTGATAAACGTAACGGGCGGCGATAATTTTACCCTAAGCGAATTTGAAGAAATTATAACCATAATCACCGACAAGGCGGACAAGGATGCGCTGATCATCTCGGGGCTGGTAACCGATCCCGCCTATGCGGAAGAAGTCGCGGTAACCGTTGTGGCTACGGGTTTCGTAAGGTCCATCAAGGCATCCTCCATGCCGGCTCAGGGCGCCCGCAAGGAATCATCGCGCGACATCGACAACTTTCTTTCCAACGATGAGTGGAAAAAAATGGTGGACCCGAAAGCCAAGCCCTACCTTATGGGCCGCAACGACGGTGACGAACTCGAAATCCCCACGATTCTCCGCGGCATGAAGGCCGTGGGTGAACGAAACGAGGCGTAAGCGTGCCCGAACGCAGTGTGCTGGACAGATATGCTTCATGGCTGCTGGCCGCCAAAAGGCTTTCTCCCCTTACCCTCGACGCTTACATGCGCGAGGCGAACGGCCTGAATTTCTGGCTTTTGGAGCATGCATCCGAGCTTGAAATAGCGGCTTCCTCCGATCTGCTGCAGTACCTCATCGCCAGGAGGAGCATGGGTCTTACTCCGCGCACCATGGCTCGAATCGTGTCCAGCATACGCGGCCTGTTTAAGTTTCTCCGCATCGAAGGCATACGAATAGACGATCCGGGCGAGCTTATAGAAACGCCCAGGCAGGAACGCAGCCTGCCCGACGTGTTCAAGCCAGACGAGATAAACAGGATACTTACCGCCATAGATATCGGGACTCCAGGCGGCTTGCGCGATCGTGCTCTGTTCGAGCTCATCTATTCGTGCGGCCTTCGAATTACCGAAGCGGCTACGCTTACCTTCGACATGGTTTTTATGAAGGAGCGAATACTGCGCATAACCGGCAAGAGGCAGAAGGAGCGAATCATTCCTTTCGGCGAGGAAGCGCTAACCTGGCTCAAGCTGTATCTCGATGAAGGCCGTCCCCAGATGGACAAGAGCAAACGCAGCAATCGCGTGTTTTTGAACAGGTCGGGCAAGGGCATTTCCCGCAAAGGGGTTTGGAAAAGGTTTTCCGAGCTTCGCGTCACCAGCGGCGTAGGGGGCAAAATCCACACGCTGAGGCATTCCTTCGCAACGCATCTCCTGGCGGGCGGCGCGGATCTGAGGACGGTGCAGGAGCTGCTTGGGCACGCCGATATAGCCACGACCCAGATATACACCCATGTCGATGCGGAATATCTGGAGCAGGCCCATCACGCTTATTTTCCTAAGGGCGGCGATGAGGCAAAAAGCCGTGGAAGGCTCCTTAGTCATGAATAAAAGCATGCAAACGGCAATTTTTGGCAGTAAACGATTGAAGGAGGATAGTTCTTTGAACAATTCAATTTCACGCAGATGCAATCTTATCCCCAAGGCCTTAATCTGTCTTTCGATTCTTTCGCTGCTGACCGGCTGCAATGCCGATAAATCGGGTTTGCTTCAGCGCATGTTCGATATGGAAGAGCGATCGAAAGTCGGCGCTACGCCGCGGACCGAAGAAGACTTGAAAAAAGGCATAGACCGCTATTACGCCGTCGTCCAGAAAACAGTCGAGGCAAACGCAAAAGTAGGTACCTACTGGCGGATTCTGGCCTCCGTGTACATGGAGAAGCTGATGTTCGGCGAGGCGTACGACGCCGCGCTCAAGGCACTTCACTACTACCCCGAAAATTCGAGTTTATATTATATAGCAGGAATGTCCGCGGCATATCTCTCGAGGGTTGCCTCGGCTCAGATAAATGGAGGCAGCGCATCGCGCGAAGCCTGGCTCAAGACTTCGGAGGCTTCATATTTAACGGCTTTGAAGCTTAACGATACGGGCACCAACTCCATGTACGGCCTTGCGATTCTCTATGTGTTCGAATTCGAGCAGCCCGCCCAGGCGATTCCATACCTTGAGCGCTTTCTCGCCATCAATACGAAGAACAGCGACGCCATGTTTCTTTACGCCAGGACGCTCTATTCGGTGGAGCGATTCCAGGATGCGGTCGACGCCTACGACAGGATAATCAAGGTGGATCCCTCCAAGGCAAAGCGCGACCAGGCTCAAGCGAACAAAAAAAAGATATTGGACCAGATGTATGCCCCGTGAGACGACCCGCCCGGAACGGCTGGTATTGGCCCGCATGCCGTTTTTGAGCGCCAGGGAAAAAATTCTGCTCGACGACATCCTTGACGGCAGGTTCGATCCTTCGGAGCATTCCAAGCTGGGCCTAGAGGAAATAGTGGGGCGAAGGCTGAAAGACGCCCCGTGGGAACCACAGGCATGGAAGAACGCAGCGCGCCAAGACCATGAATTTTTTATAACGCATGGAATAACGGCCTGCTCCTGGTTCGACGAATTGTATCCCCCGATATTGCGCGAAACTTCCAGGGCGCCATATATGCTTTATGTGCGCGGAACCATGCCTATATTGGGCGGTACCGCACTTGCGATCGTGGGAACCCGATTCCCTACCGGGCGCGGTTTGGAAACGGCATGGCGCATAGCCGGTGAGGCATCGGCCGAAGGTCTCGTGGTAGTGTCCGGCCTGGCCCGCGGCATCGATACGGCAGCCCACCGCGGCGCCATGGGCGGAGGCAGGCCAACCTGCGCAGTTCTTGGCTGCGGCATAGACGGCGTGTATCCCAAAAGCAACCGGGACGTCGCCGCCGCGATGATAGCCAAAGGCGGCTGCCTGGTTTCCGAATATCCGCCTGGAACCAATCCTTCCCGCTGGACCTTTCCCGAGCGAAACAGGATAATCGCGGGTTTTTGCAGGTCGACCTTGGTAATCGAGGCGCCTTTGGGGTCCGGCGCGCTCATAACCGCCTCCTTTGCGCTTGAGGAAGGGCGTGATGTTTTTGTAGCCCAAGCGGGCGCAGGCGGCTCTAAATCGGCGGGATCGGACAAGCTCGTGTCCGAAGGCGCGAGGCTCGTTACTGGGTTTTGCGACATTTCGTCGGATTGGTGCGTCCGGGAAACCCCGCAAAAAGAGGAATATACGGTTTAACAGGCTGTTGAAAAAGTCGGTTACTTTTCCAACAGCCTTCAACATTCCTCGCATTTGTATACAAATGCTACGGTAATGTTACATTTTGGAAGTGTTGAAAATCCTCATCCGAGGATTTACAACACCCTGTTAAAGAAGCTCTGAAAAACTTAAGGATTTAGAGCTTCCCTTTATTGACTGGAATCTGGAAGGGAACCGACTGGTTCCCGATGTTTGCAAGGTGTCAGGAGAGTTTAGTATGGCGATCGAGAAAAAAACGGCTGTGGGAAAAAAAGTAGTCGGCGATAAAACCGCAGCAGCCGCGAAGAAAACGCCGCTCGCCAAGAAAAGCGCCGGCGTAAAGAAGTCTCCGACAGCCAAGAAAAAGGCTGCCGTGAAGAAAACGACCCTGGTTATCGTCGAGTCACCCGCCAAGGCCAAGACTATAGAAAAGTATTTGGGCAGCAAGTATGTGGTTCTGGCCTCGATGGGTCATCTTATCGATTTGCCCAAGTCCAGGCTGGGCGTGGACGTGGAGCATGACTTTAACCCCGAGTACCTTACGATACGGGGCAAGGCGAAGCTGCTCAAGGAATTGCTGAAGGAAGCCAAGAAATCCGCCAATGTCCTGCTTGCTTCCGATAATG
>JANNSO010000087.1:0-6496 GCA_031402655.1 Spirochaetota bacterium | reverse complement strand
AAAGTAACTTGAAATACAATAAGGTTAGAGCAATTAGCTTTCGAATAGAATATTAGAATTCAATTTTGATTAGAAATCACAAATCAAAAAAATATAATAAATGTAATTTTTACTGGTTGGTGTAACTGAGGAAAATATATTTTCTAATTTTTGAATTCATATTATGCTTTGAATTGGTGTACACGCATTTCGTTTTCTGAATTTCGCGCGCGCAGCGCGTCCGTCTAACATTAACTAGACCTATCCGTAAAAAAGGGGGGGGATTGGGGAATAATGCTTTGTTTTAGAATGGGGGACAAGCAATTCTTCAGAGACCAAGAAAATAGATCTTTGGATGGAGGTTGAAGGGTTTTTATACTGACCCATAAAAATAGGAAATCGGGGTGTTAGACCGTTACAAGCCGTCCATGGGGCTGCGTACACCGGATGGTCCTCGGTTTAGGACATGGGTGTAGATCATGGTAGTTTTCAGGTCGGCGTGGCCTAGGAGTTCCTGGATGGTGCGGATGTCATGGCCGTTTTCAAGTAGGTGGGTGGCAAAGGAGTGGCGGAAGGTATGACAGCTGGCTCGTTTTGTTAAGTTGGACTTAAGGACGGCTTCGTGAACTGCTCGCTGTACCAGGGATGGATCCAGGTGATGACGGCCTTGATGCCCGGTTGTTTGGTTAAGCCAGCGTTTTTCCTGGGGAAATATCCATTGCCAGAGCCATTCATTGGCCCCGTTGGGGTACTTTTTGTCCAGTGAATGAGGCATCAGTACTGTGCCCCATCCTTCGGCGATATCGTGGTCATGGATTGTTCTAACGGTGGCCAGGTGGTTGCGGAGGGGAATTTTCAACGCTTCGGGCAGCATGGTTGTTCTGTCTTTCGCTCCTTTGCCGTTACGTACGGTAACCTCGTTTCGGGCAAAGTCGATGTCCTGGACGCGAAGCTCCATGCATTCCATAAGGCGTATTCCGGTTCCATACAAAAGCGATGCTATAAGCCATTTGTCGCCGCTCATTTTGGATAGGACGGTGCGTACTTCATCGCGGCTCATTACTATGGGAAGATGGAGTGGTTTTTTTGCGCGGATTACGTCGTTCAGGGAGCCGACGGATTGACCGATTACGAACCTGTATAAAAATAGAATGGCGGCCAAGGCCTGGTTCTGGGTGGAAGCGCTTATTTTTTCTACTACTGCCAAGTGGGATATAAAACTATTGATTTCTTTCTCTGGTAGAATTATGGGGATTACGCCCTTATTGAATGTCAGGAATTTATTAAGCCATGCAGAATAAGCTTGTAAGGTCCTGGGGCTATAATGCCTGGATAAAATGGCTTCCTTGTATTTCTGGTGAAGCAGTTTGGTGGCTGCTTGGGCGTTTTTGGCGCAGGGAACAGGTTTTTGTGGAACTTTGGGTTTTATTTCAAATGAAGGTGTTGTCTTGATTCCGATTTCAACTTTTATAGAAGGTGGAATCGCTATATCTGGAGTGGATTCGCTCTCATCAAGCGTATGGAAGAGTTTGGTTTCGTAGAGGTTTTGGAGCAAAGAGTCGATATTTACTTGGGTATTTGGAATGTACCAAAGCTTATGATCCTCATTCCATAGACGCCCGGGTGTTTTTCGGATTGCATCGATTACAAGTGGAGAACTTGAAAATCTGATGGAGATACAATTATTTCGATACGGTGTTAAGGTGACATCCATGGAGTTGCGCTCCTCTTGTTTTAGAAATAGAGAATAAATTTAGAATGCGACTGCGTTACCGGTATGCTGCAATCACGCTGAGATCCGATTTTACATTCTGCGGAAGGGCGGCGCCGAAACAACCTGCCTATCCTACCATGAAGAAGTAGTATAGCAGGAATTTACTGAATTGCAAGCAGTAGAATTTCTTCCGATGCCTGGCAGGGTGTTGAAAAACCTCGGATGAGGATTTTCAACACTTCCAAAGCCTGCTAGGCGTGAGGGGCAGAGTGAAAATCCTTTGGCGCGCGTAAGGCGCGGCAAAGATTGGAGCGGCGACCCGTTCTTGTTTGCGGACCCGCAAACAAGACACGCTATAATAAAAAAAGGCTGCCCACCGCGTATATGACGCTTTGGACAGCCTTTTTAGCATGGCGTTTAATTAATCGCCGTCTTACTTCTTGCCGAGCTTGAACTTTTTGCAGAAGTCGTTGAGCACCTCGGTAAGGTCGGGGTGGCCGATCTCCTGGAGGTCGTACTCGACTTTTACGGTGGGTTTCTTGATTTTGACGATGCGGTTGAGGTCTATCGGGGTGGCGATGATGACCGTGTCGCAGTCCACTTTATTGATGGTGGCTTCGAGGTCTTTGACCTGCTCTTCGCCGTAGCCCATTGCGGGCAGGAGGGTGCCGATGTTGGGATAGGTGGCGAAGGTGCCTTTGAGCTTGCCCACGACGTAGGGGCGGGGATCCACGAGTTCCGCGGCTCCGAATTTGCGGGCGGCTACGGTGCCGGCTCCGATTTTCATGTGGCCATGGGTCAGGGTGGGGCCGTCTTCTACGACGAGTACGCGTTTGCCCTTGATGAGCTCGGGCTTGTCTACGGTGATGGGGGAAGCGCCGTCTATGACGATGGCGTTGGGGTTGATGCGCTCTATGCTGTCGCGCACGGTCTGGATATTCTCGGCGCTGGCGGTGTCAATCTTGTTGATGATGATGACGTCGGCCATGCGGAGCGTTGCCTCGCCGGGGTAGAAACTGGTTTCGTTGCCGGGGCGGTGCGGGTCGGCGACGGTGATCATGAGGTCCTGTTTGTAGAAGGGGAAGTCGTTGTTTCCGCCGTCCCAGAGGATGACGTCGGCTTCTTTCTCGGCTTCACGGATGATGGCTTCGTAGTCGACGCCGGCGTAGATTACGTTGCCGCGCACGACGTGGGGTTCGTATTCTTCCATCTCCTCGATGGTGCATTTATGCTTCTTGAGGTCGGCTACGGTGGCGAAACGCTGAACTTTTTGCGCAACGAGGTCGCCGTAGGGCATGGGGTGGCGGATGGCGACGACTTTGAGGCCTTTAGCCATGAGGAGTTGAGCGATTTTGCGGCTGGTCTGGCTCTTGCCCGCTCCGGTGCGCACCGCACCTACGGCGATTACGGGCTTGGTGGACTTGATCTGGGTGTCGTTGGGTCCAAGGAGGCGGAAGGATGCGCCGGCGGCGTTTACGAGCGCGCTCATGCTCATGACGTGGTTGTAGGTTACGTCGGAGTAGCTGAACACACACTCGTCGACTTTGTGCTTCTTGATGAGGGCGGGAAGCTCTTTTTCGTCATAGATGGAAATTCCCTTGGGATAGAGCTTGCCTGCAAGCGCTGCGGGATATTTTCGGTCGTTGATGTCGGGGATCTGGGCAGCGGTGAAGGCTACGACGTCGTAGGCTTCGTTGTCGCGGAAGAAGGTGTTGAAGTTGTGGAAATCACGACCGGCGGCGCCGATGATGATTACTTTTCTTTTTTCAGCCATGAGAATCTCCTTGGTTTGCCTAAAACAGCCGGACTGCATCGCCAGAGGCGTCGCCAGAGGCGTCGCCTCTGGCGCTGACTGTAGGAAAAATTTCCTTACCGGTAGGGCTTATCGGTTTTTTGTCGCTCGCGGCCTGCTGCTGTCAAGAGAACCGAGGCGCTTGGCCAAGGGTCGACGGCAACGCTTTGAGCCCGATCATTATTGCCGAGAATCAGGACCTTGTCAAATGTTTCCCGGAGCATATTTCATGCTTAACTCGACATTTCTTTGTGCCGATGTTTAAAGAGAGGAAATGAAAAAACTTTTGTAAGAGGTAGGCGCGTGAAACATTCTTGGGCTTTGCTCGGTTCGATGCTGATTATCTCGGGTTTTCTTCTGGCGGCTCAGACTGTGGAAGTCAATGCCGTGGAGAACGAAAACCTGTCGAGCGAAAAGACGGTGGCCCTGTCGGAGTTTATCGTTTCCGGATGTCTTGATGCGTTATTCGACTCTGGTTATATAGGAACAAACAAGCGTCCATTGGCGGGAACGAAAGCCGATTTCGACGCGTTTAGCCCAGGATGGGAAAGCGTAGAAGGCTTTATCGATTATCACCTGGTTCTTTTCCTGGAATACAGCGCGGCGGAGCTTCTGCTTCCGCCCAATATTATTTTTAAATTAGTCAGTGTCGATGGCGGCAGGATTATGGGTGAGGGAAACTTGAAACATGTGGTACCTGCTTCCAAAGGCGAGGCGGATACTCAAAGCGCCTGCGAAGAAATGGGCAAGCGCCTTGTTTTGGCAACTTTACTGTGGTTGAAAGAATAGGGGGGGAGTTATGAAAACAGTTGTCCGGTATACGGCCATGGCAGGAGTAGCCTTTGTTTGCATGTTTCTGTTGTCGGCATCGACCTGGGAAGGAACTGCTATTCTGGGGTCGTACGGAGATTTTCCGGCCAACGGCTATTATGCTGCCTGTAATTCGTTTCCGAGGAATACGGTGGTGGAAGTTACCAATGTCGATAACGGCTTGAAGGTTAAGCTCATAATTACGCGGAATCTGGATAACGCCGGGGTATTCATGCTCCTGTCCGCCGAGGCGGCGCAGGCTCTGGGTGTTATGCAGGGTGTGGTAGCACGCGTAAGCGCTACGGAACCTAAAAGCTCTACCGAGCTGAGCCAGGCCAAGAAACCTGGATCCGCCGCATTTGATCCGGATTTTGACCCCAAGCGCATGGCAGAAGCCGAATTGAAAAAACTGGGCTATGTGGTAGAACCTGCTGCGCCTGTGTCTGCTCCGGTTGCCCCCGCAGCCGTTGCGCCTGTGGTTCAAAAACCCGTGGCGGTACCAGCGGTGGTGCCGGCAGCAGTGGTGCCGACAGCCGTTGCGCCGACAGCCATGGCGACAAGTGGCTCGCCGGATGCTCTTGCAACCCGCCTGAGTCCTCCCGCTTCTAGCTCAACGCCATTGCCTTCCCCCGTGCCGCAGAATTTTACGCCGGTGGAACGGCAAGCCGCGGTTTCTTCGGCGCTTAAACCCGGTACTGAATCTCCCACGGTAATCAATGGCAAACCTAAGCCTGTTCGCACTATTATTCTGGCTGCTCTTCCCGAACCTCAGGCAGCCCCGCGCGTAGCACTTGTTTCTTCCGCCAAAATACCGGAGACAGCGCCTAAAATCGAGACGCCCGTGGTCACGCCCGTAACTGGAGTAAAACCTGATGTCAGCACTACCGTGCAGAAGGCTCCGTTAAGTGCAACGGTAATGGTGGCTCCTGCAGTTCCGCTGGCTGCCAGGGAAAAGCCCGAGGTTATCGACAAGAGCCTTCCCAGCCCCGATGAGACACCGGTAATCGTAAAGCAAAGCCCGGCTCCCAAGCGGCTGGAAGCAGCGTCCGTATATCCGGATACCTATGTTCGCAGTCCTTCCATTCCCATGGTTCCCGATACCGTTATTACCGCCAAGGTGAGCGAACCGGCTCTCGTGCGGGCGCAAACGCTCGATAGAAGCAAGGCTGCCAATATCCCTACATCCCCGTATATTGTTCTTGCGGAGCCCACGATGCCCCGTGCGGAAACGGCGATCGTGCTTGACAGAAACGGCAGGCCGGCCATAAATAAAATCGTGACAGGCACCTTATCCGATCCTAACGCTCCGCGCACGGAAAGCGCTACCGTCCTGGACAGGAACAGTCTAACCTGGGCCAACGGCACGGTAAACGGCGAATTGCGCGACCCCTCTGAGCCTCGCACGGAAAGCGCTACAGTCCTGGACAGGAACAGTCTAAGCTGGGCCAACGGCACGGTAAACGGCGAATTGCGCGACCCAGCCGAGCCTCGCACGGAAAGCGCTACTGTCTTGGACAGGAACAGCCTAACTTGGGCCAACGGCACGGTAAACGGCGAATTGCGCGACCCGGCGAGCCCGCGCTCGGAAACCGCCAGCGTGCTCGATCGCAATGCTCCCGGCTATTCCGGGAATAGTTTGGCCGTTGACCTGGCCATGCCCGAACTGGTTCCCGACGAGCTGCCCCAGATTGTTTTGCGATCCCTGGGTGAGCCCAAGGTAACGATACCCGAGACAAATCTTGCAGATGGCGAGATTCAATTTGCCGAAGAAGAAAAAGCCGTGGCCATGTCCTTTGATACGCCCTACTATGACGCCGCGGAAACTGTCGTGGAATTGGCCGAAGCCAACGAAAAAGAATCGGAAAAACCGCTTGCGAGCATCCAGGGACCGGTTCCAGCCGGAACTCCCCTTGTGATGAGCCTCGCGGATGCCGCGGAGCAGAAAGCCGAAAGCACATCGGCGCGGCCCGCTCCCCTGGTGGCTTCGAAAACAACGCTGCCTCCGCTGGCCTTGGCTGACGCAACGGTAGCCCCTGGCACGAAGGCTCCCGCGGCAGCCGCAGTTCCGGCCGCAGTGCAGAGCGTCGCGATTGCGCCGGCAAAGGGTGATACGATCGTAACATTGACGCCTGCCGCTCCCAAGGCTCCGGGTACCCTGGACGCGCTTAAGCCGGTTTCTGCCGCGGTGCTTGCTCCGGCCG
>JANNSO010000086.1:0-47048 GCA_031402655.1 Spirochaetota bacterium | reverse complement strand
TTGATTACAAATGCTACGGTAATGTTACATTTTGGAAGTGTTGAAAATCCTCATCCGAGGTTTTTCAACACCCTACTAATAATATTTTTAGTTATAGTACCAAGGCCGATTCCCTTCCATTCCTGCGCCATAACAATATGTTATCCACCTTAAATACACTCTATATATCTCCGGACAAATATTCTGGATATCCTTTCGTACAGGAGGAAACGATGCCTATCATCCAACTTGAGAATGTACAAAAAATATATCCCCTGGGCAAAACCAGGGTTCATGCGATAAACGGCGTGGACATTGAATTGCAGAAAGGCGACTTTGTCTCCATTGCCGGTCCTTCAGGTTCTGGAAAATCGACGATTTTGAATATGATCGGCTGCATCGATACACCCTCAGATGGAAGGGTTTTGGTACAGGGAACCGATATTTCCGGGCTAAACGACCGGGAGCTTACGAAACTGCGCCATCAGGTTATTGGATTTATCTTTCAGTCGTTCAACCTGATCCCCGTGCTGGATGTTTATAAAAACATTGAATTTCCATTGCTTCTTGGCAAGTCGATACCGGAGAAAAAGGAACGCCGCCAATGGATCGATTTTCTGATCGCAGAAGTTGGGCTTACACAATGGAAGCATCACAAGGCAAATGAGCTTTCCGGAGGCCAGCGACAGCGTGTCGCCATTGCGCGCGCCTTGGTTACTAAGCCAGAAATCGTGCTTGCCGACGAACCCACGGCCAACCTGGACTCAGCCACCGGAGAATCCATTCTGGAACTCATGAAAAAAATGAATGCCGAATTCGGCACTACATTCGTGTTTAGCACGCATGACCCGAAAATAGTCGGTGCCGCGAACCATGTAATACGCCTGATTGACGGCAGAGTTACGGAGAATTACCGTACCGATACAGGAGGCGTATCGTGATTGTATTGAAGATTGCACTGGCGAACCTGTTCGAGCACAAGACAAAAACCATCATCATTGGAACGCTGATTACCCTGGGGATCGTTTTGCTGGTAGCGGGCAATTCGCTAATCGACACGATTCAATCCGGCATGCGTGCGTCGTACGCGGAAAATTTTACCGGCGATTTGATTATACACGGCCGATCAAAAGAGAGCTTTTCGCTGATGCCATTGCCCACCGAAGCGGAAACCCCGGTGCTGCGAAAGACAGGCGAAGCCCAGTCCTTTTTACGCACCTTGCCAGGTGTGATGGGAGTACTGCCCTTGCTGGGGGGCAATGCGACTCTCAGCTACAACGAGAGCGAAGCGGGGTTCTGCCTTCTATGGGGTGTTGACTTCGAAAACTATCGTGCTATGTTTCCCGACAACCTGGTCTTGATGGAAGGCTCCTGGCCTAAACCAGGCGAGGCTGCCCTGCTCCTGCCTGAAACCTTGCGAATAAGCATCGAAGAAGAAACCGGGATAGCGATACATGCGGGTAAAACCCTGCTCTTGAACAGCACGAGCGCTGCGGGTGCAAAAATACGGGAGATGCCAATAACTGGAATATTCAATTTCCGCAATGGTAACGAGCAGCTGGACATGATAACCCTTATCGATGCGAGGAGTTTGCGAAAGCTCAAGGGCATGACAGGCGCGGCCGAAGACAAGGGGACCGGTACTGCACTAGAAAGCTCAGGGGACGAAACTGCGCTATTCGCGGCGTTCAGCATGGATTCGGTCCTGGATGAAACTCAAGCGGCGGCGAATATGCCAGCAATGGATTATGAAGCAATCCTGGGCGATGTATCGGTACGCGACAAATACAAAGAAACCGAGGATGACGCATGGAATTACATGCTGGTCAGGTTTGAGGGATCGAAGGGAACGAGGACAAGCATGCAGGGCATCGCATCATACCTGGCGGCGAATCAAGCCGACTGGACGGTGTCGGATTGGCTTTGGGGCGCCGGCATGTCGGCGACTCTCGTTACGGCGGTACAGGCGATTTTCAACGTGATCGTATTGGTGATTTCCGTGGTCGTCATAATTATAATCATGAATACGCTGGTTATTTCCGTAACGGAGCGCATACCGGAAATCGGAACAATACGCGCGATCGGCGGCAGCCGGCACTTTATCCGCGCCATGATAGTGTCAGAAACCCTGATGATATCGGCAGTATTCGGCGCACTGGGAATCGCCCTCGGATCGGCGATAGTCGGCGCGCTGAACCTGGCGGGATTACGGACTTCGAACGAGTTTCTGCAGGCCTTGATAGGCGGAAGCGTCCTTCGACCTACCGTATCGGAGGCATCCCTTGGCCTGTCACTCGTCTTTATCATCGCCGTAGCTTCGCTTGCGAGCCTTTACCCGGTTGCAGTGGCGCTTCGTGTCAATCCCGTCCGCGCGATGCAGAAACTCTAGGAGAATTCCATGAACCAAATGCTAAGGATAGCAGGGCGGAACATAAGCAGGCAAAAAAAGCGTAACGCGATGCTGGCCGGAGCCATAGGATTCGGCTTCCTGGTTATTACCCTGGTCAACGGCTTTACCTCGGGGCTTATAAAAACCGTCGGTGGCAATTTTAGCCATGCCTTCGGTGGACACTTGTATTTTTCCGGAACCGTCATCAGCGAAAAGGGAACCGAGACAGCCAGGATCGTCGATCCCGCCCCGGTGGAAGCAGCCCTTGAGTCCCTGGGCGACCGCGTCGAATCCGTTCACAGGCGGTCGATCGCCAGCGGGACGCTCGTGTTTGGGAGCATGGAGGCGCGACAAAAGCTCGAAGGCCTGGACATTGATGATGAAAAGGGATTTCGTACGAACCTCCTGGTCCTGGAAGGATCGCTGGAGCTGATGTCCCAAGCCGGCGCATTGGTTCTACCCAGGGAAACCGCGGAAAAGCTCGGTGTACGGGTGGGCGAAAGCCTGATTTTCAAGGCGACGACCGTAACGGGCCAGCAAAATGTAGCCGATTTCGTGCTTATCGCGACGACGCAGGGGCAATCCACCTTCGGTATGAATTCGGGATACGCGAATCAAAGAGACATCAACCGCCTGATAAGCCTGGCCGAAGGCGAATTCCAGACCATAAACGTATACCTGCGGGATATCGCCGACATCGATTCGGCTGCAGCCGCGGCTTATGCCTCTCTCTCAGGTCTGGCGACTCTCGAACCGCGCACCGAGAAAACCGGCATTGCGGACATGCCCAAAAACCTCATGAAGAACATGATGGGCAGCGGAAGCCAAAAACACATCAAAGAAGCCGATCGCTGGACAGGCACGAAATTGAAGCTTTCCACCTTGAACGAGCTGATGTCCACCGTCCTATCCCTGGTAAGCGTCCTTAAGGCGATCGGCTTCGGCGTTTTCGTGACGCTGCTGCTCATCACCATGGTAGGGATACTCAATTCCTACCGCATGGTCATGATCGAGCGTACCGTTGAAATCGGAACCATGCGGGCGTTGGGAGTGCAGAAAACCGGAATCCGCGACATTTTCATGTTCGAGTCGCTCGTGATCGCCGCGATAGGCTCGATTGCCGGATGGCTGGGGGCGATGGCCCTCATGTCTATTCTAAGGCTCTTCGACTTGCAGGGGAACCAGATGCTTTCCATATTTCTGACGCAAGGTCGGCTGCGCTTCGACGTATCGATTCTGGACAGCCTGAAGAACATGCTGCTGATCGGGGTGATGAGCCTGGCCGCCGTCTACCTGCCCGCGAAAAAAGCGTCCGAAATGAAACCCGCCGATGCGCTGCGCACGAGCTATTGAATCAGGGGACCTCGAAAACTTCAGTTTTTCGAGGTCGACCATTAAAAACCCTGATTCCTGCAAGGAATCAGCGAGGCAGCTCTGATAACCAACAGGCTTAGCAGAGTTGCCCTTAAGGAAAACACGATGAATGCACTGAGGAACACGAAACTTTACATATTTTTGGCGGCAGGCGCCTTTGTCTGGGGACAAACCGCCGATTTTTCGGCAATCCTGAAGACGGTGGACGAACGCTCGAACTTTGCGCGCGATGATTTTGCGGCCAAAGTCGAGATGATCACCGAAGATCCCGAAAAAGGAAACAGCTTGAAATCGATACAGCTGTTCCGCAGGGACAAAGACGAAAGATCCGTGATGCTTATCCTTGCTCCGGAAGCGGAACTTGGCCAGGGATACCTTCTTATAGAGGATAATTTGTGGTTCTACGATCCCGACAGCAGAAAATTCTCCCACAGCTCCATGAAGGAAAATTTCATGGCGAGTGATGCGAAAAATTCCGATTTTTCCTCCTCGAGCCTGGCCGCCGATTATTCGGTCAGTTCCCACACCGATGGAAAAATCGGGACTATGGATGTCTGGATACTCGAGCTGGAAGCAAAAAACAACGAAGTGAGCTATGCCTTCAAAAGAATCTACGTTACAAAAAAGGATTCTCTGCTGCTTAAGAGCGAGGATTTTTCGCTGGCCAAGCGGCTCCTGCGCACAGCTTACTATACAAGCTACGTTAGGATAGGATCGAGTTTCGTGGCAGACAAAATTCTATTCGTGGACGCTTTGGTTCAAGGCAAAAAGTCCCGGATCGCTTTGAGCGGAATATCGACGGCCCTTATACCGGAATCCGTTTTTACCAAGTCGTATGTAGAGCGGGTAAACCATTGAGCCAGGCTTTTGTGATGGCTAATTGGAGACCTCGGTCGACTCTGATGGCCAGCAGAGCGTTCCAATAATCGGCGAAGTATGGAGATACTATGCAAGCAGCGGTGTTGATCGTCGAGGACGAACCGGATCTGGCCGCCCTCATGGCGCTTTATCTTGAAAAAGACGGCGTAAACGTGTGCGTCGCCGGGTCCGCCGAAGCAGGGTTGAAAAATTTGGCCGCGACGCACTTCGACCTTGTCGTACTGGATATCAACCTGCCGGGGATGGACGGATTCGAGTTTTTGCTTGCCCTGCGCAAGGAAAGTGCCATCCCCGTGATTATATGCTCGGCGCGAGAGGCGGACGAGGACCTGATTTTAGGTCTGGGCATCGGCGCGGACGAGTTTGTAACCAAACCCGTGGCACCTAGAGTCTTGGTTGCCCGCATACGCGCTATGCTCCGCCGCAGCCGGTTGGCCGAACCAACGACACATAAACTGTTTTTCGGGCCGTATACCCTCGATACCGAAGGCTTTCTCCTATCCCGAAACGGCGAACGGGTAATCCTGTCGGGCAAGGAGTTTGACCTGCTCATATTCCTGGCAACACATGCGGGCAAGGCTTTTTCGGTGAAGGAGTTATACGATGCAGTCTGGGGAAACGCCTACGGCGATGTTGGTAACGTAGGCGTATATGTACAGCGCCTGCGAAAAAAGCTGGAAGAGAACCCGCAGGATCCCCGGTTGATCGAAACGGTCCACGGAAAAGGATACCGCTTTAACGCGGTCATGCTGCAACGGAAAGCCCATGAAGCTGAAAACTAAATTCGCGATTCTGCTTGTTGGAAGCACCGGTATCCCCATCGCGATGGCACTGGTCATCTGGGGGTTTTCCAGTCAGGACATCCGTTTGTTCGGCAGCATCGCCGAAGACCTTTCGACGATCAATTCACCGCAAGGAGAACCCGAAACTGGGGAATCCGCCGAGCGGCAGTTCAAGCTCACGGCGCTGACCCTTCCGCTTCTGCCTCCCCTTCTGCTCTTTGCGTTTACTATAGGAATGACAAGCGTGATCCTCCGGGGAATCAACAGATCCATCAAACGGCTTGAAGATGGAACGAGACGCATTGCCTGCGGCGATTTGAATTTCAGCCTGATTTCGGCCCAAGCAGATGATTTAGCCTCGCTCTCCGCGGCTTTCGACGCCATGCGCCTGAGACTGAAGCAAGAAGAAGAACGGCGCAACCGTTTTATCATGAGCGTCTCGCACGACCTTAAAACGCCGCTCTCGGTGATTTCAGGTTACGTGGGCGCTCTTCAGGACGGATTAGCCGAGACACCGGAGAAATCCGCGCGTTACCTGGAAATAATCCAGGAAAAAAGCAGGCTGCTATCCTGGCGCATTGGCCAGCTTATCGAAATGGCCAAAATAAGCACCGCGGAGTGGCGGCACACCCTGGTTCCCCATGACTTGAAAGACATGCTTGAGGAACTCTCTATCATCTTCGCCGAAGAAACCGAACTGGGCGATTATGCTCTGGAAAAGGATATCGGGATTCCGCAGGGCCTGATCGTGGTGGCAAACCGGGATTTGGTGCATAGAACCCTGGAAAACCTGATCTCGAATGCAGCTGCCTATTCCGAAGGAAAAAAAACCGTGGGCTTGAAAGCTGCACGCCTTCCTGACGGTGAAGTCATTATTTCCGTGTCCAATCGCGGCGCGGGAATACAAGCAGAGAATTTAGGCACAGTGTTCGAACCGTTTTTCAGGGAAAACCGGGGAAGGAACGAAGGTGGATTCGGTTTGGGACTGGCATCGGTAAAATCAATCATCGATACGCATGGATGGAGCATTTCAGTAGAGTCGACGCCCGGTGGATTGACTGTTTTTGCTATCCACATACCTAAATTCCTGGTCTCTGCAGGCTGAAAACGCTGTAGCTACGGAATCTGCCAGAACCAGTCGTCGTCGCCGTATTTACGCAGCGAGACGACTGGAACCAGGCTCAGCATACATTCTTAGAATAGCCGTATGACGCGGATGCCAAAACTTGAATCGCTTATGTAGGCATACCGTCCCTCGATGGCCAATTCTCCCCCATTAACGCCGAAATCAAGGGTTTTTACTATAAAACCGGTATTGGGCTCGGCATGGTCCCAGATCTTGGGATTTGTGGCGTCGAGCACCGCGAGACCGCTCTCCGAATCGGCGGCGAACACGTAGCCTCCCGAAAGGGCTATACCTTGAGCGGAGCTGTTGGCAGCCGGATCGGTATCTGCCGGACCATACTCGGTAAGGTAGGTTCCGCTATCCGGATCGATGTCGACCACCCATATTCCGCTGCCAAGGCTGTCGCCGACGAATGCGTACTTGTCGTTGACGCGCACCGGACCTATGATAATCGCACCCGTTACGGCGCGGGCAAGCAGGGTTGGTCGGGTCGGATCGGAAACATCGACGATCTTGAGGCTGTTCGGCTGGAAGTAGGAACCGTCCGTCACGTACACCCGTGAACCGCGGATCGCCACATCCTGCATGCCCATTCCCTCCGAATCGATAAAACCCTCCCAGAGCGGAGACGTTGGATCCGATATGTCGAAAATTTCAAGGCTGCCGGAGCCTGTGCAATAGACATGCCCGCCTTTGACGACCACGGCGCTCAGCGTTCCTGCAGCCGGGAGCACTGAAGCAATGACGGCTGGAGAGGCTTCGCTTGTCAGATCCACTATTTTCAGGCCGTTGGAACCCGCCGCGATGAAAGCATAGTTGCCCGACACGGCGACATCAGTCGCGCCGGCCACCGTGACCTGAACCAGGGAAGTCAGCGCGGCTTCAGGGTTGGAAGTATTGATGATATTCAAGAGGTTGTTGCCGACTGCGTAGATCCTGTTGCCCCGAGCGACGATGCCGGTGCGGCCGGAGCCGGGGTTGAAGCCGGCTTTCTGGGAAAGCGCTACGGGGGAGCGCAGGTCGAAGGTTTGGAAACTCCGGGTCCCCGTGCCGACCATCGCGTAATCGCCCATGAGCGCGATTCCAGTCGGAGAACCTGGCGTATTTATCGACTCATCCAGCATGATTGCCGAAGGCGTAGCGACATCGTAGGATTTGATTCCTATACCGTCGACCACGTGTACCTTCCCCGTCGCGGCATCATACCGCAGGTCTGCTACGTTGCCTGACTGGTCGGAAGCCGTCTTGCCCGCCAGGGTAAACGTTGAGGGATAGCGGTTGAGCATAAACAGGGAATACTCCGGCGGAGGCTCGAGGTCGGCTTGGTAGTTGGCCAATGCGTATACATACGTGCCTGATACCAGGACTGTGTTAAAATTGTAGCTGGCATACGCGTACACCCGATACCAGTTCAACGTTGCTGCAGTGGAATACATCTCGGCGATCTTTCCGGCAGAATCGGAAGAATCTGTATAGGCGAGATATACGAAATCATAGGTCGCGGAATCATACGCAGCCGAGACATCCTTGAACGTATATGAAGCGTTGGTGTAAGTAGCCTTATGAACGGGGTTTCCCGCTCCGGAGACATCGAGGTAGACGACGCTCGTGCCGCCGGCCGAATTGACCACATACGCACGGTTCGACGCGGAGACCACGCTTGTCGAAATGGCGGTGATGCCGGTGTATATGCCGGTCTGGGCGGGAGCCGTAGGTGTCGCAAGGTTGAAGACGCGAAGCCCGGCGGTGCCGTCCGCGACGAAAAGCCTCGTGCCGGCAATCGCGACGTCCCTTGCGTCCGTCGTCGTTATGGTGCCGGCGAGCGATGGGGAGCGGGGCTCGCTTACATCGAAGACGTACACGCCGGCGGTACCCGCGGCGACATATGCCCACGAACCGCCTGTGCTGTACGTCGCGACCTTGCCGGTAGTGCCGGTCGTTGCGATGCTGGTTGTCCGCTGGCTGGAAACCGGAATGATCTGGGGCGAACCCGAATTCCAGGAAGACAGGGGAGCGCCATCGAGTACGGGTCGAATCTTGTAGTAATAGCTCGAGCCTTCGCTTACCGAGCCATCGATGAAGTCATTTCCGGTAACAAGCCCCGAGATGTTGACAAAGGTCCCGTCGGCAGTGTCCGATCGCCAAACCTCAAACGCGCTTGAGCCCAAGATGGAAGTCCACTCCAGCTTGATTGAACCGTAAGAACCTTCGACCATCGGCGCGAGAGTGAATGGCGAGAGCGGTATGCATTGTTCATACGATGACCAAAAATCTCCAGACGGAGTATGGGCCGTGAGCAGGAAAGTATACAGCCTGCCATTCTCCAGGCCACCCACTTGATACCCGGGAGTGGCGGTCGTTACCGATGAACCGAATGAACTCGACGGAATCGATCCATCCATCGCCCATCGGATGGTGTACCCGGTCGCGCCGGGGACAGCGTCCCAGGAAAGGTCTACCGCCTTGGAGGCGGAATTCACCGAGAACGATGAGACGGCGCTGGACGGTGCCTCAAGCTGGACAGAATCCTTGGCGCTATTGTCATTCCAGTCTATGACCTCCACCTCGACTGATAGCGGTCCAGAGAATGTAACCGCATCGAACGCAAATGAAAAAGAGCCGGCGGGTGATACGGTGGCGATCGGGACCGTACCTGCGGCCAGATTCCCCAAGACACCCCTGACTGTATAGGCAATCGCTGCAAGCGATCCATCGTCCCCGGCATTTCCCGTAACCGTCACAGCCTGACCATAGGTCGCGCCTTCGACGGGAGTAACGATGACGACGGTCGGCTTAATGGCATCCTCAAGTCGCAGAGCCCCTGTCGCATCCAAGGCTGGCGGGCACGAACAGAGCAGGAGAGAGGTCAGGGTCGCTAAGGTAAGCAAAGGAAAAACTCGACGCATCCTTGTCTCCATGGTATCACTCCTCATCGGAAAATAGAATCTTTCCGGCGCTTATTGTTTCCGCCGCGCGGCTTGTGGACGCATCAGCTCCACCAAGATAAGCGAACTCCTTCGCTCGCTCCGGGTCGAGGCTTACAGCCTGTCCATAGGCCTGATTGGCAAGCGCTTGCTGGCCAAGCGCGCTATAGGAACGAGCCAAATTGATGAGAAGGGTGAGAGAAGTCTTAGGAAATAAAGCCGCCGAAGCCTGTGCGAGCGCACCTTTATAAATCAAGACTGCCTTGGCATAATCCTTTCGAAGGAATTGTAAATTACCTAAATTGACGGTTGCCGCCAGAAATTTCGGATCGATCTTCAATGCACGCGCAAAAGCATCCTCGGCTTCTTTTACCCTGTTAAGGGAAGCCAAGAGGATGCCCAACTTGTTGAAATCCTGTTTGCTTCCCGACTTTTCCGCCATAGCCTTATAGGACTTAGCCACCAGCTCCCCGACCTCATCAAAGGTCGATTCATAGAGGGTATAGGTACGTTTGGAGTCTCCATACTGCAACCCTAAATCCCGCTCCTCGAGCGGAATGGGACCGAAGGTAAGCTGAGCTTTACGAGTCGAATAGAAGACTCGGGAGCCGGCATTTGCCGTCCAATATTCCATTCCCCGTTTCCAAGCCTCGATAAATCCGTTTTTTCCGCTTAGGAGCGTAGCTTCGACCGGTACCCAGAGGACTCCTTCGACTGGTATGGTCATCGATCGGTCCGGATGCACTATCGCGTAATCAGAAGCTTTTATGCCCGTGTTGAAGGCAGGCAGGATATGGCCGGGAACAGTGATGAATCCGGTTTCAACGTTCCTGGTTTCTAGCATACTGCAGAATAATACGGTAAGGTCATCACAGTCGCCGTAGCGGCGGGAAAGGGTTTCACGGGCAACGTTGACAAGATCCACGGCTTGCGCCTCGCCTTTTACCTTGGTAAAAGGCGTAGAAGAGTCTTCCTGATACAGCAGATCCAACGTCGCAAGGCCGGCGAAGGTCTGCATGGCTATCTGCATCGGCTGATTATAGTTGGGAAGAACATTATCCCGGAACATTCGCCCAAGATAGGCGGTAAAATTCTTCAGGGCTGAATCCTGCGGCGTGACGAAAGCGGCAACTTTCCTGTCATCGTCCCAAGAGATTGCGCGGCGGTCAAGCAGCTCATAGGTAACGGGAATACGTTGTTCCGCAGGTTTGCCAGATCGCAAATAGTTAAGAATCAACTCTCCGGTTACCTTGCGAGAACCTTCTCCCGAGAATATCCTGTCGTTGAAGACCGCCTTTATGGGGACGGACACGCTACCGTGCGCGGGGATTCGCGTTATCGTTGCCGAAGCTGTCGGCGAATCCATGTAGCCTGTCTGGAGAAATTGTATATTTACGTCGGTGACGGCGATCCTTTCAATATTTTCGATAGACACTTCTCCCAAACCTGATTCCGCATAGTACCCGCGCATTGCCGGGTAGGCCGGTCCCAACCTGACATCGCCGAGCCGTAAGCTCCTTATAAGCGATCGGGCAGAGTCCGGATCCTCGCCGAATCGGAAGCCAACAGAAAAGCCAAGCGAGAAAAACATGCCGTCATACAGGGATAGCGGCGATAATGCTTTCTGCCAGCGCAGGCCGGGAGAAAATTGGATGCTGAATGCATACGAAGGATTCAGGCTTAAAATTCCTTGGCCATCGGCAAGAAAGTACGTAGTTCCAACAGCTCCTGCCGGATCGATATTCGGGAAGACTGCCTGTGCAAAACCGATGGAACCAGCTATTCCTACTTCGAAATTGCGGGCGATTCGACTGGCAACATCCAATCCAAACAATCCATAATAGCGATCATGATCCCATTTATCCGGGAAAGCCGTATCCAATCCATCGAATCGGCTGATACCGATGGATGTGAATGGCCGGAGGAATGGCAGGGCCTGGATGGGCATTTCAACTCTACCGGAAAAATCCGAAATTTGGTAGCCAATATTTAAGGAAGCCAAGGGTTGCCAAGACAGGTAAGCGATGCTTATCGCGATTGGATAGGAATAGTAATCGGTAAGGTTGCTCTCTTGTGCCATTAACGAAGCGCTATTGACGAAGACGAGCAGTAAGAGTGCCTGTAAGCAGATCACCGAAAACCATTTATTATGATTCATAGGTTTCTCCATAAGGTAAGATACTAACATTAGTATATCCAAGAATATGGAAAAAACAGGAGAAAACGCTGCAGCTAAGGAATCTGCCAGAACCAGTCGTCGTCGCCGTATTTACGCAGCGAGACGGCTTCTTCTATCGAAGTGGAATCAATGCGCTCGTTTCCCCCCAAATCGGCGATGGTACGCGCGACCCGTAAGACGGAATGGCAGGCACGCGATGAAAAACCGGTTTTTTCGGCCTCTTTAAAAAACGCCGTGCGGGCATTATCCTCCAGCCGGCAAACGGTTTCGACTTCCTGCGCGTTCAGGTGCCCGTTGAGTCGCAAGCGGGACGACGGATTGCGTCTACGCTGTGCCTGGCGCGCCATTTCCACCCGTTTTAGAATGTCGCGGCTGCATTCAGCCTGGCCGGCGGAAAGCTGCTCTGCCGTGCAGGGTTTTACGGGAACCCTAATGTCGATGCGATCCAGCAAAGGACCTCCCAGGCGCTTCCAGTAACGCCGGATTTCGTCCGCAGAGCACAGGCATACGGCTGTTTCACGCCCCAGGTTTCCGCAGGGGCAGGGATTGCAGGCAAGCACCAGCGTGAAGCGGGACGGATAGGAGACGGTTCTGTCCGCCCGCGCGATGGATATGCGGCCCTCCTCCAGCGGCTCGCGGAGCGCCTGCAGCACGTCGGTTCGGAATTCAGGTGCCTCGTCCAGGAACAGGACTCCGCCGTGGGCTAGACTTACCTCACCGGGACGGAGGGATTTGCCCCCGCCTATGATACCCTCGGCGGATGCGCCGTGGTGCGGTGTCCGAAACGGCGCGGTACGGATCAAGCCCGAAAGCTCGGGAAGCAATCCCGCCAGCGAGTGGATTTTTGTGGTCTCGATGGCGACCCCGTCGTCAAGGTCGGGGAGGATTCCAGGCAGGCGGCGGGCGGCCATGGTTTTGCCTGCGCCCGGAGGGCCGAACAGCAGCACATGATGCCCGCCGGCCGCGGCGATTTCCATGGCGCGGCGAAGTTTATCCTGACCGCGAAGATCCCGGAAATCAGCCGCAGCGGCAGTGCCTCCGGCGATGAGCCCATCCTTGATCCTCGTGATAGAAATATCACTCGAACTTTGATATGCGCCGGCGATTCCGGCGGCAGCTGCCGGATATTCCGCCCCCTCGCCTCCTCGAAAGGCGGCGAAGAGCTGCGCCGATTCCGCAAGGCACGACAAAGGCCATACCTTGCCGGGAGCCAGGGCCAAGGCTTCGAGAAGATTGCCCGGGGCTACGATAAATGCGTCGATGGAGGATTGCATGCCCGCCGCCACCGCGGGAAGGACCCCGCTAACGGCGCGAACCGTGCCGGACAATTCCAGTTCGCCCAGGGCCAGGATTCGGTAGGGTACTTCGGGAATTTGGGCGGATGCGGCGAGTATTGCAAGCGCCATGGACAGATCGAACGACGAACCGCCTTTTTTAAGACCCGCGGGAGCCAGGTTGATAAGCAGCCGTTCCAGGGGAAACTCGAAACCCGAATTCCTCACGGCAGCCCTGATCCGTTCACGGGCTTCCTTGATGGCACCGTCGGGGAGGCCCACGATATCGACGCTGGGTATGCCTCGCCGCAGGTCCACTTCCACCGTTACCAATTCTCCGTCGAAGCCGACGCTTTCAAAAGCATACAATTGCATGGCAGCATCCTCCACACTGCAGTTACGCGGTGAATCTTGACGGCGCATGCGGGTTTTCTACTCAGCGGCCGGATTTTTTCCGTATCATGATGATGAAGGCAGCGGAGAAAAAAAGCCAAGGAATCGTGGAGAATATTATCGCAAGCAGCGGAAAATCACCGAGCAGCGGCAATTTCTGCGGGGCAAGGCCAAATTCCACCAGGAGCGAGAAGAGTATATCGGCATAGCCGGCGATGATGCCGATGACGATGAGCATCCAGGCGGCGTCCCGCGTCCCCGACCATACCGCGATGGCCAGGAAAGTCGCAATCGCGGTAACGGCGAGTCTGGATGCTAGCACAAGCACGGTGGAACTCAAAAAATGACCCTCCATATTAAAAATTTATAACAATTATCTAAGCCAGCATGGACTCAAGGTCTATCTCGCCCGCGACGGCCGGCATGGTGATGCCCCAGTTTTCAAGCACGGCCGGATGAACCTCGCCAAAAACGCCTATGGATTTGCCGCCTTGCATGAGGCTTGCCTGCCTGCCTGGAATAAAGCGCGGATCGTCGGCATCCTCCACGGCATAGTCTTTTCCCAGGTAATACGCCAGGGCGGAAACCGCGCTGGCCGCTTCGTTGAAATCCGCGTTCTGGTGGGCAGAAAGAAACCCGATCCGGTGGCGCGTCAAAGTACCGTAATTCTCGCTTGCGTCCAGGTATGCGACCTTGCCCGACTCGAAAATCTTATGCGGGTACGGAGCCTTGCTGGACACCGCTTCCGACTGCAGGAGGCTGGGAAGTATCGAAGGACGAACGAACTCGAAGTTCTCGGTCATGGGATTGGATATGCGGATGACGCCCTCGTCGGACAGGTTCATGCGCTCGATGTAGTCCTTGCGGCTGCCCAGGTAGTTATAAATCATTTCCTGATAGCCCATGCCCACCATGACGTCTTTGGCTCTGCGGGAAAGCAGCTCAATGGGAGTAAGCCGTCCGATGGTAAAGTCCTTCGGCCGCTGGGGGGTAAACGAAGCCATGCCGCGGCCTATCATCACTTCTTCGACGAGGTCCACCGGATGGAGGAAATCGTTGCGGTAAGCGGGAGGCCAGGCGCGAACGTACTGGCCGTGGGTCTCGGAATCAAGGCCCATGCGAAGCAGGCATTCCTGTATTTTTTCCGGTCCGATGCTGTCGCCCAGGAGCTTGCTGACGCGGCCAGCGTCCACCGAGGCGGGAGCCTGGAAATAATACGGAAACGTTACCTCGCGACCCAGGGGCGTTTCGAAATCGTACTGTACCGATACGGGTTTTATCTCGTAACCGGCGTCCGCGAAGTCGCATGCCACGATATTGGCCGACAGCGCCACCGGCAGCATTTCGGTTCCGGTAAACTCCACGAGCAGGTCGCAGTCGCCCACTTCCACAGCTCCTATGTCGCTGCTGTTGATGATGGGCGGAAAGGATAGAATGCCGCCGTCCGCACCGGACAGGAGCGGCCAGTTTTGTTCGTCCTTAAGAATAAAGCCGTATTCCCTGCCTTTTGGATGCTCTGCCAGAATTGAGCGCAGCGTCATATTCCTGTCCATGCCAAGGGGCACGAAGCTGGCGGCATCGGGGGCCACCGCATGGTATCGCACCGGCCACTTTATGAGTTCTATGCGATAGATGCCCATGGAAACGCTGCGGCGCTTGCGCCCGTAGTTCCAGCACAGTTTTTCCTGGGTCTGTATGGCGTCGCGCAGCATGGCGTCGGTGATGGCCTTGCCCGAAATTACGAAGCCGGCGAGGAACGGCCGCACCGGATTTACGCTTTTATCGACGCTTATCGAATACTCGGCTTTCTTTACGCCGCCCTCGCGGGAGAAGAATTTATAATCAGGCAAAACCGAGCTGCGGTAGGTGCGCAGCTGTCTGGCCACTCCGGCGGTGGACCAGAGATCGGGGCGGTTTGTGTCGTTCAGCTCTATCTTGATGACGCGGTCCGCCTGGGGAATCCCATCGGTCTGCCAGCCGTCGAGTTCGGCCTTGGCCACGGTAAGCGCCTGTTCGAGGGTCGCCGCATCCATGCGCTCGCCCAGGAGCTCGAAAAACAGGTTTTCGTTTACTTCTATCTTTGGCATTTTATTTCCTTACCTCATTTGGCGCGGCGTAGGCGCACGTTCTCGATGTCGTAACTGAACAGCTCGCGAAGGTCGTTAAGGCTCAGGGCCATGAGCGCCATGCGGTCTATGCCGATGCCCCAGGCGAGCACGGGCACGTTGATGCCCAGCGGCTCGGTTACTTCGGGCCTGAATATTCCGGCTCCGCCGAGCTCGAACCAGCCGAGTACCGGATGCTTGATGTGTATCTCCACTGACGGCTCGGTAAAGGGGAAATAACCGGGCACGTATTTTACTTCCTTGGCGCCCGCGACCTCGACGGCGAACATCTCCAGGAACCCAAGGAGCGTTCGCAGGTTGACGTCGTCTCCCAGTACGATTCCTTCGGTCTGGTAGAAATCGGACAGATGCGTGGCGTCCACTTTGTCGTAGCGGAAGCAGCGGGCAATGCCGAAATACTTGCCGGGTACCGCGGCTTTGGGAAGCTGGCGGGCGGACAAAACGGTTCCCTGGCTGCGCAGCACGAGCCGCTTGGTAAAGTCGCGGTCGAATCCGTAATTCCAGCCGCGCGACCCCGTGGCGCCGCCGTTTTCGTGGACGCCCGCGACGCGGGAAAGATACGGTTCCTCGATGCTCTTGGCGCGCGTGGGGTCGGCGACGTAGTACACGTCGTGGATATCGCGGGCGGCGTGGAACTGCGGCATGAACAGAGCGTCGCCGTTCCAGAACTCGGTTTCAACGAGCCCGCCGTCGAACTCCTCGAAACCCAGGGAGACGAGCTTGTCCTTAACGCTTTCGAGGAACTGCACATAGGGGTTCCGGCGTCCGGGAATCAGGCGCGCCGGTCGGCTTTTTACATTGTAAGCCCGGAAGGTGGAATTTTTCCAGGCGCCGCTTTCCAGGAGTTCCTGGCTAAGGGCGCCGGTTTCGTCGCCCGATACGCCCCCGGCGCGAAGCAGCGTCGTAACGGAGGCAGCAGCGGGCAGAAGCGACCAGCTGACCGTTTCGCGCTCGGCCACACGGAACGGCGCATCGGCGGCTCCGCGTTTTTTGGCGATATCGCCTAAAAGCGCCAACTCGCGTTCGCTGACATCAGGTTCTTCAAGCAGGCCGTTTTTGGAGGCTGCCTTAACGAGCAGCGCATGAATTTCAGCGCTTCGAATCGCCTTGGAGGCATCCACCAGGGCGACGAGCTTCTCCACATTCATGGTAACGACGCCTTCTTTGGCCAGTTTGCCATAGGCGGAACCGGCGTCTTTCTGCTCCATGCCGATGGCCTCGCAGATGGCGGGCATTGCCTGTGGACCTTTTTCTGCCAATGCTTTTACAAAACGCTGTTCGGGTGTGCCGGAATCGATCCAGAGCGTTCCCAAGGGCGTCAATTCATAGACAAGTCGGCTGGTTCTGCCCGTTTCGGCGGCAAGGTTTTTTGCGCAGAGCCAGGCAAAAGCCTGATTCGACTGGCCTTCCACATAGGAAAGCTCTGAGGCAAGCCTGGCTACGCCCAGGGCGTCACCGGGGGAGAAGTGCAAAAGCACCTTTATTTCGAGGGGATGCAAACTTTTGAGGAGCGCCTGTGGTTCCATGATGATTACTCCAAACTATTCCCAGAATCAGTACGTGCACATATTGTCTGAATTTGGGCCGGGCGTCAATTGGACAGCCGGTTTTTTTATCAAACCCTGCCCTTTAAGACCATCCATGAGAACCTCGCAGGGTTCGTCAAAGTGAATATGGACGCAATGCGGAGTTCGTTCTGCCTGGCTCATGCCTGCAAGAATCTCCCAATTGATAAAGGAATCCGAACCGCTGAACGGTACCGAAAAGTAGCCGATATTCATGGCCGTTACATTATGGAAAAAGTGGCTGCCCAGCGATGAATCCACCCTGAAATCGGCAAGATCGGCCTCGACTATCACTTTGGCACCCGATATCTGCTCAAAGGACACCGGTATCCCGAGCCAGCGATCGCGGGTTCCCCATCGTCCCGGCCCGATCAGGATATACGGAGAGTCCGTCTGCTTGAGCGCGGCGTTCAGCCGGCCAATCTCCTGCGCAATCGCCTCGGTGCCGGCACGGTCAAACGTGGCGGGGTCCACGTAAACGATGTCCCGGATATTCGCGATCCTGCCGTTTCCCATGCAATGATCCGTGGCAAGAATACATTGGTCGGCGGCGATATTGGACAGGTCGACGCTTACCTTGTCCGCATTCTGGATGAGCGGCTTTACCTGAAGCATGTAGAACACGGCCTCGTCGCCGGAAAAATCGAGCGCATACTCGATTTCAACCGGAACGGCCATGCTGCGCGAACAGACTTCCAGCACGCCCTCCACGATTTTAGCGAACGGGAACGCATCATAGCGAAGCACCGGCGCGAAATCCACGATACGCGGTCCTTGAGCGGATATACCGGGGTCCAGCCGGTTATCGGAGGGGTTCCAGGTGCTTGCGATCAGGCCGAATCGAGGATTGCTCTCCGCATCGGCTATGTCCAGCCGCTCGAGGGTCGCCTCTTCGCCGGCGCGAAGGTCAAACTCCGCGCGATCCATGTCCAAGGCGTAAAACCATCGCTGCGTGCCGCTCATGCGATACTCGGGAGCGAGCACTTCCAGCTTCGGGTAGCGCGGCGAAAAACGAAAGGCCTGCCCGCCGTCCACCACGTACGAGCCCAATCCAAGGGCGGCGCTGCATAAGCCCTCGTCCGGCTTCAGGTAGGCGACGGGGTAATAATTATATGACTGCGCGGTGCCGGAGATAAGCGGATAGAACCAGCGACCGTGGCGGGACCCCACGAGCTCCTGGATTACGATGGCCATGCGCTCTTCCTCGCGCTTGTAATGCGCGACGTTGAAATACGCTCCCGCGGTCTCGGAGAAGAGGCTCGCGTACACGAGGCGGATGGCGTCGCAGAGCTGAGAGAGCCTTTTTTCGAGACTGGTATGGACGTTGGGGATGATGTAGGTATCGTACACACCGGAAAACGGCACCATGAGCATGTCCTCGAACAGACCCGAAGACCGGATGGCCAGCGGCTTATGGCTCTGCACCAGGAAGGATCGCAAGCGCTCCACCAGCGCGGGATCAAGCTCCTGATTAAGAAAAGTCTGGCGGACCTGCTCGCCGCCAACATCCCACGCGTATGACCAAAGGCTGTTCCTGTCCATGAAGCGCTCGAACTCGTCGATTCCTATAAAGACGGTAGGCGGCAGGCGAATGGTAATATTTTCTTCTAAATTTGAGGAGAAAGCCAGATTGTCTATCAGGCTTTTTATAAAAGCCAGCCCCCTGCCCTTGCCTCCCACCGAGCCGGCACCTAAACGGCCCAGTTCCGCATCGGGACGGAAATGCCCCATTTCCGGTATGAGCCCCCTGGACTTGGCCTTGCGCAGGTCGTCCAGGGCGCGGCACATGAAATCGCGCATGGCGGACGCCGTATCAAAATCCTCCGGCGCGTAATTCCTTATGATTCTCGCGAAACGAACTTCGCCGCGGGCCATAAGCCAGGCGGAAAAATGATTCCGGGCGGCGTGGTACGAAATGCTTTCCGGCGGAACCGAACGTATAAGCCGTTCGAATTCCTGCATGGTCGATGCCCGTGCAAGAACAGCGCCTTCGGGATCGCGGAAAACAAAAGGGCCGAAACCCAGGTGGTCAAGAAAAAACCGGGTGAGTTCCATGGCCAGCGCATTGGAGTTTTTGTCCGCAAACGATGCGCCAAGTTCGTAGGCCAGCTCCCTGTTTTGGGCTTCGCTGGATTGAATAAGCACCGGCAGGTCCGGTTTTCTTGCCTTGGTCATGCGAAGAAACTCAAAACCCGCCTCAGCGTCCTCGCTGCCGTCCCGGGGAAAGCGAACATCCGAAATGACGGTGAGCAGATACGGCTCGTAGCGCTCGTAAAGCTCGAGTGCCTCGTTATAATTCGTGGCCAGAATAATCTTGGGGCGACCGCGCATGCGCAGGATTTTGTACGATTCGACCTGGGATTCATCCTCCACCAACTGCTGCGTCTGCTTCATTACCACGGAATACAAGAGGGGCAGGTAGCGAGAGTAATACTTGACGGAATCTTCTATTAATAGAATGACCCGAACGAGGCCTACGCGAGTGTCGTTGTCCACGTTGAACATGTCTTCGACGTATTTTATCATGCCCACGAACAGCTTCGAGTATCCGTTCCATACGAACACGCGGTCGACATTAAGGAAGCTCGCGGGACATTCGGTGCCCAACCCGCTAAGGCTTGCGTTGTTCATTGCAAGGAGCAGGATAGGCAGGTCTTCCATTCGCGCCCTGATTTCGGCGGCGATCGCCAGAGGGGCATCGAAATCGAGACCGGCCATGAGTATGACCATGTCGAAATCCGTCTTGCCGCACAGGTCAAGGGCCGATTCCCCGGTGTAGGCGCAGGTGACGCGGGGACTGGTGGAAAGGTTGAGCTTGTAGTACTCGCCGTATATCTGCTCGGACAGCGCGCCGTCGCTTTCCAGGATGAAGGAATCGTAAAGGCTGGCGACGAGGAGCACCTCGCGCACGTGATAGCGCATGAGATCGTGGAAGATATTCCGCTCGCGCCGTTCGCGCTCGTACGAGTCGACAAGTTCGTTGAAAAACATGGGCATCCTCCGGAAGAATTGTAGCGGCGGCCCGTGGGCATGTCAACACGTTATAAAATATTTACTTCAGGACGATAGTGCTGGATGGCGACGATGCGGGCCAGCCTTTGCGTCTCCTCTTCCGTCCGGATCTTCCTTATCCTGAAATCATGCTCGATGACTCCGCCTACCACCAGGGCCAGCGCTCCGGGCAGCCTCCGCAACTCCTTCTTCCAGGCGAGGAGGCATGCGCGGTCCTCCTTGAGCAGGTTGGCCAGCACCACCGGTCCGAACGCCGCGACGCATTCGGCGAAAGCCCGGTCGGACAGGGCGAATACGGATGCGAAAACCTGTGGAAGCGTCGGCTCGCCGCCTTTCGTCCGCTGCCCGAAAAAAGCGTGAAAAAGGGCATCCTTCCCGATACCCCGCTGTATCGCCGAAGGCCGCTCGCCGGGGTTCCGAAGCAGGGATGCGAGCTCGGACCGCGCCTGGGCGCTCAGAACCAGTCCGAGCCTGGGCACCCAAAGCGCCGGAGGTAGAGCGGACAGCGCATAGGCGAAGGATTTCAAGCCAACCCGGGTAACAGCGCGATTCGCCGAATCCGGATCGGAGAAAAACACCTCGAAAAGATTGGCGCAGGTCGGCTTGTCATAGCGAAGGTCCAGGAGGGATGCCTCGTAGTCCACGATCGCCTTGGCCTCATCCATGCTCGAATAAATGCGGCTGTCGCTCTTGAAGGCGGTCACCGTATTTTTCATCGTCATGAGGCACACCGCATAAATCCAGGCCTCGTATTCGTCGCCGCTCCGGTTCGTGGCCCATATCGCGTCCGTAAAAAACCTGCGTTCGGCTTCCGGCAGCAGGGCCCATGTTTCTTTGGAACATTCCAGCATGGCGGTGATCGTGCGGAACATCTCCCAGGTCATAAGCTCGGCCGAAGCGAGGTGGCGGAGGAATTTTACCAGCTGCGGCAGGCTCGATGTGCCCAGTACCCCCAGCAGGTCGAAGCCCAGGAATTGTTGTACCTTGAGCTGAAACGGTTTCAAGCCTGCCATACAATTCTACAACGCTTTTCCGCTCGCCAGTGCGGCAAGGACTTCGTCGCGAATATTCTCGTCCAGCCAAAAGTAGCCGCCTGTCAGCGGATCGGTAAAATCTTCCTGGTATTTCAGGGTCAGCCATACGGGATACCGGACCCATTTCCAGGAGGCGGCAAGCGAATACGGCGAGTAATACCCCGGAATTACCAATGCCGCGTCGAGAAGCATTGTTTGCAAACGCCGTGAAATTTCCGCCTTTTCCGCAATGTTCCGTTCTGCCTTGTAGCGCGCGTTCAGGGAATCGAACGAGGGCGAGGACCAGCCGGAGAACACGCGCACCACATCATAGTCGGGTAGCTCGCCCGTGCTCAGCGATCCCCAGTAGGCTTGGTACTTCCTGTCGCGCAGCGCGGTAAAAGCACCCTCCGCCATGAGGTTCAGCGTTATGTCGACACCGGTCAGCCTGGCTCGCTCGCGCAGCACCGTCAGTTGCTCCGTATGCCCCGGCCTGCCGTACAGGAGCTCGAAAGCCAGGGCTTCGCCCCTGCCGTTCTCCCGTATTCCGTTCTGGTTTATATTTGTATAACCTGCAGCCTCGAAAAAGGCGGCCGCTTTGCCGGCGTCGAAATCCGGCGCGCCAAGGTTGTCCGCGTCAAAATCGACTCCCGCGAACACATGGCCGATTCCCGTATTCCGGTAACGCATGTATCCGCCGGGGACGGCCGAATCGATCATCATCTGGATGTCGCAGGCGTAGGAAAGGCCGGCCCTTACGGCTTTCGAGGAGAAGAGCGGGAATTCCGTGTTAAGGAATATTCCCTGGAAACCCAGCCTTGGCACATAGGCGCCGGAATGAAGCTCCACATAACTTTTTGTAAGCGGAACATCCCTCGGTGCGCCTGCCATTTCCGCCGGGGATGCCAGCGGAAGCGCGTCCACCAGAGCCTTGTAGAAATAAGGCATTGCCGCAGCCATGCCCCCGGCTATAACGCGGATATCCACGGCATCGACGTTGTAGCGATTGGCATTGTAATCATGGACGGAACCCCACCAGGGCCTAACCCTGCGAAGCAGAAGGCTTTCTCCCCGGGTAAATCTATCGATGAAGTACGGCCCCGTTACGGGTTCGGCCTTCCAGTCATGGCTTTTTACGTAATCGGCGGGGATTACGCCATCCTTGAAAAAATGAGCGGGACGCGGCTTGACGGAAGCGCGGAACAGAAGCTCGTCGGGAGACAGTAAATCGGCCAGCCAAACGCGAATGACGCGGTCGCTTATTTTTTTAAGCTCGAACTTGTTTTTTCCGTAGTAGTCGTTGCGGCGGGAATCGCGAATATTTTCGCTTCTCATCATCGCCTGCATGAATAGGTAGTCCTCCGCGCTGACGGGAAAGCCGTCGCTCCACAGCATGCCTTCGCTCAGCAGAAAATAAACCGAGTGTTTATCCTTGCCGAAGGCCCAGTGCGTGGCGGCCGCGGGCATCCATTCCTTGGTTTCCATGTTGATTTCCACGCAGGCAACATTGTCTGGCAAGGCAGACCGAAAAGGCCCATCCGACATTGGACCGGCAGAACGGAATGTTTGGGGAAAGTAGGGTAGATAAGTCTTGAGTACCCCGCCCTGTTTTGCCCTCGGGGACCCGAAGGCGCCGGGGCGGCTTGTAAACCACACGAGATCCTCGGGCAATCCGGGCAGTGCGATATCGGGATCCGCTACCGGGGGCGAGGAAAAATCCATCGGCTTTTGTTTTTCCGATTCTGCAGCCTGCTCATCTGTCGCAATCGCAGAGCGCTCGTTTACGGAAGCGGAACTTAGTTTTGTGCAGGAGGACGCATAAAAACAAAGCGCCATGCACCCAAGGAAAACCAAGTTCTCTTTACATCGGCTTCGACTCGATAAAAGCGCCAGGATTCGTTTCATTAACCAATACTGCCACAAACCTGCGGGTTTTACAATCTTGCAAAGAAAAACCGGGCTTGGCTCTTATTCGTTAGCATGCGCTTTCCAGAAACCGTCTGTGCGTGCTATATTCTAGGCATGAGTAGCGGAGGATGCCGATGAGCGATACCAGAATATTGATAGTGGAAGACGAACCGATACTTGCCCTTGAGCTCAAAGAGGACCTGGAAGCCAAGGGTTATAGTATAACGGGCATTATTTCCGACGGAGACATGGTTATGCAGGCCGTGCTGCAGCAAAAGCCGGATATAATAATCATGGACATCAAATTATTCGGGTTCCGCGACGGCATCGAAGCGGTCGACCGCGTACGCGGCTTTTTCAAGACGCCTATACTTTACCTTTCATCGTATCCGTACAGCGAAGTACGGGAGCGATTAAACAGGAGCCAACCCGCATGGTACCTGGAAAAACCCTACGTAATGGAAAAACTGATGCTGAGCCTGGAGGAAATCGTCGCGACCTTCTGAATTCCCGCGCTTTAGCAGGCTGTTGAAAATCCTCATCCGAGGTTTTTCAACACCCTGTTAGCTGAACAGGAGCATTACGTTCGTGCCTATTCCAGGTTCGCTTGTAAGCACAAGACGGGCATTATTGAGCTTGGCGAACTCCCAGCAAAGAATAAGCCCCATACCGTTGCCTATTTCACCGGCCGTGCCCTCCGTGCTTATCTTGCTCTCTATCTGGAATAGCCGTTCCCGTATCTCGAACGGAATCCCCACCCCCTGGTCGGTTACCCGCAGGAATGTGTGCCCTCCCGGAGTGAGGCCCAGCGCTATCTGAACCGTGGAACCGCTCTCGCTGAACTTGATGGCGTTCGAGACCAGGTTGTGCACTATTAGCATGGTGGAATCGAAATCGGCATCCACGGTTACCCCTTCCGAATGCAGGGCAAGCGCTATCTCCTTGCCTTCGGCCATGGGCTTCAGCATTTCTACCACGCTTTTTGCAATTTCGGACAGGTCGAAGCTGCGCATCGCAAGGATGATGTCCTCACGCTGGCTTTTGCTCCACCACAATACGTTTTCCAGGAAGTTATGGGTTTTTTCAAGCGATAGCGCCAAAATTTCTAGGGACTTTCGCTTGGACACAAGGTCTATCTCCGGCGGCAGCAGGTTCTTTCGGACGTAACGGGCTGCTCCGCTGATAGGCGCGCGAAGATCATGCGCCATCATCGATACAAACAGGTCCTTCGTGTAACTCGTCTTGCGCAGCTCCTGATTGGCCTCAGCAAGCTTTTCCGCCTGCGCCTCGATATTGAGCTGCCTGAAGGTGACCGACAGCAGAAAGTACCCGAATAGACTGATGGAAGCCGTTACGATGGAAAACAGGATTACGATGCCGTAGGACGGATTAAGCATATTGAGCGAATATACGGGATGCGATGCAAGTACAGTTGCCAGCTGTATGATATTCCCAAGACCTATCCCCAAAAAGGGTATACCCGCCATCCAGGATGAGAAGCGATAGCCCGGCTTGGTCTTATAAACGAAAATAAGAAATACAAATACGCAGGTAATGGTGCTCGCGGTGGAAAACAGGATTGCCCTGGCATTGACGGTAGCCGACTCCAGAAACAAAAACCCCAGGAAAAACAAACAAACAATTGCGTAAAGACCCCGGGGAAAAGTCTTTCCCCTGCGAAAAATCCATGCCGCATGGGCATACATGACCATAGCTCCAAAAAAAAGCGTGTTTCCCATCGCAATAAAAAAATAAGGCAGAGTTTCTCTCCCGGTAAAAATCAGGGAGCCCATGGCTACCACGACCTGAGCCGCTATCCAAAGGCGGGCCCCGGGGAAAAAGCTGCCGCCGAGGTATAAAACCAGCGCAAAAATAAAATTCACGAGATAGCACAGGTTGAGCACCCAAAAAAGCGTGAATAAATCGAATTTCAATTTCTACCTCGCTTTATGATAGCATAGTAAAACCGTTTTTTCGAGGAGCTCGCAATTTGATTTTACCGGTTTTTGCTTGCAGTTTGCGTATTGTGGCTTACACTTAGGGAAGTGACGAAAAAACGAAGGTTTTCCATACGATCAATTCTCATTCTCGTCGCCATAGCCTCTTCATCGGTGGCAACCTTGGTTTCGCTGTCGATTTATTCCGCTTTTATGGAAAAAGAATTCATCAGGCAGGCCTACGTCAAAACGAATCTTGTTTCGGATCGTCTTGCATCCACCTTGCAATATCCGCTGTGGTATTTTGCAAAAAACCAGGCGATATCACTACTCGAAAGCGAGTTAAAGGACAATGATATAAGCAAAATCCTGCTGTTCGACGAAACAGGGGAGCTTATAGGAACCGCAAACTCGAAATCGGCAGTCGCAACCCAAGGCAAACCTGCTAAAGAGGAAATCTCGACCAGCAAGATCGTCGCATACGATTCGTTGATAATTGGAAGATTGGCGGTTTACGCGGATATGGCCGAATCCAGGAAAATATTTTCCCGTAATCTATATTCAGCCATCGTTCTGGCCTGCGTAATTGCCGGCATGGTTGCCCTGGTACTTTATCTAAGTACCGACAAGCTGGTAACCAGGAAAATAATGGGTATCGGCACGGCTCTCGAGGCTTTTTCAGGGATGAACTACAAAACCAGGGTAACCATTACCGGAACCAGGGAAATTTCGGCTCTGGCAGACGCGTTCAACACAATGGCCGCCATAATCGAGCATAATAATTCAAGTCTTGAGGAAATCGTAAAAGATAGAACGGGAAAATTGATAGAAGCGGAAAAACTCGCGCTGATAGGCAGCCTCGTCGCAGGCGTTGCGCACGAGGTTAATACGCCCTTGGGGGTGAGCATTACGGCAACCTCCCATGCGCAAATCCTGAACCGGAACATGCTGCAAGCCTGCCGTGTGAACCCCGAGAGCGACCATGACTTGGCTGCGCCACTTGAGGAAACAGGAGAGGCCCTGGACATAAGCTTTAGAAACCTTCGCAGGGCAAGCGATTTTATTAACACATTCAAAAAAATAGCGGCGGACCAGTCAATCGAGGAAAAAAGGGATACCAAAATAAAAATCTATATTGAAGACGTGCTTCTTAGCCTAAAACCTACGCTTAAAAAGTCAAAACACCGTATTACGCTTGCCTGCTCTCCGGACCTCCGGGCGCTTATCATACCCGGACTTCTCTATCAGATACTGACCAATCTTATAATAAACAGCCTGAAACACGGTTTTGTCGACAGAGATGCCGGAGCAATTACGATTACGGTGGAAGAAAAAAAGGAAGGGCTGATGCTTTTTTACGAAGACAATGGCAGAGGAGTGCCGCAAGACATCGCAGAGAGGATATTCGACCCCTTCTTTACTACGACCAGGGACAACGGGGGTACCGGTCTTGGGCTCTATATAATAAAATCCATCATGACCGGGCAAGGCGGGGACGTAAGCTACCAGGAACGCGTCGGGGGTGGCGCAATGTTTATTCTCCGCTTCCCCTGTACCATATCTTCAGAAGGAGCCATCAATGCCGGACAATAAAGCTGTGCAGTTTAAGCAAGAAAAGGAACAAGCGGTATCCGGCTCGGATTCCACCTGGAAGATACTGATAGCGGACGATGACGAGGAAGTTCACCTGGTTACCAGACTGGTGCTTCGGGATAAATATATACTGGGCAAAAAGCTTGAGCTGTTTTCCGTTCATTCGGCCGCCGAGTGCAGGAAATTTCTGGAGCTCGAAACGGATATCGCCGTCTTATTGCTGGATGTCGTCATGGAAACGGACAACGCCGGCCTTCTTCTTGCCGAATGGATACGCAAGGACTTGGACAACCAAAGCCTGCGGATAATTTTGCGCACGGGCCAACCAGGATTGGCGCCATTGTCCACCGTTATGGAAAAATACGAAATAAACGATTATAAAGAAAAAACGGAGCTCACCTACGAAAAGCTGTGGGTTACGATACTGACCGCCATCCGGGGTTTTCGTGATATAAAAATAATCGAGCAAAGCAGGTTTGGCATGAAGTCGATACTGGAGGCAGCTCCGCGACTGTTCAGGCTCCAGTCACTTTCGTTGTTCGCCTCGGGAGCGCTGACGCAGCTGATCCTCCTTTTGAGATCCGGAAAATGCGCAGCGAAACCCGTCATCTCGGGATTTGCCGCCATCCTTTCCGGAAATTCCTGCAAAATTCTGGCAGGAACCGGAAAATACGACAAAGAGGATCGCCAAGAAGATGCGTTACTGCTCGATGAAAGCTGCAAGGAAGCGATAGCGGAAGCAGTTAAACAAAAGGGGATGGCCACTTGGGGAAACGATCTGGCGATTTGCGTAAATTCCGGCGAACTGGAAAAACACCTGCTTTATATAGAAGAATGCGGCGAACTGAACGACATTGAGAGAAACATTATCGCCTTGTTCTGCATGACCGTATCGACAGCATTCATGAATATCGGCCTGTACAGCAAACTGGAAGACCGGCTCGACGAAAAATCCATGCTGGTTCGGGAAATCCACCACCGGGTAAAAAACAACCTGCAGATAATACTGAGCCTTCTGGATATGACCGACAAGAGCAGGCCGCAGGACGCGTTCGAAAGCGTAAGGCGGCGAATCTCCGCGATGGCGGTAATCCACGACAAGGTTGCGTCGCTGCCCAGCGAAAAGCGCATAGATTTTACCGATTGCGCGGCGGACATCGCCGCTGATGTGGCGCACTCTGCGGCGATTGGCCCTAAAATCCCCACCATAATCGCGACCGTCCGCAATTTCGTCCTGCCGCTCGAAACGGCGGTTCCCTGCTCGCTGCTCCTGGAAGAACTGCTCTCCCGTGCACTGATCCTTAAAACAGATGGGTCTCCGGTGGAGGCTCAGCTCGAAGGACTGCCCACGGGTGAACATTCAATAACTATTTCATTCGAGCACGACGGCGCTGAACCCGAAGGCGGTGACGAGATAAATTTGGCGAGCAAGCTTGCCTTTCAGATAGACGGAAGGATACTGACGGAGCGAAGAGATACCAAAACGGTCATCACTGCGATATTTGCCGCATAACAGGTAAATTCAAGCATTCCTGCGCAGAAGAGTCAAAAACAGCTCTCCGTATTTTTGCAGCTTGGTGTCGCCCACTCCGTAGATTTTAGCGAGGTCGCCCAGGCTTTCCGGCTTTACCACTGCCATCTCCTTGAGGGTGCGGTCGGGGAAAACAACGTAGGGAGGCACTTGGCTCTCGTCCGCGATTTTCTTTCGCAGTTCGCGCAGCTTATGGAACAATTCCGCCGCCGGTTCGTCTTCGGAGGATCCTGCAATACCGAAACTGCCTCGGGGCGAGGACGATTTGCTTTTAGCCTTACGGGACGGTCGCGGAGCAGGCCCGGCCAACAAAGTCTCCGGAACCATATAGGCTCCGCGTTCGCGAAACATCACATAGGCCGCATCGCTCAAGCACAGGGTATTATGCGCGCCATCCCGCAAGAGATGGCCGGTGGATTCAAGGCGGCGCGCCAGGGTAAGCCAGGCGGCGCGCGTAAGCTCCCCACCTATGCCGAACGTGGAAAGTTCCTGGTGCGCGAAGCGGAGCACTTTTTCGGTCGCCTCGCCTTGAAGCACGTCCACGATATGCACTGCCCCGAAGGATTCGCCGCAGCGCTTGACGCATGACATGAACTTGAGCGCGGGGACGGATAGGTCCGCCATATTCCGCGGACCGGAAAGGCAATTGTCGCAGGCGCCGCAGGTTTCGGAAGCCGAAGGCTCGCCGAAATGCCGCAGGATGATACGTCGGCGGCACTGATCGCTTTCGGCATAGTCCCGCATGGCTTCCAGGCGCTTTCGCGCATCGCGGCGCTGCTCGTCGGGGAGATCCTCGAACAGTCGCGATGCCATTACCATGTCGCCTGCGCTATAGAGGAGAAGGCAGTCGGAAGGCAGCCCGTCGCGTCCCGCCCGGCCGATTTCCTGATAGTAGTTCTCGACGCTCTTGGGCAGGTCGGCATGGATTACGAAGCGCACGTCGGGCTTGTCGATTCCCATGCCAAAAGCAATCGTCGCCACCATCACGAGTATGTCGTCGCGCACGAAGGCAGACTGGTTGGCGTTGCGCTGGGCTGCTGGAAGGCCGGCATGGTACGCCGCTGCGGCTATGCCGCGGGCACGAAGGGTCTGGGCAAAGTCGTCGGTGCGCTTCCGCGAGCCGCAATAGATTATTCCCGACTGCCCGGCTCGAGCCTCGACGAAATCGACGATGCGGCCGCGCGCATCCTGCTTGGCTTCCACCGAGATGCGAAGATTGGGTCTGTCAAAGCCGCCCAGGAAAATTTCGGGACTCTGAAGTGATAAATTCTTCCTGATATCGTCCCGGACCCGCTCCGTGGCCGTTGCGGTTACCGCGAGCCAGACGGCCTTGGGAAACCGCATGCGCAGGTAGCCGAGCCCCCGGTATTCGGGTCTGAAATCATGCCCCCATTCGGAGACGCAGTGCGCCTCGTCAACCACGATGAGCGAGGGCTCCGAACCGTCCAGGAGCGACAAAAGCCTGTCGGTTGCCAGGGATTCCGGCGCGGCATAGACCAGCTTGACCTTTCCCTGCCGCACCCTCGCCTCGATTTCGCGCCTGTCATCGACCGTAAGAGTGCTGTTTATGAAAACCGCGTCGACACCCGCTTCAACCAGCGCCGTTACCTGGTCCCGCATCAGGGCTATGAGCGGGGACACGACGACGGTAATGCCCGGAAGCAGGATGGCGGGAATCTGGTAGCACAGGGATTTACCGCCGCCGGTAGGAAGTACTGCCAGGCAATCACGGCCGGCGAGAACGGCATCGATAACCTGTTTTTGGAACGGCTTGAAATCATCGTAACCGAATATTTTTTTCAGTATCTGCGCGGGGCTGCTGTCCATTCCCGGGAGTATAGCGCAGAGAGCGGACCTCGTCGACCTGCTAAAAACCCAGGATCGCCAAGCGTATCCTATGGAAGAAAAGCAGCATGTCCGGAGGCAGCGGAATCCTGCCGACCCGCACCGCAAAATGCAGATGCGGTCCGGTGGAGCGGCCGGTCGACCCCGAAAAACCCAATCGCCTGAAAAAAGGAAACACGATCAGGTCTCCGGGTCTTACGAGCAGGGACGACAGGTGCGCATAAAAACTGTGGATGCCCAAAGGATGGCGCATGCGCACGAAATTCCCGGCGGCATCGTCCCAACCGCAGGATTCCACCACGCCCCAGGCAATGGAACGTACGGGAGTCCCCGCCGGGACCGCTATATCGATGGCATCGTGGAATTCCAGCGTGGGTAAAGTCTTGTCGGGGGCGAAGCGGAAAAAAAATGCGGAGCTTACCCTGCCCTCGACCGGGACAAGGAACGGCGGCAGGGCGATTCCGAGCAAGACCAGCGACAACGCCGCCCAAAGCGCCTTACGGGCGAGGGAAAACCTGCGTACCGGCTTAAGGTTCCTTCGAGCCTCAAGCCGCGAGCGCTTGGCCTCCGCAATGACGTTTTTTACCCGTTCGCTTTCGATCATGGAAATATTTTATTGCATGAAGGGGATTCCGTCCAGCCGCCGCGGCGCTTCGAAGTCATATATTCCAGATTTCCGAATATTCGTGCTCGCGCTCGCACCAGCGGCACACGAAGGTATTGCCGCCTTTGGAATCGGTCTTGCGCACAAAATGCGTTTCTATGTGTTCCTCATGTTTGGGATGCGAGATGCAGTTCTCGTTCTTGCAGGAAATATCCGCAAAGTTATATATCCTGGGGGGCATGCCCAGGCGATATTTTTTAAACACGACGTGGTCCTTCACCAGATTCAGTGTGCAGCCCGGCGACACTGCGCCAAGCTTCTTCAGGTCTTTTTCCCCGAAGGCCAGCACGTCGGGAACCGAGATGATCCCTTTGAACGACTCGGGACCTTTGTTGGAGTGGTAGACGCCGTGCGACGAACGCAGGTTGAGCCCCAATACGCGGCGGATCTTGTCGATACGGTCCCAAATTTCCGCGGGGGTCCTGCCCGAGGCGATATGGTCGATGACCAGGCCATTGTCCACGGGCTTAATGCCGACTTTGTACTCGCCTTTCTGGTGCGCCACCAAAGGAGCCTCGAGAACAAACTCGTCCTCGACCTCGGCGGCGGAATGCGGGACGCCCTTGAAGTCGTCGCCCAGCACGCCGGCGCACATGGCCATCTCTATGGCCCGCGTATAATAGCCGTTGGCCGACTGCGCGTCCCAGGAGTTGAGGCTCGTGTCGTCCAGGAAATTCGGGATGGTGCAGCCCAGCCTGTCGCGCGGCAAGGGGTGATAAAATTTTGTTCCACTCTCGAGCCTGTCCATCATGTCCTTGCGAAACGTCACGGACTTGCGCAGCGACGGGGCTTTTTCCAGCACGGCCTCTCCCATTCGCTCAAGCTGGAGACGGGTAAAGTACCAGATTTTCGCGATTTTTCCGGCGGCAAGATACTCATCGAGGGAAGCGTAAATGCGCACTTCGAAGCCGTTGCGCTTCATGCGCTCGATATAGAAAGGCGGCATCGCCAGCTCGCTCGGGGCCACAAGGTCCACGACCACTTTCCTGAACACGCACAGCCCGTCCGCCTTGGAGTGCACGGTGCGGCCGTGGTACAGGTCCCCGATAAGCGCCAGGTGTATGCTGTCTTCGTTCCAATTCTGCTGTTCTAGGAATGAGAACTCATCGAGGAATTCCTGGGTGGGATGCTCATGTTTGCCGTCACCCGCGTTGATGAACACAGGCCGTTTGTGCCCGTTGCGCTCGGCCCAGGGGCCGAGGTAATCGGACAGCCACCGACAGACGCCTTCCTGCTTGGAACGGATGATGAAGCAGGATTCGGGCGCGTACCCCACGAGCATCTTGATGGTATCGGTTACGCTCTCGTTTTTGGCGAAGGATGAGGTGGCGGTGTCGAACATGTTGACGCGAACCTGGTGGAATTCCGCTGCATTGCGGAATGATTCCCGCGTGCGCGTGGAGTTTTCCAAAAAAATAAGGTATGCAGAATAATCGGGATCCTGTATGCGAAACCCTTTACCGTCTCCGCCTTTCGCCGTTTCTGCCTTGAGCTCGCGTGCCTTTCGGTACAAATAGCGCTGCTCGTCCACCGACAAATCATTGACCACCGTGATGCTTCTGCCTTTAAACTGCCCGTCCCTCGTCATTCCCATGCCTCCTGCGCAAGATCTACTGTGTTACAAAAAATTCCCCTGCGGATCCGAAACCGGGATTTAATCCAGGCGACCATTTTCAATTCTCCCAACCAAATTCAATTCGTTCCACGAATTGAATTTTCTTAAAAAAGGCGAAAAGCCGTTAAGCTTTTCGCCGTAAATTCAGGGGGCAATCTCCGAGCTGGTTTTTAGGCCGCCCTTCTCGAGTATATTAAATCCCCCCGATGGTTTCTGGACGATAAGCATCCCCGCGGACTCCGTCAGGAAAGTCCATTGGCTTACCGCGGCGGAAGCGGCTTTGAGTTCGAGTGTCTTGGGATCGAACAAACCCAAGGCCCATCCATCCTTCGCCTTGATCACGGCATAAATCGCGTTGGATATATTCCATACCGTCGATTCGGGAAATACATCCACGCTTGATTGCACGGTTTTGGAATAATCGGATTTTTCGACCCGGATGAGGCGCACGAGACCGCCGGTTCCCGTAACTTGGCCGGCTACGGCAATGTAGGCATCTCCCATGTCCACGATGCTAGGCGTGCGAATCTGGTTAACGTCGCTCTTGCGCAGGCGCTCGCTGGTTTTTATATCCACCAGCACGATGCGCGCGTACGGCAAACCCGGGTTGAGGAGTTCGAACAACACGACGCCGGAAGCTTCCTTGGCGGCTGCCGCCGCGACTTCGCTGCCTATCTGGCCTTTCTGGTCGGTGGCGACGGCAACCCGGTCCGCGGCAATCTCGTCTTTCTTGGCGGCGACGGCGGTTTCGCGAGCCGCAACATCGGTTTTGGCTGCGGTAAGCGCGGCTTCCTTTGCGGCTACGGCCGCGGCCGCTTCTTTATCGGCTTCTGCTTTGGCAGCCGGCGTTTCGCTGATACCGGCCTGCTGGGTGCCGCCTTTTTCTGCGGAGGCAGCGGCATCTTTTGCGCCGTCGGCGGCGGTTCCGCTTGCGGCAGCGGGGTCGGCCGGATTTACCGCGGCCAACCGGGCTTTCTCTTCGGCCAGCTTGCGCTCTTCCTCGGCTATGCGCGCTTTTTCTTTGGCGATGGCGTTTTCTTCCTGCGCGACGTCGCGCTCCTTGATATCCACGACATCGCGGCGTTCTTCGACGCCACCCGTGGGTGAATCTTTTTTAACACTGTCTATGGTGGGCTTGTCGGTGATGGGAGTGGTATTTACGGAACCGACAACCCCTGCCCCGGCCCTTGCGCTCAAGGGAATCACGATACGGGAGCAGCCCGCCCATTCGTCCCAGCGGATGGAAAGGCCTGCGGTGGCCTCGATCAATTCCTTAAGCACGACGGGTTTGTATTTGCCCTTGAAGTAATCGAGCTTGCCGCGGTATACGGCGTTGTAGACCGTAATGAATACCGCCAGGGTATCGGCGTCCTTGGCCGAGTATTTATAGGCGGATTCCAGGTATCCGGCTATGATGCGACGCAGGTTCTTGATATGATCCAGGCCGCAGCCTTCGCCCAGAATCAGGATGTCCGCATCGAAGCCCTCTTTTACCGAGGAATCCACCGCGTGGATAATATAATATTTAGACGCGTCGCCGTATCGCGCCGATCCTCCGGCTACGGCCGCGCCAAGTGCTTGGCCGATGCCGCGAATCGAGGCGGCGGTCTCGATGAGCTCATGCGGTCCGCTGTAGTTTATAAACTCGATCGTGGCGGCGCCGACGCTCGAAAGCTCGTCTTTGTCGACATTCTGGGCATCGAGCATGAAGAGCCCGGCTGCGAGGCTCAGGGACAGAACCAGTAATCGTTTTATCATTTCTTTTCTCCTGTCATCGAACGGAACGTATGCGTTTCAGCGCAGTTTCGGCGCGCTGTCGTACCTCGCGCGGATAATCAGTATTCAGAAGCCGGACAAGCGCCAAAGCACCGGAACTGTGCTCAAGCCCGCCTTGCGCACGATAAAGCGCTTCGACGGCGGCTATCATAGCCAGTGCGACACGCGTTTCCAGGAAGCCCCTGCTGGCAAGCTCGAAGGCTTCCATGGCCAGATTATTTGGATCCAGACCAATGGACGCAAGGGCATCGGCGGCCGCAGCTCGCACTACGGGATCCATGTCCTGCGAAAAAACGCCGGCTAAAATCGGAATCGCCGCGGGATTTCCGAAAAGCCCCAGTAATTCGCAGGCTGCAACCCGCGGAACAACCGTGCGGGGCACAGGATCCAGGGAGACAGGCCCTTCACCGAATGGCGCATCCAGCCTGCCGCTTGCCACCGCAGCGGCAAAAAGCAAAGCCGCACCGGCCTCTTCTTTTATATTACCCGATTTTAAGGAATTTTCAATATAAAAAAGACGATTTGTTAGCGCATCGTCGCTTCCGCCTCCGGGAGTCCAAAAAGCCTCTTCACGGGCAGCTTCAAGTGCAGCCTCTATATCGATGGCTGGATTAACGTGCGACGGTATTTCAAGATCCCGCTCGAAGCGGTACGCATAGAGAATCCAGTCTGTGCCTCCGGAAAAAACCGCGCCGTTCAGTCCCACAGCCGGGATTCCGCTGGAATTTTGCAGGCTGAGCTGACGCAACAGCTGGCCAGAGGCATTAAAACTCGCTACAAGTCCGGCGGAAAGCACGAGAATGCGCCCTGGGAAAACTGCCAGATCCTGCCTGCCAAGGCATCCAGTTCGAATCTGCCAGCGCACGGTTCCAGCTCCGTCCAGGTAGACCAGGACTCCACCTGCACCGGCAAGCAGAAATCCGTCTTCGTAACAAAGCACTGCTTGCACGCGAAAATCGTCGCCCAGGGCAATGCGAACCAGTTCTCCCCCGGGTTTTCCAAGTCGCGGGGCACCGGAATCGGGGACAACGAGAAACACATCCGAGCCCCAGCACAGCGCTGAGGGAGAGGAAATCCCCGATGCGACGCTCCAGAGCAGGCGACCGTCGGGGTTCCAGGCGCGGACGCTGCCATCGGCAAAGGCGAGCAGCGGCCCGCCTTGCGGCCCTATGCGCGGAGCGGTTCCGCAGTAAGCGTCAAGGCTCTGACTCCATAATAGACGGCCGTTTGCCGCACGGCAGCTCAGCGTCGAGCCGACAACCAGGAAAATGCGGCCGTCCGCCCCGAAACAGGGAGCTAGGTCCAGGGGGCTTTCCGTATCGAAGGACCACACGGTCTGGCCGGCCTTGTTGATAAGCGACAGCCTGCTGATTCCCTCGATTACCGCGGCTCTGCCGAAACCATCGGGAACGATAAACGCCGCCTTTCGCGTAGGCATGTCGCGCCTGCCTATCGCCCTGCCGTTTATATCCAGAACGTAGAGCGTCTTACTGTCCGCCATAAGCCAGACGAGGTTTTTCGATGCCACAGGCCCTGTGGAGATTACGCCGCCGGCGGGAAAGCGGAACATGGCTTCTGCGCGTTTGGAATCGGTGATGCCAGGCGAAGCCAAGACTACTTGAGCATCAAGCCCGGCAAGCTGCAGTGCAAAGATAAAAACGAGCAGGATAGGAGAATAACGAAATAGGATACTATCAGTATATTTTTCGCTGATCAAAAACCCTCCCGCTCATCAGATAATCGACAGTACTTCCAGCTCCAATGCCTGGCCACGCTTGCGCGCAAGCTCGGCTAAGGCGCTTAAATCGAACTTGGCTCCGCAGTAAAAACGGGCTGCCGACGAGTTTTCGCCATCGGCGGAAACCACGACTTTTAGCACATTTTTCTTTTTAAGGCTTTTCTGGGGAATGGAGAAGCAGCTCGAACCCGAGGATTTTGCGAGAGTGTAGGCAATGGAAATCGAATCCAGAAAGTCCGAAACCAGACGCAGAGCTCCGGGCAAAGAAAAATCGGGGAATTTCGCGCATGCTTCCAGCTTGCCGACCTCGTAATGCTCATCGACAAGCGCGTAACCGGCGGCGGCAACAGCTGCCGTATCCGGCTGGGATAAAAAACAGTAGGCCATAATCGTGGAGCCATACGCACCCGGCAGGCGGGCCGAAATGCCGGAATCATTGATAAGCTTATCTTCTGCATACAGGAAGCTTTCCGCACAGCGGGGTACAAGGGCCATAAAAGCGGCTGCGTGCGCCGAGGCGGAAAAAGAAGGGTGCGCGCCGGCGGATTCCATCGGGATTTTCGCCCTTGCTAGGACGCGGAAAGGACGCCGCTTGGCTTCCGTCAGGGACCTGATCCTGGCGATGTCCTTTTCCGTGGCTTGCTGTATGCGGTGGCTTGTTAAGTTTTCTTTCTGCTCGTCGTCGGCGCAGGCGGCGCAGCCTGCGCAGCGGGGATCGCTCTTCTCCCCGGACAAGCCTCCGAAGCAGGAAAAGGATTCCGTATCCGTCCGGGAGTCCAGAAAGCGCTGGTACAGGAATTCACGGGAAACAAGGGGCTCCACGAAGGAATAGGCAAAGACATGGTCTTTGGGCTTTTCCGCGAAAAACTCGAGACCGAGGCTGCCTGCGTCGGACAGGAATTTCCTGGCGAAACTCCAGGCACCCTTGGACAGGTTTTGCTCGTAGGTATAGCCGCGGTCCGCCATCGCGCACAGCAAGTCGAAACAGCCTTTCGGCGCAAGGGCCAGCACTTGGGACAACGCGTATTCGTCCAGATAACCGGGCTCGCGGAACTCGAAACCGTGTCCTTCGATTATTTCCCGTACCGCATCCAGGATGGGGCCGTACAGGCTGTCATCGAGATGCAGTGCATCAAAAGCCAGTGGTGTAAAAGGCATGCGTACCAGTCTGCCCACGGAAAAAACCATCTTGGGCTTGAAGCCCGAAAGGTTGCGCAGGCGGACGATCTGCCCCACGGCCGTAGCGAAGTCCGCCATATCTTCCTTGGTTTCCGAACCTTCTATAATACAGAATATCTTTATCTCGCGCACGTTCTCCCTGAACAGCCGTTCCATGACCGAGAACAGCTCGCCGTCTTCCAGCTCCTTGTTGTAGCGCGCGCGCATCCGCTTGGATATGCCTTCCACGCCAAGGGTAAACGAGCGCTTGTCGCCGGCGACCTCCGCCCGCACGAGCCCGTGCACCCCGGCAAGGATATCCGCGCGCTGGCTCATGAAATTCACCTTCTGGAACATGGAGTTCAATTCCCGAATGATGGCGGCGATCCGCGAGTGCGCGTTGAAATTATAACTTGCCAGCTCGATGGTGCCGGCTCCGGTACTCTGTTTGAGGAATCGGGCTTCCGCCAGTATGGATTCGAGGCTTCGCTCGCGGAACGGTTTGCGCTCCCATGCTTCGAAGCAGAAATTGCAGAAGCCCGGGCAACCGCGGGTTATCTCGATGCGCACCGTGCCGGCTTCCTCTCCGGCGAATACCGGCGGGCATACAGGCAGCCAGTCGCCTGCTCCGTCGTAGGGCACGGCAAGCGCCTGCCGCACCGGATGAATCCGGCGGGAATGCCACAGGCCTGGGGTATCGGCGGCGAGGGCATCAAGGGCCAGGGCTCGATCGGCAGCAAAAACCTTACCCGCGGCTCCCAAGGAAGCGGCCATGCGCGATACTGCTCCTTCGCCTTCCCCGAAATACACCGCGTCCACCATCGTGTCCACCGTGCCGTCTATCCTGACCTTGCTCGCGGCGGCGCTTGCAAAAGCGTTAGAGCCGCCCATAACCAGTATCGGGTACCGGCCCTTTTCGCGCTCGGAAAGACTTACGGGAAGGCCGGAACCCTTGAGGAACAAGGGCAGATTCACGAGCTCCAGGGTATAGGCGTTAGATATAAGTATAACATCGAAATCTATTGCCCCGCGTCCCGAGGCGATGCCGTGCATCAAGGGTACGCCCTGTTCTTCGAGAATTTTTCTGTCCCAGGAACTGGGGAAAAAGGAAAAATCTATATAGGCTTCCGGCAGCGCGTGCCGCAGTTCACGAAACAGAAAAGAATGCGGGCTCGAGCGTTCCACCTCGGCGAAAGGCGAAAGCCGCACTATCAGGAATCGGAAAGGCGCGCCGCTCCAGAGCGGATTTCCGAAAGACCGCTCGGAGTGTGCCCGGTAGAGCGCAGTGGTGGAAAGGCCGGCAAAGGCTGAATTTTTGGCTTTCAAAGCCTGGTTAGGTGCATTCATGTTGTTAAAAGGCAGTATAACACGAATCCGCATAACAAATAAGTGGACTGCCCCGACCCTGCCCCCGACGCCGCCGGAGTCGTCTTGACTTGCATGGCATCTTCATGATGATATTCTTCTTCCACGTCCGGCATCCCCGCGGACGTGTTTTTGTCGTTTTCGCGAATACCCCCCTGGAGGAACAATGTACGGCATCGACTTCGGCACATCGAATACGGTTGTAACCACCGGGGACGGAGGCAAGTCCCGCGTGCTGCGCCTGGGCACGGAAGGAGTTATCCCCTCCCTGCTCTACTTCGAGCGCGACAAACGCCCTTCCGTCGGCGCCGAAGCCGTAAAAGACTACACCGAAGCCCTCCAGTTATTTAAAAATAACTCAAATCTGTACAACCATTTCAGGTTTTTCCAGGCGATTAAGCTGGCGCTCAAGGATCCGCTATTTTCGGGCACCCAGGTGTTCGGCACCTTTTGGCCGCCAGAATCGCTGGCCGGGCTTTTTCTGCGTGAGGTAAAACGCCAGGCAGACGCGGAAACGGCCAGCGATACTAAAGAAGTAGTCCTGGGCAGGCCGGTAAAGCTGGGTACAAGCCCGGAAAGCGACGCCATCCTGCAGGAGCGCTTCAGGAAAGCCTGCGAGTTTGCCGGCTTCAATCGGGTAGAATTCGTGCTTGAGCCCGTAGGGGCCGCGGTAAGCCTCCTCGGCAATATGCCGGGCAATATGCCGGGCACCAGGTCGGGCACCAGGCCGGTCAACGTGCTGGTATTCGACTTCGGCGGAGGCACGCTGGACATTTCGATAGCCAGGATATCGGGAACATCGGTGGAGATACTCTCGAGCGGAGGCTGCGACCTCGGCGGCTACATGCTCAACGAGGACATTTCCCGGGTGCGAATAATAAATCACTTCGGATTCTCCGGAAAGTTCCGGACGATGACCGGACGATACCTGGACATGCCTACATGGATAACCGACCAGGTGGCATCCTTTTATGCGCTGCCCCTCGCCGACATCTCCATGACCCGCAGGACTATCAAGGACCTTATTCCCGATGCCCGCCCCCTGGACAAACCCAGGCTAAAAGGCCTCATGGAATTCCTGGACAAAAACATGGCATTTGGGCTGTTCCGCCAAATTGACGAAGCAAAAATACGCCTGTCGGCGCATGAAGATTCCAAAATTCAATTTCTCGTTCCGCCGCATCTGGCCATCGATGAATCATTGAATCGAGTCGATTTCCAGACAATAATAGAACGGCATATCCAGGCAGCCAGAAACCTCGTTCTGCAGACTATTTCTTCTGCTTCCCTTGAGGCAATAAAAATAGACGCTGTCGTGCGCGTAGGCGGCTCGTCCAGAATCCCCCTGTTTATCGAAATGCTCGAACGCCTATTCCCCGGCCGTGTTTCCGAGGGAGAAGTTTTTACGAGCATAGCCCTTGGACTACTGGAAGCCCGCGACCGCGGATTAGCCGCATAGGTACATGGGCGGAGGATTAAATGAAAAAAGCCATACTGCTAAGCGGCGCAGGTATTTCTGCGGAATCCGGCATCGGCACCTTCAGAGACTCAGGGGGGTTGTGGGAAAACCATGACATCATGGAAGTATGCTCCGACGCAGGATTCCGCCGCGACAGAAGGTTGGTACTGGAATTCTACGATGCGCGGCGCAAGGATCTGGAAGATAAAAAACCCAATCAGGCGCATTTCATGGTGGCTGAGCTCCAGATGGAATTCCCGGGGCGGATAGTCAACCTTACCCAAAACGTCGACGACCTTTTTGAGAAGGCGCTCTGTCGACACGTCGTGCATCTGCACGGAGAACTTACCAAGGCCCGCTGCGAACGATGCGACGAAATTTCCGAAATCGGCTACAGGTCGATTCTCGACGGGATGGAATGTGCCTGCTGCGGCTCTACATCGATGCGTCACCACATCGTCATGTTCGGGGAAGCGGCACCAAAATACCAAATATTGCATACCGCCTTGAGCAAAGCCCGGGCGGAAGGCTGGATGCTCGCTGTTATAGGAACTTCAGGCCAGGTTCTGCCCGTTGAGGCGTATGCCCGGATGGTGGGGTACTCGGTACTCAACAACCTGGAACCTCAGGCTGACATCGACGAAACCGCTTTTACCCATGTGCTCTACGGAAAGGCCGGGGAAAACTCCGACAGAATACAAGCCTTGGTCCGCGACTTTTTGGCGCAGAGCGCGGGCGACTCTTGAAACTCCCCGATTCCCGACTTACAGAAGCCCTGCTGGCCACTGGGCTTCCCGTCGCGTCCGATCTGCCTGCTATCTGCGAGTTCCTCGTAAAAACCGGCATTCTGGTACTTCAGGCAGAACCGGGAGCAGGCAAGACAAGCCTTGTTCCGCTTGCGCTGGCAAACCACCCCGTACTGGGCAAGGGCAAAATCATCGTGCTGGAACCCAGACGCATCGCCGCCGTTTCGGCGGCATCCCGCGCCTCGGAACTGCTGCAGGAAAAACCCGGCGCAAGAGCCGGCTACCGGGTGCGGTACGAAAGCGCCATAAGCGCCGATACGCGTATTGAATTTATAACGGAGGCATTGCTTCCTTCCATGATTCTGGCATCGCCAGGTCTGCCCGAAGTTTCAACCGTCATTCTTGATGAATTCCACGAGCGCTCGGTGCACGCTGACCTCGCCCTCGCTTTAGCCCTCGATTGCCGGGAACTGAATCCGTCTCTCCGTATCCTGCTTATGTCCGCCACCATCGACGCAGCCGATATCGCACAAAAGCTGGGTGCGGCGATGCTTCGCGTACCCGGCAGGACCTTCCCCGTGGAAACTTCCTACCAGCCCATGGTGGACAGCGCGCGCAGCGGAAACGACAAAACGGTATTTCGCGATTCCAACGCCGGATTCTTCGCCGGGGGAATAAGCGCGATGCTCGCAAAACACGATGGCGACCTGCTTGCCTTTCTTCCCGGCATGGCCGAGATAAACCGGACCAGGGCGGCATTGACTTCCCTCGATTCCCGTTCAGATATAATTACTTTACATGGAAGCATGGGCTTAAACGAACAGCGACAAGCATTGAATCCGGAAGCGGGCAGCCGGCGGCGCGTCATACTGGCAACGAGCATCGCAGAGACCTCTCTTACCGTTCCGCGCGTTACCATGGTTGCGGACGCAGGCCTTGCCCGTGGCAGCGCCTACGACGCGCGCACCGGCATGGATAGGCTGCATACTGGATTCGTAAGCCGAGCGCAGGCAGATCAGCGGCGAGGCCGCGCGGGCAGGCTCGGAAAAGGAAGCTGCGTGCGCTTCTGGAGCGAGGGCGAATACCTGCTCGATGCAGCCCGGCCGCAGATTCTATCATCCGAAATCTCGCAGCTTGTCCTCCAGCTCTCCGCCTGGGGAGTCATCAGGGGCGACGGCATACACTGGCTCGATGCGCCTCCGGAATCGGCCTGGCAAAGCGCTCAAGGCTTATTGCGCATGCTTACATTGATCGACGGGGACGGAAAAATCAACGACAGGGGATTGCGCGTCCTTAAAACAGGCTTGCATCCAAGGCTCGGTTCTCTCGTGCGGCGCGGAGTGGAAACTTCGCAGGGACAGGCTGCCGCTTTTATGGCAGCCGTAATCGGCGAACAAATTAGCGAATCGGATAAAACCGTGGACGAAACGGCCGGCGCAATACTGTCTGCCCTGAAGCAGGGTCGGGGCGACGACGACAGCCGCCGCGTCGAACGCGAGTTCAGGCGCATTTGCTCCCAGTCCGGCATTTCACCGGGGTTGGGAGGATTACAGCTGCCATCGGGGGGCGCTCTTCTTGCATCGGCTTATCCCGACCGCATCGCCCGCAGAGTGTCTGGCACTTTATTTACCTTCGCCAACAACCGGAACGCGGCCTCCAAAAATAATTTCGACGGAACGGAATGGATCGTGGCGACTGACGCAGACGCAGGCGAAATGGTTGGCAGGATTTTTTCAGCGAGCATTATCCAGGCGGAGGATGTCAGGGAGGCACTCGCTCCACTCACTGAAAAATTAATTACGGTGGAGTGGCGCGGATGGAAACCGGCGGTAACGGAAAGGACGGCGGCGGGAGCATTTTTATTCGGCGAAAAACGCCTTGCGCCGGCCGCGCATGCGCAACTGATTCTTGCCGCCCTGTCCGCGCGCCTTGCATCGGAAGGATTCGCCTGCCTTCCCGTAAGCGAACAAACAGCCAACCTTGTTTCGCGGCTGGGGTACTTCTACCGCCATACCCCGGGCGCGGCCGATGATATGCCAGGGCCGCAGTCCCCGGTTTTGGCGCGGGAGGCATCCTTGTGGCTCCTGCCCTTCGTAACGGTGGAATCCTCCGGTTTAAGAGCCGAGCTCCTTACCGCGGACATTGTTCTGCAGGCTTTGCTCTATCGCTATTCGCGATGGAAAACCAGACTCGACGCCGCCTGCCCTGAATATTTTATAACTCCTGCCGGCAGCAGCAGGAAAATCGTCTACCCCGAGGATTCCGACGCCTTCCTGGAACTGAAGATCCAGGAACTGTTCGGAACCACTTCAAGCCCCACCGCCTGCGAAAAGCCATTGGTGCTCAAACTGCTTTCGCCCGCCGGCCGCCCCCTGCAGGTAACCAGCGACTTAGGCAGTTTCTGGCGCGGCGCATACCGCGAAATTCGAAATCCGCTCAAGGCAAGATACCCGAAACACTACTGGCCCGAAGACCCGCTGCAGGCAGAGCCGACGAAAGGGCTCAAACCACGACGATAAATGCATCTTCGGCGTCACAGCACCATCGGCAAACATTGCGCTTGGCCTTTGCCTGCCTTTGAAGATTGCCGTAGTACAATTTTCAAGTAAAAAGGTGCCGCGTCCACATTATTTTAACCCCGGTTTGGTTTACGCTTTTATGCCCGGCCCTTCATCCCTGTAGGCCAGGCATCTGTCGCGGCCCTCCGCCTTTGCCCGGTACAGCGCGGCATCGGCCCGCCCCAGAAGCTTCTGCGCGAGCTCCTCCGATTTGGCGATGGGTATGGCGGACGACTCGGACAGAAGCGCGGCTAGGCTTGCGAACCCTGCGCTCATGCTAACGCGGCGCGCCGATACCAACGCGGCAGCCGTATTGTCGGGAACGGCCCTTCGTACGCGGTCGCAGGCGATTTGCGCGTCCTCTTCCGAGCTTCCGGGAAATATAATTAGGAATTCTTCACCGCCGTAGCGGGACACGACGTCATAGGGCCTGCATTGCTCCCGCAAAGTATTGGCGATGGCCACCAGCACTATGTCGCCAGCTTGGTGACCTTCCTGGTCGTTTACGTTTTTAAAAAAATCGGCGTCGAAGATGGCGATGGTAAGTTCGCTGCGGTGGCGCACGGCCTTTACGATTTCTTCGTGCAGGCGCGTCATCGCGTAACGCCTGTTGTACAAACCGCTCAGGCCGTCGGTGATCGCGGCGTTTGCCAGAGCCGCGTGGGCCAGGTCCAGTTTGCGCTTTAGCTGGCTGATTAGGCGAAACACCAGGAACAGCGCAATGGACAAGACGCCAAAGGCGGCGATTATGATCAGCGTCAGGTCGTTGCGCAATTGTAACCTGGCGTCTGCGATCGGAAACGATACCGAGATACCCCCGCGCACGTCGCCTTCCCTGTAACCCTGGTCGGCGTGGCATGCCAGGCAGGAAGCTTCGGTTCGCAGCGAGCCCATGTAGCGAAACTCAGGACCTTTTGCCCCTTCCACCGTAATCCAGGATTCTTTCCTGCCTGCCTCGAATTGATCGAGCGACATCTTTTCGAAATCGTCGGGCGCGTTCCCCGGGTTCAATGGCTTCAGGCTAGTCATCCTGAACCTGAAATCGGCCGTCTTGAGCGCAAGCTCGGAAATTTCCCGGGTGATGAGCGCGGGATTCCGCAAGGTGAGCATCGTGCCGTCGGCCGCGGCAAGGTCGGGGTGATCGAGCCAGGGATTGGATTCCACGCCGGCGGTTTTTCTGACGTAGACCCCGCCGTAAAGCGAAGCCCAGCTGCGGGTAAGCACGACCTGCTCAAACATGGCGCGCGCGCGGGTAAGGATTATATTACTTACAAGGCTGGCGTTCCGGATGGCGATGCCGAAGAATATGCCGGTAAAAAGAGCGACAAAAACGATTACGATCCATACCATAAAGAAACGGTAGGCGTTTTCTTCCTTTACCGGACGGTCAGTTGCTTTCATGCGCGCCGCCCTCAGCTTTCGTCTTCAGCCAGGACGATCAGCATGTCGTCCTTGGCGAGGCGGAATCTCCGGTTTTTAGCCGGATTAATTACATTGCCGTTTACCGCTCCTTCCTCCATGGTCGCCGCGCCGAAGCGGATGCCGAAGCAGGTTTCCCCGCGTTTCAATGCCGCTGCGCACAATTCCGCGAAGCTTATGCTTTCTGGAACCGTTTGCAGGTACAGGCTCAAAGGTTTTATGTAGACTTCGCTGCCTTCAGGGTCAAACAGGTCTTCATATACTTTAAGCACTTCCGGATTCTCCGAAACCTGAGCGTATATCTTGGATACGAACTGATTCGAAATCATAAAATCATTGACGCCAACTTCCTGGATTACCTCGATATTCTCGGAATCGGCTACCTCGGTTATCAGCTGTGTTTTTATATCCTTGCGACCAAGCGTGCGGAAATAATGGCGAAACTCCAGCAGCGCCGCTATGGTTTCCGAATCACGGGTTTCTGCATCGCCCCCGTCCGCCGTTAGTATGATGATGTTATCGAAACCTTCCGGCTTCAATTTCCGCATATGTTCATCCTGATGAATATCCAGCTTGAGAAGACGAAGCTTGATGGCCGAATGCCTGCCCTGTATCTGGGCGAACTCAGCCTTGTCCACATCGTCGCCGTTTTTTACGGCAACCGAGATAGACGAGCCTTTTACCAGATAATTACTGTATTCTTCGACGATAGTGGCGGTTTTCTTGCTCCAGCCCACTATCAATTGGTTCTCCACAGCCTTTGCAAGCGCAGCGACCGGCGTTCCATCCGGCACTTGAACCGTTCGGGCCTGCAGTTGATAGCGTATAAGGGAATCGTCCTCCGCCAGGACTATGACTTCGTCACCCGCTTCAAAACGCGTGGAGGAGTGCGGATTTACCGTAACCGTGCCATCCCGCCTGCGCATGCCCAGCACGCTGCAGGTATCATACTGGAACAGGATTTCTCCGTACGACTTGCCGCCGAAACCCTGGTTCGGCTTGTGAAAATAAAATTCCGAGCCTTCAAAACCAACAAGATTATCATATACCTGCGCCAAACCGGAGGTACGCGAAGTCTGCACCATCAGTCTGGCCAGTATGGAATGCTCGTTGATAACCGCAATGTTGGAAAACAGGCTCTTCGCGAGCCTGCGCTTGTTTTCGACCTGCAGTTCGGCGACTATCGGCGGGGCGTCTTTCTCGCCGGTGCAGGCGATGACCGCCATGATGGTTTTTAAAACCCTGGCATCGGCACGTTCCTTGTCCTCATCGGAATCGGCAACGCTCGAATCGTTGAGGATTATTACGGACTTGGCCGAACCCACGCCGACCCGCCGCAAAAGCTGCATGCTGGAAGTAGAACCGGAGCGGGTTATTATCCTGGTGTTTTTTCGGGTCTCGATGCGGTCGCGGAAATAATCGTCCATTTCGTCCTTTTCCCGTTCCGATAAAACCACTACGGCGGGATTTTTCTCCGATTCGTTGGCTATGACGAGCTCGCGGATTATTTCCAGCACGCGGTCGCCGAAGCCCAGGATAAGAGCATGACCGGATTCAATCACCTGGCTTTTGCCTTTGCGGAGTTCGTCAAGCTTGGCTTCGAACAGACTCGTGATAAACGCAACAAGGCTGGAAAACAGCACCATTCCCACGAACAGGGAAATTATGCCCACCACCCGGTTCAAGGCGTTGCTGCCGGTATCCTCCGCGATTGAACCGCCGTCCGCAATCTGCAGGAACGACAGCCACCACTGCGTAAAAAGGTCCTTGGTGCTTTCCTGCGGAGCAATGAGGTTTGCTACGAACCTGAAAGCGGCCATTAAAACAATAGCGCCGACAAAGAGCAGGATCAGGGCCATGAATACGGAAAAACCGCCCTTGGACATATAATTATCAAAAACATATTTTGCCCTTACCTTAATACCACGGTGCTGCGTTTTCATGGGTTCCCCTTGGCCCAAGTATGCCCGCAGATTTTGGTATTGTCAAATTCTGGCTATTTCGCGCCGCATGTGCTATGATCCAACGGCATTTACGGACGAAATTCCGCAACGAAACCTTTCCGCCGCGGCCGATCCCCGGTTTGCCGCCGCCCGACCGCCAAGGAGCATTTCCATGAACGAAACAATCAAAGCGCTATTCGAGCGAAAATCCATCCGCTCCTTTGAAGCCAGGGGGATTTCGCCGGCAGACAAGGATTTGATATTGGATGCGGCCATCCAGGCGCCTACCGCCGGAAATCAGGTGTTATACACGATACTGGATATCGAGGACCAAAGTATCAAGGATGAGCTGGCGATCAGCTGCGACAACCAGCCGTTCATAGCCAGTGCGCCGATGGTGCTGATATTCCTCGCCGATTGCCGCCGATGGCTGGACTGTTACCGGGCTGCGGGCGAAACCTGCCGAAACCCCGGCACGGGAGACCTGCTCATCGCCTGCGAAGACGCGATGATAGCCGCCCAGAATGCCGTGGTAGCTGCGCAGTCACTTGGAATCGGTTCCTGCTATATCGGCGACATCCTGGAAAACCGCGACAGGCATGTCAAACTATTGCACCTTGACGAGTTTGTAGTGCCTCTGGGTATGCTCGTGTTCGGGTATCCCACGCAGCAGCAGAACGACCGCCCAAAACCCAAGCGCTTCAGCAAAAAATATATCGTGCAGAAAAACGCCTATAGCCGCCTGGACGATAAGCAGTTGCGGGAAATGTTCAAGGAA
>JANNSO010000085.1:0-62780 GCA_031402655.1 Spirochaetota bacterium | reverse complement strand
CTAATAACCCTGTTGGTTATCAGAGCTGCCTCACTGATTCCTTACAGGAATCAGGTTTTTTAATGGTCGACCTCGCAAAACTGAAGTTTTTCGAGGTCCCCTTAAATAAGGATTGACAGATTGCATTTTCATATTATAGTACCTCTTAGGAATAACAAAGTTTTATGGCCGGGGAGAGGCAAGCATGGAAGAGTTCAACTGGGAAGCAATCGTAGACGACATAGCGCAGGCCTTTAAACTGGCCATTAAGGAAAAAGCATCCATTCAGCGAAGTCCCGCCTTCAAGATTACCGCGGCGATTCCTTTTTTAGCCGGGTGTGAAGATCCGGACCGCTGCGCTTATATTCATCTTACTGCTCTGGTCATGGCCTCCAGGATTCCCGGTGTTTTTGCCTTCCGTAAAAGCGATCTTGTAAAAATAAAGCGGCGCATGCAGTACATCGCCAATTTCCACGGCGGCGACAGGGGTATAATCGCCCAGGGCATGGCTTTGCTCGAGCTGTGCATGGTTCTGGATTATAAAAACGACCTGAAAGCCGATCTTGCGGCGGGAAAGGCCAACCCCGCGGATCCGAAGTTCGGCTTCGAACTGGATAAAAACATCAAGCGGCTGGAAAAGAACGCAAGGGGCGGAACAGCCTTCGACGCGCTGTTCGACGGCGCGGCCGCCGACGGCATTCTCGAAACCGGTTATTGGAGGATATGACGAAACCCCGTTATTCACTGTCTTTATACAAGCAGATAAACACCCTCGTGATTTTCGGGATACTCATGACCGTCGGGATTGGTTTTTTGAACTATTCGAATTTAGATGTTTCGAAGAAGGCGGCCGGCTATCTCGTTTCCTATTTCTCGTCGCTTGGAATTACCCTGCTCGCGTTTTGCGCGTTATTCTTCCTGGAAAACAAGGTTACGAAATATATACAGGTTTTATTGATTTTTTTGACGGGCATATTCGCCTGCCTCGACAACCCGCTGGCATTCGATTGCGTCGGGTTATGGTCCATCTGCTTCATGCTGGGCTTTGGCCATGGCCTGATACGCAGCTTCAAGATCGTAAAATGGTACATTGCGGTCACCTTGGCGATCTTTATCCTGAGCTTGATTTTGAATAAAGACCTGACGCGGGCGCAATTCTCCGATATCGCCTACTTTCTCATCTTTTACGTTATCCATCTCGTAGCCTTGCTGGCGATCGTAAAAACCAAGATCGATGACAGTGCGCTGGTGGCGAAGGCGGGGGAACTGGACCGGTTTTTTTCCACGGAACTGGACCTCTTTTGCATCCTCGACGGCAAAGGGCGATTTATAAGGGCTAATCCGGAATGGGGCTTAGTTTTCGGTTACTGCGACGAAGAGCTCAAGGCCATGACGATACTGGAAATCATCCATCCGGCGGACTTGCCTTTTGTTACCATTTCGTTTACTCCCAAAAAGGCGGCTCAGGAAGCCGTTTGCAGTACACTTCGCTGCCGCTGCAAAAATGGCTCGTACCGTTATGTCGAATTAAGATCCACTCAGCACGATTCCGTCCTATACGTTGCGGCAAGGGATATTACCGTGCGCATAGAACACGAAAGTCAGCTCCAGAAAAACCTGGTGGAAAAAAATATCCTCATCAAGGAGCTGTATCACCGAACGAAGAATAACATGCAGGTAATAATGTCTATTATATATCTCAAGGCATTCAACCATCCGGACTCGCGGGTAAACGCGACGCTCGAGGATATCAACCAGCGCATCGCAACGATGGCCCTGGCCCAGCAGTTGCTTTATAAGTCGTCGGATTTGTCCAGGATCAACATGAAGGAATATTTGCGTCTGCTCTCGGATGCCATCCTTTCGAACAATTCCTGGGCAAATGGGCGCATAAGTTTCACGCAGGAATGCGTCGACCTTGAATTGCTGATCGACGAGGCGATACCCTGCGGTTTATTGATAAACGAACTGCTTACGAACAGTTACAAGCACGCTTTCCCGGAGTCGGGAACCGGCTCCATTTCCCTTAGCTTTACCGCCTTTGCGGACAAACGCCTTCTCTTGCAATACGCGGACGACGGAGTCGGCCTGCCCGAGGATTTCAATCTGGAAACAAGCACGAGCTTTGGGCTGAGTCTTGTAAAATCATTGAGCGAATATCAATTAGCCGGTACTTTAAATATAAAGCGGGAGGGGGGATTGGGTTTTTCCATCTCCTTCCCCATCAATACCCACAAGGAAAGAGTATTTCATGAATATCCTGCTGGTTGAAGATGAATCCCTGTCGGTTTTATTTCTGGAGTGTCTGCTTAAGCAGCTTAAATTCTCCGAGATAAAAGCGGTTCCTTCCGGAGAGCTTGCCCTGGAGCTCGTCGATACCTGGAAGCCGGACCTGGTCTTCATGGATATCGAGCTGGCCGGCGAGCTGGATGGAATAGAGACTACCACCAGGCTGCTTGCAAAAATTTCCTGTCCCGTCATTTACGCGACGGGGTACGACAGCGATGAAACCATCAAGCGCGCCTGGGAAAGCGGCGCGTCCGCCTACCTGGTAAAGCCTTTATCCCTGGAAAGCGTCCGGGGCGCCATCGCCAGGGTTACCCAAGTTTCTCCGGGTTGACGAATCGAAGGTGGAAGCATGGACTTACCGTGCCGACCGCGGGGTTGAGCGCGCGCGAGTAATTGCCGTCCTCGATCTTGACCGCAAGCCCGATGCCGCGTTCCTTTATGCCGATGCAATAGACTCCCTCGGCGCCCGCTTGCCGACGAGTTTGCCCTTGGTATGGCGGATAAGCTCGGTGCAGAAGCCCCCGGTGCCCGCGACCATTTCCGGCGCGCGGTTCATGGCGGGTCAAAAAAAAGACTCGATCTCCCGGGCAGCCAGGATCAATCCTTCATATAAATCAAGCCGGATTCCCTGCGATTCGTTTCCCGCGCTCAAATAGGGCGAGGATAAAACGGCCGCACCGGGAGTGGTTCCGGTGGTAATGCCTACCGCGATGATGTGGACGCCGCGAGCGCATGCGGCTTCTCCCCAGTTCCAGCCGCGTTCCCGGAGGCATTCCGGACTTTCCTCGCCGGCGCAAGCAGGGTTTTTCAGCGCGCTTGAATCCTGCTCGGCATGCCGATACGCCAATAACAGGCGGCCGGAAACACTGTCGGCGGCTTCATATAGCCCGGGTTTTACACCGACTCTGACCATACCTCCGCCTTCGACTCCATAAACCACGTGCAGCGTCTTGTCTACGAGAACCCCTATGTGTACCGATGCGCCGCATTTGAGGGCATAGCGCCGCATCGGGATTTCCGCCCGCGCGACGAGGTTGGAATCGCGGCATTTATCGACGAGGCCATAGGACTTCGGACCGGGCGAATATGCTCCGCTAACGCCTCGGGTGAGGTAGCGTTCCATCGCGAGGAACTCTATCGTGCGCTGCGTCTCGGAAACCTTGTAACCCAGGATTTCCGAAATCTGGCTCATGCTGAGGGCTTCATGCGAGGACAGGATCAATTCGATAACCTGGAGGCCTTTTTCCAGAGCTGGCACGTTTCCGGACATGGAGATATTTTAGCGCAGGAACGGGGATGTGGTAAAGCCGCAAAATCGGCTTGACAGCGGGAAGTTATCATATATAATAATTTTTAGCCTAGTACAAGGAGTTATTCGATGATAAGAACAGGCATGTCAGTGCGTATCCATAGCATTCCGGTCTATACGACCGGAATTCGGGGTTTAAGCGCCCACGGTTGGGAAAAAGAATCCGAAGGGAGTTACCGGTATGAATAAAATCGACAAGAAGCCCGAATTCTGGCTGGCATTGGCTGTAACCCTTATTATCTTGGGTACCGCATTTGCCTATCTATTCAACACCTCCTTTTTTATGGTGACGACTTCTGAAATCTCCTTCAAGACGGACAAGGGCGTCCTTAACGGATTGCTGTACATGCCCAAGGGTGCCGGTGCGGCAAATCCCCGACCGGCCATCGTGACGACGCACGGTTATTTGAACGCCAAGGAAATGCAGGATGCGCCCGCCATCGAAATGTCCAGGCGCGGATATGTGGTCCTTGCATTGGATTCGTATGAACATGGCGATTCCTACCTGACCAAAAACGACATCAACAACGCTTGGTTCGGCTATTGGCCTGCGTCCGTTTTCGATGCGGTACAATACATGTACAAGCAGCCCTATGTGCTCAAGGATGCTAAAGGCAATGGCCAAATCGCGGTAAGCGGGCATTCCATGGGCGGCTTCTCCTCGACCATGGCGGCATTCAACGACGAGCAGCAGTATCAGCAGAATTTGAAAGACGGCAAACCTGCCGTCCGAAAAATAAGCGCGGTGTTAACCGCCGGCTCTGATTTCCTCTATACCGGATATCTGGGCGTCAACGCGGCTGTCGCGGATAAAGCGCTTGCCAACAGGACGGCCGGGCAGATCGCGGCTCAATATGACGAGTTTTTCTTTAATGCCGCGGATGCCAAACCCGGGGTAACCATGGTTAAGAAAGATTATATCGGCACCGATGCCGGGAAGACATTCCTGGGGAATCCCGCTAATCCGCAGGTTAATGTTTTTTATCCTACCCTTGAGGAAGGAAAGAGAATCATATACCAACCGGCTCAGATGCATGCGTGGAACCACTTCTCGGGGCAAACCACCGGATATCAGATTCAATTCTATGCCGCGGCCTTCGGGACGCTCGCGCCGGTCACGACGCTAAGAACCGGGAACCAGATATGGTTTTTCAAGGAACTGGCCGAATTTTTTGGGCTTATCGGGTTTTTTATGCTGTTCATCGCGCTGGTTCAAGTCTTGATTCAAACCACCATGTTCAAGGAAGTTCAGACTGCGCCTCTCGAGTTCGACGGCCCGATAGGCGTTCCTAAAAAGGTGCTGTTCTGGATTTTGGTGGCGGTAAGCGCTGCGATTCCGGCCATTTATTACGCGACGCTCATGGGCAAGCTTCCGACGGGCCTCGCCCAGTTGAAATATGTTTCGCTGGCGGTTACGGCAATCGCGGGAATCGCCGCGATCGTAGCCTTGATCCGCCGAAAAACGGATGGGATTTTCGGCTTGTTGGCGATTGCCGCTTCGGCATTCGTCACCTTTGGGCTTACGGCCGGCGCAGGGGGCTTGTTCGTCCTGTCGCCCCTTTTCAACGAGCCGCAGACAAACGCGCTTATTTACTGGGCAATAGTCGTTACCGGATTGGTAACCATGATATTGTCCATCGTGTATTACATGGTTAATAAACCTTCCGGCATGGACATAAAGCAGTATGGTTTCGTCGTCGGCTGGAAAACGGTATTGAAATCTTTCTTAACGGCGCTAACCGTCGCCGCCGCCGGCTTTGCCGTTCTCTTCGTGGTCGATGCGCTGTTCCAGACCGATTTCAGGATTTGGCTGTTCGCCGTAAGGGCATTCAATATGCACCATGTGCTGACTGCCTTGGCATATATGCCTTTCTTCTTCCTGTACTTCTTCGTCAACGGTATCGCGATTCACGTTAATACGAACAGTAAATACTTGAAGGGAATGAAAGGGTATATCGTGGCGTTTTTCATGAATATAGGCGGCCTGCTCGTTTGGCAGCTTATGCAATATGGAAAACTTTTTATAACGGGCGCCGCAATGTGGCCAACGGTGAATTTGAACAGCATCACCCTTTACGGAACCATTGCCATCCTGTTTACGTCGACATTGCTTACGAAGAAATATTTGGATAAGACGAACAACGTGTATACGGGGGCATTCCTCAATACCATCGTGATGACGCTTATCGCGATTTCTTCCACAACGATGTACGCTCATCTGCAATAGCGGCGCGGCGTAAAAATTCCGGCGGGGGCATGGCTGCTCCCGCCGGAATTTTATCCGGCCAGAATTTTTGCCGCGAGCTCCTTGAGCAGCTTGGCCGCGACGCGCGCGCTCAAATCCTGCACATCCCTGGCGGGATTGTATTCGACCAGGTCTGCGCCTACAAGCTGTCCGGGTAAAGACTGTATCAGCGAGATTACGTCGCGGACGCTCAATCCGCCGGGTTCCCGGTGCGAAACGCCGGGAGCAAAAGCCGGATCGATGCCGTCCATGTCTATGGACACGTAGACCGGTCCGGGCAGTTCGGGTCGTGTTCCTGCCTCCCAGGCTTTCATGTCGATGACCTGCACTCCGAAGCGCCTGGCTTGGTCGGCTTGATGTCCGTTCATGGTTCGTATGCCTACCTGAACGAGGCGCGACGCCAGTTTTTCTTCCATGATGCGGGCAAAGGGACATGCGTGCGAGTACCGGTCTCCTTCAAAGTTGTCGTACAAGTCCGGATGCGCGTCGATGTGCAGTATGGTAAGATCCGGGAAAAGCGGCCCGATGGCGCGAAGGATGGGATAGCTTACGGCATGGTCGCCGCCGAGGGACAAAGGCACGCCGCCGTTTTTTAGAACGGACGCTATCCCGGACTCGATGACGGCCAGCGAATCGTTATTTTCCGGCAGCATCAAATCTCCGGCATCCGCCAGGATTCCAGGCGCGCCTAAATCGATCAAGTCCTCCGACCACATGTTTCCCGCAGGAGAAAAAAGAGCTTGCCTGATAAGAGCCGGAGCCTGTGCGCATCCGCGCAGGAACGAAGATTTGCAGTCCCACGGCAGGCCGATCAGGGTTGGTCTAGAATGCATCATGCGAATTCCTTTGGCTTAGTAGTAGGTGATTGCGATTAACGCTTTATTTATTGTTCCGTCAAAGACTATTTTTGCCGTTTCGAATTTCGGAGGGCCAAGAGGCCTCTGCGTATTCGAAAAGCCAAAGCCTTCTTTTGGGATTCCCAAAAAATTCGTATCCATTTTACCGTTTGAATTTTCATCATGGAATACGGCTATACCGTAATTACCGAAGGGGAGGTTTTCGATTAGCGCCACTGCCTTCGCGTTCTTAATGGGAACGCTCATATGCCTGAAATCTTTCCCGTCTTTCAGGAAAGATTCCCTGGAATTGAATATGGCGATTTGCATCAGGCCCGTATCGTTTCTCAATCCGATGATTTCCAGGGTGAATGTACCGGTAGGTTTCCGCGCAAGGCCTTCGTCGCAGAACAGGCTGCATGCAGCGCATAAAAAAAGAGTAACGGACACAGGGTATTTTTTAGAAAAAAATTGCTTCATGATGCTCCCTTCAATATTTCCCGATTTTACGTTTCATGACTCGCAGCAGTTTTCGCCATTGCTTCAAAAAAGTCAAGCGCAAGGACAAGGCAATAGAGGCTTTGGGCAGCCAAGGTTGAAGTTTATGTGGTTTCTCCCTATAATAACCCGATGGATAATGATGAATGCTTATGGATGGGTCTTGATATCGGTTCCACGACGGTCAAGGCTGTCGTAATAAACCCCTTGGATTCCAGCGTACTGTTTACGCGCTATGTGCGCCATGGGGCTCGCCAGGCGGATACCGCCGCCGCCCTCTGTTCGGAAATATCCGTGCAATTTCCCCTGCATAAAATAAAGCTTGCCCTGTGCGGAAGCGGGGGCAAGGAGATCGCGGACGCGATCGGCGCAGGTTTTATCCAGGAGGTCGTCGCGAACAGTTTGGCAGTACGGCATTCCTATCCGGCGACGCGGACGGCGATCGAGCTGGGAGGACAGGACGCCAAGATAGTATTTTTTCATTACAACGAATCGGAAGGAAGGCTGGACGCTTCGGATATGCGCATGAATGGCGCGTGCGCAGGCGGAACCGGCGCTTTCATCGACGAAGTAGCCTCGATACTCCACGTTCCGGTGGAAGAGTTCAACGCGTATGCCGCCGGCGGCAGCCACGTATTCGATATATCAGGCCGCTGCGGCGTATTTGCAAAGACCGATATCCAGCCGCTCTTGAATCAGGGAGTAGGTAAAGAAGATATAGCGCTTTCCACGTTTCACGCCATCGCCAAGCAGACCATCGGCGGCTTGTCCCAGGGTCTGGAGATTCATGCGCCGGTAACTTTCGTCGGGGGACCGCTCAATTTCAATCCCGTGCTTGTGCGCGTTTTTGCCGAGCGCCTGGGTTTAGGTGATGGGGGAGTTATAGTTCCCGATGACCCCCGGACTCTGGTGGCTTTCGGAGCGGCGCTTTCCATTGGATCCTTCTTGAATCCGGGGGAGCAGGAAATCGATTTTGCCGCCGTGCCCGAATTGATTTATCGCATGAAGGAATCGCGCGCAGCGGAACGCTCGACCATGCCCCTGCGCTTTTTTGATGCGGAAGCCGACAAAGCCGTATTTATGAAGCGTCATGGATTCACCGCGCCCCGTGTCGATCGGCAAGACTTTGCGCAGGCGGACGACAAGGCAACGGACATCTATATAGGCATTGACGGCGGCTCCACGACGAGCAAATGCGTGGCACTGTCCGCTGACGATGAAGTGCTTGGCACATGGTACGCAAACAATCAGGGTAATCCAATCGAAGTGATGGTTAAACTTTTACTGGACATGGAGACTTCGTTTCTGCGGGAAGGACGCAAGGTATGCATCCGCGGTGTGGGGTCGACGGGGTATGCTGAGATGCTTTTCAGCAAGGCCTTCAGCACGGATTATCACAATGTGGAAACCGTCGCCCATGCGCATGCCGCGCTGCACTTTGTGCCTGGAACGAGTTTTGTCCTCGATATCGGCGGGCAGGACATGAAGGCGATACAGATTCACGATGACATCGTTACCGGGATAGTGCTCAACGAAGCCTGTTCCGCAGGGTGCGGGTCATTCCTCGAGAATTTCGCCCGGTCGCTGGACATCCCCGTGCAGGAAATCGCCTCCCGCGCGTTTGCATCGGAAAACCCGTCCGTTCTGGGCAGCCGCTGCACGGTGTTCATGAATTCGAGCATCATAAGCGAGCAAAAAAACGGGAAAGGACCCGAAGACATCATGGCCGGCCTGTGCCGTTCAATAATTGAAAATATTTTTACCAAAGTGGTCCGGATATCCAACTTCGACGCCCTGGGTGCCAAGGTGGTGGTTCAGGGCGGCACGTTCAAGAATGAGGCAGTGCTGCGGGCGATGGAGCAATATATAGGACGGGACGTGATACGCGCTCCCTATCCGGGGGAAATGGGGGCGATAGGCATCGCGCTGCTTGTAAAAAAACATTTTCGCATGGAACCGGATCGGCTATCGAGTTTCATCGGTTTTGACAGCCTGAGGAATTTTACCTACACGCAAAAAAATCGACTGGTTTGCCCGCTATGCACCAATAATTGCCTCAGAACCGTCATCGAGTTTCCCAACGGTAAAACCCATGTATCGGGCAACAGGTGCGACCGCGGCGAAATCGTGCTTCCGCCAAAAGAGGCGGCCATAGCCTTGCGTACGCGAAAAACGGAAAGGGTGCCGAATCTTTTCAGGGAGCGCCATGACTTGCTGCTGGCCGATTGGCCTATAAACCTTGTCGACAGCCCGAAGGAAATCCGCATAGGAATCCCCATGGCCCTCGAGTTCCTCAATTCCATTCCCTTCTGGCGGGGGTTTTTCGGTGCGCTCGGCTTTAAGGTGATTATTTCTTCACCCAGTAGCCAGAGCCTTTTCGAGGCGGGCCTGAAAAACATTCCCTCCGATACGGTTTGCTTCCCGGCAAAGCTCGTCCACGGGCATGTGCTGGACCTGATCAACAGGAAAGTCGACCGCATTTTTATGCCCATGCTCAACCGGATGATTCCGGAAAACAGCGGTACGAAAGGAAACCACGTCTGCGCGGTCGTAAAAGGCTATCCTTTGGTGGTGCATTACAGCGACGAGCCGGAAAACCGCCACGGCATTCCATTCGATCACCCCATGTTCCACTGGTTCGACGTCAATTCGCGGAACCGGCAGCTGTGCGACTGGATACAGCAGCTCTTCGGAATCAGTTTCGCCAGCACCCTTTTGGCCATAGAGGAAGCCGATAGTGCGCAGGCCGCTTTTTGCGTCGCCCTGGCCCGTCGGGGCGGCGAAGTGCTTGCCGAACTTGAAGCCGCCCATGCCAAGGCCAAGGCGTCGGGAGCTCCCTTGCCCTTTGCGGTAATTCTTGCGGGCAGGCCGTATCACGGCGATTTTCTGGTAAATCACGATCTTGACCGCATGATCCAGAACATGGGAATACCGATACTTCCGCTGGATGCTTTGCCAGGCTTGAACCGGGTGGATTTGAGCCGGATGCGCGCGGAAATTACAACGCCTTTTCATACGCGCATGTATGCGGCAGCCGATCTCGCGGCGCGCAACCCGTTTTTGGAACTGGTACAAATCGTGAGTTTTGGCTGCGGCCACGACGCCATCATCAGCGACGAAATAAGCTCGCTCATGAAAAACGTTGGCGGAAAAACCCCGCTCATATTAAAGCTGGATGAAAGCGACGTGCGCGGTCCGCTTAGCATCAGGGTGCGGTCTTTCGTGGAAACGGTACGCTCCAGGCGTGAAACCCATGTCCCGCTAATCGGGGCGGTACCCGACCCTTTTATGGTTAAATTCACCAAAAAAGCCAAAAAAGAAAAAACGATACTGATACCCAATGTTACGGTAGCTTTTTCCAAGATGCTCGAGTCCGCAATGTCCAGCGAAGGGTATCGGGTGGCCGTATTGCCCATGGCCGACCGGGCGGCGATTGCCTTGGGCAAACAATTCGTGCACAACGATATATGCTATCCCGCCCAGGTAAATATAGGCGAAATCCTGGGCGCACTTCGGAGCGGCGCGTATAATCCCGACGAGGTTGTATGCGGCTTGGCGAAATCCCAGTGCGATTGCCGGCTTGCCCATTACGCGGCCTTGGCCCGTCGAGCCCTCGATGATGCCGGTTATAGCCAGATGCCCATAATCACGACGGATGAGGATAATAAGGGCATGCATCCCGCGTTCAAGTCGGGCATGCGCTTCCAGGTGCGGGCAGTATGGGGCTTGAATATGGCGGACGTCCTGGAACATGTGCGCCGCCGCCTAAGGCCCTACGAGCTTATTCCCGGGCAAACGGAAGAAATTTTCCAGGAGAGCGTCGCCGAGATTTCCGCCGGCCTAAAAAAGTCGGTAAAAGCCGCATTGCGCGCTTTCGATGCCGCGGTGGATAAATTCGCCTCCATGCCGGCAAATCTTGCGAGCCGAAAACCGAGAGTGTTTCTGATCGGCGAATTTCTTTTGAATTTTCATCCGGGCAGCAACAATAATATGGAGCTGTACCTGGAAAAAAATGGACTCGAGGTGGTGCTTCCCGATGCCTTTACTCCGATGCACCGCGATTTCCTCAAAAAGGAATCCGAGGCGCGACTGTTTTTCGTTAAGTATCCTTTTTTGGATATGTTCGCCAATAACGTTACCTTGAAGCTCATCGATCACGTAAAGAAAACCATTAAGCGCAAGGCCGGCCGGATGCCGTTTTTTCAGGCACAAATCGGCCTGCGCGAGCTTGCCGCCATTTCCGACCCCGTGGTGCATCATACGTTTACCCCCGGGGAAGGCTGGCTGATAGCTGCTGAAATACTTCATAACGCCGATCTTGGCATCGAGAGCTTCGTAATCGTACAGCCCTTTGGCTGCATGCCCAATCATGTCGTTGGCCGGGGCTTGATGAAGGTTATTCGGAAGATGCGGCCGGGGATACGTATTCTGGCCCTGGATTTTGATCCTGACACCAGTTTTGCCAATATCGAGAATCGGCTGCAAATGCTTATCATCAACACCAAGGAAGCGCATGCGCGCCTGCAACTTGACAATAGCCGTAAAACCGGTAAAGATCATGGCGCGCCATGGCGAAATGCGTAAGCAGCCGGAATGTGGCATCGCATAAGTTTTGTAGGTATTTTCAAAATAAGGAGTTGCTTTTGCGTGTCGCGTTGCTTACGGATGCATGGTGGCCAAGAATCAATGGCGTTACGGTCTCGGTTCAGACTTTCCGCGATGAACTGGAGAAGCAAGGCCATCAAACGATAGTGCTTTGTCCGGAATACCCCGGTGATTTTTATGATCCGCCATCTCCTAGAATAAAAAGATTCAGCAGTTTTAACGCGATTATATCCAGGGAAGACAGGATAATCAAACCTTGGCTAATGCGGGATATCGCCTCTGCGCTCGATGAGTTTAAACCGGACATAGTTCACAGTAATTCAGAATTTACGCTCTACCGCGCCGCCCGCCTCTGGTGTAGAAAACACAAAAAACCGGTTTTTATCACCTGCCATACCAATTGGGAATTATATATAAAGCACTACATTCCCTGGGTACCGGAAGTTTCCAGCAGGCTGTTTGCCCAGAATTATATGCGCTACCTTTATAAGGTGGCCGATTACGTCCTCGTGCCCGGTTCCACCATGAGCGACACGCTTGAATCCTACGGAGTAAAAGGACCTTTCCACATTCAGCCTACAGGGATAGATCCTGCGGTTTTTCAAGTTTCGGAATCCGAAATCGGCATTTTCAGGGCATCCATCGATATTCAAAAGCCTTCATTTAAAGGAAAAAAAATTCTATTGTTCGTTGGACGCTTCGGTGAAGAAAAAAACATAGGTTTTTTGATTCCGGTTTTGCAGGCGGTTCTAAAAAAGTACAAGGACGTGGGCCTGCTCATGTACGGGAATGGCCCGATACACGGCAAGTTTCTGCATAAAGTACAGCAGGCCGGGCTGGAGGATTTTGTGCACGCACCCGGTTACCTCCCGCACGACCAGTTGCGCAAGGCGTATCGCGCCTCCCGGATTTTCGTTTTTCCCTCATGTTCGGAGACGCAGGGACTTTCCACCGTCGAGGCCATGATGTGCGGCACTCCCGTCGTAGCTATCGGGGAGATGGGAACCAAGGAAGTCATGAAGGGCGATAACGGCGGATATATGGTTGCACACGAAGTTGAAGCATTCGCGAACGCCGTTATCAGGCTTTTAAGCGATGATAGGCTTTACGAGAGCAAGTGCGCCGAGGCAAGAGCCTGGGCAGAGTTCTGGCAAATCGACAAAACGACGAGGGCCTTGGTGGAGCATTACAAATCGGCGCTGATGGGCTCGGGTTGCCGCGAGCGAATCAAGCGCTAAGACAAGCTCCCCTTACGAAAGTCCCGTAATCTTTCCTGTGTCAGGGTCGATGTCCATGCCGTGGTAGCCGGGTTTGCTGGAAAGCCCGGGCATGGTGTTTATCTCTCCTGACAAGGGGTAGATGAAGCCTGCGCCAGCTGCGAGCCGAACGTCGTTGATGGGGAAGATAAACCCTTTTGGCGCGCCTTTGAGGGCAGGATCGTGCGACAGCGAATACTGGGTTTTAGCCATGCAGATGGGCAATCCGCCGTAACCCAGCTCGCTGAAGGTGTCTATGGCTTTTTCCGCTTCCGCGGAATAGGTGATGTGGTCGGCACCGTAGATTTCGCGCGCTATGCGCTCGATTTTTTCCTTGACGGATAGCTCGAGGGGATAGAATGGCCGGACGTCGCTGGTTTTTTCTGCCGCCTTGACCACGGCATTGGCGAGGTCCACGGCTCCGTCACCTCCTTCCGCCCAGTTTTTCGCAACCACAGCGTCAAAGGCGCCCGCTTTGAGAGCCGCTTCCTTGATGAGGTTCCACTCGGCCTGCGTGTCGCTGGGAAAGGCGTTGATGGCCACGACCGCGGGTACGCCGAATTTGCGCACGATTCCCAAATGCGCGATCATGTTCGCAAGTCCGTTTTTTACCAGGTCGAGATTTTCCGAGGTATACTCTTTAGCCAGGCTCTTGCCCGGGCTTACCTTGGGGCCGCCTCCGTGCATCTTGAGCGCGCGGACGGTTACCACGATAACGGCGGCATCGGGGTAAATTCCGGAGCTGCGGCATTTGATATCCACGAATTTTTCGAAACCCATCTCCGAGCCGAAGCCGCTCTCGGTTACCACATAGTCGCCTAACTTGGTGGCGATGAGGTCCGCGATTATGGATGAATTGCCGTGGGCTATGTTGGCGAAAGGACCTGCGTGCACGAAGGCAAGCTGTTCCTCGAGGGTTTGCAGGATATTGGGTTTTATCGCGTCCTTGAGCAGTATGGTCATGGCGCCCGCGACGCCGAGCATCTCGGTGGTAACGGGTTTGCCTTGCTTGTCTATGCCGAGTACAATGCGGCCCATGCGCTCGCGGAGGTCGCGGAGGTTTTTGCACAGGGCCAGTATGGCCATCACCTCGCTGCTTACGGCGATGTCGAAGCCGCTCTGCCTCAGTGGGCCGTTGTCCACGCCGCCTACGCCCAGGATGATGTTGCGCAGTGGCCTGTCGTTCATGTCCACGACGCGGCGCCACATCACCTGGTAAGGGTCGACGTTAAGCTTTTTTAAGCCCTGTTTCTCGAAAAACGCGTCTGACCAGCGGCTCTCGTGGAACATGCGGGCGTCCAGGGCGGTGGCGCACAGATTGTGGGCGGCGGACACGGCGTGTATGTCGCCGGTAAGGTGCAGGTTGAAGTCTTCCATGGGCACGATCTGGCTGTAGCCGCCGCCCGCAGCGCCGCCTTTGATGCCGAAGGTGGGCCCCATGCTGGGCTGCCGGATCGCCGCGATGGCTTTCTTGCCGATGCGGCCGAGGCCCTGGGTGAGGCCAACCGTGGTGGTGGTTTTTCCTTCGCCCAAGGGCGTAGGGGACATGGCGGTAACGTCGATATATTTAGCCCTCTTGGGCATGTTCTCGTTTTGCTTGAGGAACTCGAGGCGCACCTTGGCTTTGTACCTGCCGAAATGGTCTATGCACTCGTCGCAGATTCCGTAATCTTCCGCTACCCCGACGATTGGCTTTATCACCGCCGATTGGGCGATCTCTATATCGCTGGGTACTTGCTTCTTCCGTTCTACCGACATGGAACCTCCCCTGGATGTTACAAAAAATAAATATTCAGCCTGCCTTGGCCACTGCCTTGTATGCGCCGCCGCAGCCGGATGGGACATCGTCGATGGCCGTCATGGTAAAGCCGGGGATGCCTTTGCATTTCTCGTAAAATGCGGCGGTAACGAGAATCTCCCCTGCCTTCGCGGTGTCCTCGCCCAGCTTGCTGGAAAAATTGACCTCGGAGCCGTAGACGTCGGCATCGCCGATGCGCAGCATCCTGCCGTAACCCAGGCCCACGCAGAGCAGCACTTTATCTTCCGCCGCCTTGTCCATATTGTAGCCCTCGAGCGTTTTTTGCATCGATACGGAGCATTGCAGCGCTTTTTGCGCGTTTCGGAATATTACCAGGAAGCTGTCGCCTTCTACCTTAAGAAGTATACCGTCGTAATCTTCTATTACGGGGATGAGGAGCCGTTCCGATTCCTGTATCGTCTGCAGGAAATGGATGATGCCGAACTCGGCGACCCTCCTTGAAAATCCGGAGAGGTCGGTAAACATGACTGCCCAATCTTCGCCGAACAGATCCCAGATGCGCTCGTCAATTTTTTTCCTGTCGGCGCCGGGCAAAAGACGCTCGGTGATAAGCATTTCCAGCCTGTCTCCCGAAGCGCTCGAATTAATCCTGCTTCGTGTACTCATTCAAGAAGAATACTCCGTCCTTTTTTCTTATGCAAGCTAAATCAGAGAGTCAGGGTCGATAATTTCGACCCAGCCCCTTCCAACCCGCAAAACGCCGTTTTCCTGCATGCGCGACAAAGTACGGTTAACGGTTTCCCGGGTAAGCCCGATGGCCTCGGCTATGCCTTCCTGGGTGCATACCACCCTTTTTTTTCCGCTGGCGGACAGCCACGCGGCAAGCCTGTCCTGCGGCCTGGCAAGTTCCACCCGGGAGTAGAGGGCGTACTGCCGCCTGGCCAGATCGGCCAGGAACCAGTCTTTGATACCGCCCATGGCAAGAAGAGCGTCAAAAGCGTTTCTGCCGAAGGCGAGGATTCCACAGGGCTCCGTTGGAACGGCGTCGCACATGGACGGGCCGGATACTACAAGTTCCGCGATGCCGAGCCAGTCGCCTGGGCCGAATACGCCCATGTCCAGGCTGGTGTCGTCGGAACGGTACATCACCGTGCGGATTGAACCCGAAAGTATGAGGCAGGCGAAGCGGGCACTCTCGCCTTGGTACCAGAGAGCTTTTCCGGTGCGCAAAGTGCGCCGTTCCGCAAGAGAGCCTACCCGGCGCCAGAGAGTTTCGTCGAGCTTGCAAAACGGTTGGAACTGCCGCCCGTCCAGGACGATGCCCGCTTCTTCCGCCATCGCCCTAGCGTCCCAAAATCCGGAGGTAGGGTTCGAGTGTCTGTACCGGATATACGATGCCGGCTATCGGTTTTTCGCCTTTCGCGCCCAGGGTAATGGCAAGCACCATCTCGTAGGCCGGATAGTCCATGCCCGGCGATTTTGCAGAAAGCTCTGTCAGCCTGAAATCGATGGTGTTTTTCCAGCCGCTGCCGATTGCCGAAAGGAATTTGGCTCGTTCTGAGGCAGAGCCGAGCAGGGACTGCAGTTTTCCGTCTTTGGGGGCAAAAATAAAAACCGGCCGCCTTGTCATGGCTCCATGCTGGCCGTATGCCCGCTGCAAGTAGTCCTTCATCTCCTTGCCTAGCGGCCGTGCACAAGATGGCGCCTCGTATACGATGAGTTGATTGTCCCTGAATTCCGCACCGGCGGGATTATCGGGCCGTCCGGAAAGTTCCGCGCTAAAGGCAGGCGCGAGGCAGTGGATTTCAAACTGCGATAGGGCTTCGCTCCAGCGCTGCTGCGTGCATTGGCAAACTGTGCCGATGCCCGAATTTTCGCTAGCGCCGAATGCCAGAACCAGACTGCGCGCAACCGAAGCATGGATTCGCTCAAGGCTTTTTAACTGGATTTCGCTTAAAAAATCGGGGATTCCGAAGTCGAAGGGCTTGGCCCGCAGCGCTGTTTCCGTATCGGCAACGGAGGTTCCCGTCCGGAAGGAATTGCCACGCGGATAGGTTTTTGTAACCGAGGCGACGCGGATGCCCATGACGTCGTCCACCCATATAACGGTACCGCGGGCGATCTCGATGCCCCCGGCCATCAGGCTGGCATTTTCGGCTGCCTTGCCCGAAGTGTCCAGGTTGATGAAGGATCCGGTACGAAGGGCTGAAGCTTTGCCCAGGTCGAAGGGAATGCTGCCCAGGCAGATTGAGGCGGGCAGGAGCTCCGCCAGCTCGTCCTGGTGCAGCGGGGATAAGTCGTATTTAGGCAGGGATTCAGGATCGCAAATACGAATTCCTATCGTGTCGCATTCGCTAAAAATTACCGTTTCGCAGCAGCCGATGGGCAGGTTATTGAAGAGCAGTAGATGCGAGCATCCGGTTTCCCTCGTGCTCCGTATCACGTCGCCAGGCTTCAAAGAGGCAAGCTCCCCGGAGCTCAGCCAGGTTTCGCCCACGCTTACCGACAGTGTTCCGTTCCATTGTGATTCCATAATATCCTCCGTGTTCGTCGAGATGCCATGAGCGTAAGCCGATTATAAACCTAAAACCATGAAGAGTGTCTGTGAGCCGCGTCACAGAAGGGACAGTCCCCGCAATTTCCTGCCCGCTGGCTATACGCGCAGCGGTGCTTGCGCACCCTTCGCCTGGGCACGAGAGCCGATGCGGATTGCATGCTCGTCATCGATAACGGAAAAATAATGGATTCAGGCAGCCGCGCGCAACTTTCGGGAGATTTCGAATGGAAGGTATGGAAACTTGATTCTCAAGTGCTTATACTTGCGGTATGGAATCTAAACAATACAGCGCCCTGATCAAATCTGCCCTTGCAGAGGATCTGGGAACGGACGGCGATATTACCAGTGCCGCCCTTTTTTGCAACGGTGAGCGGAGCGTTTTCAAGCTGCTCGCAAAAGACAGCGGTACGCTTTGCGGTATCGACGTTTTTGCATCGGTTTTCGCCGAGCTGGACCATACCCTGCTGGTGGAAAGCTATAAACGAGACGGTGATTCCGTAAGTGAGGGCGACATTATCGCGAGGGTGAGCGGATTGACCAAGTCGATACTCACCGGCGAACGCACTGCATTGAACTTTTTATCCCACCTGTCGGGCATAGCCACCAAAACCGGAAAATTCGTGGCGGCCACGAAAAGCCGGGGAGCGGCCGAGGGAGCTCCCTTCGTAACGGTACTGGATACCCGCAAAACGATACCCGGGCTTCGCGTGCTGCAGAAATACGCCGTGGCCACCGGAGGCGGGCAGAACCACCGCATGGGCCTGTACGACATGGTCATGCTCAAGGATAACCACATCGACGCGGCGGGGGGAATTACCGTCGCCGTAAAGAAGATACAGGAACGCTGGAATGGGCGCTTCAAGATCGAGGTCGAGGCGCGCACGCTGGACGACGTGCGTGAGGCCGTGGATGCGGGGGTGGACAGGATCATGATGGACAACATGGATGACGACACCATGCGGCAGGCGGTAAAAATAGTCGCGGGACGCGCGGAAACCGAGGCCTCGGGCAACATGACCATCGAGCGCCTGTCGCTGCTTGCCGATTCAGGCCTTACCTACGTCTCGTTCGGCGAGCTTACCCATACGGTCAGCGTTTTCGACTTCTCGCTCAAGCAGGAAAGGAATTTATAACATGAATGAAGACGAAGAGGCGAGGCTCAAGGCCGCGATAAGGAAGCTGCGGGACGAACTGGGGAGCCTCGTGGTAATTCCGGCGCACCATTACCAGCGACCACAGATAGTCGCCTTCGGCGATTTCGTTGGAGATTCCTACAAGCTTGCGGTGGAAGGCGCCAAAAGCGACGCGGCGTACATACTGTTTTGCGGCGTGCGCTTCATGGCCGAGAGCGCCGCGATCCTGGCGCGTCCCGGGCAGACCGTGCTTATTCCCGATCCTGCAGCAGGCTGCCCCATGGCGGACATGATAGACGCCGGCGTTGCGGAATCGGTCCTGGCCAGGCTGGACGCCATTCGAGGCACGAGCCTGGCGCCCGTAACCTACATGAATTCCTATGCGGACATGAAAGCCCTTACCGGAAGGCGGGGCGGCTCCGTCTGTACGTCCAGCAATGCGCGTTTGGTCATGGACCACTACCTGAAACAGGGTCGGCCCATGTTTTTCGGACCCGACTACAATCTGGGCATCAACACCGCGCGCGCCATGAATCTCGATAGCGATAAAATTTTTACCGTCGGACGTGACGGCTCCCTGGGCGGACTCGCCTCCAAAGGAGGACTCGCCTCCAAAGGAGGCGCCGCCTCCGGAGGAGGCGCCGACCCGGCGAAGGGGATGCTGTTCCTGTGGGACGGTTCCTGCCATGTGCATAAGCGATTCACGGTGGCCGACATCGAGGCGGCGCGGAATAGAAATCCCGCAGTAAAGGTTATAGTGCATCCGGAATGCGACGAGGCCGTGGTGGATGCCGCGGACCAGTCGGGTTCCACCGAGGCTATATTCAAGGCGATACGGGATTCCGCTCCAGGCGCGGCGTGGGTGGTGGGTACCGAGGCCAGTTTCGTCCACCGGCTGGCTATGGAATATCCGCTCTTGAGCATTGTTCCCCTGCGCGAGTCGTATTGCTTCAATATGGCGCGCATCGAGCTTTCCGGCGTCCTGGCCTCGCTGCAGTCCATCGCCGCGCACGAAAAGGATATGTCCGCGAGCCTCCTGTTTCCCGTCAGCGTGGACAGGTCGGTGCAGGCAGACGCCGCGCGCGCCCTCAACACCATGATAGCCATAGTGGAAAGCGCGCGCCCTTCGGGAAACGCTCGATGAGAAGCTCGTACGACGTCATCGTCATCGGAACGGGTATCGCAGGCCTTTCCGCCGCCATAAGCTGCAAGGAGGCGGGGCTAAACGTGGTCGTGCTTACCAAGGCCGACAGGGTCGAGCAGACGAATACGAACTACGCGCAGGGCGGTATAATCGCCTGGCGCGAGGGCGATTCCGCCGAAGCGCTGGCCTCCGACATAGCCAGGGCAGGCTGCGGATACAACAGCCGGGATGCCGTTCGCCTCCTTGCCGAGGAAGGCCCCAGGCTCGTGTTCGATTTTCTTATCGGTAAGGCCAGAATCGAGTTCAGCAAGGATTCCCAGGGAAACCTGGACTACACCGAGGAAGCCGCCCACTCGGCACGAAGAATACTTCACTTCGAGGACCATACCGGCGACGTAATCCAGGAGGCGCTCATCCGCCATGCCGCGGCCATAGGCGTTTCCGTAAAGGCGTCCTGCACCGCCATAGACCTCATCACGAACAACCACCACTCGACGGACTGTCAGGAACTCTACAAAGAGCGCGAAGTGCTCGGGCTCTATGCCCTGGACAACGCCAGCGGGCAGATACACACGATGCTCGCCGGCGCCGTAATCCTGGCGTGCGGCGGGTTAGGAAATGTTTACCAGTATACCACGAACCCTCCCGAGGCGACCGGCGACGGCATAAGCATGGCCCAGCGCGCCGGAGCCGACATAATCAACGCAGAGTTCATCCAGTTTCATCCCACGGCGCTCTACCACAAGGATATTAGGCGATTCCTCGTTTCGGAATCCCTGCGGGGAGAAGGAGCCAGGCTCTTGGACAAGGCCGGCAGGCAGTTCATGTATTCCTATTCGGAACTCGGAGACCTGGCGCCGCGCGACGTGGTGGCGCGGGCCATCTACGAGGAAATGGCGATGCAGGGGTCCAACTACATGCTGCTGGATCTGGCCAATTTTTATAAAGGCGAGAAACCCATCAAAGAGCGCTTCAACAGAATCTACAGCACCTGCATGGAAGGAGGCCTGGATATAGCCAAGGATCCGATTCCCGTAACGCCGGCTGCGCATTACTTCTGCGGCGGGGTAAAGGTGGACAAGGACGGCCGAACCTCCATACGCCGGCTGTACGCGGCGGGAGAGGTTTCCTGCACCGGCGTGCACGGCGCAAACCGGCTGGCTTCCACGTCGCTCCTGGAGGGGCTGCTCTGGGGAGTGCGCGCGTCCCGGCATATCTGCGCGGGCTTTAAGGCCGTCAAGCCGGGTCGCCTGGACTCGATACCGGATTGGAAAACCCCGTCTAACCCGGAATCGTTCGAGCCGACGCTTATTTACCAGGACTGGAACCTAATCAAGATGACCATGTGGAACCACGCCGGCATCATCCGCACCCGCAAGGGCCTGGAGCGCGCCTATGCCGACCTGAACTATCACGCGCACCGCATTACCAAGTTCTACAAGGAAGCCGTGGTAAACCGCGACATGATAGAGTTGCGCAACGGTATCCTGTCGGCTCAGATCGTGGTGGATGCGGCGATGCACAACGATAAGTCCATCGGTTGCCATTACAGGCGCGATTGACAGGTTGTTGAAAATCATTGCCAAATCCCGAAAGTCGATATACTATCAAATTTCTACGGGGGTTTTGGATGAGAAGACGAGCCGCGCTGCTTTCTAACATGGGCATGTTGGGTAAACTGGTTTTACTCGCGGCTCTAGTCGTATCCTCGCTTTTGATTTCATACCTGGTTACTCAGGTTAGCTTCGAGCGCCTTTCAAAATCCCTCGATGAAATTTATGGCCTGCGGGTTAAAACCCTGGATGTAAGCCTCTCCACCGACGTAAAACTATTCGAGACGCATACAAGCCTGTATCGCGCGCTGATCCTGGCCCAGGGCGGTTATAGCCAGAGGGAAACCAAGGTAATGGCGGACAATGCCGGCCTGGCCGTACAAAAAACCTCGGCAAGCATAAACGGGATGCGGAGCCTGCCCGGTCTTTCCACTGCCGAAATCGAAATCCTCGACGCAACCCTCGTTCTGAATAACCAGTATATAGAAGTTGTCGGGCAAGTCCTTGAAACGATTATAAGCGATTACCCCTCTTCTTTGGTATTCATGGTATCCGCGGACCAAATTTTCGATGAATTTTCGGTGAAGCTCGCCGAGTTGGCCGATCTGGAGCGGACGCTCAGCGCGGCGACGAATAGTCAAACCAAGATAACCATGGCGGTTGCGGGTACTACTTCGCTGTTCGTCCTGGCGCTGACGCTCACCTTGCTCATACTTATCGTAAGCGTAATCGTCAGGTCCATTACGATACCCATGCGCACCGTCGTGGATGCCCTTGAGCAAATTTCCCGCGGCGACCTCACGGTTTCCATCGATATTCCCGGCAAAGACGAGATGGCCATTATCGCACGCAGCGTAACCCGCCTGCAGGACGGCATCCGCGAGCTCGTGGGCGTAACCCAGAGGCAGCTGCAAATCCTGGGAACCCGCGGGCAGGAATTGTCGTCCTCCATGCAGGAGACCAGCACCTCCATCATCGAGATCAATTCCAACATACAGAATACCAAAATTCAGCTATCCGACCAGTCAGAGGCGGTTTCCGAGACGAATAACGCTCTGGGCGGACTCCTGTCCGCGGTAAATACCCTCACCGGAATGATAGGCAGGCAGAAAGACCTCCTTGGCAGCTCTTCCTCGGCCGTCGAGGAAATGGTGGCCAACGTGCAGTCGGTCGCAAAAGGGGCGGCACACGCGGGAGAAGCCGCCAATGGTCTTCGCAGCCTGGGCGTAGAAGGCAAGTCCAAGATAGAGGTCGTCACCAAGTCGGTGCAGGCCATCGCCTCCTACTCGCAGAACCTTCGGGCGGCCGCGATTCTTATCGACGAGATTGCCGGAAAGACGAATCTCCTGGCCATGAACGCAGCCATCGAGGCGGCTCATGCCGGCGATTCGGGCAGAGGATTTGCCGTCGTGGCCGGAGAAATTCGCAAGCTTGCCGAGCAGTCCAACAGGCAGGCCAAGGAGATAGCCGAAGACTTGTCGCGGGTCACCACCGCCATAGATTCCGTGCAAGGCGCCTCGGATCACGCAGTGCGCACCTTTGCTTCCATCCTCGACCAGGCCAATCTCGTCGCCGCCACCATAAACCAAATCAATACGGCAATGTCGGAACAGTCGCACGGCGGCCAGGAAGTCCTCGAATCCCTGCGCCACCTCAAAGACACGACCCAGGTAATCGCGGAAAAATCCCTGGAGATGGAAAACGGCAGCACCGTTATCAACAAGCAGATCGAGCGCCTCGTGGCCGTCAGCGACACCGTCGTGGCCAACAACGCCGAGATAAGCCTCGGAACCAAAGGCATAAACGAATCGGTAACCATGATACTCGAGCTGACGGTTCAGAACGAGGACATGATAGACAAAGTCATCTGCGAGACCAACAGGTTCAGGCTGTAGAGCTTCGTTTTTATTTTTTTGGCGCATGCCGCAAAGCGCGCCCCGCGCGCTCCGCGGCACCGGGTCGCCGCTTGTTCCAGAAAGATCCCGTTTCATGATACAGTAATGGAATGGGCACCCTTGAACTCGGTGGTCCCCGCATCGATACAAGGGTTTTTAGCCTGGCATGAAGTCTGCGGCGGTCAAGAATAAGTTATTATGCACTCATCTGTACAAAGATCCCGAGTTCCTCTCCTTGCAGGAAAAACTCGATGGAATGGTTGCACGCGGAGCGGATTTCAGGAAACGAAGCAAGTTTCTTAGCGCGGTTTTCACCGAAAAAAACAGGAAAATCCGCAATTTTGACTTCCAAAGCCTTAATCCCACCACCGTAGCCGCCGATTATCTGCTTCCCCGCAAAGATCTGAGCAATTTTACGATCGGAAATTGGTTCAAGCACATATTCCTCCCCATATTGGGACCGAAACTCGAGGCCAATATGTTTATTTTTGGCCTGGGGCGCTTGTTTTCGGCATATAACCACACAGGCGTCCAGCACTCCACGGATGCCGACATAAATATAATAGTCAAGGACAGCCTGGCGCTCGCGTCAAGGCAAAAAATCGCTCGCGAACTTGCCATCCTGAAAAATACCTTGTTTGATTCCTTCCAGATAGTTTTGGAAGTAAATCCCGAATTTACCCTGCTCCGCGAAAAGGAAGTAATAGCCCGGCTGACCCATGCCGATCCGGCGGTCAGGAATCCGGCGCTTCTTTTTTACCACGCGAACAAAAACAGCCTGCGCATCATCAGCGACGAAGCATCGATACGGGAAAACGTATTCTCGCACGTAAGGGACTTACCGGACAGGCTCCTGTTCGAGAATTTCCTCGGATTCGGAAATCCAAAGATAAGCTTCATGAAGCTGCACGCCGACCGCATCCCGCTTCCCATCCTCGTTGACGGCGGATGTGAAGAAGTATTTACGGAATCGGTCATCGGTTCCGGGACGTTCTCCGCAAAATCGCGCGCTCTCTATCCGCGCAAACTGTTCCTCTCGCCCCCGGATTGGGTTTTTTCGATGAAATACTTCGTCAACAGGACCTACGATTATGTCTGCGCCATGCGTCATCTTGGCTGGGAGCTCCAGGACATCGGGTTCGACCAGGTGTCGCCGAAACTCGGCGTCGATCCCGATTACCGCTTCCTTTCGAGCGCGCACGGCTTGATGCTGTACCTTCAGGAACTCATTTACCTGCTCATGAAAAGCTATGGCGAACAATGCGACTCTTCCTATATTTCCCGTTCCCGCTTCCTGCGCTTCATGGAGATAGACGGGGACAAGTTCAGGAAAGATTTCGACAAAATCGTCATCGGCGGCGGTCTGCTCCTGAGTAGCGAAGAGTCAAGGTACAGAACCTTGGCGCACAAGATCAAGACTCGTTCCCGGGACAGGGTGATGCAGGGCGACCTCGCCGAACTGAAGCGCTACCCCCACGATTTCCATTACGAGCTGCTCTCCCGCGACCGTAGTACCTTCAAGATTTGCGTGCCGTATACCTGGGCGGACCTCGGCTACTTTGTATTCGATACGATTGCCGCCAGGGTGGCCGGAATCGTCACCGGCAGGCTTATCCCGGCGCTTCCGAGGCTTAAGGGCTGATCGCGGGCCGGTTTTTGAACGATAATGAATCGGACCTTACAATCTCCATGCCAGCGGTTAAAAAAAAGCAGTCTTGCCCAGGCTTGGGCAAGACTGCTTTTTTTAATTCGACCTGTTAGGGAATAGTCACCTGTAATTCCGGGGACGCGCTGTACTGGGCTTCCGGTCCCAGCGGAAATTTCTTGTACGCGTCGACTTTGAAGCGCGGGGTGGACCCGATATACGGTTCGGTCGTCGAAGCGTTCCAGAACCACTGGTCGACATTGGCGGCCACGATGCGCGTCGATCCCAGGAAAGTCGAGACTGGCAGGTTGTTCGGAGCGTTGGATTGCTATGGTTGCCAATCATTTTTAGCCTGTGTATAATTGGACGCCGACGGGTCGAGGGAATTTCTCGGAAAAACCCGCCGCATCCAAGGAGCATGGAATGATCGAACTTGCGGGAATTACCAAGACCTACGCAAAAAGCAAGACCAAGGCGGTAGACGACCTTTCCTTTACCGTACAGAACGGCGAAATTTTCGGCTTTCTCGGACCCAACGGCGCCGGCAAGACAACGACCATAAAAATGCTGACGGGCGTACTGCGCCCCGATTCCGGAAGCGTCCGCATCGATTCCCTGGACATGGCCATCGACCATATGGCTGCCAAGAGCCGCTTCGGCTATGTAAGCGATAACCCCGAGATATTCTCACGCCTCCGGGCTATGGAGTTCCTTAATTTCGTGGCGGACGTATATGGCGTAGAAAGCGAAACCAGACGTTCGCGAATCGACCACTATGCCACCCACTTCGGCATCAAGGATGTGCTCAACGGCAAAATCGGCAGTTTCTCGCACGGCATGAAACAAAAACTTATAATCATTGCCAGCCTAATCCACGACCCCGCAAACTGGGTGCTCGACGAGCCCATGGTTGGCCTGGACCCCAAAGCCGCCTTTCTTCTCAAGGAAGTAATGCGCGAGCGGGTAAAGGCGGGCAAGACCGTTTTCTTCTCCACGCACGTAATGGAGGTAGCCGAAAAATTATGCGACAGGCTTGCCATCATCAATAATGGGAAGATAGTTTTTACCGGAACGCTGGCGGAGCTTAAGACTATGCAGGGAATGGATTCCTCGCTTGAAAACCTGTTTCTGGAGCTTGTCGGCGAAGAAGACGGCGTGGAGGAATCATGAGCAAGGCGGCGTTGCGCACGTTTCTCGGCGTGTGCCTCATGTATATAAGGAGCTTTTATAATTTACCCGGCCGAAAAGCCAAGGGAGAAGGCAAGTCCGGCATAAGGCAAATCTTGAAGGGTATCGGGATAGGGGCATTGGCCGTGCTGGTAACGGCGGATGTGCTGATAGTTTTCGTGGCCATGAACATGATGCTGTATCATTCTCTCGCGCCAATGGGCATGCAGGGAGTCCTCCTCGTCAACGCCGCGATTTCGGCTAGCGTGCTAACCTTCGTAATAGGTTTCATGACCATCCTGTCCACCTATTTTCTCAATGACATGGAACTAAATATGCTTTCCATGCCTATTCCTCCCTTTACCCTGATGGGAGCTAAATTCATAACGGTCTATCTTTCCCAGGCCGCCTTATCCTTTGTCCTGATGGCTTGCGCACTGGGAATCTATGGCTGGTTCGAAAGGCCGGAATTTTTGTTCTATGTCTGGGGGTTCGTCTCTTCGCTGCTACTGCCTCTGCCGGTACTAGCAGTCAGCTACCTTATACAGGTGCCTCTCCTTTCAATCGCAAGATTCCTTAAGAACAAGCAGACGATACTGCTGTTCGGCGGTATCCTGGGGCTTGCCGCCGCTCTTGGATTCAACGTGTATTATCAGGGAATGATGGCCCACGCCGGGGATTCCGCCTGGGTAGCCCGGAACTTCGCAGGTTCGGAGGCCATAGTAAACAGGATGGCGAGCGCGTATCCACCGGTGCAACTCGTTCTCCTGGCGCTTACCGAGCCCTCCGGCATCCGTGGATTATCGGCACTGGCCGCATTACTCGTGCTCTGCGTAACGGGTTCAGTACTCGTCATTCTGCTTCTGGCCAAACCTTACGCGAGAAGCCTGCCTGGCTTCAACGAGCTGCATGTTAAAAAACTCGGCAAGGCGGGCGCAGCCTCCTTTCTCCGCTCAAGGTCCCGGCGCGGATCCATGTTTATCGCGCTCGTTAAACGCGAGGTCGTGCTCATGAACCGCGAACCTGCGTACCTGCTCAACGGGCCTTTCGTTGTGGTTCTCATGCCGCTTATAATGATTCTCATGTTCATGACGCAGAAAGACCTGCTGTTAACCGATCCGGATTTCGCACTGGTGCTGGCAATGCTTCGAGGCGGCCTGGCCTCCGTGCTAATCGGCCTTACGGGAGCGTTTCTCGGATCGGCTACGAGCATCACCTGTTCGGCTTTGTCCCGCGATGCGAAAGCCCTGGCGTTTATTCGCAGCTTGCCCATTCCACCAGGCAGCTACATGCTTGCGAAACTCGTTCATGGTCTCCTGTTCGCGGTATTCGGTTGCCTTACCGGCGTCCTGCTGCCCGGCTTTGCCTTGAAGCTTGGGACGGCGGAGATACTATCCGGCTTGTTCATTGCGCTGGGTCTGTCCTTCTTGGTGAATCTCCTGGGCCTGATGCTGGAAACCGTCAATCCTCGCTTGTCCTGGGACAACCCGATCGCGGCTCTCAAGCAAAACCCCAATACTGTGATTATTATTTTAGGCGAGATGGGTCTCATGGGTCTATGCGGATTCCTGGCATTCAAGTTTCGTTTCAACCAAGTTTCGAGCCTGCTGTGGCTCGGTGCCTTGCCGCTTGCGCTGTTCACCGCGCTGCTGATTCCGTATTCGAAATTCGCCGAGCGCAGGCTTGCGCGATTGGAGCCTTGATATGCTTGCCTGGGTAAAGCCTTCGCTGGATTTCGAGGCGACATTTTTGGATATGTGCCTGGAGTATGCCGCGAACGGTGAATCCCATTACTCGTATAAAACCCTGGACGAGGCAAAAGCCAAAATCCTCCGCGATATGGATTGCGAGCGCGGCATCGTTCCCAAGGATCGCCTGCCATCGCGAAGCTTCTGGTTCATGACCGGAGATCGAATCGTAGGGACGAGCAGGATACGGCGATATTCTATCCTGCTTCCGCAAAACGGGGAGTAGGCGAGAGCTTTCTGGAATAAATGCGGCAAGTAGAATATACTGCCGCATGGATTTTTTACCCACCACCCGCGCGGAGCTCAAGGCCAAGGGGCTTTCCTCCGTCGATTTTGTATTGATCACCGGTGACGCCTACGTTGACCATCCGGCATTCGGCTCTGCCCTGGTCGCGCGTTACCTGGAAAAACTCGGCTACACGGTTGGAGTCATCGCGCGCCCCGACCCTTCGGACGCGCAAGCCTTTCGCGCGCTCGGCCAGCCACGCCTGGCTTTTCTCGTGACAGGCGGCAACATAGACTCGATGGTCTGCAAGTATACGGCAAATAAAAAAAGCCGCTCCGAGGACGATTACGCACCCGGCGGCGACCCCTGCCTGTGCCGCTCCGAAGACGGCACGCTGCATAAATATTCCGTAAACGGCAAGAGCGCAAACGCCAGGCCGGACCGCGCCGTTATCGCCTACGCGGCCAAGTGCCGGGAGGCCTTCAAGGGCGTTCCCGTCGCGGCCGGCGGCCTGGAAGCCTCCCTTCGGCGCCTGTCGCATTACGATTACCTTTCCGATACCGTGCGCAAGCCGATAATCCTCGATTCCAAGGTCGACATCGTGCTGTACGGCATGGCGGAACTCGCCCTTGCAGAGCTTTCATCCCGGCTGGATCGCGCGCAAAAAAATGGCGGCGATTTGCGATCCCCCGATTTATTCCGCGGCATCCGGGGTACGCTTTGGCGCACATCCGACCTGCGATTCCTTCCGGTGGACGCGATCCACCTTCCGGGGCATGAGGAAGTGTCCGCCGGCAAGGAATCCTTTGCCCGCTCCTTCGCGCTGCAATATAAAAATACAGATCCGGGAACCGCTCGTCCCCTGGTGGAAGAAGCGGCGGGGCAGTATGTGGTGCAGGAGCCGCCCGCTCGTCCCCTGACGCGGCCGGAAATGGACGCTGCGTACGACATGGCTTTCACGCGAGAGGCTCACCCGGTCTACAAAAAGGCCGGCGGCGTTCCGGCCTTGCAGGAAGTGAAATTTTCCATAACATCCAGCAGGGGCTGCTATGGAGCGTGCGCCTTCTGCGCATTGGCTTTCCACCAGGGTCGAATCGTTACGGGGAGGAGCCGGGAATCCATCGTAGCCGAGGCAAAATCCCTGGTCGGCACAAACGGCTTTAAGGGCTATATCCACGATGTGGGAGGTCCTACGGCCAATTTTCGCGGACCCGCCTGCGACAGGCAGGCCAAGGGCAGCGCATGCGTAGACCGGCGCTGTCTCGCGCCCGAACCCTGCCCGTCGCTCAAGGTAAGCCACCGCGACTATCTCGAGCTTTTGCGAAGCCTGCGTTCGATTCCCGGGGTTATAAAAGTATTTGTGCGCTCGGGTGTCCGCTTCGACTACGTGATGGCGGACGGCGATGGGGCTTTTCTTCGCGAACTGGCGCAATACCATACCTCCGGCCAGCTAAAGGTGGCTCCCGAGCATGTATCGGACCGCGTGCTTGGAATCATGGGCAAGCCGCCCCTCAAAGTTTACGACGCGTTTGCGAAGCGCTGGGCGGCACTGAACCGCGAGCTGGGGCTCAAGCAATTCCTGGTGCCGTATTTTATCGCCTCTCATCCGGGAGCCACCCTTGACGACGCCATCATGCTGGCCGAGTATCTGCGGGATTCAGGCTTTGTTCCCGATCAGGTGCAGGATTTTTACCCTACCCCCGGGACCCTTGCAAGCGCCATGTACCACACCGGCATCGATCCGATGGGCGGAGGGCCTGTTTATGTAGCCAAAGGCGCGCAAGAGCGTTCCATGCAGCGTGCATTGCTTCAATACAGCAAGCCGGAAAACCGCATCCTTGTGCGGGAGGCCTTGCGTCTCGCGGGACGCTCGGACCTTATCGGGGGAGGGGAAAAGTGCCTGGTTCGATGATGATTCCATCTGATGGTTCCATCTGATGGTTCCATCTTGTACTTGGGCAAATTTCATGCGACAATAATGGAATTATGACTTCTATTCCTATCGATACCGATGGCGGTTCAAAAGTCGTCCTGGAGCTCATTTACCGCCTTAAAGTCCGGGACGTGATGGCACGGGAAATTATTACCGCCTCCCCGGTATCGGGCATGAGAGAAGTCCAATTACTGATGCGGGATCACGGAATAACAGGAATTCCCATAGCGGAAAACGGGCGGCTCGTGGGCATCGTTACCATCGGGGATATCCTGCAGGCATTGGACGCAGGCTTGATCAACGAAGCGGCAGGCAAGCATATGAGCACCTCTATTATCGTGCTCGAGGAAGAGATGCCGCTGAGTTTCGCCATCTCGTACCTTAACCGGTATTCCTTCAGGCGATTTCCGGTCCTCGGCAAGGATGGGCTTCTCGTCGGAATAATCACGGCGGCGGACATCATTCGAGTCCTGCTCGTGGAAATGAACCGCGAGGTGGAGCGCCTCGAGGCGGACATGGCGGCAGTACGGGCGGCCTCGGGAAGCAGCCCTGCCGCACCCGATGTCATTTCCCTTTATTTTCCTACCCGGCAATTCGATTTCGAAAGCGCCGGAAAAGCCTCCGGAGAGCTCAAGAAGGCGCTTAAAGGTTTTTCAATCGACCCCGCCATTATAAGGCGCGCCGCAGTCGCCAGCTACGAGCTCGAATTGAACCAGGTAATCCATTCCCTGGGCGGCGTCATGGAATTTACCGTTGGCAAAGGAAATATAACAATTGTCGCCCGCGATACGGGGCCTGGCATTCCGGACCTGGAGGCTGCCCTTACCGAAGGCTTTTCCACGGCAAACGAGTGGATACGCTCCATTGGATTCGGCGCAGGACTGGGGCTTCCCAACGCCAAGCGTTCCGCGAATGAATTCGATATCCAGTCCTCCCCCGCGGGTACGACCGTAAGCGTAAAGATTATTTATTAGGAGACTGAAGGAGTGTTATATGAATATAAGCGAACTTGGCTCGCGTTTCGGGTTTGAAGCGGTGCAGGGGGAATTTGACGACCGGTCCATCGCAGGCGGCTACACTTCGGACCTGCTCTCCGACGTGATGGCTCGGGCTGGCGACGATTTTGCTCTCATAACCATCCAGGCGCATAAAAATACCGTTGCGGTTGCGACTCTCGTGGGAATCTCGGTTATCGTTATCTGCAACAACCGGGCGGTTCCCGACGATATGGCGGCAGCGGCAAAAAGCGAGAAGGTGGCTATTTTCCGCACTTCGAAATCCCAGTTCGATGTTTCGGGAATGCTGTATTCCATGCTGCATCCCGCTGGCTGAACCGCTTCAGCAATTGACCGTTCTATCGGACTTTCATAATCATTCCTGTCTCTCTCCCTGCGCAAGCCTCGAAATGTCCCCCAGGGTTTTAGCACGGGCGGCGCGTGTAAAAGGGCTTGAGCTTGTCGCCCTTACCGACCACAACTCGGCGCTCAACGCGCCTGCCTGGCTTGATTGCGCGAGAGCGGAAGGTATCGTTCCCCTGTTCGGCATGGAATTGACGACGGCAGAGGAAGTTCACGTGTTATGTATTTTTTCGGATCCCGATTCCGCGCTGGAATTTGGCCGCTACCTGAAAGGTCAGCTCCTCCCTTTGCCGTACAATGCCGAAACGCTTGGTGACCAGGTGGTCGTGGATAAAGACGAAAATGTCCTGGACATGCCGGATTACTATCTTGGGTCCTCCCTTTTGCTTGGCTACGACGAGGTATGCCTCACTGCATCGGAGAGAGGCGCGCTCGTAATACCGGCGCATATCGACAGGCCCATGTTCGGGGTTATTTCCCAGCTCGGATTTTTGCCCGAAGGACCCTACTCGGCCGTGGAGCTGATAAGGGCACCGATCGGAGACTCGGCCAAAGGCTATACTGCAATAACAGGCTCCGATGCGCACTATCCTGAAAATATCGGAAGACGGCCTTTTGCCCTCACTCTTGATGCAGGGTGGAAATTGCCGAACGGTCTGGCCAGGCTTGACTTCATCAAATCAGCGTTGATTACCGGACAGGCCATGCCGCAGTATCAACTATGATGCCGGCCGGAAAGCGTTGGATAGTTTTATCATTGGTCTTTCGGATGTTTAAGGCCTATGCATCGCCTGATGAGTCGCTAGCCTCGGGCAATGCGATTCTAAACCTTGTCCCGCCTTTCAGTTCCGCGATGGAAGCCAGTCTTTCGCTAAAAACATTCGCGTATATTTATTACGAAGGAGGCGTGCTTCTTCCGGTTTCTGCCATGGCTCCTAACTCCGCTTCCGGTATTTTTGCGCCATTGGAATCGGTGAAAAAGGCTTATGCCGGAATTTCCGGAAAGCTTCCGGAAATCTTTCTGCAAAATCCGGTATGGCTGATGGTGGGGTTTCATGATTATTCTGCATGGCAGGGAACCGTCCTCTCGATTTTTTCCGATCAGCCCGAGCTTATGGAAGTGATAATCGTTGCGGAGAAGAAGCCGAAAATTTCTTATAAAGAAAACGCTTTGGAACAGTTCCATCTTTTCAGCAGCAGCTTTCGCGCGGACTATATCCTCCCGCCGCTGGCAGGTGGGGGAGATGTCGCCGTATTTATCCGCTTAAAGCGCGTAAGGACGGGCGTCACCGATATTCAGCTTTCAAAAATATCGGAGTTTACAAAAAGAAGCGTCATAAGCGGAATACAGTACAGCGTCGCTTTGGCTGTGGTAATATTTGCGGTAATCATGTCATTTGTTTTTTTAAACATTCGAGGAAAAGGGAATAAATTCGTTTCCTTCTATTTATCCGCCTATTCTCTGGTATTCGGGGTGCTGACTATTTTTTCCGGAAGTCTTTCGCCTCTTGGGCTTAATTCCCCCGAACTATTGTTCGTACTAAATATAATTTCCTGTTTTTACCCGCTCAACATCTATTTGCTTTCGGTTATTTGGAACAATTCCAGAACTGTGCAACTCGTGAGTATTCTTGTGTTGCTTTCGATCTCGTTTATACTTTGCAGTCTGGTTTGGGCAAAAGAGTATTCTCTTTCGGAAGCCGGAATGTATCTTCTGCTTTTTGCAACCTCGACGGCATTGCTAAGACCTGCGTTCAGGGATTTATTCTTCGAAGCCTCATTCAAGAAGTACTATCTCGTAATTTATGTTTCCCACGCCTCGATTTCGTTATTTTTATTCGCCGCTACTTTTTTTTCGGAATTGTTCTCTTTTGGGCATAGATCGGCGATCTTATGGATTCTCCTGCTTTGCACGATGCTTATTGCTTCCTTTGCGTCGATTGTAAGCTACCTGAAATGGGGGGCTGCTCGAAACCGTGTTTCTTATACCTTGAAGCAGGAGGGAGAAAAGCTCACAAGGGAAAAACGGGAGTTTATCAAATCAGTGGCATCTCTGCTGCGTAGCCCGCTAAATCGCATGGTTTCGCTGTTGGAGGACCAGGAGGGGACCTGGCAAGGCAGCGGACGAGTAATCGACATCGCCCTGGCAAAAAACGAGGCTGTCTACCTATTAAACATTGTTTCCAATATTGTTTCCTACGTAAATCTCAAAGATGGCTCAATAAATCTAACCTCAGAGCATTTCAGCCTAGCGGCCTCGGTTAATTCGGCGATTCAGCTTGTCGGCTATTTTACGTCATCCAATAAGCTTCGCTTCGACCAGTCTATACCGGCGATAGACCTCATAAATGATATAAAGACAGTGCAACAAGTCCTGTATAATACTATATATCGATCCGCGATTACTGATTCCGTAAGTCAGGTCAGCGTAAAGGCGTCTGTACAAGGCGCAAATGTTTTTCTCAGCATAAGCGATGATGGGCACGCCACTGAAGGCAGCGTTTTTTTTGCGGGAAGCCCGGGGGTGGTGTGGGGTGATGCTGAGGAAGGACCTAATAACGAAACGGATATGGATCTCGCGTTGACGGCAAGGCTTGTAACCTTGATAGGCGGGAAATTCAAGTATATTAAATCGGCGAGCAGCAATATATACAGCTTTGAGTTTCCCCTGTCTTATCGTTTCCCTGAACAGGAAACGACATCGGAGTCCATGGGCACGGAGATTGTGACCAGCCGTTTTCGCCATGCAGCGCTTTCAAAAAAAGACCAGCCGGGAATAAAGGCGGAACGAATTGCCTTGCGGGAACAAAGCGGTTCTTCCGTCCCTTTTTCGGTACTTCTCGTAGACGATGAGCCTGTCTCGCTCTTTACCCTCAAGCGGCGAATTGAAACCGCAGGCTGGATTGTCTCCCCCAAAATTTCTTCATGGCAAGCTCTCGAAGCCTTAAAAGGCGGATTATCGTGCGATGTTATAATAGTAGACGCTCTGATGCCGGAAATGAGCGGATTTGAATTTACAAAAAAAATACGCGAGTATTATCCGCGCGAAAAGCTCCCCGTCATTGTTTTGATAGATGCGGGCAGGCCGGAGGAAATCGACGAGGTTTTCAAATCCGGAGCCGACGATTACCTCGTAAGGCCGGTAGGAGGCGTCGAGTTGCTGTCCAAGGTCAAGACGCATGCCGATCTTGCGCGAAGCGTAAGGCGCGAGTTTGAGCAGCGGGATAAAATGGCCGAAATCGATAAGCTCAAGACGCTGGGCTGGCTTACCGCGGGAGTTGCACACGAGATCAACACGCCAAACAATTCCGTGCTCCGGAACGTCCCGATATTAAAGGAGATATGGACTGAACTTTCCCCTGTGCTGGAAAAACTATACCTTGCGGAAGGTGAATTTAACATACAGGGATTTTCAGTAAAGGACTTGCGAAATGAAATTCCTGAAATGTATAATGACCTTTACATGGGGGCTCAGCACATACGCAAGATAGTCGAGGACCTTAAGGAGTATGCGAGAGGTCCCAGGATGGAAGGTCAGGTTCCCGTCGATGTCAACCAGGCGGTGCAGTACGCAATCAGGCTCCTGAAGCATTCTATAGCCGTTTGTACAAAAAAATTTACATCCGCTTTTGCTTCCGGCTTGCCTCCCGTCATGGGAGATAAGCTTAAGCTGACCCAGGTCGTCGTCAATATTCTCGAAAATGCCCTGCAATCCCTGCCTTCGGCGAATTCCGCCGTTTCGGTGGAAACTTTTTTCGAGCGTCCCGGCAATACGGAATTTCCCGATGGTCAGATAGGCATAAGAATCAGCGACCAGGGGGTCGGCATGAGCCCGGACGTGCTGGCCTCTGTTTTTAATCCTTTTTTTACGACGAAGCGCGAAAAGGGCGGGACAGGTCTAGGCATGCCCGTCGTCGCGGGGATTGTCCGTGAATTCGAGGGGACCATTTCGATAGAATCCGATCCCGATAAAGGAACCGTAGTAACCGTCATGTTCCCGGTCCACAGGGAATCGGTGCCAGAAAAATAAAAAAAGGAAGATCGCCATGCATGAAAGAAACGGAGCTATTCTCGTTCTTGACGACGATACCGGGGTACTCAAGCGCCTGGAGCGCCTGCTGCGGTTCAACGGCTATGAGGATGTAATTTTATGCGAGCACGCTTCGCAGGTATGGACGATTCTCGAGACGCGCAAAGTTCTCGTGATGATACTGGATCTGCTCATGCCCGATGTCGACGGATATGCCGTGCTTGAAGAGATGAACAGCCGCAGGCCGGAAGTTCCGGTTATCGTGGCCACGGCGGTGGACGATCTTGATATCGTAATTCGCTGCATGAAGGCCGGAGCTTTCGACTACGTTCCAAAGTCCGCCGAAACCACCCGGCTCATAGCCAGCATCAGGCATGCGGAGGAAATCGGAAGGTTATTGGAAGATAACAAAGCTTTGAAGGACAGCTTGCTCGGCGAGCATCGTCCCCTGCCCGATTACTACAGCCCTATAATCACCGGGAATCGCGGAATGATGGCTATTTTTCGCTATATAGACGCGATAGCCTGTTCCGAGAAACCTATCCTGATAACCGGAGAGTCCGGTACCGGCAAAGAATTGTTCGCAGCCGCGGTACATGCCGCCTCAGGCAGGAAAGGGCCGCTTGTTTCCGTCAATATCGCCGGGCTCGACGATACCATGTTCAGCGACACCCTGTTTGGTCATAAGAAAGGCTCGTACACCGGAGCAGACGGTGACCGCGCGGGTCTTATTGAAAAAGCCTCCGGCGGAACCCTGTTCCTCGATGAAATCGGGGATATGTCCCCTCAAAGCCAGGTTAAGCTTCTCCGCCTGATCGAGCAGAAACTGTATTATCCGCTGGGCTCCGACCTCACCCGTTCATCCGATGCGCTCATTGTGGCGGCGACGCATCGCAACCTGCAGGCAGATGCAGAGACCGGACGGTTCCGGCTGGATTTGTTTTACAGGCTTGAAACGCACCATATCCGGATTCCGCCGCTTCGCGACCGACCCGATGACATACCCCTGCTCGCAGAATGCTTCGCCGAGCGAGCCGCCGGAAAATTCGCCAAGAAAAAACCCTCAATACCCGGAGAGTTATATAATCTTCTCCTGGCATGGGACTTTCCGGGCAATGTCCGCGAATTGGAATCCATGATATTTGATGCCGTTGGACGAGCGGAAGGCAGGGTTTTGTCGCTGGAATCTTTTAAGGCGCGAATTTTTAAAAGCGACCAGGAAAAAAACGATGCCGGCCTTTTCCCCAGCTCAGCAGGAACCGGCACGATTTTTTCTTCCTATTCAATACTGCCGACTCTTAAAGAGGTAAACGCCGACCTTGTACAGGAAGCGTTGAAGCGAGCCGGCGGCAATCAGGGAATTGCTGCCGGCTTTCTTGGAATTTCAAGAACAGCCTTAAATCGCCGATTAAAAAGTGATGATGAAGACTAGGACTTGTCATGGTAAAAATGAACCGTTTAGGGGTGTGCAATAATGCACAGTTGCGCGTTTGAGCACTTGAAGGTTAAGTGTATATATATTAAGTAAATACAGTTATATAATGCAAATTATTGCAAATATCTCCAGCGCGTTTGCACACCTGCTGATTATTATAGTGCAAGCCATTGAACGCTGCGCTCTGCTAAATCATTATATAGAAACAAAATAAAATTATCCTATTTTTACTCACTTGGCACAATTATTGCATTATCAAGGGCAAGGTTGGTAAAAAAATGCATAGGTAAAATTAGTTAAAAATAAAAAGAAAAAATATTTTTATATCGAAACAAACAAAAACGGAAACAGGGTGCCAGGGCCGGCACCCTGTTTTTATTGCAACATTATTCCATTCTGCCTGTCCAATAGTCTGAAGCATTGAAAGGCGGAATCGCAGGTGCAAGCAAACTCGGTTTTAAATACTGAAGCAATAACAAAACATTACCCTGTGGGACAGGAAATTGCCAACTCGATAACGCATGGCATTGGGGTTCTTCTGTCAATTAGCGGAATAGTAATTTTACTGATCGCATCGATTATGCGCGGAAACGCCTGGCATGTTTTCTCCTTTGCGGTATTCGGCTTCTCTTCGCTGATGCTCTATACCATGTCCACCCTCTATCACGCAATTCCTTTTGCAAAAGCCAAGAGAATACTGCGTGTATTGGATCATTCTTCAATTTACGTACTGATTGCGGGGACTTACACGCCATTTGCGCTTACTATCCTCAGGCCCACGGTAGGCTGGTGGATCTTTGGCGTTATCTGGGGCGCGGCAATCCTTGGTATCGCTCTCAAGCCTTTTTTGCTGGGCAAGGCGCGATTCATATCCACCATTGCCTATGTGCTCATGGGCTGGGTCGTGGTATTCGCCTGGAAGCCTTTAGTGGCGGCGGCGAGCCCGGCTACGCTTTGGTTCATAATAGCGGGAGGCATCGCCTATACCGCGGGATCGATATTCTACCTTATCAAGAAATCAGCGTGGACCCATCCGGTCTGGCACCTTTTTGTGGCTGCCGGAACCGTCCTGCATTTTTTTTCCATCATGGCGATACTTCCCGCGCAGTAGCGCCGATTCACCGCTTGAGGCTTAGTTAACTTTTACTCGCATACCTATGACTATATGCAGCATGGAGTGGTCAAGAAATGGTTTCGTGCCCGTCCACGCGTTGAAAATAGGAAGGAATCCCCGAACTCCCACAAGAAAGGTGAAGCGCTCCTGCAGTGCTATTTCGAAGCGGATGCCCGCCGCAGGATAAAACCAGCGGCCCTTTTCCCAGAAATAGGCTACAACCGCCTTCTGGTTGGCCTCCATGGCGGCTTGATCGCCGGTCAGATCGTATTTAAAGCCTGCCCGAAGGACGAAAGCAGGTCCCATGGAAAATCCCACGGCGAAACGGTGCGGAATCGTCTCGCTAAGCGCGGACCCGAACCGGAGGGTTGCGACAAGCGGAACATCCAGCAAAAATCCGAGCACGAATACGTTATTGCCTGCGCCGCGCTCGTTTTCTGTAGGTACAGCCCGGCCGGCGAGGTTTTCGTAGTTTGTCCAGAACAGATCCAGTCCCGGCTCAAATGTTAAAAAAAAACCATCGGCAAAGGTCAAGATTGCACTGCCGCCCAGCGTATTCATCACGGGGCTCGGAGCCGAAGTTGTTACGGAGACGGTATTATTGAGTATGCTGACGCCGAAACGCCCGGTGGCTGCCTCCAAGTCGAGGGCTGCAGGCGCTTGCAGCGCCAAAAGCGCGAAGGCCGCAATCGATACTATTCTTTTCATGGTAGTTTAAATTATAGCGCTCCATTTGGTTTTTTCATAGCCCAAGGTTAAAAATCATCAAGCCGCAGTCTCCCACGTCGGGGAACAGGTCTTCTTCCCATATTATCACGAGTACTCCGTCAACGAGAGCCGCATCGCGTATTGTCGCATCGGGTACGGGCAGCGGTATCGCGATGCTGCGCAAAGGAAGCCCCTTGTTTTTGTAGTACCCCCGGCCGTCACCTGCTACCAGCAGCGCTCCATCGGAGTATATTTGAGCGTATGCGCTTGCAGTCTCTTCCCCGCTGTTTCCCTTGAGGAAGGCGCGTCGCGAACCGTCGGCCATCCTGCAGCTAACGATGATGGAGCCTTCAATTTGCGCTGCAAGGTCCCGGAGGGCTTGCGGAGCCCTCGCGATGGCTTCGGGGGATACCGTTTTTTCGAATACCCCTTTGCTGATGTCCTGGCGCTTGCCGGTGTCGGGTGTCCATAGCTCATACAGCATGTCGACACGATCGTCGGTATCCTTGCGCATCTGAATCGCCCATGAATCCGGTGCTTGCGGATAGCAGGCGTAAACCGCATAGTCTTCAACCCCGGCTATGGATGAAGGCGGCTGCCAGATTTCCGATCCATTGGCGTCAGCGGATATAAAAGAATAACCGGGAGCCTCAAACGGCTCGGTCTCGAAAATGGGGTTTCTGCTGAGAAGGAACATCGCCTTGCCTTTGCGAAGCCAGGAGCCGGCGACCGTTCTTCTGGCAAATGCGGGATCGGCGGAGCCTATGGATTTAAATACGAAACGCGCCTGGGCAAATCTTGCATCGACGGCAGAAGATTCTACGAGACTGATGAACTGCAGACCGGAACGGTTGCTGGCAAGGATCGCGCCTCCGCCGGGCAGGGGTTCGATTGCCGCCGGTCCGCGATGCACCGCGAAATTAGATGGCACGATTGCCGCTTGCTCATTTCCGGAATCGGGTAAAGGCCAGGGCACATAGGAGTCGTCGGTGGACAAACCCAGCCATAATGTGCCTCCCGGAGGCAATTCGAAGCCCGGGAGCGGTTCGGGCAGCCCGAGCGGTTTCGGCTTTTGCGTGCAAGAAAAAAAAATGCAGGTGAGGAAAAAAAATAGAATACCGCACGATATTATGGCGGAGATTCTTGGTCGTAAGCTTACCATTGTCGAAGTCATGCACTTCCTTTTCGCCGATCCGATTGTCTCTTTGAGTTTCGGCAGGAAGCTGGCTGGCAGTGAGTATACTCTATGGAAATTTTTGCACGAAGGCACGGTTATGCAAAATAACAATGCTGCTGATACTTTTATTACTGGCAACGGCCGGAGTGGCACAAAAAAGGCCGTCCTGCATACGGCAGGACGCGCACGGCGATTAGCCGCGCATGCCTTTTTAGTGACAGTACCCCGTCAGTAGGACTTGGCGAATATTGCCCGGTGTTTTGCGGGTGAGCCGCACAGGCAGCAGGGTCCGCTTATATCGTGCTGCTGGTCAAACGGCATATTGCGGATGGTAACCTTTTTCTCGAGTTTGAGTTTGGCCTCGCATTCGCGGCCGCCGCACCACAGTCCCCGTGCGAATCCGCCCGTAGCCGTTGCCGTGCCTTCGTGATCCTCTCCGTCGGCCGCCTCGGTTGCCTTTGCTTTCTTTTCCTTGCCGAAAAAGGCGAGCATTTCTTCGTAATCGCCCACGTCTTTGGTGTTGGCATCGCGGAAGGCTCGTGCGCGCTCGAGCAAATTCTTCTGAATGGCTGCAAGTAGCTCCGCGGCTTTTGCGGGCACTTCCTCCACCTTGACGAAGGCTTTTTCTCCGGTATCGCGGCGAACCATAACAACGGTGCCGGCGGCTGCGTCCTTGGGGCCGGCTTCCACGCGTATGGGCACGCCGCGCATTTCCCATTCCGCGAATTTCCAGCCGGGGGTCGAGTTGTCGTCGGTATCGTAGGCTACGCGACGGCCACCTGCCTTGAGGGCGGCAACGACTTTGTCCGAGTAGGCAAGAACCTCTGCTTTGTTGTCGGTTTTGAATATCGGAATCACGACAAGTTCGTCCTGCGCCAGCGATGGAGGCACCACGAGCCCCTTGTCGTCGGAGTGGGTCATGATGACGGCTCCGACGAGCCGCGTCGAAACTCCCCAGCTGGTGGCCCATACGAAGTCGAGCCCTCCCTCGCGGGTCTGGAACTGCACATCGAAGGCCTTCGCGAAATTCTGGCCAAGGAAATGGCTTGTCCCCGCCTGCAAGGCTTTTTTATCCTGCATCATCGCTTCTATGGAATAGGTATCGATGGCTCCGGCAAATTTTTCCGCTTCGCTTTTTTTGCCCGCGATTACGGGCAGGCACAGGTATTCCTCGGCAAACTTGCGGTAGGTTTCCAGCATCTGCTCAGTCTCGGCCACCGCCTCCGCGCGGGTTTCGTGAGCCGTGTGGCCTTCCTGCCAGAGAAACTCAGAGGTGCGCAGGAACAGGCGGGTGCGTTTTTCCCAGCGGACAACGTTGGCCCATTGATTGTAAAGCAGGGGCAGGTCGCGGTAGGACTGGATCCAGTCGCGGTATTTTGCCCAGATTATCGTCTCCGAGGTGGGCCGTATTACGAGCGCTTCTTCGAGCTCTTCGCCGCCAGCATGGGTTACTACCGCCAGTTCGGGTGAGAATCCTTTGACGTGCTCGGCCTCTTTTTTAAGGAAACTCATGGGGATGAGCAATGGAAAATAAGCATTCTGGTGACCTGTTTCCTTGAACCTGCGGTCCAGCTCATCGCGCAGGCGTTCCCATATCGCGTAGCCCCGAGGCCGAATAACCATGGATCCCTTGACCGGCGAGTAGTCCGCGAGTTTCGCGTTTAGAATGATGTCGATATACCACTGCGAGTAATCGACGCTACGGGCTGTGATCTTGTCTGCCATAGTCGTACCTCTTCTTCGGCGGCGCGATGGCCGCATGCTGAATAAAAAACGCCGACCCTCTCCGGGGTCGGTGTCTTGAACGAGTCATAATAGCCTAAAGGGCGAGTCGTTTCAATAACGCGCCTTGCTTTGCCTTGCAATCAGGGCAATTTACAGGTTTCCACCATATAGCTGATAGCCGGACCGTTTGGGTTTTTCTCTATTTTTTCTATGATGAAAATGAGGGTTTTTTCATCCGGTCCCAGGATTATCTGGTTTATGGTATAGTTTTTTACGTTATTCCGTTTGATGAGCGGATTTCCCAATTTGCCGTTTGTTTTTTTCCCGTCTGTCCTGGTTATGCTGTATTCTATGCTAAAGGAAGACGTTATGGTCCCGGCCTTATCTTCTACGATTTCCTTGAGGGCCACTTCCCACTGGGACGAATCCTTAAAATCGCGGAATGATATTTTGTCCGGTTCCGCCGCACCGTCTATCAGGAGATAAGTAAGTCTTCCTTGCGACAGGTGATCGATCGCGTATTTTCTGGATATTGTGTTGGCATCCGCGAAAAGCCTGAAAAACGCCCCTGATGCATTCCAGCCGGGCTCAAGGCTTGCGCCATACATGCCTCGAAAGATACCGCCTGCCACAAAGTTGTTTTTTTTCGTATCGACAAGGTATATTTCGGCGTAAGGCTTGCTGGAAGCTGCGTCTATGCCATAAAACCCGAACATGAAACTTCCGGAATCGGATGAAAAGCCAAGGTTGACCAATGTTGGCAAATCTCCGGCAAAGGCGGCAGAAAGCATCAGGAGGCCGCAACTGATAAACAGTATCAATTTCTTCATAAGTATATCTCCGATCATCGTATAACTTGCGGTACGAAGCCTGTCAAAACCTTTTCCTTTTATAAACATCGGCGTTTTGCATGCGGCCTTGAGTTAAAGTTAAAAGCGCGCTAGTCTGGTTGCATGACCGTAAAACTACGTCAGCGATTATACTATGCTTTTTTCATTTTGGCTATTTTTGCCTTTTTGGGCGGCAGCTTTCTACTGTTTAAAATGGGTTTCGAAAAGGTTAATGCCTTCCGTGAGGCAGCTTTTCCCGAAATTCCGGTAGCGACTTTTCTAAGCGGCATCGTTTCGGTTTTTTTATGCATGCTAGTCTCCGTAGTGCTGCTTGGAATTATAGCTTTTCGCACGGGAAGAAATGCATCGGCCGAGATATTTTTCTTTTCGCTGTGGTGTGCCAGTTTGTCGTTCGAGCTGGGGCGGATAGTCATACTATGGTTGGTAAACCAGGGTGTAGGCCTCGTTTCACTGGCAATGGTAACGCGATTTGTCATGTTTGGCCGATATATTGGATCGCTGGCGATTTTTATGGGGAGCCTTTTTTCGCTTGGATTCAAGCAGGAAAGAATTCCCGCCGCCTTTGCCATTACCATTGGCGCCGCTTTGTTTTTTGCCTCAATACAGCCGCTCAATACCGGCCAGCTTGGTCCGGGGTTTCTCGTAATGCGCGGGTACGCCTCGCTTGTGTACGCCTTCGACCTTGTCCTGGTTGCAAGTGTATGCATAAACTATCTGATCGCGTTTCGAATTACAAGAGACCGTGCATTTCTTTTGGCGGCAGCGGGTATTTGCGGCGCAACGCTTTCTCTTCTGCTTTTAAGGGTTATTCCGGGGCTTTTGCTGGGGCCGCTTGCCCTGACGGCGCTTATAGCAGGCAGTGCTCTCTATCTAAAAACACTGCATTCCTATTATCTCTGGCGATAAAAAAGCGATTTTTATATAATCATGACGGCGCAAATACCGGTAACGACGGGTAAAAGTATATTGTCCATGTCCTTGGAAGGAAGCGCTTCCACCACAGTGGCTATGACTGCCAAAAAGGCGGACTTTGCAAAATCTCCCGTGAGGGCATAAGAAGAGCTTAGTACTGCCAAGAAGCAGGTAAGGCTGCCCTCGACGGATTTTCCGCCGGTAAAAGGAATTCTTATGGTACCAAACATTCTGCCCACAAGGCTGGACAAGCCATCGCCAAAGGCAAGCGCGTAGATTGCAATGGATGCTGCGGGATTTGGATACAGAACGAGCGCGAGCATTGCTCCGATTCCCAGTGTGACAGGTCCAAGAACGAATTTGCCGGCATCTCGTTTTCTCGCAGCCATTGCCGTGATTTTTGAAATAATCGCAATCTCGAAGCCTCGAAGCCTCATGAGCTCGCAATACGTGTAAAGAATGACTCCGGAAGCCAATAAGGCAACGGTAAACCCCTTGTTCCAGGTTGCGAGCGTGGGAACGATGGCAATAAGCAAATGAATGCTTTTTCTGAGTACTTCTGTCGATATTTGATTTAATGAGGCTGAGCGAGTCCTGGTACCAGCTAAAAAAGTGGTTAAATCACTCATTATTATCTCCATTATGTTTCATGGCACTATATATGCAATAACCATGCCGGGAAAAAATAAATGAAGCACCAATACTTAAATGCTTATATAAAGGAAGCTTAGCATGAATCAATGCCATTACAAATGACAGGGCGGTATCTTTAAGTGCACATTACCATACATCAATACTACTTGTTTAAATACCGCCAAAATCCAAGCTCCGTTGACACGCATTATCACCTCAAGCTAGTATAAGAAAGCTCTAATAAGCTTGTTGGCTTTCAGAGGTCCTTCGCTGATTCCTTACAGGAATCAGGTTTTTTAATGGTAGACCTTTCAAAACTGAAGTTTTTAGAGGTTCCTATATTATCCTGATCCATTGGGAGTGCGCGCGAAGCACGTTCTTGATATAGATGCTTTTTGTGGGCGATTAACTCAGCGGGAGAGTGCGCGTCAATCATGCTTTCCTTGTTTAGATTGTTTTGTGGGCGATTAACTCAGCGGGAGAGTGCGCGTCAATCGTGCTTTCCTTGCTTAGATTTTTTTGTGGGCGATTAACTCAGCGGGAGAGTGCGCGCGAAGCACGATACCGTGATAAGATGTTTTTTATGGGCGATTAACTCAGCGGGAGAGTGCTACCTTCACACGGTAGAAGTCACTGGTTCAATCCCAGTATCGCCCATAAAAAACATGTTTAGGTTACAACCGCTTCGCGAACCTTCACACGGTAGAAGTCACTGGTTCATCGCGTGAGTACACGCGTGCGTGAGTACACGCGGGCGTGAGTACACGCGGGCGTGAGTACAGTCGGCGTCCGGGTACGGACGATCCCAGTATCGCCCAAGAGTAATTCACCGGAACAACCTTGCGAAACCAAAGCGGCCAAACCATTGATTTTTATGCCTTTTACGTTTGAGTACATACCGCTGCCAAAATCAGTAATGGGGACCTCTGAAAAACTTCAGTTTTGAGAGGTTCCCTAATGCCATTTCAGGAACCTCAGGCGACGTCCGTTCGTTGCACTCGATAGCGGCGTTTTTTTTCTCCTGCTCCACAATGGCGGCAGGTTTCGGAATTTAGGGAAGATTCGGGGATGGTAGCGCGCTTGCGTTATTGCCCCAAAACACCAAACTTGTAGCAAACCAACAAATTATTAAAGGGGACCTCTAAAAACTTCAGTTTTGAGAGGTCTACCATTAAAAAACCTGATTCCTGTAAGGAATCAGCGAGGGAGCTCTGATAACCAACAAGGTTATTAGAGCTCCCCTAAAATCAAAGGGAAGCGTAATTCTAGACGGAGATATAAGAATGGCAGTACGCATTGGAAGTCAAAAAGGGTTGATTGATTTGATTCCCGCAAATATCCGTATAAAAATAGCGGATGCCTGCGTAGTTGAAGCTGGTTTTGGCGCGGTTCCAGGCTTTATTGTCGAAAAAGGAAAAGCATTCAAGCTCAGTTCTTTTCGATACGGTCCGGTTATCGTTGAGTTCACTACTAACGAGACAACGCTATCTCCGGTCTATTTGCTTATTTACGATGATGACCCTGAGTTTGATGGACAACCGGATATATCGAGCGGATCGCAGCCCTTGGTGCCGGACGCCACCGCAGAGCCTTCCTGGATTCCTTTTTCGGCAGGAACAGTCGGTGCGGGGATGCACGTACAAGCAATGGTAACCGAGACTGAAATTTACTGAAAAAAGAAAATCCATGCCGGAAAAGCTGTGGGCATGGTGCCGGATTTTATGGTATCTTCGAAAATCCCGATTCCAGCGGCGTGATGCAAAGCCTTTGTCGACCATCAAATTTGTGCGAGGTTCATGTGGATGCGATTATCTTAACCGAGGAGATGAAGGCGGTTATCACTTTGCTGGATAACGAGAACGAGCGCCTCATTTGGATTTCCGGTCGCGCCGGCACTGGAAAGTCGACCTTCCTCCAGTATCTTAAAGATAAAAAAAAGCCTTTGAACGTGGTTTATCTCGCCCCTACGGCCGTAGCCGCCCTTACCATAGGCGGGCAGACCATCCATAGTTTCTTTTGGCTTGATCCCAAAGAAAAGGCATATTTCGAGACTAAGCTCGATACCGACAGGGAAAATCAGCTTTACCCCCGCCTTGCTATCGTCGAGACGATTGTTATCGACGAGATATCCATGGTACGCGCTGATTTGCTTGACGAGATAGACCGCCGGATGCGCAGGGCAAAAAAAAGTCCGGAGCTTCCCTTTGGAGGCTCGAGGCTTGTTCTTTTCGGCGATGCCTACCAACTTCCGCCGATCGAGCCCGATCCTGGATCCCCCGCAGGAGAACTTTTCGCAAAGCGCTATAAGAGTCCTTTTTTCTTCTCGTCGCAGGTTCTCCGGACAAAAGCCAGGAGCATAAGCCATGTAGAGTTCACGCGAGTCTTTCGCCAGAACGAAGCAGAGTTTCTGGCCACTCTCGATCGCTGCCGTTCCGGCGAAGTAAGCGAAGCCGACCTAGAACTCCTTCAGTCCCGGGTTCTTCCGGAAGGCAGGAAGCCGCCGGTTGACTATCTTGTCCTGACGGCAAAAAAAGACGAGGCACAACGCCTGAACCGCTATCGTATCAACGCACTGTCCGGTCTTAGCCGAAGCTATACGGCTGTTTCGACAGGCCGTTTTGCAAGTACGCTCGACGACGAAGACCTTCCCGCGCCGCGTGAACTGGAGCTCAAGGTCGGAACCCGCGTTATGTTCACCGTCAATGATCCGGGACGCAGATGGGTAAATGGAGCCTTGGCAACCGTTTCGGCGCTGGAGGATGAGAGAGTAATACTCCGTGACGAATCGGGTGAGTTCTACGCAGAACCATATACCTGGAAAAAGTCTCGCTTTGCGCTGCGCTCCGGACAAGTCGTAGAAGATGCTGATGATGAATACAAACAATACCCTTTTGTGCTTGGCTGGGCTATTACGATCCATCGCGCACAGGGGCGTACCCTGGAAAAAGTATTCGTAGACCTTTCCCGGGGCGCATTTGCGGCAGGTCAGGCCTATGTTGCAATCTCGCGCGTTACCAGGCTTGAGGGTCTCCTTCTCCGTACTCGACCTCGAGCCCGCGACTTCTTCGTTAATGAGCGAATAACCATTTTTTTGGATTATATCAAGGCAGGCAAAAGCGCAGCGAGCAAAAAAAACGAATTCAGTAATGAACTAAAAACCCGATTCCTGCAGGAACCGGGTCTTTAGCGCTACCTGTTAGTATCCGCCTCTGGATTCAACCAAGTTAGCGACATCGGCATCGATTCCCGCTTGCAGGTTTCGCATTTTTAGGGTCGCGGTATCTACGCTCATAAGGACCAGAGCAAGCCCGTTGGAACCATAGACCAGGTTTTCCCGGAAGAAAACGGCAGATGCGTTCCCTGACCAGGACGGATAGACTTGAACGCTGCCGGCATTCGCGGAAACATTGTCTGCAATATCCGTCGCCACAGTTTTATACGTTTTTGCCGCCACATTGAGGACACCCAGTTCGAACCCGGCTTCATTTTTGACTTTTGTAAGAAGGCTTTCACCATTCGGGGAAAACTGGAGGAAATTGACCATGATCGATGAGAGTTTTTCGGCCTTGCTATCTCCCGATTTCATTATAAAGCAATATGTTTTCGATGAGTCGATAAAGCCCGCTGAGGAAAGTGCTTCATAAAGCTTATTTCTCGCCTCCTCATCAAGACCGCCTTTCAGGCGATAATTCCCTTTAACGAGGCTATAGGCCGATGAAACGGTGTTTTTTTCCTCGTCGTTATCCAGCTGTGCTAAGATTTCCGTTTCATAAATTGCCTTGGTAAGTTGAGAGGGAATGAATTCCTGGGATTCAGGGCCGATTTCCATGGCCGTAAATGCGATCCGGTGATTTTTAGTATCAGTATCGAGGCTGCCGAGTTTGGTAACTTTGATATCCTGTAGCCCCTGGATTTCGCCTGAATTAACGCTGTAAGTCGCGATTTTCCCCGTCATGATGTCCGAGTTTTTCGGGTTTTTCGCGTTTATTTTTATTAAGGCGAGGTTTTTTTCGTCGAGCCATGCATGAACATCCCCGCAGTTATCTACGATAAGCTTGGAGGTTCCGTCGGCGGCATTTATAAGTACGATATCAGCCACGCTCAAGTCGGAATCATCTCCCTGCTGGGCGATGGAAAGGTATTTGGAATCGGGCGACCATTCCATTTGGGTAATGACCGTTGACTCGGAATAGATTTTTCGGGCGCTTCCGCCGCTTTTTTTGATCAGGTAAATTTCTACATCCTGGGAATCTTTGCCAGCCTTGAGGCTGTAGGCGAGAGTCTCGTTGTCCGGTGCCCATCGCACGAGAACTGGAAGCTGCTCTCCGCCGTAATTCCAGGATACCGTATCGATCCTGCCTGACTTTGCATTCAGGATAAAAACCCCTTCAGCACGGGCGAAGGCGATGTCGCCGGCGGAATTTACGCTGACGGATATGGGTTCACAGCCAATAAGCGTCAATAGAAGCGTGGAGAGGAACAGTGCCCGGGCTAAAGTTAATGAAAATTTCTTCATCGATCTGCACTCCTTTTAGGCATTTGGGTTATAGCCGCTAATAAGAGTCTCGTTCGATAGACGGTGCAGTGTCAAATTCTTCTAGGCATTTTTATTGAATTTATGAAGCTGTTGGGCCGGAAATCCGGAATCTGCGGCAGTCGATTACGCAAAAGCCAACAGCAGGCCGAACATTTCCGGTATCCCGGGCTTCAAGCTGAGCAAAGCAGTCTTTACGATATCTTCAGGGTAAGCGCCAAATGGATAAAAAAGCCTAAAAAAATGGCCCCGATAGCCTGACTGTATATCGGGGCTGGTCCCTAGAAGTTTACCGTGAGAGACGCTTCCACGAACGAATTGTCCGCAAACTGGCTGTAAACTCCGCCCGCTTCGCCGCCGAACAGGGTTCCCTTGAGCTTGAGCGTGGCGTTGTCCACCGGCGACCATTCCACGCCAGGCATTATGGCGTAGTCGCTGTTTTCCACCGAGTAGGCTCCCGATGCGCGCAGAACCAGCTTGTCCCCCGGCATCGAGCGCGACAGGTCGGCGATTATCGTGTTGCTCAGGGCGTGAATCCCGGTTTCCACGTCGTAGGCGTCGGTTATCTTGTTCGTAAATAATGTATAACGACCAAGGTTCTGCACGTTCAGGCGGAACCCCAGGAATTCCGCGTCCGCCCCGACGCTCCAGCCCAAGGCGGGGTTATGCACCAGAACCATGTCTCCGGAAAAATCCTCCGTCATGTCGTAGGCAAGTTCTCCGCGGAAGTTAAAGCTTCCCAACGCAAAGGCGAAGTCCGCGCCGAATCGGTGCGCGCGGTTGTAGTCCAGCAGCACATGGTTGCCCGCCGCCGCGATGGCGACGGGGTTGGCGTTGTAGACGGGCTCGCGGAGAAAGCCGTACCAGTACTGCAGGCCGTAATCAAGGCTGCCCACCGTCTCGGTAAAGCGCAGGCCTGCCTGTCCCATGTCCAGGCGGTTTCCGTCGGGCTGCACGATAAAATTTTCCATGGCGTCTTTTGCCAGTATCGTTGATTCTGCCGGAGTCCGCCCGATAAAAATATAAGAGCCATATGTTTGCGCATAAACCATATCAAGTTGGTCCGATATGCGTTTCATGACCCAGAAGCCTTCGGTTGCTGTACTGTCCGCTCCGAAAACCGGAAGATATACCAACTCCAGCTTACCTGAATCCGATGTGGAGATATCCATTTTAAGGGTTGGCTGTGGAATTTTTCGGTCAGCGTAGGGCTGATTGATGAAGTCCGTGTAATCGAAGGGGTTAATCACATCAAGTACATGGACGTCATCTCCCTTACCCCAGGTTGCTTTTATTAATCCCAATCGAATCGCCATCGGGCCGCTGAAGAAACCCACGTAGGCTTGATCGATTACACGGATAGGCTTGGCTTGGAACTCCGCTGAATCCCGTTTAAGCGCGAGGAAGCCTTCCGCCCACGGATATGTGGCCTTTACGGCAAGCATCGCTCCGGTTCTAAATTCAATGGTGCTTTGCGTCAGGTCTTCCTGATTGAAGGTCGTGCGAAGCGAAGCGCTTACCGATCCGGAAAATTCAAGCGGATTGGACGATGCAAGCGCAGCTTCGTCGCCGCTTGCGGCCGGTTCGCCGAAGCCGAAATCCTGCGCAGCCGCGGAGGCCGTAAGCGCCAGGCTCGCCGCCAGTGTAAAAAAGCCTGTAATGAATTTGTTACGTATCATGGCTATACTCCTTCTTTCATCGAATTGGAGCAATCGATAACCACACGGTTATCGATTGTTCCCTCAGGGCCGGCCCGTTTCCAGGAAGCGGGTGGTAAAGACGCCTTCGGGAATCGCCTTGTTCAGCTTGATTATCTCCATGCGCAGCTCGGTGGAATGCCCGGTCTGTACGTTGCTTATCTTCAGGTTCATGGGCGTCCAGAATCCGTCGATTTTCTCGTAGGCGAGCGTTTCGTTAATTTTTACTAATACGCCTTTTTTGTCGTAGAGGTCTATCTTCATGGCCAGCCACTTGTCGGCCAGGATGCGCTGCACGGACTTCGAGTACGTCGAGCTCGCACTTTCGCGGGGTGTTGATTCTATCACGTACACGGTCTCTCCCTTTTCGCTTTCCGTGGACAGCAGCTTGTAGTCGTCCTCCTCCACCGAGCGCGAGCTTGCGGAAAGGTCGTCGTAGGTAAAGTCCGTGCCCATGAACGAAGTCCCGCTCTCGCTCGAGGCGATTCGCCTGATTTTGCCGGCGGTGGGGAGCCATATCCAGCGGTCCTCGGGGCCATTGGCGTTCTGCACAGAAAGGAATCTGGTATCCTTTACGTTAGCGGGCTTCTGAAAGACGATTAGGGACTTGTTCAAGCCGTTTTTGTCCACGGAGTATTGGTCCAGGAGGCGCTCGGAAACGACGCCGGCCTTGTCGATCAGCTTCAGGGCGACGCGAGCCTGGGTGGAGCTGATGCCGCTGCGGTCGCGAACCTTGGTCATGATTTCCAGGGCGGTCGGAGCCGCGGGGCTTTGCGCCTCTATCAATTGCACCGAGGAAACGGCGATAAGGGCCCACGCAAGGAGCGCGGTTGCGGATATTCTTTTCATCAGGTCCTCCTAGAAGCGAATTTTGGTTTGCTCAGGTCCAGTATTATGGGGAGTACTATCAAAGCCGCCATGGACGAGACGACCATGGTTATGGCGATGAGTATTCCCAGGTACATGAGGGGGTTGAAGCGGCTCAAGGCCAGGACCAGGAAGCCCGCTCCCACGGAAAAAGCGTTGAACAAGATCGCCTTGCCCACGCCCCTCATCGTGCGGTCGCGCACCGTTGCGAGGTCGTCGCTCTGTGCGTGCTCGCGGCAATAGGCAGACAGGTAGTGTATGGTGTAGTCGATGCCTATGCCGATGGCCAGCGACGAGACGAGGGCCGTGCTGATGTCCAGTTTTATGCCCAGCCAGCCCATGATGCCGAAATTGGCCAGCACGGTGAGTCCCAGAGGCACCAGACCGATGAGGCCGGCCGCCAGGGATTTATAGTTGATTACCAGTATAAGGAATACCGCAAGCAGGGAGACGCCGACCGACCATGCCTGGTTTATGATTACCGCGTCGTTCAGCGATTGCTCTATCATCGCGGCGCCGGCGGCTTCGGCGCTGTATCCTTCGGGCAGGCGCGCTTTAAGGAAGCTCATCGCGGCGGCGGCTACTTTTTTGGTGGAGGCATTGCCGGTGGCGCGCATCTGGAGGGTCATGAGCGCGGAAGACGGCTCGAAGGGGTCGTCTGAAAGCTTGGTGGAAGAGCTGGCGAGGAGGACGAGGTAGTTGGATACCAGGCTTGCAAGCTCTTCCTGGGTGGAAAGGCCGTAGCGCTTGGGGTCCGAGGGAATCTCGTAATAGGCCGCGCCTTTGTAATTGCCTGCGCGCTGCAGGCTTTCGATGAATTCCCGGACGGTAGGCGCATCCCCTTTCGTGTCGATGAGCGCGCGCTGGAGCATGGCTATGGATACGCCTGCATCTTGGGAATTAGTCTCATCCGGCATGGCGGCGATTTCCGGAGCTGCCTGAGCAGCGGCGTCGTCGTCGAAGCCGAACCCGAAGCCGAACTCCGGCTCTTCCGCCGGGCTTGCGGAAGCGGCGGATGTTTTCTTAACCTGCGCCAGGCCGTCCGGGCTTTCGTCGGCGTTGATTACCTGGTTGATGCGTTTTACCAGCTGTGTATACGAGGCTATTTTGCCTATCTCCGGGAATTCCGACTGCAGGTACACCGCAAGGTCGTCCATGGCCTTGAGTGCGACTACCTTGTTCAGGTCGCCTTTTTCCTTGCCCCGCACCACGATGGTAAACGATTTGGTACCGGCGAATTTTTCCCGGAAGAACAGGTCGGCCTTGTAGGCTTCGGCGTCCGGCTTGAAGTATTCGACGAGCGCGCTGTCTACGATCAGGGAGCGCGTGCCCCAGAGGGATAGTCCAGCGAAGGCCAGCGTGAGTATTGCCACGGTTTTTGGGCGCTTGGACAAAGCGCCGAGGGTGTGCGCCAAAAAGTCGGCAAGTTTGTCTTTCTTGGGCACGAAGCTGCCGTCGTGGGCATGGGACCGCGAGCTCTTGCGGATTACGAGCAGGGCGGGCACCAGGGTCAGGGCCACTGCCACCGCCACAAGGACGCCGAAACTGGAGTAAAATCCAAACTGCTGAATAGGCCTGACGGTTGTTACAATGTTGGACGCAAAGCCCGCCAGGGTGGTTACCGCAGCCAGTATGATGGGGACGCGCACTTTGGAAAGCGCGAATAAGACGACTTTTGCGCGTCCTTCGGGAGTCGGAGATTCTCCGGTATGCGCCGTCTCCTCGTAATACTGATTTACCGCGTGGATGCCGTAGGCGCTGCCCACCGCCATCAGGATCACCGGAATCACCGTGCCTATCATCGTAAGGGGCGTTCCCACAAGGGCTACCAGCCCCATGGTCCAGATGGCGGAGACCATTACCGTTACGAGAGGCAGGAGGACGCCGCTCAGGCGTCGGAACGATACGGCAAGGGAGCCTATTACTACCAGGGCAACCAGGGGTATGAGCACGGCCAGGTCGATCCTCATGTTGTCCGAGAAGATAACGGCAAAGACAGGCATGCCTGATATGACCACATCCTTTTTCTCGAACCCTGAATTAGCGCGCGCCTTGAGTATCCCCTCGTAGACTATGCGTTTGCCTTCTTCGCCTTTGTTGCTGCCTTCAGCTATGGCGAAGGTCACGATAAGCTGGGTCGCCGCGGAATCCTCGGAAACAAGCGAACCCCGGTACAAGTCCCAGGACATCAGTTTTTCCTTGATCAGAGTTATTTCCTCCGCAGTGCCGGAAAAATCCTCGGGGATAAGGGATGAAGTAACGATTGATCCGCCTTCGCCGCCCAGGTAATCCGCGCTTGTAAGACCGGTGACCGAATCGACATGGGGGAGCTCCTCTATAGCCGTGGTAAAGGCTCCCAGTTTGTCCAGGAAGGTCTTGTCGTAAACGGTACCGCCGGCCGCGCGAACTCCCACCACGAGGTTGGTCTGTCCGCCAAAAACGTTCTCGACTCTCTGGTAGGCCAGGCGGGCAGGATCGTCCCTGGGTATAAAATTGAACAGGTCGTTATCCAGCTTGAGGCGCGGGAGCTGCATAGCAAAAAATACGGTGATAATCGCTATAATCGCAACGACCAGCCATGGGTGCTTCAGAAGCTTGTTCATAGGTGCCTTTCTTGTCTTATTGTGGTTTTTTGAGGGATTGGATTAAGATTGAAAACAAATGGCCGGTAAGGTCGGCCGCGTCGAAACCGGTATTTGCCTTGACGGTATCGGCCTCGCGCGCCAGGCGCTGCAGAAAGCCGGGTACCAATTCAAAGATGAGAACGGCAGTCTTGCGGCAATCCAGGTCGGCTCGAATTACCCCGTCGCGCACGCCGTTTTGCAGGCTTTCAATCAAGTCTTCTATTAAATTGGACAAGATAGCCTGAAAGCGAGCGGCGTTGGGCGTGTGTCCCGTAAGCGGCACGGTCAGGATATCCACCGATTGAGCCAGTTTCAGGTCGTCCGGATATTCGAGGGCGTAGTCGGCATATACCTGGCCCATCACCAGGAATTTTTCCAGGCCGGAACCCACGGTAGAACTGCGCTCCGCAAGGTAGCCGTAAAAGCGGTTAAAGGCGCCGAATAGAATTTCGTCGAGAAGCTCGGCTTTGTCTTTAAAATAAAGGTAGATGGCGGCTTTGGACAGTTCCACGGTATCGGCTATTTCCTGCATCGTCGTCGCTTCTACGCCTTTTTTTACAAAAAGGGATCGAGCGGTATCCAGGATACTTTGCCGCCGTGCTTCCTTTTCGCGCTCTTTTCGATCTATAATACTCATGGTTAGTATATTACCTCTGGTAATTAAATGTATCTTGTTCAGGTTAAATATTCAAGTGCCTGGTCGATTTTTACCCCGGCAATTTTTAATTTGCTGGCATAAAAGTATGTGTTGGTTTATTATTCGTGGAAAATTCAACGGAGGTTCGGGTATGGCTTGGTATATCGATTGGGTAAAGAACAACATGCTGTTGTCCGCGTTTATACAATTTTTTATTTTTGGCACATTGGGCGAAGTGCTTGGCATCGTGGTGGCCAAGCGGAAGCTCTCCAACAACGCCCTTCAGTGGCTGCTCAAGGCGCTGGTGTGGGGCGTTCTGGGTATCCTGATAAAATACGCATTCAAGGGCTTCAGCGGCTTTGTGGATAACCTGGTTCATGCCAATCTGCTTCCTGGCGTATTTGGGCCTGACCGCTCCTCCAATGTCATTATCCTGCGCGCCTTCGCCCTGTCGCTGTTCATGAACGCGCAGTTCGGCCCGCTGCTCATGTTCCTGCACCGCAGCACTGATAATTATATAACCAGGTCGCGCGGCTACAGCGGCATCGACAAGAGCCTCATGACGCTTGCCTGGTTCTGGCTGCCCGCCCACACCGTTACCTTTTCGCTTCCGACAGATTACCAGATCGGCGTGGCCGCTCTCCTGTCCGTCGCCCTGGGCGTAATCATGGGCTTTACCAAGCGAAAATCCTAGACTTAGGGTTTAGTTCTCGGCAGGCCCGTTGTCGGGCTGCCAGGCATTCTTCATGAACAGCGGAAGCTTGCTTTTGATGTAGTGAATCTCGCTTGCGGAAATGCTGGCTTCGAGCTCGGCCAGTTCCTCGCTGGCCGACTGGCTGGATGCAAGGTTCGTGATCAATGCAGCTTCGCTATCCGCGGTAAAAATCAAACCGGTCGCGCCGCGATTCTTGACACCTAAAGGGATGAATCGCGGCCAGGGTGGTAGTGTGGTTTCCGGCCAGGGTTTCTCCATATCCAGCCCAAGGGCAAAATTGCGCGTATACGACATAATGGCCAATGTAAGAGTTTTTCTGGATTCGGTATTCCAAAGGTTAAACACCAGTTTGCTTAATAGATATCCGGCTATGGTGTCATTACCCAGGAAAAACGGTATTTCCAATGCATGAAACGCGCCTATATTCGCTTCAAGCGGAGCGGGCAATACATTGCTGCCGGCGGACTGGGAGCTTCCCCAGTCAAAGCGATACATGAATACGGGAGCCTGCTCCGGGTCGCTTGCCAAGTCCGACGCGATTGCCTCAATCCACTCGGCTCTCCATGCAGCGCTTCCATAGGCCAGCGCCTTGTGGTAGATAGGGTTGTTGGCTCTTATTTTGCCCTCCAGGAACAGGAAAATACCTACTTCGTCCCGGTTCGAACCAATGATTAGCGGCACTTTAACCTTATGGTCGCCCGTGCTGAAAACAGCCAGCCCCTTTAGGGGAAGCAGGCTGCCATCCAAAATCAGGCTGGGCCAGTCGTACATTCCCATGATTCCCCCGGAAAAGCCGCCTAGAAAATCATCGGCTTCCACGGAACGGAAAAAGATGGATTTTTCGTCAGCACTCATCGAGTCCAGCACCTCGGAGGCTTCTAAGGGATTGCGGGCCCGTTTTGCCTTTACCAGAACGCTACAAAGAAGATCCCGGCTTTTGGCCCGAGCCAGATTGGCGGAAGACGTCATGTTAAGGGGGCTTTGGAGTATCGCCCGCTGGAATAGGCCTACGGCCTCGTCCATGCACAAAAGCGCCAGGATATTGGCCGCACCGGCCGATTCGCCGGTAAGTGTGATGTTATCCGGGTTTCCGCCGAAGGCTTTGGCGTTTGACTTTATCCAGCGTAAGGCTGCCATTATATCCAATAACCCGAAATTGCCACCCGTATTTTTGGCTACCAGGGAGGAATCCAAAAGCCAGCCGAAAGGTCCCAGGCGGTAATTGATGGAAACAACCACCATGCCGGAGCGTTTTGCCAGGTTTTGGCCGCTGTAATCGCCATTGGGAGCGGCGTCACCTGCTGTATTTGCGCCTCCGTGTACCCAAATGTATATAGGCAGCTTTGTTGCAAGGTCGTCCGGACGCCATATATTTAGCGTAAGGCAGTCTTCCGCCCCTGTTGGGATGTCCGTGACGGGAGCAAGTTGAAAAGCTGGCTTGCCCGGTGTGTGGGCATCGGTGATGCCATCCCAGGCAGCAGGCGCTTGGGGCGCCTGCCAGCGAAGGCTGCCCAGGGGAGCAGCCGCATATCTGACGCCTTTCCAGGATATGGTTCCGTCATCCCGAAATCCCCGGAGCCAGCCCTGTTCGCTGTTTACGATAGTGTTCGGTTCGGAGAATTGTTGAGCCGAATCCAGTAAATATGTTCCTGTGCGGGAATTGGTCGTGGAGCATGCCTGAAAGAAACACGAAATAGCGACGATAAATAAAAATAAACTATTTTTCTTCATGAACGGCACCATAGCACGAAGGGGGACCCGCTGTAAGCCCCGCCTGCTTTTTTTAAGCTGCCCGATTCTTAGGGTTTCGGCGTTTCGGCCGGGCTTGACCCGTCATCCGCGTCTGGGGCGCCTGGCGCTTCCACCTCAAGGTTTTCCTCTGGTACGCCCTTTGCCTTGTTCGGCATCGCGAGCATATCCGTCCGGATAGTCATACCCAGCCCGGATTGGAACAGGAGGGACGTGGACAGGGGAGAGCGTCCGGATAGATTTTCCAAACCGATGTTGTACAGGCTGGCACCGAATTGAGCCACGATACCCACGGCCTTGGAAATATCCGCGCTTATTTTTGTCTCGGCGATAACCATGCCCAGCCTGTCCACGCTTGCGTCGGGGTAGGTCCGGGAAATGTCCTGGTATCCTATGGCCACCTTTACCCGATACGGGGCGGACTTGGAGAACACGTCTACGGAGAACTTGTACAGCGCGCTGGCATCCACGAGTATGTTTCCCGCCGTTATTGTTTTATAATAGCGCTTGGTGGCCATCGAGCCCGTGCAGATGGCGTTGAACACGTAGAAGCCGGCCGCGATTTCGCCCGATTCCTGCATGAAGTCCCCGGCGGTCAGCAAGCCTGCCCCGATGGAGGACTCGGTGCGCATGCTGGCATACAGGATGCCCGGCGCGTCTATCCTGATGCCCGCGGATATGCCGCCTTTTATTGGCGTGGCAAGCGAATTGAACACGCCCAGTATCGGCCCCACGCTTATGCTGAGTATGCCCGTCTCGTAGGAAAAGATGCTTCTGACGATGTTGCGCAGCAGCGGGTCGGTTTCATAAACCGTCTCTATCCTGAAATTTTCCGCCAGCGTATCCGCAATGGAAACCTTTGCGCCGTAATTCCAGATTGTCGAGGGGAAATTAGCGCCGCTTACGGGGGTGTCGGCCGCCCAGGGAAAGCCTATGTTGCCGAACAGCGCTTCCACGCTGAAGTCCAGGGCGAACAGCGGGAGCCCTGATACGAGCAAGGGTAATAAAAGTATAAGGTAAACGCGGCGCATGAGCCCTCCTAATATGATGTTGTTACCCCGATGGACGGAGAAAAGTTAGCGTACCAGAGGGCTGCGAACGGCAGGAGTTTCGCGTTGAGCTTCAATTCCCAGCGAACCCCGTTAAAGACGGTCTGGTAGTAGGGGGCCGCCTCGATTCCAAGCGAGCCTGAGCTTTTGTTCGGGTCGTAGATAAGCCGGGCCTCAAGCCCGCCCTGCTGACCCGATTTATTGATGTTTCCGAACATGACGTCGGCTTTCAGGTCCAGCACTCCCGCCTCGTTGGTAGGCTTCTGAAGATAGTAGGCAGGATGAAAGAACAGCGAAAGCGTCAAAACGCCGATTCCGAAGCGCACGCGCGGCTCAAACATGAAATACAGGGAATCAAGCCCGAAAGCCTGGCCGCTGGCCCAATAAGGAACACCCATCTGAGCATAAAAATCGCCTATGGCGCCGGTGTTGAAATAGAAGAGCAGCCCGCCTCGATAAATGCCCGCAGTGCCTCCAGGTAGGCTGGCTCCCCCGAAAATCTCCATCTTTACCTGCTCGCTGTTAAGCAAAATTCGCAGGTCGGCGGAATATGAGCCCGCCCCGAGATAGGAATCCTGGTACAGGTAGAAATATGGTTTCAGCGATTCTCCGCTCATGGACAGCCGGATTCCCGTTCCAAAAGCCTCATGCAGGCCATTGTACCATCGCCGCCCGTCTCCCCCGACGCCTTTTGGAAAATACATGAATCCGCGAAGCTTCGTGGAGAATAATTCCGTGCCGAACAGTTTTGGAAACTCGTCGCCGGAGGCGAAAATGTCAAAATGCCCCACGAAAACCGCCAGTTCAAGTGGAGTGGAAAAAATGTCCCTAAGGGTGATTGCCACGGTTCGGAGCCCTATGCCTGTTTTATCGTCGACTTTCTCTATGGCGTTCGCGAGGTCGTCCGGCGTAGGAGCGGGGGGGATGGCAAGCGGCGTTTCCGTATTGTTGAAATAGTTTTCCAGAGCGGGATTCTTGAATCCGAGCTTGAACATGGCATCGAATTTAGAGCCGCCCTCCACGAGCATTTCTATGTTGATGCGCGTCGACAACACGAATAGCTGGGTATCCGTCATTTCGCCGATGGTAACGATGCTCAGTTCCGGAACGGAAAGGCCCGCACCGAACAAGAGCCTGCTTGTCAGATACAGCAATGCGGACATGCCAACCAGTTTTTTCTGCATACTATTCTCCGTTGCCGCTAATAATTGCGGCTATCCATTATTCATCGGTTTTTTTTTGTAGTAATCTTAGAAAGTATACACCATTTTAGCCGAAATATCTTTTTCCTTGCTATCGAGTAATTTTAAAAACGCCCATCAAAATAAAAACATCAATGATCTTGACTATTCCTTGTTTCCGTATAAGACTAGTCAATACGATGAGTGACTATCTAGACCCTAATAATGAAGAACTCCTTAAAGACTTCTTTGCGGAAGCAAGAGGACAGGTTGACGCGCTCGAGCAGAATATCCTCGTGCTTGAGAATGATCCGAACAACCGCGATGCGGTAGACGAGATTTTCAGGGCCGCCCATACCCTCAAAGGCGGGGCGGGCACCGTGGAAATGACAGAACTTGCGGCTTTTACGCATGTTCTGGAAGATCTCCTCGATGCGATACGTTCCGATCTTGTAAAAGTAGACGAGGCGGTTATCGATGCCTTGCTTGAAGGAATCGATGTAACCAAGGCTATGCTCGATGCTCGCGCCGACGGTTCTGTCTATAAAAAGGCCACGGATGCGTTACGCGCCCGCCTGGCCGAGTTTATACCGGCAAAAGTATCAAAAACAGCTAAAGCCGCCCCCAAGCCGGTACTTCAGCCTGCAGCGCTTTCTGCTCCGCCCAAAGCAGCCGTCCAGGCAGCTTCTGCAGAGCTCGCAGGCCTTACGGAATACGAAATACTCGAAATGCAGGAAGCCGCCGGGTCCAATAGATCGGTGTACATTTTGGATATCGCCTTTGACGAATCCAATATAATGAATACAATCAGCGCAATTCATGTTTTTGCCGCGCTGCGCGATGTAGGCACGATACTTAAAACCGTTCCTGATTTCGAAATGCTGTATGAAGACGTTTTTCATCCCCAGGTGCGTTATTTCATTGCCAGCAGTAGAACTGGAGCGGACCTTAAAAAGATGGCCAACATACCGGATGTGGTTAAAACAGTCGAGATTTCCGAGCTTGGCCTCGAAAGCCATGCTGAAAAGGCTGTAGCGCAAAAATCCCCCGTTATGCAGAGCCCCGTGCAGGCAAAGCCCCTCGAAGAGCCAAAAATCCAGTCTGCGCCTCCTGCACCCAAACCGGCACTCCGGGTTCTTCCTGTGGAGGAAGAACTCGAGATAAAAGATGAATCTACAGGAGATGAAAAGCAGCCTGATGCGCGCAAAGCCTCCCAGCAGGCAGGGTCTATTCTTCGGGTAGATTCCAGCCGCATCGATAACCTCCTCAATCTTGTATCCGAAACCGTAATCAACAAGGCAACCTTCAACCAGATCAGTACGCAATTCAACGAAATACAAAGTACCTTCCAGTCTTCCCAGAATCATTTTCGGGATCACCTGAAAGATCTGTTCGACAGTCTGCCCGAGTATATGCAGTCCATCCAGGGCGGCCGGACGATCAAAGAGATCAAGAAGGAAATACTCGAAAAATACAGCGGGCTATATTCCACCTTCGACGGCATCGAAAGCGAAATCAAGGGCAACGTAGCCAAGTTCCGCTCCACGGCGCAAAATCTCGGGCGCATCACGAGCGAGTTGCAGGAAGGCGTCATGCGCATTCGCATGGTTCCCATCAGCCAGATTTTCAGCCGCTTTCCACGTCTCGTGCGCGATCTTTCCAAGAGCCTGGACAAAAAGGTGAACCTTATAATCGAAGGCGAAGATACAGAACTGGACAAATCGGTCATAGAGGATTTGCTCGATCCACTGATGCACTCGGTGCGCAATGCGCTCGATCACGGTGTCGAGACCGTCGAGGCCCGCCGGCTTGCAGGCAAACCCGAAGAAGGCGTCATCATCCTCCGGGCTTCCAATGAAGGCAATATGATACTCATAGAGATTTCCGACGATGGCAAGGGAATCGATGTGGAAACGGTACGCAACAAGGCCGTGGAGCGCGGGCTGATACACCCCAACAAGGCCCTGACCGAGCTGGAATCGTTCAACCTTATTTTTGAGCCCGGTTTTTCCACTGCCGAGTCAATAACCAGTATTTCCGGCCGCGGCGTAGGACTGGACGTGGTAAAGCGCAAGATCGAGAAGCTGAACGGAACGGTAACCGTGTCCAGCCAGAGGGGAAAAGGCTCCAGATTTACCATAAAGCTGCCCCTTACCCTTGCCATCATACAGGGCTTGCTCGTGCGCGTGGGCAAGGAGATTTACTCCATTCCCATTACCTCGGTTATCGAGAGCCACCGCATCAAGCCGGCCGAAATTAAAATGATAGACAATTACGAAGTGTTCAATGTCCGCAACGATGTAGTTTCCCTCTTGAGGCTCAACCGCCTGTTCCGCATTCAGACCAACGAACAGAGCGATTACTGTTTCGTGGTTATAGTCGGCACGAACGAAAAGCGCGTGGGCTTGATGGTCGACTCGCTTATTGGCGAGGAGGACGTGGTAATCAAGCCGCTGCGCGACCAGTTTACCAATTCGCCCGGCATAGCCGGAGCTTCGATTCTGGGTGACGGATCGGTCTGCCTGATCATCGACGTAAGCCAGCTCCTGGAGCTTGGCCAGAAAAAAGAGCTCGAGGAGCGTCAGCGCCTCGAGATGACAATTAGATAGAAATGACGGGAGCGCGAACGGAATGAGTGTACAGAACGCCGCAAAGACAAGCGACACACACGAAGGCTCGGTGCAGGAGCAAAAGCGCGAACGGGCGGACAAGATAGACTTCAAGATGGTTACCTTCTCCCTTGCGGGCAAAGAGTACGGCATCGATATCATGAACATAAAGGAAATCGCGCACGCCGGCAAATTCACCTATGTGCCCAATGCGGCTCCCTTTGTCCGGGGCGTTTATAATCTTCGCGGCGATATTATTTCCATAATCGACCTTCGCACCATGTTTCATTTGCCCTCGGAACGCAAATCGGATGAAGCGCTCGAGAGCCTCCTGATCCTGCGCGTCGAGGAGCATGTTTTTGGCGTAATCGTCGATAACATCGATAAAGTCGTGGGCATATCGAGCCTGTCGATACAGGCCCCGCATCCCATCTTCGGCGATATAAACGTAAAGTACATCAAAGGCATCGTCGAGAACGCAGGTAAACTTTTTATAATCCTTAATGTGGAAAAGCTCTTTGCGCCGAAAAAAGCCAAGGACGATACGCCGAACGCCAACCCCATGGCCCGCGTCGCCGCCAAGGCAGGCGATCTGGATAGCGATGCGCTCTCGATGCGTGCCGTTTCCGCTGCCGGGCAGGAGCTTGCAACGGGCTACGATACGCAATCCGCCTCCACGGACCAAACCGCCGATTTTATCAAGGAAACCCTGTATGCGTTCAAGCGCTTTGCCGTAAGCCCCGTCAATGAGTCATGGTTTAACCTGCGCTGTGCCGAGTGGAAGTCCCTGCGCAAAGCCATGGATCTTCAGTTAAAGGATCAAAGCGAGGCCGACCAGTTCCTCGAGAGTTTCTTTTCCCCCTGTACAGGCGAACTATGGACGGACGATTATGCCGGTCGAATTCTTTCCGGTCTTCCGACTTTTTCGCAGAAAGCCATCAATATATGGAATCCGGGCTGCGGCAAGGGTTTGGAAACATATTCCCTGGTATGTCTCCTAAAGAAACACTTTCCGGAATTACGTGTCAAAATATGGGCAAACGACTCCGACCTGCTCTCCAGGGCACGACGCGCGATGCCGCGTATGTCCCGGGCACGCGCAAGATCGCGGTCGCCAGCGATCAGGGCATCGCGATCGTCGACATCGACACTGGTGCGATCCAGAGGACGGCCGTCGCCGGCGTCGATCGCATCACCGTCGGCCCGGCCGCGGATGGTCGGTTGCTCGCGCATGGGCTCGTCGGCCGCGTGCAACCGTCGGTCAATCCGCTCGAGACTTGCAGCGGGGCATCGATGATCGTCACGATCGACGCCGAGGCCCCACCCGCATCGGCCACCGCGAAGCCCTTGCCCGACGCCGTCTCCGATCTCGCCGCCGCGCCGGAGAACGTCGGCCTG
>JANNSO010000084.1:0-6068 GCA_031402655.1 Spirochaetota bacterium | reverse complement strand
TCGCCAACCAGGCGGCGATCGCGCTGGAAAATTCGCGCATGATAGAGCAGATACGCAAGCAGTTCGAGGCCTTCGTCCGGGCCAGCGTCTTTGCGGTGGAGTCCCGCGACCCTTCCACCAAGGGACACTCGGTACGCGTCGCCGGCACCGCCGTCGCCCTGGCCAGGGCCATAAACAAGGTTGACAGGGGAAGGTACGGGCACATAACGTTTGCCGAAACCGAACTCAAGGAGCTGGAATACGCTGGGCTCCTCCACGATTTCGGCAAGGTCTACATAGACCCGCACATCTTCCTGAAGGCAAAAAAACTTTACCCCCAGGAATTCGACTACCTGATGCTCAGGCTCGGCTACCTAAGGCAGACGATAGAACTCGGCTACCAGCGCCTGGAGCGCGAATCGAAGCACGTAAAGAGCATCGCCAGCGAGCATCGCCTAAACCTTACCACCATCATGGAGGCGACCCGCCTGGTTTCCCTGCTCAACGAGCCATCCGCGATGAGCCAGGACATTGACGCCGACATTCAGCGATTGCAGCATTCGCCCTTTCCCGACTTTGCCATATTCGACGACGGAAAAACCATTCCGCTTATTACGGAAACGGAAGCCAATGCCCTCCGCATCCGCAAGGGAAGCCTTACAGACGGGGAGCGCAAGCTTATACAGGACCACGTAACGCGCAGCTGGGAATTCGTATCCAAGATTCCCTGGCCGCCTGAGTTTGCCAATATTCCCGGTTACTGCCGCGACCACCACGAAATGCTGGACGGCTCGGGTTACCCCAGGGGCTTAAAAGGAGACCAGATAGGCCTCCAGGCCAGAATGCTCGCGGTTTGCGATATCTATGACGCGCTTTCCGCCAGCGACCGCCCCTATAAAAAAGCCCTGCCACCGGAAATTTGCGCAAAAATACTTACCGAAGAAGCCGCGATCGGACACCTGGACGAGGACCTTGTAAAGATATTCCTGGAGGGGAAAGTATACGAGGCGGTCGCGGCCATTCCCGCCATGGAGTAAGGGGCCACCTTGAAGAACATGCGCTTTTGGAGGTTTCCTATCCATCGTTCAGGACGATAGAAAAGTAGCGCTCCGAAACGGAGGCATCCAAGCCATCAATATCAACAAGGCTTCCTTTCAGATACGGGGAAGGATACGGCCCTACAGCGAGGCAAGAAACGAGTTCCATAAAATTGCCCTGATAGCGTCCGAAAATCCTGAACTGTTCTCAAAAGTTAACACAGGCGATGTGATTGACGACGAAAGCTATTTTGGACCGGGACGCGGAATGGCCGCTGACCCGGATAGCGCCTTGCCCCCCGCGATGCGTAAGCCCCTGGCCTGAATATCGATCTGCGTTAGCGATAGCAGCGGAAATCCTCGCGGCGTGCCGCGAGATTGCAGCGGATAGCGCGACCCCGCGGCGCGGGGTAACGCCCAAATAAAAAACGCCGGGACTCCCTTGCCCAGTACAGCCTGCTTGCTGCACAATGGATGCATGGAAGCAAAACCTACCGAAGCGAAAGAGGCGTTCGACCGCCTATATTCAATAGTGAAGCGATTGCGGGCGCCCGACGGCTGCCCCTGGGACCGGGAGCAGACGCCGGCCAGCATACGGGCCAACCTTATCGAGGAGGCGTACGAGCTTGTGGAGGCGATCAACGAGGGCGACAAGGCCCACATCTGCGAGGAGTTGGGCGACCTGTACCTCCTGCCCACGATGTTCGCGGTGATGTACGAGGAGTACGGCGACTTTAAGCCGGCCGACGCGCTGAACGCGATTACCGACAAGATAATCCGGCGGCATCCACACGTGTTCGGCGACGCGAAAGCCGAGACTCCCGACGCGGTGGTGCATCAGTGGAACCGGATAAAAGAGACCGTGGAGGGCCGCCGCAAGAAGGATTCTGCACTGGACGGCGTGCCCAAGGGCCTGCCTGTTCTGGAGCGCTCGTTTAAGCTGCAGAAGGCCGCCGCCAAGGTCGGTTTCGACTGGGACGACGAAAAGGGCCCGTGGGACAAGCTGCAGGAGGAGTTTGCCGAGGCGCGCGAGGCCTGCGCTTCGCTGGAGAAACAGAAGAGCGGGTCGGCCGACGATGCCGCCGAGACCGAACGCCTGCACGCGCACCTAGAAGACGAGCTGGGTGATATTTTATTCTCGGTGGTAAACGTGGCGCGCAAGCATGGGGTAGACCCTGCCGTGGCCCTGCACCGGGCGCTGGAAAAATTCAGCGGGCGATTTCGGCACGTGGAAAAGGCCATGGCACGAGACGGGCACGCGATGGAAAAGGGTAAGCTCGAATTGATGGATACTTATTGGGACGAGGCGAAGAAAACCGGCTTGTAAGTGGGATTTTACCACAGAGGCACAGAGGCACAGAGATTGGGAGATTTCATCCTTTGCGCCTTTGCGCCTTTGCGTGAAACATCCTGGATTAAATGAGGATTATCTCGCAAAATTACGTATCGATACAAAATGTACCATATACTGACATGGCTTGACATTCTTTAACAAGATTTCTAGTATTAGGGAGCCGTTTCAGCGGTTAAGGTCGCCACCATGAACACGCTTATGTTCCTGATTCTTTTTCCTTTGGTTCCCGCAATGCTGATGCTCGTTCTGCCTCATGGCAAATTTCGCCGGTGGGTTGTAAGAATTTCGGTGCTTACCATTATCGGGGCATCGATTTTTACTGCCTGGTCTTTTTTTCCGGGGTCCACAAGCTATTTTGCCAGAGAAACCGAAATTGTGGATTTTGGCATGTTCTGCGTCGAAACCCTTTTGGCGGCGTTTTTATTCCTTATAAGCGTCCGCAGGAAAAAGCCGATAGCCGCGGTGCTGGCGGCCCTGATGTACGCCACCACGACCTACTTCGTGCTCTACGTCGAGCCGACGGTCAAGGTATACGAGGCGATGTTCGTGGACAGGCTTTCGCTGATCATGGTGCTGATAATCGGCATAATCGGCAGCCTTATATGCCTGTACGCGGTGGACTACATGAAGGGCTTCCAGGAGCATCATAAAAAACTGAAGGACAAACGGGGAATTTTCTTCTGCGTCCTTTTTGCCTTCATATCCGCCATGTTCGGCATCGTGCTCTCAAACAGCCTGTCCTGGCTGTTTTTTTTCTGGGAAGCCACCACGTTCTGCTCCTTCCTCCTTATCGGGTATACCGGCACCAAAGAGGCAACGGACAACGCGTTCCGCGCGCTCAAGATGAACCTTCTGGGCGGGCTTGCCTTCGCCGTGGCCATCGTATGGATCGCCAAGGTTAACCACACGCTGGAGTTGAACGTGGTCCTGGCCAGCAAAAGCGTAGTAGCCCTGTTCCCCGTCGTGCTGCTCTGTTTCGCGGGAATCACCAAATCGGCGCAGATGCCGTTCTCGTCCTGGCTGTTCGGGGCGATGGTGGCGCCTACTCCGTCCTCCGCCCTGCTGCACTCGAGTACGATGGTAAAGGCCGGCGTCTATCTGATCATACGCTTCGCGCCTTTCATATCCGGGACCTGGGCGGGTTCCATGGTCGCCTTGATTGGCGGCATAACGTTTATTTCCGGTGCGTTTATCTGCGTGTCGCAGACCGACGCCAAACGGCTGCTGGCCGCCTCCACCGTCTCCAATCTGGGCCTTATCGTCGCCTGCGCGGGCGTGGGAACTTACGAAACCCTCTGGGCAGCGATTTTCCTCATCATCTTCCACGCGGTGGCTAAGTCACTTTTGTTTTTATCCGTGGGCATCGTGGAACACCGCATCGGCAGCCGCGACATCGAGGCCATGGACAACCTAATCATGAAAATGCCCATCCTTACCGCCATGATCGTGGTAGGAATCTGCGGCATGTTTATAGCGCCGTTCGGCATGCTCATCTCCAAATGGGCGGCCATGCGCGCATTTATCGATTTTGCCTCGCCCATGGGGCCGGTACTCATTCTGTTCATCGCTTTTGGCAGCGCCGTTACCGTGTTTTTCTGGGCAAAATGGCTGGGCAAGATTACCGCGATGAACCACCCATCGCTGAAACAATTCCCGAAGCAGAAAAACCTGTCCAAGGACCAGCTGGCATCGGTGCTTGCTCATGCGGCGCTTACGATAGGCCTGTGCTTCCTGTTTCCAATTGTTTCCGTGTCCTTCGTGGATCCATACATCCAAACCGCCTACCGCAGGGTTATAGACATGGGGCAGGGAAACTACAAGCTCATGTTAATAATGGTATCCATGGTTATAGCGCTGCCGCTGATCGATTACCTGGTACAGTCCCGGCTGCCGCACGACGAGGGCACGGCCTATATGTCGGGGCGAACCGAGACGGGAAGCCGGATTTTTTCGGGGTCCATGGGGACCGCGAAGAACCTCGTGCTTAAGAATTATTACCTCGAGAAATATTTCGGGGAGAAGCTGCATATGCGCATCGGAACCATAGGCAGCGCGGCGGCGGTGGTCGCGCTGATCGGAGCGTCATTCCTATGAAAGAAATAATCGCCGGCATCATTTACCTGATCGCCGCGCCTTTTGTTGGCGGCATTCTCACCGGCATCGACCGCATCCTCAGCGCCCGCGCCCAGCGGCGCAAGGGTCCGCCGCTTTTGCAGCCGTTCTACGACGTGCTCAAACTCTACGGCAAAAAAAACGTCATAGTAAACCACCTGGTCAACCCGTACATATTCTGCCACCTGGCCTTCATGATGGCTACCGGATACCTGTTCTTCGAGGGCAGCGACATTCTGCTCATCATCTTCGTGTTTACCCTTTCCACGGTGTTCCTGGTCGTGGCGGCGTTTTCCACGAACTCGCCCTTCAGCACGATAGGCGCGAATCGAGAGCTTATTCTTATGATGGCATATGAGCCGATGGTGATTTTTACCCTGGTGGGTTTCTACAAAGTGACGGGAAGCTTCAGGCTTTACGAGATAATAGCATCGGGCAAGCCGCTCATCCTGTATCTGCCTGGAATTTTCGCCGGCTTCGTCTATATCCTGACCATAAAGCTGCGCAAGTCGCCATTCGACATCTCGTGGTCGCACCATGCCCACCAGGAATTGGTAAAGGGCATCGCATCCGATTTCTCGGGCCGGTCCATCGCTATGATGGAAATAGCCAAATGGTACGAGGACGTGTTCCTGTATGGTCTTATCTACCTGTTCTTCGCTTTTAATCCATGGATCGCGGCGGGTGCCATAGCCTTCGTGTTTATCTTGGAGATAATCATCGACAACTCCTTCGCGCGCTTCAAATGGGAGCTTACGCTTAAAAGCGCGTGGCTCGTCGCCTTCGTCCTTGGCTTCGGCAATATCGTCGCGCTCTATGCGTGGAAGAGGTAGCACCATGTCGTCATTTTCCAAATCGCCCTGGCTGCTGCACTACGACGCTTCGAGCTGCAACGGCTGCGACATCGAGGTGCTCGCCTGCCTGACGCCTATGTACGACGTCGAGCGTTTCGGCGTCATAAACACCGGCAACCCCCTGCACGCCGACATCTTCGTGGTTACCGGCTCCATCAACGAGCAGACCGCCGAAATAGTAAAGAATTTATATATGCAGATGGTCGACCCGAAGGTTGTGGTGGCTACGGGCATCTGCGCATGCACGGGGGGCGTGTTCGCCGGGTGCTACAACGTGAGGGGCGGCGTGGACGCCGTGATTCCCGTGGACGTGTACGTGCCCGGCTGCGCAGCCAGACCCGAGGCGATCATCGACGGCGTGGTCGCGGCCCTGGGCATACTCGAAACCAAGAAGAAAGCCCTTTCGGGCAAAAAGGCGGGTTAATATACATGAATATAAAGAACACGCTTGCGGTCATACGAAAGGCGGAGCTGCATGAACGCGTCTCCGCGCTCAAGGATTCGGGTTATCGCCTGGCCCAGATATGCTGCGCCAAGGATCCTTACCAGCGCGAGACTCCGGCCAAACGCTACGAGATGAGCTACTCGTTTGGCAAGGAACAGGATATGCTCACATTCCGCTTCGACCTGGTACCAGGCGAGGAAATTCGGAGCATCACGGGGATTTACGACGGCGCCTACCTGTACGAGAACGAGCTGCACGACCTCTACGGGATAGCCGTGCTCGGGATC
>JANNSO010000083.1:0-2830 GCA_031402655.1 Spirochaetota bacterium | reverse complement strand
TCATCGGCTATCCTCACGGCTGCGGCGAGCAGACGACGAGCAAGGCCTTTCCCCAGCTGTTCCTCGCCGATGCCGTCAGCCTGACGAGCGAACAGGCAGAAGCCGCGCGCGTCAACGTGATGGCGGCCATTGCCAAGCTCAAGGAATTCCAGACTGCCCGCGGCGGTTTCGTATTCTGGCCGGGCGCCTACGAGGAAAGCCAGTGGCTGTCCGCCTATATCAGCCACTTCCTGGTCATGGCCAAGCGCCAGGGCTACGTCGTGCCTGAGACGAATCTGCAGGACGCCCTTGGCTATCTGCGCTCGCAGACGGGCATATGGAGCTCCCGCGACGATTACTCGCGCGCCGAGCAGGCATATCGCCTGTATGTCCTCGCCCTCGCGGGCAAACCTGACATACCTTCGATGAACCGCTTCATGGAATACGGTACACCGCCACCCGCGGCCGTATACCAATTGGCGGCAGCCTACGCCCTGTCGGGGATGCGCGACAAAGCGCTGTCGCTCATGAACAACATGGCGATAAACGTCAAGATTTATGCCGGCATGGATCGCGTCTACGGTTCGGTGCTGCGCGACAAGGCCTTGGTACTCGACGCCCTCAACTCGGTCGGCGACACGGCGCGAGCGCTTCCGCTGTTCAAGCAGATAGCCGAGGAGCTGTCTTCGGGAAAAGACTATTCCACGCAATCCTTAAGTTTTGCGCTCGTAGCCTGTCTTCCCTATATGAAAGCCTCCGCTACCCAGGTTGCCAGCGTTAGCTATTCGTATAACCGCGGCGAGGACACCGTTTCAATCGGAAAGACCATGGCACGCATCCCACTTGTCGCTTCCATAGGCGCGCTGGGCGTTAAGCTGGCCAACAAATCGAGCGCCGCCGTTTATGCGCGGGTCGTAACCACAGGTATTCCGAAGCCGGGTAAAGAAAAAATCCGCAACAACGGCCTTTCCCTCTCCGTCCAGTATATGGATGGCTCCGAAACAATCGTGGATCCGGACAAGGTTGCCCTTGGACAGGACGTACTCGTGGACGTACGGGTAAGCAACACCAGCGCCGATAATCTGGGCGATGTCGCGCTGACGTTCCGCGCTCCATCGGGATGGGAACTTTCGAATCCCCGGATAGGCAGAACCGGCGACGAAGATGCCGATGCGGACTCGGCCGTGGATTCCGCCTACGATTACCGTGATATCCGCGATGACCGGGTAATGACATATTTCTCGCTCTCCAGGGGCGAAAGCCGAAAATTCCGCATGTACGCAAACAAAACCTATTCGGGCGAATTTTTCCTTCCGGCAATCTCCGCCGAGGCGATGTACTTCCCCGAAATTCAGGCGGTCATTCCGGGTAGGCAGCTTTCCGTAGTCGGTCCCGCGACGCTTCCGTCTAAAACCACCGCCCCCAGAGGTTTGCCAAAATAGCCGCTTTTTTTAAAACCTCCGGGCAGGCTACCGTCCGGAGGTTTTGTAATAATTTTTTAATGCATTGCCGGCCCTTATTCCTGCGCTTCCTCCATGGCGCAAACGAAAGCTGGCAATGGACGAAAAAAACTTCCGTTTGGCCCGCGCTCGCAGGATCGGGTATTCTTTTTTTCTTCCTCCTGCTTCCTATTCCCAAACCCGGCGTCCTGTTTTCCAGCGCGGTGTACGCTATCGGCGGCGAACTCCTTGGCGCGCAAAGCTCCAAAGACGGCCAGTGGCGCATGCAAATGCCCTCCGATTTTCCAAAGCGCCTCCACGATGCCCGCTCGGGGAAAAACGCAGCTGCAGGCGCATTGACCGAGCGGGGCTTGTACCGCTACCAGGAGGCCGTAGTCCTGTATGAAGACCGGCGCTTTTGGGGACATGCGGGCATCGATGCCCGGTCCATACTGCGCGCCCTGCGGGATAATTTCCGTGAAAAAGGCATAGTATCGGGAGCCTCTACGCTGAGCATGCAATGCGCACGGCTTTTATACCATGCGGACAACCGCCGTATCGGTCAAAAAATCAAGGAGGCGTTTCTGGCTATCCGCCTGGAACTCCAGCTCGGCAAATACCAAATTATGGCTTTATATTCCTCGCTTGCCCCCTATGGAGCAAACGTGATAGGCCTGGAAGCTGCCTCGTTTCGCTGGTTTGGCAGATCCTTTACCGACTGTACCTGGGCGGAAGCGGCAACTTTGGCGGTATTGCCCAATAGCCCCGGGCTGCTCCATCCCGGCCGCTCTCCTGACCTTTTGGCAAAAAAGCGCAACATGCTTCTGGAGAATCTGGCAAACGCGGGTCTACTGAGCCAGCAGGACCTGCAGCTCGCGAAAACAGAACCTTTGCCCGCCAAACCGATTCCCATGCCCGATATAAGTCCGCACCAGAGTTACGCTGCGGCTTCACGCGGAGAAGCAAGGGTTGAAACCTCGATAGACTATGTTCTGCAGCTCCGCGCGACCTCGGTTGTTGCCAGGCAGAATCGACGCCTGGGCGCACAGGGCATAAGGAATATCGCGGCGGTGATAGTGCGGGTATCGGACGGTACCATCGCGGCATATATCGGCAACGTCGACACTCCCGCTACGGCAGGGGACAAATACGTGGACTGCGCCCGCGCTCAGCGAAGCTCGGGAAGCATCCTCAAGCCTTTTCTGTACGCGGCCATGCTGGAATCAGGCGAGCTGACGCCTACGATGCTTGTAAGCGACATTCCGACGCGCTTCGGTTCCTACAGTCCAGAAAACAACCTCAAGACCTATGCAGGGGCCGTCCATGCCGAAGATGCCCTGGCGCGCTCCCTCAACGTACCTTTCGCGCGCCTGCTTCGTTCCTACGGCGTCGAGCGTTTTGGAAACCTCCTC
>JANNSO010000082.1:0-21263 GCA_031402655.1 Spirochaetota bacterium | reverse complement strand
AAAAAAAAAGGCATAATAATGTTTTCTATGTCGCGACAGGACGTCGCGCGTCAGCTGCTAGAAGATTCGCTATCGCGAATCTTCGATGTCCCAGCTTTGCCAGGACGGCAAAGCTGGGACTACGCTTCGCGTATCCATCCTCGTAATTTTTAAAAGACTTAGTTCTCAGCTTGGTGAGTGGGCTCGCGGTGCGAAGCGCAGGCGCCTGAGTATTGGGGAGAGTGGCTGTCGGCCAAACTTCTCTTAAGGGACCTCGAAAAACTTCAGTTTTGCGAGGTCGACCATTAAAAAAGGAATTGAAGCTTGGTATCGGTTACGGTATAAACTTCTCAGCTTATTCAACGATTATTCCGATACATGTTTCTTGGAAAGGTTTTGGTGTGACGCTTGCACCTTTGTTCAATAACGAATCCTCTTCTTGGTGGAATAGTGGAAAAGAAATAAAGACATCTTCTGATTCATTTGGCGGATTAATTATTTTCGCTTATCAGTACGAGTTTTAATTTTTGGTTAAGTTTGACTGCCGCTGAGTGACACGGAAAAAGGGGTGCATCATTAAGCGGCACCCCTTTTCTTTGCAACAGAACTATGTAAAAAAATATTACTCCCCGACGTTTGTATTTTTAAGCGCGGTTACGAATCTGCGGCCCGGTGTCGCGGAGGACTCGCGGTAGGAGACTTCCACCTTGTCGCCGGGCTCGAGGAACCGTATGCCGTTGGATAAGGCGGAGTCGGCGGAATACAGGAGTTCGGGGCTACCGACGAGAAGGAAGGTCGTGGTGTTGTCCTGCGGACTCGTTCGTACCCGGAAGACGGTTCCCGATATTATCGCGGACGGCTCGCCTCCCTGTATCTTGGAACCTGACAGCCGGGCGAAATCGGCTTTGGATTTTTCGATCGTTTCGCCCATGGCGACGCGTTGGCCGGTGGCGGCATCGAGGTAGACGAAGCGCTGCCGCTGTACGTCGTTTTTAAGGAACATGAAATAGGCAGGTTCGCCGCCGACTTCGGTAAGTATGGGCCAGGTGGCGCTAAGCGCCTGGGCTTTGACGCGTTCGTCGCTCTGGGCAATTTCCATGGCGCGCATCTCGGTTATCCCTGCTACGGAATAACGGCGGGCTTCCTTGGTTTTTGTGTTGATCATCATGAAGCCGGCAAGCGTCTGGTCTGCTTCGTTAGGTGAAGTAACGCCGGACACGAACCAGGTGTTGCCTTTCCCTGCTCCATCGGAGAACTCATAATTATAGCCGTCGGACAGCTGGAATACGCCGCTTTTCTGACCGAATACCCGGTTGAGCCACCCGCCTGCCAGCGATAGCGCGTCGTGCGCCTGTGTTTGGAGCGTATCTGTTGGAATGACACGGTCAACCCACTGCGGTTCTTCGCCAACTGCATAGCGCGCAATGTCGCCAGTGACGGGATCTACCATAATGATACCGGCGGAGTCGGTGCCGCCGAACAGGCCGATGGTTCTCTTGAGCGCCGGGATGATCCACCAGGGCTTGCCGGAGTCGTCGATTTCGAAGCTGAAAGCGCCAAGGAGCGCGCTACGGTGATTGAAGCGAACATGACGCATAAGGTCGTGGGAAAAAACCGCTCCGGGCGTGAATTTCATGCCGCCGGAGGTTTGCACCAGTTTGCCTTCGCCACTAGTCTGGTCAACTTCGATATACCCGATCGTGCCTTTGGATTTAAGCGAAAGTGCGACGAGCAGTCCCGAATAGTCCAGCGGGGAAACCCGTACTACCGACAGTCCGCCGTTTCGGGTTACGGAAACGGCTGTGAATATTTCTTCATTCATGGAAAACTGCGCGCCATATTGCCCAAGCTTACCCTGTGCGGTTTTTACGGAAAGTTCCTTGTCGATGGTAGGCAGGAATAGTTTGTCGCCAACGAAATCCTTGAGGGTTGAATCGGAAAATTCGGATAGAAAGGCAGTCGTGTCCTTTTCCGTAAGCGGCATGAGCCGGGCGTATTTGCCGTCGTTGCCAGGCCAGATAAGCCAGGAGCCTGCAGACAGCAGAATAGCGATGCCGACGATAGCGAGCCCGGAAATCGCACCGATGGCTACGCTGCGTCTGATGCTTAGTAGCATTGCGATTATCGATACAAGAACGGCTACGGCTATGCCCAGCAGAACCCAGAATCCGAATGAGCCGAAATTATAGGCTGGCAGCGCCATGTAGTCGAAAATAAGCGCGGCAGGAATAGCCAGTGCGAGAAGAAGAATCAGAAAACCTTTGTTGGGGTTCATATAACCGTCCTTTCGAAAACAGAAACGAAACACAGAATAGGGGGATCTCTAATAACCTTGTTGGTTATCAGAGGTCCCTCACCGATTCCTTACAGGAATCAGGCTTTTTAATGGTAGACCTCTCAAAACTTAAGTTTTTAGAGGTACACATAAGTCTAACCGATTTTAAAAAAGCGTCAATACGGCTTGCCCCAGTCGCCGCTGAAAATGATTTCTTCGAGTGGCTTCCGTGGCCGGGCAGCTGGCGATTCCGCGGGATAGCCTACGGGCAGTATGCCGAGAACGAATGCCGAGTCTGGAACTTCTAGCATGGGTTTAATATCTTTTTGCTCATACCAGCCTATCCAGCAGGTACCGAGTCCCAGTTCCACTGCCCGGAGCATAATGTTTTCCACGGCGCTTGCCGTGTCGCGTATGCAGCGTTTCGCATTGAATCCCGCAGATTCTTCGTCGAATTCGGCTGGATGCTTCTCGTATGCGGCTATATCGGCGCAGGCGACGATATAGACGGGGGCAGTTGCCATCCAAGTTTGATTGTGACTGATTTTGGCGATTTCGTTGCGCTGGTTCTGGTCCTCGATGACGATGAATTTCCACGGCTGCTGGTTGTTGCCCGAGGGTGCCTGGCGCGCGGCTTCAAGCAGGTCCAAGACCAGGTTGCGTGGCAGTGCTTTGTCCTGATACTTTCTGATGCTTCGGCGCGCATGAATCGCTTCGTTTGCTGTCATGATTCCCCCAAGCTCAAGCTTACTGATTTTTGCTTACCTGTCAACGGTTTTTCGGAAAGCCTGACCGATACCCGGGCACCAGGGGGCGCGCGATTACGCGTGTCGTACTTGTTGCACAAGTACGCAAAGTCTTGCAAAGCCCCGGAGCGACCCGGTCGAAACCGTCAGGCGTCGATGTGCTAAAAAACAGTACAAAACCGGAAGGAACCGCAGGAGATGGTATACAATCAGGGCTAAAAAAGGTATATTGATAGTCCATGCGCGGAACCTTTGGGTGATTCCGCTTTTCCCCGGCCACTGCCGGTACCGTACGCAAAGAGGATTTTATGACTACTACAAACGCCACGGCAGAGCTTCTTGCCCCCGCAGGCAACACCGAGGCTCTCGACGCGGCCATAGGCGAAGGCGCGGATGCAGTTTATCTGGGTCTGAAGACTTTCAACGCCCGGCTTCGCTCCAGCAATTTTGCATTCAGCCAATTCGAAGCCGCGACGGACGTTTTGCACCGCATGGGCAAGAAAATATACGTTACGGTGAATACCGTGTTCGAGCAGCGCGAAGCCGACCGGATGTTCCAACTTTTGCAATACCTCGAGCAGGTGGGTCCCGACGGGGTCATCGTTCAGGATTTCGGCATCATCAAGATGGCGCAGGACCATTTTCCCAAGCTCAGCCTCCACGCGTCCACTCAGATGAACGTGGGTTCGGCAGCAGGCGCTAATTTTTTGTCACGCTTTGGCTTCAAGCGCGTGGTGCTCTCGCGCGAGCTTTCGCTGGCCGAGATCCAGTCGGTTAAGGCCAACACCAACATGGAGCTGGAAACGTTCGTGCACGGCGCTTTGTGCGTTAGCGGCTCGGGCGTCTGCCTGTTTTCCAGCTACCTGGGCGGGCGCTCGGCCAACCGCGGGGCGTGCACGCAGGCTTGCCGCAGGCTTTTCGCGGCAGAGGAAAGCGACAACGGGTACTTTTTTAGTCCCGAGGATCTGCAGCTTATAGACAAGGTGCCGGAGCTCGTGGAAGCGGGGGTTGCCAGCTTCAAGATCGAGGGACGCATGAAGAGCGCCGAGTATGTGGGCACGGTCGTGGCGGCGTATCGCTACATGCTGGACAATTGGCGCTTCGACCGGGAAAAAGCCGCAGCCAAGGCACAGAGCATTTTAAAGGGTGATTTTGCGCGCCGGAAGACCATGTTCTGGTTTGACGGCACGGTGGAGAAAAACTATATAAGGCCCGAGCAGTCTGGCGGCACGGGCCTTGCGCTGGGCAAGATACGCGTAGTGCGGGTGTTCGACGACAAGCGTTGGATGCTGGTAAACAGCTACAAGGGACTGGCCGAGGGCGACTCTTTGCGCATCCACAGCCACGACGACTCGGGCCGTGTTACCGCGCGCGTGCGCGAGGTCAAGGAAAAGCACGAGGGTCTGTTTATTCAGGTCGACGGCGACTACAACGAGCATGACGAAGTATATCTGGTGCAGACCAAGGCCATGAGCAGGCGCTACAAGCCAATACTACCCGCCGCACTTGCCAAGTACCACAAATTCCCCAGCTACGATACCGCGCCAAAGCCCGATTTCCCCGCGATTCCGCATGACCGGCTATCGGTGCTGCCCGAGGGTTTGTACGCCATGGTTAGCCGCGTCGCCGATATGCACGCAACGCTTACCGACAGGCCGGCCAAGACGGTCATCCGCTTCAACCGCAAGAACGCCGAGCAGATGAGGAAGCACGAGAAAGAGCTTCCTTACAAGCGGGAGTCGCTTATTTTGTGGCTTGAGCCGTTTTTTCCCCAAGGCGACGCGCAGTGGCTGGAAGAAGACATCAAGTATTGGATAGGGCAGGGGCAAAAGATATTCATCGTCAACAACCTGGGGCACCTGGCTCTGCTCAAAGGCAAGAATGTTACGGTAATCGCCGGACCGTGGTTATATTCCTTTAACTCATGGGCGGCGGCCTTCGTTCTGGGCAACGGCTCGGACTTCCTGATTCCGCCGCTGGAAATTTCCAAGCAGAACTATCAGCGCATGGCCGAAGTCGTCCCCAATAAAAGCCTCATGATGACGGTGTTCGCCTATCCCCAGCTTTTTACGATGCGCGGAAACATGAGCGAGCGCTACGACTTCAAGTTTTTCCGCGACCGCGACGGAGCGGATTACGAGCTGGTGTCAGACCTGGATACTTCCACCGTGATAGCCGTCAAGCCGTTCTCGCTCGTGGACCGCATACCGCTGTTCAAGAAGGACGGGCTCAACAAGTTTATGTTGGATTTCTCGTTCATTACCATAAAAAAGCAGGTGTACCGGCGCGTGATGAGCGCTGCCCGCGACGGCATTGTCCTCCAGGCATCGGGCAGATTCAACTGGAAGGAAGGCTTCTGGAATCCCGAGGAAGAAAACGCGCCCAAGAACACGGACTCTGGCGAGCGCAGCAAGGATCGCCTGGCTGCCGTAAAAGCCGAAAAAGCCGTGGAAGCGGCTACCGTTGCCCGGGATAAGGCGCGAGCAGGCGGCGAACGGGCCGGTCGCGGTGGAAAGCCAAGCTGGTATGAAAAGACTCTGGATGCCGCATCCGAAGTCAAAGCCGGCAAGTCCGTAAAAACCGGCCGCTTGGGCAAGGAAACTCGCCTGAGCAGGCCGCCCAAAGCTACCAGAGACAGCAGGGAAAGCTGGAAGGCAAAGCCTGCGCGGGAAGGCAGAGCCGCCGAACGAAATCCGGCTCCTCGACCGGAAAGGCCGCGCCGGAATTCGCACTACGATGAAAAGCCCGGCTCGGCGACGAAAGCCGGTCGCAGGGCTCCCAGGCCCGCTGGCGAGCGTCCGGCAGCCGGCAGAAAGAAACCCTGATACAGGAGTTTTGAACTGAGACGCCGTGCCTGAATCGATAATGATTCGGGTGCGGCTATGGCAATGCAGCCGGAACCGGCGGTTTTTTTCTGTGCATGCCCACTACATAGGTTTCGAAGCTTACCTGCCTGCATGCTATCGGCTTGAAACCCCTGGCGGTTTCGTAATTTTCCTTGATGCGGTCCAATATATCCCGTTCGCCGCCCCCGACGAACAGTTTGCAGACAACATTGCCCCCTGCCCGGAGCATTTCGTCGGCGTAATCGAGCACGGCTTCCACGATAGCCTCGGAGCGGTCGGTGTCCAGCGAATGGCTGCCAGTCGTGGCGGGTGCTGCATCCGAGAGCACCAGGTCGTAGGGACCGTGCTCGGCCACGGCTTTTCGGACCTCCGGCGAGTACAGGTCGCCTTTAAGGAAGAAATAGTTGCTGTATGGCGGTTTTATGCCCATAGGGGACAGGTCAACTGCAGACAGGAACCCTTTGCCGTTGAGCTGCTTAAGCACGAAAAGGCTCCAGCTGCCCGGAGCCGCGCCAATATCCAATATTTTCATGCCGGGTTTGATGAGGCGGAATTTTTTATCCAGCTCCATCAACTTGAATACGCTGCGAGCGGGGTATCCTTCTTTTTTTGCCTTGATTGCCCAAAAATCGGCCTTGTCGTATCCGGCGCCTGCCATAATGCATCCTTTTAGGAAAAAACATAAGTTTCGCTCTTTCAAAACGAGCGTAACCTTCTTATAATAACAGGAGCTATCAATAGCGGCCAATCGGGTTATTATCGATTACATTCTAACAGAAGGATTTATGAGTTCCAATACCTTGGTACAGGCGGATATATGGACCGTAGCGCAGACGGAGCAGGGCAACGTGGTTTTTGTGCGTCCCAAAGGCTCCGATACGGTAGTGCCCATATTTATCGGCCAACTGGAAACGCACGCTATTCTCATCGGCTTGGGGCGCATCGAAGTGACGCGCCCGCTTACCCATGATCTTTTCCTGAGCACCGTTAAAGTTTTGGGAGCCTCGCTGCAGCGCATCGAGATAAACGACCTCCACGAAGGCACCTATTTTGCGCGGCTTATATTTTTGCAAAACGACAATGAAATCGTCGTGGACGCGCGACCTTCCGATTCGCTGGCGCTGGCGGTGCGCGCGGGGGTTTTTATTTTTATCGCCGAATCCATAGTGGAAGAAGCCGGAATTCCCGTGGATATGATACGGGAAACCTCCGATAACGTCATTACCAAGAGGGACCCGGATGATTTATCGCAAAAAACCATACTGAAAGCCGATACTGTTGATGAAGCTGAATTGTCTTTTGATCCAGGTTCGCCTGAGCGGGAGCGCCTCGCTATCGACCTTGAGAAGGCTATTGCCGAAGAGGATTACGAACGCGCGGCTATCATACGGGATCAACTGAACAAGTTATAGGCGGCCAAAAACGCCAACGGGTATTTTGACCTTCCCTTAGGCGAATTTCGACAGCTTTGAGTGTGGGGGAAATCCGTTGAAAAAAGTGTTAGCCGTGTTTTTAATCGCGTTTATCAGCGCTGCCGGGCCAGCATTTGCGCAAAAGGTGGATCTTACCGAATTTCCGGCGTTTGTGCGTGTCGGATTCGATACATCCTTTCTAAAAAGAAAAGACTCATTTATGCTTTTTATACCCGAACAGCAGGAAATAAATTGGCGTCTTTCCATAGATTCTTCCAACATTCAGCAAGTTTCGGGTGCAGAGACTCGCGTATGGCTGAGACTCCCCGCCCGAAGAGGCAACAGGCCCATAATAATTCGCGATCTTGCGCTGCCTGGAATGCCGGAAAAAAACCTGTTTCCCGTTTTGAAGGGAAAAAAAGAACAGTTCTGCATTTTAATACCTTTTACGGTGCCGCCGGAATTGTTCAAGTCGCGTACCGGTATCGCGTTGTTTTTGCCGGCGATAGGGCAGAACTGGCAGGTTTATTTAAACGGCATCCTGATTAAGAACGAGGTGGCATACGATTTTCTGGATCTTCCCCGCAATGCGGAGCGTGCCTTGCACGGAGCGGTCATCAACGTAAATCCCCGCATCCTTAATCCGGAAGGGCAGAACATTTTTGCTTTTATGGTCGAAGGCGACCCGCTGGACGCGCGGCTTGGCTTAAGCGCCAAGGCTTCGTACCTGCTGGATACCTATGAAACGCTGTTTCCCCTGCATATTCAATATGTATCACTGGCTTTCATCGGTGTTTACCTTTTTTTTGCCGCGTATCATTTCGTTCTTTTTCTGCTGCGGCCCAAAAACAAATCGTACCTCATGTTTTCCATTGGCTCGGCATTGCTTGCGCTGCACCTGTTTTGCAAGACCTACCTCGCATACGATATTATCCAGGATACAAAAATAATCAGGGGCTTTGAACTGGCTACGATGATAGCTATCGTTCCGGCGTTCCTTGCTTTTTTCGATACCGCGGTGCATGGCAGGGCATCGATCTTTACCAAGGTTTTTTCCATTGTTTCTTTAGTACCCCTTATTCTGCAGTTTTTCTTTTGGCGCGAGGCATTTCAGCTGATTTGGACCCTTATCGCCTTTATTCCCGCCTTGTTCGTGCTGTTCAAGGATGTTGCGGTGCCGTTTCGCGGCGCCTGGCGGCACTATCGACGTTTAATGAAGGAAAAAGGCCAGGTTTTTAAGACCGTGCGCAAAAGCCTAAGCCGCTTGGAGCCGTCGCGAATCCTGCTTGGTCTGGTGGTTGTGGGAGCTACGGTAAGCCTTAATATCCTGAACCTTCTCGCAGGGACCGGCGAATCCGTGCTCCAATACGGGTTTATGCTGCTTGTGTTCGGTACCGCCACGGTGCTTGCCGGGCAATTTGCGAGGGTTTATACCGACATCGAGACTGTGCACGAGGTGCTTGAAAAAAAAGTAACAAAACGCACCGAGGACCTTGAGTCGAGCTTGAAAGATCAGGAAAGCCTCAATGCGCGGCTTTCCGAAACGGCATCCCGCTACCAGGCCGTGTCCGAGACTGCCACCATCGACATGCAGGTAGCCGTCCAGGTGCAGCAGGGGTTTTTCCCCAAGCTTTCGCCTAAGACCGAGCAGTGGGAGGCCGCGTTCGTTCTGCTGCCCGCAAGCGGGATATCCGGGGATTTTTTTGATTTTTATCTCAGCGACGACGGAAAGAAGATGAATGGACTGGTTGTCGGGGACGTATCCGGCCACGGTATTGCCTCTGGCCTCGTTACGGTTTTGGCCAGGTCGATTTTTTACAGGAATTTCCACGAGCACAAGAAAAGCAATCTTGGTAACGTCATGGAGGCCATCAATACGGAATTGATAAAAGAACTGGCTTCGGTGGATAATTACCTAACAGCCGCGCTTTTACGACTGGATGACGATGGCCGGGTCGAATACACCAGCGCGGCGCATACGGAGATTTGCTACAAAGGCGCGGACAAGCCTCGGGCCGTTGAGCTGAAACCCCGCGGGGTGGATCATTACAAAGGCCTGCCGATGGGCCGTGCGGCGTTCGAGTCTCCCTATAAATCGATACGCTTCAAGCTGAACAGAGGCGATTTCGTGCTGATTTATACCGACGGCATGAGCGAGGGCCGCAATGTGGACCATGAGGAATTCGGCTTGCGGGGAGTGTTGGATGCCATGTCCACCGCTCCTACCGAAGACGTAAGGGGCGCGCTTAATTTTATCATGCAGGAATGGCGCTTTCATACGAGCGGAACGCGCATGACCGACGACGTGACTGCCGTGCTTCTGCGCCGGAGATAGGCTGGCTTGCAGCCTGTTAATGTACGCCCGGGCGTTTCTGAAAAATGGGACAATGCTTTCCCGTGGCTTTATAGACTTCAACGCTGGGGATGTTTCTCGATTTAATGCCGAACTTAAGGCAGGACCTCGGATAGTTTGGATCCCAGCTTACCTTGAAATGCATGCATGCCAGACAATTGGGCGCCCGCGCCGGAGAGTCGCTCATGGCATAAGTATAGGGAAAAAGAAGGCTGTCGGCTATGGGGTCTGTCCCCTTGCCTTAATTTTTAGTACATTACTGTCATGTTAGTTTCAACAGCACTCAGAAAGCAGTTCCGCTATTCCAACTTTAATGCGGTACTTATTCTTATAGGCCTTAATGCGCTTGTTTTTCTATTGACGAGCCTGTTCAGCGACCTCAAAATCTACCTTTCCCTGATACCTTTAGCCGTCATTAAAGAAGGCTGGTTGTGGCAGCCTTTTACCTACATGTTCGTTCATGACGGCATCAGCCATATTTTGTTTAACATGCTGGGGCTGTTTTTCTTTGGCACCGCGGTGGAGCAAAAGATGGGCAGCAAGGAATTTCTCCTTTTCTACCTGCTTACGGGCACTCTTGCAGGCTTGTTTTCGCTGGGTGTTTTCGTGCTTACGGGAGCGCTGCAGACATTATTGCTGGGCGCTTCGGGAGCCGTGTTCGCGGTGCTCTTCGCGTTTGCCGTTATTAATCCGCAGGCTAAAATTTACCTGTGGGGAATCCTACCCATCGCGGCGCCGCTCCTGGTGCTGGGCTATACGGTAATAGAACTGGTGTCCGAAATGATTGGAGCCAGGGGTAATATCGCCCACCTGACGCATTTGGCCGGATTCGGCTTTGCCGCCCTGTATTTCCCGATTCGGCACGGGGTGAATCCTATACGCCGCCTCCTTATGGCCAGAAAATGAGAGCCGGATTGCTTGCAGCGGCCTTAAGTCTGCTTGCGCCTGCGCTAATGCCTGCCCAGGACAGGGATGTGCTTTTACGCGGGGAATTTCCGGTGGATTACATGGTTCCCCCTTCGCCCGAAGGATTCCAGGGGCTTAGCGCGCCGGATTTTATACCCAGGTTTCCGGATAGCGACTCGGCAAAAGCCGTGCGTGCGGAGGCAGTTTGGGTTTTCTCGGGGATGATTTGGGGTTTCGATTACCTGTACACCCCAAGCGACAAGGTTCGCAATGTAGAGGAGCTGTTTACGATAACGCCGCGGGGTACGATTCAGCCAGGAGATCCGGCACTTCGCGTTGAATCCGTCCGGGTGGAAGGCATGGTAATTCTGGCTACGGTAACGTACTTGCCCGCTATAGCCGCCAGACATGAATATTTTTCCTGGTCCGGTTCTTTGTTTACCTCAGCACAAGGCAGGGGTGGAGCCTCTGCCTTGCCGCCTATAGGACAGCTCTCGCCGGCTGGCCGGGTGGAATCGAGGCAGGCAGCCATAGCCGCGGCAACCAGGGAGGCGCTTCGCGACTGCCTGCGCGGCCAGACCCACAACAAGCCGCGCGAAGTCCGGGGCAGCTGTTCCTTTGCCGCGCAGCCGTACGTGTCGGTAATTTCGGGCAGCTACGCCGCACGAGTGCGCCTGCGGGTGGCCGTTAGCGAGATTATCCCCTACGGAAAATATTAAAACGTTTTTTCCACGGTGTTATGCATAGCCTCGAGGCCTTCCATTACGGCATCTACTATGGCCTGTTTCCTGTCTTCGCTGAAACTAAGCGTGTGCTTGATGCGGTTCCGGAACTCGTTGCAGTCGATGGGCGGGCTCACGTCGTAGACAACCTTGGCCTCTCCGATCAAGTCTTCCTGCATTTCTCCCGCCGGATTGATGGTAAGTACACCGCCGTTGATGGATACCAAAGCCATGTAGTCGAATGAGCGCAGGTAGGAATCGATTTCCCGGACGCCCCTTTTTGTGGAGGGATCCCAGGGCCGGTAGCGAGTGCCCGAAGGAAATACCAGAATCAGCTTGTTCTGGATCTTAAGCTCGTTAAGCTTTTTCATGGTGGCATGATTGATGGAATTGCTCTTCATCATCTCGGCCAACAGTTCCTTGGCGTCTTTCATGGTTGCCTTGTGCCCCTCGAGCGAACGGCTGGGGTAAATGACCAGGCGGGAATACGCCTCCGTAAACGCGGTAACCACGGGATTGGTCTCGTTGAGCTTGTAGCCCGCAATGGCGATGAGGTTTTCTGCGGCCTTTATTCCGGCTTCGCCCTGCTGACGGAGTAGGTAATGGAACACGGGCAGGTCGAAGTTGCTGTAATGCTCCATGAGGATAAGACAGGATTTGCCCTCGGCGGCCAGCTTGGCAAGCGCCATGAGGTTTTCGAACGATTGGAGCCCGGAGCCCTTGCCGAGGTTTTCGCGTACCATGATGTCTATATATTGAAGAATATCGCTGTTTCCCGGTTGGTACACGTTGTCCGGCGTTATTACCATGGCTCCGCGCGACGACTTCATCATTTGTTTTATCTGATCCATATAGCGATGACTGACAGGTTGCATGAGACCTCCAAATATCGCGTCCAGTATAGACAAACGCACCGAATAGTGTCAACGTAACGATATTTCCGGGTTTATCTTTTGTCACCCTGCCGATTCGGGGCCACCATTCCTACTACCGCAGGTACAGCCAACTTTGGTTTCTTTCTGCCTTTTCGAAGCAGAGCCCTGTCCCTGAGCAGGAATATCCCGAAGATGCTGGCAAAAACGCAAAGCCCGCCAATTATGGCAAATGCGTGAGGCAAGTCTTCGAGCGGCACTTTAACGTTCATGCCGAACATGCTTACGATCAAGGTCGGAATCATCAGTACGATGGAGATGATGGTAAGTCGCTTCATCTGCATGTTCAAGTTGTTGGATATGACGGAGGCAAAGGCGTCCATCATGCCCGAGAGTATGTCGGAGTAGATATTGGCCATCTCGATGGCCTGCTTGTTGTCGGTAAGGACGTCTTCCAGCAGCTCCATTTCGTCTTCTTTCAGGCGGAGGGCTTTGGTGAGCTGCAGCTTTTCAAGCACGATTTCGTTGGATTTCAGGCTGGTGGTAAAGAATACCAGCGACTTCTCGAACGCAAGCAACTGGGTCAGCTCATGGTTCTTTACAGAGCGCTGCAGTTCCAGTTCTATGGCGGCGGTGCGCTTGTTGATATCTTTGAGGAACCTGAGGTAAACGATTGCCGCGCGGCCGAAGATATGCAGCAAAAAAGCGCTTTTATTCTGTATGGACAAGTCCTTGATCCTGTTGGCGGCCAGGTCCGAGAGCACGTCGCAGTCTGCCTGGCATACGGTTACGATGCGGTCGGGAAACAGGATGACTCCGACGGGCACCGTAAAGTGAGTAACCGCGACCTGCGGGTCATAGATGGGGACGCGAACGATGAACATCGTGTAGTCGTCTTCTTTCTCGACGCGGGCGAGCTCGTCCACATCCATGATATCCAGGAGGTGGTCGCTCAGGATTTTGTATTCCGATTCGAGCATGGCAAGCTCGTCTTTCGTCGGGTTGCGCACGTCTATCCAGACATGGCGTTCCGCCTCGCTTACGGGGACGAGTCTGGTATCTGATTTTTTCCAGTATTTGATCATTCGGTGCCTCCGCTTAGGGCTAGGTCGTGTGTGGTGCCCCAGAGGGAAGGGGCGACCCGAATGATCCTGATTCTCAGGTTCTGTGCAGGTCGCGGTCCGCGAGGGGCTTTCTAGGCAACGGTACTGATGACGTACTACTTCCGCCTTCGGAATCGCTCATGTCCGTTCCTCCCCGCTGTGTTGGATCGCGCCGGCTAAACGAGGCCGCGGATAAGATTGTTTTTGGTTTCAGGCGCAGTGTAGCACAGTGAAAACATGATGGCAACCGGTGGCTGGAAAATTTGTCAAGACTCGATTAATATGTCACCTGTTTCGACTCGATTAAAATGTCACCTGGCCTATGCGGACAGGGCTACCGGATTCTCCTTTCGTAGTTTGCAATCCCGCTCGACAAACGTGAGCGAAGTGTTTTGCCATAGCAAATGAATCGTACCATCCAATAATTCCCGGACAGTTATTTTTTCCTTGGACCTGGGAATCAGTTTTTGCTCCTTGGCAATCTGAAAGATCCGGCTCTCGTAACTTATGATAAAATCGTTGCTCACAACCCGTGGGCTTTCATAACAAAAAATATCCTTTAACCCAGTTTTATCGAGCATTGGTACGTGAGCATCATCTGCAAGCTCAGGTTTCTTCGAAAACTTTTTGTTTATGGCAGGAAGATAGTTCTCTACAAGAAAAGCATTTGCGTCTTTTATCGTATCGATTTTGGCAAGCCTGAGCTCCTTCACGAAACGGTCCTGATACACGCCATGGTTTCGCTCCACTCGCCCTTTGGCCTGCGGCGAGTTGGCAACGATTACCTCAATACCGAGTTTTTCACAAGCCCGTTCGAAATGACTCTTTGGCTCGATGCCTGCAAGTTGCTCATCGATCGTAGGCTCCCTGTTAAGCACGAATGCGTTCTTTTTATCACAGTAAACGGCTTGAGGAATGCCATAGAGCTCAATCCAGCGCCAAAGCAACGTCATGGCATCCGCCGTGGTTTCTTCTTCGGACAAAAACGACAGGGTGATGCCGGTGGCATCATCCACCATATTCATCAGGCAGCATTTTGTCCGCCTCCCTTCGAACCAATCATGATGACTGCCATCGAATTGCACCAACTCTCCAAAACACTGACGCCGATCTCGTCGGCTTCGATAGGTTTTGCGTCGGCGATGACGCTCCCACATCGTTTCCTCAATGAGCCATCTTCGCAAGGTCTCGTGGTCAACTTGAATGCCATGACGCTCGGACAGCTTCTCCGCCGCCAAAGTTGGACCGAAGTCGTGGTAACATTCCTTGTACAAGGTCAGTGCCTGGTCGTGTATCGCTTGATCTATACGATGCGGTGACGGTTTGCCGAGGTTCCCGTGCACAAGCCCTTTGTCACCGTCTTGTCGGTATTTTTTGAGGATGCGCTTCGACTGTCGGTCGCCTATCTTAAGTTTCAAGGCTGCGTCCTTCAGGCTAATCTGCTTTTGCACGACCTGCTCCATAAGTTTTGCCCGTATGAGCTCTTTTTGTCCCATTGGTAATTTTCCGGCCATATGCTCTCCAGCCGCCAGTATACCAAGGTGACATATTAATAGAGTTCACAAGGTGACATTATCACAGAGTTTCAACACCGGTGGCTGGAAAATTCAATTCGTAATCGAATTGAATTTTACTCAGTACGGAAAGTCTATGCCGATCCAGTCTTCTATGCCTGCCTGCTTTTGGTTGATGCGGCCGATATCCACCGTGGCAGTGGTTTCCGCCACCAGCCACTTGGTGTCGAGGTAGGGGAAGCGGGCTCCCACGCCGGGTGCGTTTACCGCGGCCAGCGCGTGGCTGTGCACCAGGGATACCATCATGGCGGCATCGATGCTTTGGGATTTGAGCAGTATTGCCATGAGAACCGCGCGGGAGTCGCAGTCGCCCCGGCCTTCCATGGCGCTGCTTATGGCATTGACGACATCCGAGCCTTTTGGGTCGCGCTCATATTTGAATCCCTGCACCCAGGCTAGTATGGCCGAAGCATAGCCGCGCGGATCTGCCGGGGCGCCATAGCGGGGAGTCGTCGCTGTTGGATTTTTCGAGCCCTGTCCCTCGGGGGGAAACTGCAAAGACAGGCCAGCGCCGCTTGCATAAGCGCCGCTTGCATAAGCGCCTATTTCCCATGCCTGAGAAAGTGCCAGGCTTAAGCGGTCGAGGCTGTGCGCGCCGTCGCGGTAAATCATTCGGTAAAAGCGGCGCACCGCACCTTCTACAAGTTCGGGTACGTCGCCATAAGGGGCAAGGACGCGGTATTCACGCTCTACCAGTTCCTGGGAGATGGCTGCGCTTTTTTTGTTCCAGGGAATGCTGAGCGCGGCTTTGCCGAAAGTAATCTGCGTGACGGAATCGTCCGTTTGCGCAATGGAACTTTTCGCCCAGGTGCTCAAAGGCCCGCTTCGGCCGCGGAAGTTGTCGCTTATCGAGAATCCGTCTATGGCGGATGCGATGAAGTCTTTTGAGCCGGCAAAGTTGGCCGTAGTCGTGTAGGCAAGCAGTATCAGGTCGAAACCCGGTTTTTTGTCCGCCGCCTGAACGGTGTCATCCAGAATAAAAACGGAACCGCGCATGGTTTGGGTTCCGCTTCCTGCGGCAAAATCTCCCAGGGCGCAATTTTTACCTGCATAGGAAAAGGCTTTTGGAGCCATGGTTGCGCCCTGCTGCTTTTTCATGCTGTCTATCATCGCGGCAACGGAAGCGTAGCGCGAGGCGTCGTATACCCACAGATCCACGAAGGTAACGCCATCAGGTCCGGTAAACATGAACTCGCTGGTGCCGTCGCTGTCGGTAAGCGCGAATCCCTCGGGAAGGTCTATAAAGAAGCCATGGCTGGAATTGAATTCTTCGGCGCTGAGGGTAAGGCCTGCGATTAAGAGGCAGAGAACAGTAAGCGCGCCGCGTATTGCCGGTGTTTTAACGAGCTTTTGCATGGTTACGAGTATAAACTACTGTTTACCCGTCCGTAAACCAGGCTTTACCTTGTTTACGCGGTGCTTTAGGTGCCCGGGGTGAAGAAAAGGTAGTTTTTCGGCGTTGATGAGGGCAAGAGAGCGGAAGGCATCATAGCCCGGCGCTTCATCGAAATGCTGCAGCACTTTTCTGGATTTGCCTGTCTGAAGGCTCAGGCACCATAAGCCCATCATGTCTGATTCCAGGTTGACCGCCATTACGGGACTCGCGCTTAAGGCCTCGAAAAACATCATGCGGTAGCGGTATCGTTCGTTATGGTGAATCGATGAATCGGGTACCATGACGCTGACAACCCGGAACGAACCTTCATTAAAGCGTTCGAGCGTAACCGAGGTATACAGGTATCGTATCCATGATACATCCTGAAGCGTTTCCATAAATTATCCCCCCAATTCGGCGCCGTATACCTACATAAACCTGTCAGAATTTATGTAAATGCTGGTGCCGCCCCGATATCGGCAGCCTGTTAAGCCTGCTGCCAAACATTCTACCATATATTATAGCCTATCGGTAAAAAAAAGCAATTCCGGGCGGTCCGGTGGAATAGTTTAATTTCCCATATTTTAATTTCCCCACTTGCGCGCTTCGCCAGCTGCTATTATGCTATGCCGCTATGATTCCGTCTCTGTATTCCAACGACGATATGCTCATAATCGACAAGCCTTGCGGCTTGGCTGTTCAGCCTGGTGCGGGTGTAGGCCTAACCGTGCTCGAGGCAGTAGAGCGGGATTATGGTTTCAGGCCCTGGCTTGTTCACCGGCTGGATAAGGAAACGGCGGGCTGCCTGCTGCTTGCACGGTCTTCGCGTGCTGCCGCGGAACTATCGCGACTCTTGAGTGGACACGGTGTGGAAAAAACTTATCGGGCGGTGGTTTTTGGCACGCCGAATCCGGCGGCCGGTACATTTCGCGACCCTGTCAGGGTAAAGGGCGAATCCGTGGATGCGCTTACGCGCTACCGCGTCCTGGAATCCGCTTGCGGATTCTCCCTGGTGGAGGCGGAGCTGGGAACGGGCCGCATGCACCAGATACGCCAGCATTTTGCCGATGCGGCCTGGCCCCTTCTGGCCGACGACAAGTACGGCAACTTCAAGATGAACAAACTGGCACAAAAAGAGTGGGGAGCCAGGAAACTGTTTTTGTACGCCTGGCGGCTTACCCTGCCGCTATCTCCTCCGCTTACGGTGCATGCCGCCCTTCCTCCGCATTTTCTGGCTCTGTTCGAGCGAACCGGGCTGGGCGGTACCGGAGATGATTCCGTCGCCGGGGCGTCCAAGTGACCGCCGTAATTCCGTTTGTCTGGACGGCCGGGGCTATCTGGATACTGCCGGAGGGCGAAATCCTCGAGATACCCGGGTTCCACGACGACTGGATACAGAAGCACCAAGACATGGTTCCCGGGTGCGCGAACGTATGCGACGTGGTGCTTAGAATGCGCTGGGTGTCGGCCGTAACCTACGCCAAAAAGTACGTGGAGCTGCTGATTTCCTCCAGGAACGACGAAGCCGCCATCGACCTGCTCATCAGGTACCTGGGCTTGAACCTGGAACGCTGGGACAGCGCGCTGGTGATGACCATGGACGAAGAAGGCTATATTAAAATAATATCAGCCGATTTCGGCGACCTGGGCGCGGTAAAGTCCAGGATAAGCGGATCATTGGGGAAATAGCAGCGCCTTGAGGCTTTTGGCATTCTTCACGGCGCTGCCGTTGGCGTGGTTGTTGAAGGCGACCAGCAAGGTTCCGCTCTTGGCCATGCGCCGGAGCCGGGGAACGCATGCTTGCAGCTCTTCTTCGCTGTACAGATAGTCGTAGCGCGACACATTGTCGCCTGACCACCAAGTTGTTTCGTTGCGGCCGTGGAAGCGGATGTAGCCCAGGCCGCCGGTCACGCGCTCGTCCACCGGAGGAAGCCCAGGCAGGTCCGGCCGGTCCACCATGACGCTGCCTACCCTGCGTTTGTCCAGCTCGTCGTAGACCCGGCTCGTATACCATTCGTCATTGCGGAATTCCACGACGAGCGGCAGGGGCGCAAGCGCGGAAAGCAGCTCCGAGAGGTATCTGCGGTTGTCCGGCGTGTGATGAAAACTGTACGGCAGCTGGATGAGCACCGCAGCCAGCCTGTCCGCCTTGGCGAGCGCCGATACCGCCTGGCCAAACTGCCCGGCCGCGTCTTTCCAATTCAAGCCGATCTCGTGCGTCAGGCTTTTGTGCGCTTTTATGCTGAACAGGAAACTACTGGGCGTCCGGGCTACCATGGCCTTAAGGGCATTTGCGGTGGGCATGGCGTAATAAGAAAAATTAAGCTCGGTAAACGGAAAGAACAGCGAGTAGTAGCGGAGGAATTCCTCTTTGGGCAGCTCGGCTGGATAAAGCTCGCCACGCCAGTCTTCGTAGGAGTAGCCGCTTGTTCCTATAAGGATATCGATCATAACGTAAGTATAATTGCGAAGAGTCGCACGGGCAAGCGGACGAATTGCCTAAAAACCGGCGACAAACAGTTGGCGGCCGGTTTGCTGATTTATGCGGTGGATTTTAGTATTGTAAAAGGATGAAGAACCTAAGTATCGGTACCTGCAGCTGGAAATACCCATCTTGGAAAGGCTTGGTATATTCAAGCGCGAAGCCGGCGGATTATCTGGCGGAATACGCAAAAAAATACCCGACCGTGGAAGTGGACCAGTGGTTCTGGTCGCTGGGCAGGCAGGGTGCGGCGCTGCCCAGGCCGGAAACGGCGACGGAGTACGATCTGGCAACGCCGGCAAGCTTCCGCTTTACGGTAAAATGCCCCAACTCTATCAGCCTTTCGCATTACCCCGCTAAAAAAGGCGAAGCCTTGGTTACCAATGAGCGTTTCCTTGACGACGAATTCTTTAAAAGATTCCTGGAGACCATCGAGACTCTGGTTCCCAAGATAGGTCTTTTTATTTTTCAATTCGAGTACCTCAACAAGGACAAGATGCGATCGAAGGCCGATTTTTTCGAGAAACTGGAAAAGTTCATGCTGCGGCTTCCGGTGGGCTTGCCTTATGCGTTTGAAATTCGCAATCCGCGCTGGATGGACGAGGATTGGTTTTCGCTGTTGAGCCGGAACAAAGCCGCAGCGGTGTTTCTGCAGGGTTACTGGATGGAGGACATAGTGCCTGTCATAGGCAGGCATTTGGCGCAGATAGGCGGATGCGCCTGCATCCGATTGCATGGCGATGACCGGAAGGGCATGGAGGAGCGCACGAAGGAAGACTGGAGCGCCATCGTGCGGCCGAAGGACGGGGAGCTCGCGCCTATACTTTCCACGGTGGTGCGGCTGGTGGACGGCGGAAGAAAAGTTTACCTCAACGTAAACAACCACTTCGAGGGAAGCGCTCCCCTGACGATAGAAAAAATTCTGCGCATGCTTCCGGAATCGGGCGAGGAATAAACGGCGCGAGGGATCGCAGCGGTATCCTTTTTCGCCGCGGCGGAAAAGATAAAGCGTAGAGCCCGACCGTCTTTTTCCGGCATGGGCCGGAAAAAGACGACGTGCGCAAAATTATATTATAGTAACTTGTCTGGGTTGAGGCCCATGAGCTCGGGGACTACGAACAGGCCGTCCTTGCGGACGAGTTTGCCGTCGAAGAATATTTCGCCGCCGCCGAACTCGGGGGTCTGTATAAAGACGAGGTCCCAGTGGACGGCGGAGCGGTTGCCGTTGAAGCAGTCCTCGTAGCTGTTGCCCGGGGTAAAGTGGAACGAGCCCGCGATTTTCTCGTCGAACAGGGTCTCCTTCATGGCGCGGGTGATGTAAGGGTTGACGCCAAGGGCGAACTCGCCCACGTAGCGGGCGCCTTCGTCGGTGTCCAGGACGCGATTGATGCGGGCGCTGTCGTTTGCCGCGGCCTTGACGATTTTGCCGTCCTTGAACTCGAAGCGTATGTTCTCGTAGGTGAAGCCCTCGTGCTCGCTGGGGGTGTTATAAGAAATTACGCCGTTTACGGAATTGCGCACGGGGGCTGTGTACACTTCGCCGTCGGGAATGTTGAGGGCGCCGTCGCACTTGACCGGGGGTAGCCCCTTGATGGAGAACGACAGGTCGGTGTCCCTGCCGGTGATGCGCACCGTGTCGGTTTTTTTCATGTACTCGACGAGCGGGTCCATGGCCTTGGACATGCGCGCGTAGTCCATGGTGCACACGTTGAAGTAGAAATCCTCGAAGGCTTCCTCGCTCATGGACGCCATTTGCGCCATGGCGGCCGTCGGGTAGCGGAGCACGACCCAGCGGGTGTGGGGCAGGCGCTGCTCGATGTGCACTTTCTTCCATATATTCTTGTTGTACAGGTCCAGCTTGTCGCCGGGGATGTCCGACCAGGAGCTTAGATTTCGCCAGGCGTTGTAGCCGATGAAGCAGTTCATCTTCTTCATGCGCGCGAGCTCGAGCTCGGCCTGGATTTCCAGCTGCTCGGGCGGGGCGTCCATGAGCAGGGCGCGGTCTACGGTCTTGTCGCGCATGGTTACGAAGGCGCGCCCGCCGGCGGCGTGAACCTCCTGGACGAGGGCGCGGTCGAAGGCCGGCTCGAAGCCGGTGTCCTGGATGAGGACGTTGTCGCCCTGTTTTACTTTTACGGAATAATTGACGAGGATTTTTGCGAGTTTCTCGAGTCGCGGATCGATCATGGAGCCTCCCTTTGGCAAGGTCCATGATAGCATGACTGTGCAGTGAAGACAATTCTGCAGACCGCTTGTCTTATTTGGTTTTAGGATTTGCGCAGTAAAATTGCATTTTTTTTAAATTTGATTGACAGTATGAAAAAGATAGTGTAATAGTATCGTATAATGTATACAAAATACAATATTCGTTACGAAAGGTAGGATATGGACACATCAAAAATACAAGAACCCAGGATCCAATTCCTGGAAAATATGGCCCGTAAAATACGTATCAGCATCGTCAGCATGATTTATAAGGCGCAATCCGGGCATCCGGGAGGCTCTCTCTCGGCAACTGACCTGGTAACGGCTTTATATTTTGACCAATTGCAAATACGGCCAAACCAGCCAGATTGGCCTGAACGCGACAGGTTCGTGCTTTCCAAGGGTCATGCCTG
>JANNSO010000081.1:0-10370 GCA_031402655.1 Spirochaetota bacterium | reverse complement strand
CGACGCCAACAATGTAAAAGAAGTATGGGTATCTTTTGATAACGGAAATACCTATAACCTGGCGGTCGGCACCACCTCGTGGACGTATCAGCTCGACAGCAAGATTTTGGCCGATGGCGTGCACAGCGTCTACCTTAAAATGGTGGACGGATATGACACGCCCGGTTTTTCGGCAGGCTTGATTTCCGTGGACAACACCGCCCCGGCGGTGGATTTGGATACTCCATGGGACGGCGCCGAGTTTGCGGGAAAATTTACCATAGGCGGCAGGACGTCGGATGCCATTATCGTAGACACTCTGGTGCTGGATATTTCGCCGATAGCGGGAAAGGCTTCCCCGATTTCCGTCGCATTGCCCACGACCGGCGTATTCTCCCGCGTCGTGGACCTGTCGGCGCTGGATACCGGTTGGTATAATTTAAAGATTACCGCCACCGATCGAGCCAAGAACCAGTCGTACGTCTCCAGGAACATCGTTGTGCTGTCAAGCCAGAAGGCGGAGACAGTGGAAATACTATTTCCCGTGCACGGCGAGAAGCTGTTTGGAAAATTCTCGCTTGAAGGCCGCGTCGTTTCCGCGTCCAACCCTAAAAAAGCACTTGTTTACCTGGATGACCAGCCTTCCGCGACTGTCGACATTAGCAAAGAAGGATACTTCGTCCTGCCGGTGAGCCCGGAGGCTACGGAGGAGGGAACCCATGTTTTCCGCGTAGAAGTCCAGAGCGACACGGGCGGCAAACTTGTTTCGCAGAACCGCACGGTGTTGTATTCGCCTCAAGGCCCATGGATGGAGCTCGATACCCTGAAGACGGGGGACTTTATAATCGGCAGACCCTACGTCACCGGAAAAGTAGGCTGGGAAACTCCTGTCGTGGACAGATCCGACAAGGGGGCGTATGCCGAATACCAAAAAATCGTCCTGGGCCGCAAGGCGCAAAAAGTGGAGTTTAGCCGCGACAACGGGCTCACATTCGAATCGGCGAAGGGAACCAACCCCTTCAAGTTCAGGTTGGAAACCCAGGAGTATCCGAATGGCGAATTGCGCCTCCTTTTGCGGGTAACGTTTGCCAACGGCGAAGTAGCGATACGAAAGCGCATCGTCGTCATCGATACGAAACCTCCTCTTGTGACCATAATAAAACCGGCCGAAAACGGGCGCTTCAACCAGTCGCTATCCATTGGAGGCACGGCCTCCGACCTCAATGGCCTGTCCGCAGTAAGCCTTGTCGTGCGGAGCGGCGACAAGGCCTCATATGAGGTTCCCGGCTTTATCCAAGGCTCGTACTTCGATGCGCATCTTTTAGGCGCAACCCAATTCGAAACCGGCTTGGGGCTTTCGTTCTTCGAGGATAAAGTGAAGCTTCAAGTGGAAGCAGGCAGGGGGTTCGAGGCCCAGCCTTCCTGGACCAACCTTTTCGGCTTAAAGACCGATGCGACGCCCCCCGGGGAGATTTCGCGCTTCGGCGGATACGTGCTCGGCGCGAAATTGCTGGCCAGCATCGCCTACCTTCCGTTCTCTTATTATTTCGGACCCGACTGGGATTTCTTTTCTATGTCGTTTGCACTGGGCGCTACGTTTACCTACTTTAGCCAGAGCAGCGACATAGCCATGATCTTTACTCCGCCCAACGGTAAATACATGATCCTATCCGCGGTGACCGGACAATGGGAGTTCGCCAAGTTTACGCTTGACCTGCCGGTTTTCAAGAGTTACGCCCTCTATCTGGAAGGCGGCATGGTATTCATACCGTCGGAAGCTTCCACGACATTGAGCGAGTTCATACGCCCCAATCTGGGATTCGGACTTCGCATAGGAATATTTTAATAACCCTTGGACAGGGGAAAGGACCGCTGTGCGAACTGGACCGCGATGGCTTATTTTTTTATATCGACAGGGTGTTAGCCCGGGCGCTAATAGTCAATGAATTGGTTTGCAATTCGGCCTGCCGCGCCTATATCAAAGGGTGTCCGGGAATGCTGACCTTTAGGATGCAGCGAACCTGCGCGGCATCCTCTAGCCGGATTTCGGGAATTTTTTATTGTTTCAATGCCGCCATTGCCGCCTTTCTGTCTTCGAGAAATAGTTTTTCCGCAGGCAGGATGCTCAGCGCGTCGTCAAGGACGGCGAGCGCTGCGGCGAACTTTTTTGCGTTGTACAGGCCGGCGAATTTATTATGGACTTCGTAGGTCCAGTTGACGCGTGACAGCTCGGCGACTTTGCCGAGCGCCGCGATGCCGGGGTAAACAGAGGCCGATTCGGCGAGCATTTGCCATGCGGCCAGCCAGCCTCCGGATTTTCTCGCGATTTCCGCCTTTTTGGTAAAAACAAGAGTCAGCATCTCGTTCCTGTCGGTGGCCCCAAGCCATCCTTTGCCCTCGGCTTCGCGGATCGCCGCAAGAGAACGATCTGAGTCGCCTTCCCTAAGTATGCCTCCAAGTATTGCCATGCCGGCTGTGGCCAGTAATTTTTCCAATTTTGGATGGCTGCCATGCAGTGATTCGGCTTTTTCCACTATCTGTAAAGCCTCTACCCATGCCTCGCGACGGGCAAGGTCGGCAACGTAATTGTTGATGCGATCGACGAGAAGCTCCAATGTTTTCGCGGAGGGCCAGAAGGCATAAACGTCCACTGTCAGGGTGAGGGCCATGGACCATTTAGCCTGACGCTCGAGAATGGTAGAGCGGTTGTGCGCGATGAGTATTACAAGTTCTCCCTCTTGCAATTCCGAACGCGCGGCATAGTTGGCGGGCGGAACATAGCTGAAGCCGGTGGTCTTGCCGAAGCTGTCCTGGAATGCTTTCTTTGAACCTGGATCCCATCCATGCGGATTTGTCGTTTCGACATCGACGATTTTTCCGTCGCTTAGATAGACGGTGCAAAATGCATGGTCCTTGGTTGCCTCGCCGCGGGTATCGAGTCCGGCCTCCCGCGCCAAAAGCATGAACAATACCGCGGAGGATACGCAATTGTACCTGCCTTCGAGCATGGCCGCATCGAGGGTGGTGTCGTATTCGCCATAGCGCTTAAGGAAGCCGCCATGCATCAGAGCGACGATTGCCTCGCCGCGGCTGTATTCATCGGGCTCCGATTCCCGCAAGGCGCGCGCCCGCTCCATGGCGCCGAGCATGAGCTCCCGCGTCGATGCCGTTCTCTCGGCAGTGGTACCGGAAAAATACAGCGCTGCCTCAAGCAGGGTTTCCGTTGCCCGATTGTCCTCGAGGCCGAGGGCGACGATAAAAACATCCGGTACTAGCGTCGCCTGGCGCGCATGCAGCGGCTCCGCAACGCTCAGAAGAAGGAGCGGCAGGAATAGAGTAATCAATCTCGCAAAGCCCAGGTTTGTATGCCGTTTCATTAAAATCCCCCCAACAGGCTGCTGCGCAGTTACCTGGTTTTTCTAGCTGCCCTAAAGAGTGTCCGATGCATGCCGAATATCAGCGTCCGGTGATGACAAAACCATCGTTACCAAGTATATTCAATTTATCCAATAAACAAGGCCTTTCAAAGCCTTTCGTGCGATTCGGGGGATTTATGGATGAAATATTCGATCTAATCATACTGGGAGCCGGAGCGGCGGGACTTGGCGCGGCTCAGTATGGCGCGCGCGCCAACCTGAAGACTCTGGTACTTGAAGAAATATCCCATGGCGGGCAGGCATTATTGATCGACAAGCTGGAGAACTACCCTGGTCTGCCGCAGGTCGTCGACGGATACACCTGGGCTGAAACCATGAAGGCGCAGGCTGAAGATTTTGGTGCCCGAATGCGCTCCACCAGCGTAAGCGCCGTTATTAAAGAAGGCGACGACTTCCTGGTAAAGACCACCGATGGAGACTTGCACGCGCACGCGGTTATCGTGGCCACGGGTGCCAGGCATCGGCATCTGGAGGTCAGGGGCGAGGAGGAATTCGCCGGCCGGGGAGTGTCCTACTGCGCAACCTGCGACGGTCCGTTTTTCAAGGGCAAGGACATGATTGTCGTGGGCGGCGGGGACGCGGCGTGCGACGAGGCCATGTTCCTATCCAAGTTGGCGGGAAGCATAACCATGGTGCACCGCAAGGACAGGTTTCGCGCCCAGAAAGCGCTCGCCGACAGGGTGTTGGCAAATGCAAAAATTCGCGTAATCTGGAATTCGGCGCTTGAAGAGATCCGGGGCGCCAAATCGGTTGAAAGCGCCGTTATTAAAAACTTGCAAACTGGCCTGGGCGACGTCGTAAGCGCATCGGCCGTATTCGTTTTCGTGGGGTCCATACCGCAAACGGGCTGCATCCCCGATAGCGTGCTTCGAGACGAAACCGGTTCGCTTATCACGGATCAGCGGATGGAGACGAGCCTGCCCGGCCTGTTCGCCGCCGGCGACGTCCGTGCGACTCCCTTTCGGCAGGTGGTTACCGCAGTTTCCGACGGTGCCACGGCAGCGCATTGCGCCGCGCAATACATCGACGAGCTGGAAGGCAAGGCCTACCCCTCGGCATGAAGCGCAACCGAAACTCCGCGCATGCCATCCGCCTTTCAGGCGTCGCGTCCGCGTTTTTCCTGATAATAATAAGTTTATCGCTATATGCATGCGGCTCAGGCAGGCGAGGGGCGTCCGGCGGCGGTGGCGTCGAAGCCGGCGGAGAACCGGCGGGGACGGGGCAAACCGGCCCGGCCAAGCCGGCTATGGGTGGAAGCGGTTTCTGGGCGCTTACCGGGGTTCCCGAGGACGAGGCCGTCGAGCTTCTGCTTGCCGGCTTGAGCCAGGAAGAGCGGCTTGGGCAGCTGTTCATGCTTGCCTATCAGGGAACCATGCCCGGGGAAGTTCTTCTTGCATGGCTTCGTACGCGCGGGCTTGGGGGCATAAAGATTTTCGGCTGGAATGCGGAAGATACCGATGTGGTTGCCGCAGCCGTCCGCGCCATGCATGCGCAAGGCAGCCCTTTGGGCATCCCCCCGTTTATCGCCACCGATCAGGAAGGCGGGTGGATCCGGCATGTAAAGGGTAATACGAGTATAACCCCGGGAAATATGGCGATAGGCGCTTCTGCCTGGCCCAGCGATGCATACAAAAGCGCGTATTACATCGGCCGGGAACTGGCAGCCCTGGGAATCACCATGAATTTCGCTCCTACGGTGGATCTGGCGACGAGGCCGGACAGCCGCATAATCGGTTCGCGCGCCTTTTCCGACGACCCCATGGAGACGGCGGTGCTGGCCGCCGCCTACAGCAGGGGACTCTCGGATGCGGGTGTCGTGGCAACGGCCAAGCATTACCCCGGGCACGGCGATACCCAGCTCGACTCGCACGGCGTGCTGCCGGTGATCCATATCAGCAAGAAAACTTTACTCGAGCGCGAACTCGTACCGTATCGCCTGCTGGCGGCCGAGGGTATTCCGGCCATCATGAGCGGCCATCTGTCGTTTCCCGACATAACCGGGAACAACGACCCCGCGTCGCTTTCGCCCCTGATGATTCGGGATATACTCCGCAAGGAACTCGGATTCCGCGGGCTGGTCATAACCGACGACCTGGTGATGGGCGGAGCCGACAGCCCGGAAGGATTGTCCTTTACCTGCGAACGCGCGATCCGGGCGGGCAACGATGTGCTTATGCTTTCCCGCGAGCTGGCGCTGGACGACCGGGCATGGACCAGGCTCGCCTCGCTCTGCAAGAGCGATTCCGGCTTTCGGGACCGCGTAAACGAGTCGGCGCGAAGGGTGCTGCTGGCAAAAATCCGCTATTTGCTGCCATTAGGTAAAAAAAATATAATTCCAGGAAATAAGACGGACCCGCTATTGCGTACAGCGGAAAGCAGGGGGTTTTTCCTCAGCCAGGCGGGGCGCAGCGCGACGAAACTCGGAAAATTTTCCCTGCCGGCACTGAAAGATTCACCGCGGCTGCTCGTGGCAGGACAATTTTCCGATTTTTTTACCGAAGCGAAGACTCGCCTGCCGTCCGCTTTGGTATTTCGCTACTCGTATTTACCCGCCGAAAAGGCGCTTGAAAACGAACTGCAGGATTTCAAGGCAAGGCTCGGGGTGGCGGATTCCGTGCTTGTGGTGGTGGCTAATCCGGCTTCGGCCGAATTCGCCATGCTAGCCCTCGAGGCAGGGAAAAAAGTCTACATTATCTCGGTACTGAGCCCGTTTTTCGCCCTTGGTCTTGCCGCGCGAAGCAATGCGGTGGCCGTGTATTCGTATTCGGGTGAATCTTTTATCGCCGGAATCGCCGTACTTTCCGGCGACTTCGAAGCGATAGGCGAACTCCCGTTCGGCGAACTCCCGTTCGGCGAACTTCCGTTCGGCGGACAGAGATCCGGCAGGGAAGGCGGATCGTGATAAATGGACTTTTCTGGATTCGAGCCAAGCCTTCCGACGAAGGGCGAATCCGCGGTTTTCTTGAACCGCGCGAATCATGGGCCTGTGCCTGCTCGGGCAAGCTTCGATCGGCGGCCGGCTTGTTTGTGTTGCCGCCTTACAATAAGGGTGCGTTGTACCTGCTTGCGGATAAAGAATCCGAAGCGCTGCGCTCCATCATTTTTTTTTCTTCCACCGGTACCGTAATACCGGTTTTTGAAAACCCCGAGCTTGCGCTTTCCGCAAGTCCATCCGGGAAAATTCTTGATGCGCTGCTTAAAAAGCTTCGGAGCGCGCCTATTTTTGTACTTTGGAAGCCGGATGCCGCGATTGGCTTGACTTCACATGTTGCCTTGCTGCAGCGTACTTTTGGCTGGAACCCTTCCCTGCGAATTTCCTATGACATGATGGCGCCGGCACAAAGCGCTGCAATAGTCGCATTAGATGGAAGAGTTCCTTCGGGCGTAGCCATTCGCCCGGCGACGGTTGCCGATCTTGAGGCTCTTATGCCTCTGGCAATGGCATACGACCAGGATGAAGTGCTGACGCCGCTGCATCAATTTAATTATGACGCATGCAAGGCTGGCCAGGCAAGAAGCCTGAGCCGGTATCGCGTATTCGTGGCTATCTTGAATGGCCGAATCGTAGGTCGCGCTCAGACCAACGCAAGCGGATACGCATGGGAGCAGCTGGGCGGAATCTATGTACTTCCGCAGAACCGGGGCTTGGGAATCGCCTCGATTCTGGTAGCCGCTCTCGTAAAGGCTATTTTGGAATCGGGCAGGAGCCCCTGTCTTTTTGTTAAGAAAAAAAATGCCTCCGCCAGGAGGGTGTATGAAAAATTGGGGTTTTTGACCTTGGGTGATTTCAGCGTGGATTACTTCGGCTGAGGCAGGCCGGTGGAGCGGAGCCTAGTCTTCATACCACCACTGGCCTCGCAAGCAGTAGGAAACGCTGCCGGCGGTAAATACCGAATTATCGGCAGCCATGTACGCAAGGACGAAGCCGTCGCCCGTGGAGCAGTTAGTCTCCTGTTCGCAGAATCCACCGGTTCGCGCGGCTGCCAACGCAAGGCCGCAGGCACGGAGCGCGTCGCTTCCTGCAGCATGCACTTCAATGCGGCCGCGAGAAATAATCCCCGCATATACCAGGCTATTGGACTCCGGCTGCCTGCTCGAGATGGTGCGCAGCTGCTTTTTGGGCAAGGGTCCGTCCCAAAGCATGACTGCTGTCCGTTGCTCGGATTTGAACTTGCCGCTTCGGCCGGGCTTAACCCTGGAGCTGCCGATATAATTTTTTTGAAGACCCGAATCGCCGCCCAGCCAAGGTTCTCCCGGGGTCCTCTTGATTTTCTCCGCAACGGGAATCCCAAGGCATATGCTGAAAATCCTGGAATCGAGCACGAGTACTTCCTGGCTGCCTTGAAGCGTTTGGAAGCTTATGGCATCGCCGGACAGGTTGCCCGTATCGAAGAGCCAGCGCGCGGTGCAAAGGGAAGCCGCAGGGTGCAGCGGCGATATCGTTCCGGTTCGCGACCATGCGCGCGCAACGGGCTCGCGTCCCGCCGTTTCCAGTACGATCAGGCCTGAGGAACATGCGCCTTTTGTACGGTGACACAACTCCCGCGCGATTGCCGAAAAATCTGCATCCTTCATGGGTGTGTTTCTGAGATCCAGCAATATCCAAGCATCACCTGCGGTGCGCAATTTCGTAAACGGCAAATCCATACCGTAAGGATAGTCCCTTCTGCCTTGCCGTGCAAGTGGACGCACTGTGCAGTGGACACACTGTGCAACTCGAGCAAGACGTGTTAAGCTTCCGCCATGCAAAAGCAAACGGATGCCACCGAGAAGCATACTATAATTTGCGGCATCGACGAGGCAGGCCGGGGACCGCTGGCCGGTCCTGTAAGCGCCGCCGCGGTTATCCTGCCCGCCGACTTTCCACTGGATCTGCTGGCCGACTCAAAATCCTTGTCCGAGCGCGCGCGGGATCGTGCTTACTCCATTATCGTGGAGCATGCCGCCTGGTCGCTGGCTTGGGCCTGGCCCGATGAGATCGATGAGCTCAATATTCTGTGGGCTACGATGCTGGCTATGCAAAGGGCTTTTTATGGGCTCGCGCTCATGCCGGATATCGTTCTGGTGGACGGCAACCGCACTCCCGATATTCCCTGCGCACGCCGGGCAATCGTAAAGGGCGATGCCACCGAACCCGCCATAATGGCCGCGTCGATAATAGCAAAAGTAAGCCGTGACCGGGTGATGCAGCGTTACGACTGGTTGTATCCCGAATACGGCTATGCCCGCCATAAAGGCTATCCCACGGCAGCGCATCGCGAAGCCTGCCGCTGCCTGGGACCTTCGCCCATTCAGCGTTTGACATTCAACTATATGAAGGGGACCTCGAAAAACTAAAGTTTTGCGAGGTCGACCATTAAAAAAAAGCCTTGATAAAAAAGCCTCCAGGTTTGTCCCGAAGGCTTTTTTACGGAGTCTATGCTTTAGTTTTCTTTTTTTGGTTCCGCGCGGCGTACGGTCAGGCGCTTGCCAGCCGGTTTATCGCCGGAAACGCCGCTTGACGTCCTCGAACCCGGCCTGCGCTCGGCCAATGGCTTTCGCTCGCCCGTTGAGCCTTCGCCTCTCGGCGCGTGGCTTCTGGGGGCGGAGGAGCGAGGCGATGTCCCGTCCGTGCGGGGGCGCACGATTCGCGGTCGGGTCTTGGCACCTGCCGGAGCGCGAGGGGTTTCCCTTTCGTCGGGGTCGTATGGCGTGTCGCGGCTTCTGCGCGGCGGCTTGGAATCCGGGGTTTTCTGCATGGCGTCCAGCGCCTTCTCGAAAGACTGGAGGAATTCCTGGACGTTTTCCTTGAACAGCACGATGGATCTGCGGTCGAAACTCTCGGTCTCCGTAGGCTTGCTTTCGACTATCGACATAAAAAGGTCGCCCATGCGATTCTGCTTGACGTTGAAGAAATACGTCCTGCCCTCGCATATTACCCGTGAAGAAAATATCTCGCCGCGTAAACCCATCGCTATACCTGTATGCATCCTTTTTCGCGTCCGGACTTCTCCGGAGCAAAATCGCCATCGGCTCGCCATCGGGGTGATCCGCGGCATGGATGCTTGCCTTTCATCGCGGATATTACCATTTGCCGCATTATTGTGCAAGGTGGCGGCCCGAAGCCGGACGGCGCCTTTACCTGCTCGCGCTTATTCGCTAGAATAAATAAATGACATGCCGTGAATTCCTCAGCGCCGAGATGAAGAAGCGCATTTTAATCCTGGATGGCCCCAAAGGGACCATGATTCAACGCAAGCAGCTCGGCGAGGCCGAGTACCGCGGAGAGCGCTTCAAAGACTGGAAAGGCAGCCTCAAGGGCGACAACGATATTCTAAGCATCACGCAGCCGGAAATCATCATGTCAATTCACGAGGAACATCTTGCAGCCGGCTCGGATATCATCCAGACGAATACCTTTAACGGCACCAGTTTCTCGCAGGCCGATTTTGGCATGCAGGCCTTGGTATACGAGCTTAACCAAAAAGCCGCAAGGATAGCCCTCGAGGCGGCAGCGAGGTGGACGGCAAAAACGCCGGGCAAGCCGCGCTTCGTCGCAGGATCCCTCGGCCCCACCAACAAAAGCGCATCCGTCGCGCAGGATGTGGAAAACCCCGGGCATCGGTCCGTTACCTGGAACGAGCTCTACGAGGCTTACTCCGAACCCGTGCGCGCTTTTCTGGACGCCGGCGTCGACCTTATCATCATTGAAACTATTTTTGACACGCTCAACGGCAAGGCAGCCCTGTCAGCCGCTATCGACGGCATGCGCTCGCGCTCCATGGATGTGCCGATTATGGTATCGGGCACGATAGTGGATCTTTCCGGGCGCAACCTTTCCGGCCAGACGGTGGAAGCCTTCCTGGCCAGCATGGACAGGCCCGAGCTTTTCTCCATCGGGCTCAACTGCTCGCTCGGCGCCAACCAGATGAAGCCCTTCCTGGCCGCCCTTGCCAGGCACGCGCCTTTCCCTGT
>JANNSO010000080.1:0-27399 GCA_031402655.1 Spirochaetota bacterium | reverse complement strand
AACAGCCTTAAACATTCCTCGCATTTGTTTACAAATGCTACGGTAATGTTACATTTTGGAAGTGTTGAAAATCCTCATCCGAGGTTTTTCAACACCCTGATAAAGCACATACCTTTCCCCCTTGCCCCTGACCTGTATTTTTGTGTATAGTCAGTCCCGTTCGCCGAGATAGCTCACCAGGCAGAGCGGCGCTCTCGTAAAGCGCAGGTATCGGGTTCGATTCCCGATCTCGGCTGAAAAGCAAATGCGTAAACCCTTACAGGGTAAGCAAATAGCGAGATGGCAAATTGAAATGCTATCTCGCTTTTTTTATTTATTTGCTAAACTCGACCACTAAACTGACCAGTTCGGATTTTTCTTCATCTTCAATCTAAAACCTCAAACTATGGCTCAAAAGAGCATAGTTTATGGTATGGGGGTTTACGGAGCCATTAAAGCTTGCCGCAAATCTCCCTTAGACCAGAACATGGAGAATTTAATGGCACGAACAAAAGAACTGTTTTCAATCGTTAAACCGGCGAAAAAAGGCGGATCATTCCGATACCGCCTAAGCTCTGATCCAAAACGAAGGCTCAAATCTACGGGGAAAAAAACTCAAAGGGAGGCTATCTCTTTTTGCGAAGCTCTTATCAAAGTAGATAAACGAGGCACCATAACTTTCGGGGAATTTGCCAAGGACTTTTTCATCAGTGATAAATGTCCTTATTTAGCGATCAGGCGCAGAACAGGAAACTCAATTGATGAAAATACAATTAGCAGGTTGTTGAAAAAGCTTGTGGCTTTTCCAACAACCTTAAACATTCCTCGCATTTGATTACAAATGCTACGGTAATGTTACATTTTGAAAGTGTTGAAAATCCTCATCCGAGGTTTTTCAACACCCTGTTAGGGACTTGCGGGAGAGATTAGAGCGGGCAGGGAACAGCTAAGAAGCCAGTTGCAAAAAAGGCTCCTGTCAAAAAGGTTGAAGTCAAGACGCCTGTGGATGTACAAATAATATAACCTTACAGTCGAGAACAACCCCAACCCTTTTTCTCACTGCTCCAACTCAAACTGCCTCGCATGGCTTGGATAAATATACTTCCCGCCTAACTTTTGAATCTTTGCCCAGCTTTGATGGCTCTTCACATCAGCGTCCATAATCTGGGAAATTGGATACAAGTCTCCAATTAGCACTTCATGAGCGTCAGTTATGAGCGACACGCTGTCATCAGAATGCCCGAGTGTTTGGATCACTTCTCCGCCTATGCCAACTGATGCCAAGAATGCTCGGGAATCAGTCGTCTTCATCTTTAGAAATCCGTCTTGATGGATCGTCCTGTATTCCTTGTAACCTCTCTTGATTATCTTCTCCATCGCCTCAATACCGCCGCCTTGATTCTCAAACAACAAACACTGGATACCACCATCCTGAAAGTCCCTAATGAGTCCCGCATGATCAAGATGGAAGTGGGAGACCATAACCAATTTAATTTGCTCAAATCTGAAGGCAGTTGACTTCATGGCTCGGGCGTACTCATGTAATGAACATGGGTATCCTGCATCAAAGGCAAGAAGGTTCTTGCCATCGGCTGTGGGGAGCAGGTAGTAGCTGGTGTTCTGATAGGTGAAGCTGACCACTTTATTCTCCACGAGCTTTTCAAGAAGGATTTCAATCTTCATTACGATCCTCCCTACAGATCAGAAAGTATAGCCACAATTATATTCAATTCTTGTAGTATACACACGGAGAGAAACGATGGAAAAGACTGCCAAGCAAGAAAAGAACCCTGAAAGGGTCTATAGGATGCCCTTTGGAATCGTCTACCCACAGCAGAAGAAATCGAAGATGAGATCATTCAGAAGGTTCGTTATCTGGACAAACTAATTGACGAATCAGCCAATGGGAAGGCGATGGAAAAGATATTGACTCCTCCAAGCCACTGCCGGAAAACCGTGCCGGCTTTATCCTCGATGGGATTCAGAATAGAAAAATATTATAACAACTTGCCGTGTAAGATAGCAGGTAAGCCAAATGATTCTTTCTCACCATACATTAGGGAATTTAGAAAAACAGTAATCTTGAGAGCTTGACCTTTAAAAAACAAGATTCCTGTAAAAAATTAGAACAGAACCTCCGATAACCAAAAAGATTATCAGAGGGTTCCTAAACCTAAAACTTCCTGTTCTTATTACGAAGTGAGGCACTTGCTCCTTTGAATATTTTAGCCGAGATGACGAAAAAGCGAATATCATCGCATGGCATGGCTAGGCGAGCTAAACCTCTGAATCGCCGCCTTGTAATTGCCGTCAGCAGGGAAATTAAGTGAATAAAAAAACCAGCTTGATTCTTTTTTATAACAATCGGCTTCAACACAGGGCGGGAAAATCGGAGTCGCAAATTTGCCACTTGCCCTATTTCAAAATCTGTTCCATACTATAAGAATCACTTACGCTAAAGGAACCAATATGGCAGCACCAGTAAACGCAGTTTCCAAGATCACCAAGAAGGTCGAAGCCCTTCAGGCCAAGGCGGCAAAATTCAATGCCGACATGATCGAACTCGTCAAATTTGTAAAAGCAGAAGAAAAGAAAGCGGCAGCCGCACCTGCTCCCAAGGCTTTGGCTAAAAAGGTTCCCGCCAAAAAAGCTCCGGCAAAAAAGCCTTTAGCTTCAAAGCCCGCCGTGGCGCTCAAGAAATAACTTTCCGCTGTTGTAATCTAGAAGAATCTCTGATAGGACAAATTATCGGAGATTCTCCGCAATTATCGCCTTAAGCCGCAAATCTGCTTTATGCAACGCTCGAATGCGCCGAAATTACTCCCTTAAAAACAAGCAGATGAGGGCTGGCCATCGGACTACGGAGTCGATGTAATTTTTTAATGCTATCACTCCTTCACCCGCAACGGAAGCAGATATGGCGAGTAACCGATGCCATGCGCGACGCGGCAAAAACATGAACTTGGTAAGAAAACCCGCCTCCGCGGATTCGGTGAGGCTGGTTACGAAAGGTTCAAGGGTGGTAAGCGTTACAATTACCAGTGCTTTTGGGAACCTGGTCATTAGGTCGAAGTCACGAGCCAATGCACAGCCACGGAGTACCGGCTATCTTTATTTCATGTAGTATGCGAGAATCCGCGATTATGGCAAGTGAAGCTGAAGACTCCGAAAAACCGACTGAACCCCACAAGCGACGCGAGCGATACCGGGGAACCCACCCGAGAAAATTTTCCCAAAAGTACAAAGAACTGAACCCCGAACGTTATGCCGCCGACATAGAAAAAGTGCTGTCGCGCGGGGATACGCCCGCTGGCGGCCACCGGAGCATCTGCATACGCGAGGTGCTGCAGGCGCTGGCCCCGCAACCCGGCGATACGGCGGTAGACGCTACCCTGGGTCATGGCGGCCATGCTTCGGAAATCCTGAAAGCCATCCTGCCTGGCGGCAGGCTGTACGGTCTGGATCGCGACCCCCTCGAAATAGTAAAAACCGAGAAACGTCTGCGCGCTAAAGGCTTCTCCGAAACCGCTTTTACTGTTCGCCACATGAATTTCGCCGATATCGGCAGGCTGCCCGCTCTCGAAGGCCGCGCCGGCTTTGACATGATACTTGCGGATCTCGGCGTTTCATCGATGCAAATAGACAATCCCGAGCGCGGCTTTACCTTCAAGCGCGACGGTCCGCTGGACATGCGCATGAACCCTAGTGCCGGGCTGAGCGCGGCGGAGTATCTCAAAACGCTCACGGAATCCGCGCTGAAGGACATCCTGGTGGACTATGCCGACGAGAGCGAGGCTTCAGCGATCGCCAAAGTGCTCACCCAGAGAAGAGGCTCGCTCATAACCACGAAAGCGCTTGCCAAAGCCGTGCGGGACGCCATACAAAACAGCGACAGCTCGGAGGACTCCAAGAAAAAATCGGTGCGGAGAACCTTCCAGGCCATTCGCATCGCGGTAAACGGCGAGTTTACGGCATTGGACAGGCTGCTGGCCTCCCTGCCCGATTGCCTGAATCCCGGTGGCCGCGCAGTTATACTTTGTTTTCATTCCGGCGAGGAAAAACGCGTGGAACACGCGTTCCGCGAAAGCCTGGCGGGGGGTCGCTATTCATCAATCTCGGACACGGGTACTAAAGCGAGCGCCGCGGAGCGCCACCAGAATCCGAGGTCGACGTCCGCTCGCCTGTGGTGGGCGATAAAAAGCCGATTTTAAAACGCGGCTTCCACCTGTTCCTTGCTTACGTATCCGAGTTTCACCAATACGGCTCCGAGTTTTTCTCCGGGTTGATTTTTCTGTTCGGCAAGGGCTTTATCCAGTTGAGCCTTGGTTAGCAGTCCTTTTTCCATCAGCGAATCTCCGAGCATGGTATCCTCCTTTTGGATATGGGATTAAGTGTAAGTGTTGGCAGCGCTTTTTACCAGCATAATCAGGAGACAATCGAGGATTCTGTTGACTCTCTGCGTGCGCTTGAGTATTTTCCTTTCTCATGACAATAGACCAAACAATCGCGGCGCGAAAATCATGCCGCAGTTACGACGCAAGGCCCCTGGGGGAACTTGACCGCAAGGTCCTTGAGACAGCGGTTCAGAACGACAACACCGATCACCTGGGCCGCAAAGTTTTCCTTAAGCTTACCGACAGCGGGAGCTCTCCGTCAGGTGCCGCTGAAAAACTCGGCACTTATGGCGTCATCAAAGGGGCAAGATTGTTTCTTGCCGGAAGCTTTCCGCGGAACGATCCCAAAATCGAGAGCTATGGCTACGCTTTCGAGAAAATCGTGCTCAAGGCGACAGAAATGGGAATAGGCAGCTGCTGGCTGGCAGGCACCTTGGATCGCAGCGCATTCGCCAGGGCACTGGATCTGAAGGACGACTCCGTTTTGCCGGCGATAAGTCCCCTGGGTTATCCTGCGGATAAAAGATTTTTTTTGGACAAGGTATTCCGCTTCGCCGCGGGCTCGGACAAGCGACTGCCCGGGGACCGGGTTTTCTCGGATGAAGAAACCGGGAAGCCGCTCACGGCGGAAAGCGCCGGCGCTTACGCATCTGCGCTCGAGGCGGTGCGCTGGGCGCCCTCGGCATCCAATAAGCAGCCTTGGCGGATATCCAGACTAGGCGCTGCCTATCGGTTTTTCCTCAAGCGAACCGCAGGTTACGGCAAGCCATTTTCCTTTGACCTGCAGCGCTCCGATATCGGCATTGCCATGTGCCATTTCGAGCTGTCGGCCAGAGCGGCAGGATTGTCGGGCCGATGGAATTACGAAGACTCTCCGTTAAGGCAGGTTGAGGAATCCGAGTATATAATCAGCTGGCTTACCTGAGCGATTCTCAGGCGATACGCCGATCACTGAGCCATGAATCGATGGAAATAGCGAACTTCCGCGCCGTCTATCAGCTTGGTGCGCTTGGCGCCCGTCCGGCTCCACGACTTTCCGAAATCCTCGCGATCCACGACGAAACAGATATTCCAGCCTGCAAACTTCCTTGGAAGATCGGCAAGGCGCGCGTACAGCGCGTTGGACTCCTCGGGCGAACCAAGCCGCTTGCCATAGGGCGGGTCCGCGAACAGGAAGCCTTTTTCCGCGAGCGGCGCGGCGTCTTCGGCCTTTGAGGGAAAGAACTTTATCTTCGTGGCGACGCCGGCGATTCCGGCATTGGACACGGCTGCTTTTACGGTACTCGCGTCCGAGTCAGATCCCGCTATATAAACTTCACGGTCCATCTGGATTTTAGCCTGCGCGCGGTCTTTTTCCTCTTTCATGTGCAGAATATTGCCTATGGGCATGGTTTCCCAGGTAAAGTGGCGCTTGAGCCCCGGAGCGATATCCAGTGCGTACAAGGCTGCCTCGATGGGTATTGTGCCGCTGCCGCAAAACAGGTCATGCAGGGGAAAGGATCGTTTCCAGCCGGCCATGAACAAAAGCGCCGCGGCAAGGCTTTCCTTGAGCGGAGCCTCGGTGGGAAGCCGGCGGTAACCGCGGCGGGACAAGGCATCTCCCGACAGATCCACCTCGATGGTGGCCTGGTCGGACTCGATGCGCACTCGCGCCGTTACCTGCGCCCCGGTAGCTGCCGGTCGGCCAAGCTTATACGCCTGCGCGATACGTTCATACGCTGCTTTCTGCACCATGGCCTGCACGGTACTCTGGGAATCGATCTTGGAACGGTTGCAGCGGGCTTTTTCTATAACAATGCTGTCGGTTTTGGCGGCTAGGCGTTCCCATGGCAGGGCAAGTGCTCCCTCGAACAACTCGTCAAAATCAGCCGCCGGAAAAGTGCCAAACTGCAGGAAAAGCCTGTCGGCTGTGCGAAGGTTTACGAGTGCCCGGGCGATTCCCCGGGAATCGGCGCTGAAATAGACGCGCCCCGCGGCGCGCTCGGTGGCCTTCATGCCCAGGAGCTCTATCTCGTGAGCCAGTACTCGCTCGGCGCCGACGACGCAGGAGGCGGAAAGATAAAGTGAATCATTCATGCCGCTACTATGCACTTTGCGCGAAAATTCCGCAATAGGCCTCGAACAATTCAAACAAAACCGTCAGGGTTCCAGTTTCCCTTTCCAGTTTCCGATATCGCCAAAATCAGAAATATTCACATATCCCAAGCCTTGCAAAGTGGCGAGCGCGAGGGCACTTCGACGACCGGAGCGGCAATACACGACTATAGGCCTGTGCTTGTCGTACTCTTTGAAAGTGCTGCCAAGCACGTCATACGGGACCAAAACCGATCCGGGAATATGCCCCTGCGCGAATTCCTCCGCTGTCCTTACATCCAGGAGCAATACCCTGCCTGGATTCCGCTCCAGCGCCGTCAGAAGGCTTTCATAGTCGATGCCCGGCTCAAGATCCGTACCGATCTGGGCGGAATCCGGTGCGTCTGCAGTTTTCCCGATGCAGGAACCCAGAACAGCAAGAGCAAAAAAAGCTCCAAGCAGCAATTTTGCGACTCCCCGCGGGTAAGCGGGTTTTGACGGTGACATGTACCCTCCCGAATAATGTTCTGGTCGAAAGACCGGCTCTCAGCCTTCCGCTTCCGAATCTTTCTTTCCAAAAAAGGGCAACGTGATTCCGAGCGTCGTGCCCACGGCCAGTATCTTGGTAATGAATGCCACCAGCGACTCGGTAAAATCCGCCTTGCCCTCTCCGGTCTGTATTATTTTCAGTTCATCGGGCTTAGGAAGCGCCGCGGCGATTTCCGGCAAGCGCTCGATAAGCTCATTCATAAGCAGCTTGTCGCCGATCAGGTTTTCTATCTCGCGTCTCAGTCGATCCATCTTGAGGTCAGCCTCTTCCTGCAGGTTGGCGGCCTGGTTTCGCTTCTCGGTCATCTCCATCTCGAATAAGCGCGACATGCGCTCTCGACCAAGACTGGCTTCCAGGGTACTTGCTTCGAGCTTGTCCGTGGCAGCCTGAACGATGCCCTGAAACTCCAGCTGCGTTTGCTTCAGTTCTTTGTCCGCCAGGGTCTCCTGCTGCTTCAGCTCTATCGTTCGGAGAAGCAGCCTTGTGTCCTCTGCCGACTTGTGCACGGCTTCTTCGGTGGCAAAGCTTATATATCGCTTCTGCGCGTCCAATCCCAGCGAAGCTTCCTCCGCATCCTTGCGGTTCTGGTTCTGCAACACCTCGAGCTCGCGCTTGAGCTGCAGTTCCTGATCCTTGGCCAGGAGTCGTTCGCGAGATTCAATCTCGGCCACCTGCGTCTTTTCCTCGAGCCGCAGCACCTGCTGCCTGGAATTTTGCGTCTGCTGGCAGCGTGCGGATTCTTCGTTGAGCCTCAGTTCCTGAGCCTCGGTTTCCTTTTTCTGCTTTATGCGCTCGATCTCGACATTCGTCTCGGCCTCGCGTATCTCCACCTGCCTGCGCGTTTCCAGTTCCTTGATGTTGATCTCGTCCTGCGATTCGAGATAGCTGATGCGCGCCGCTTTTGCCTGCTGATAACGGAACGGGCTTTGGAGGTCTTTCCAGAGTGTCTGTGAGCAGACGATGGCCTCGCGGATCTGAACGGTGATAATCATGATGCCCAGGCCTTCGTACCTGGTCTTGCCTTCCGCTTTCTGTTCCTCGGTTACCGCCTTGAGCCTCGTGGTAAGCTCGCTGATAATCGGGGCTTTGTCCGTAAGCACCTCTTCAACGCTCATGGTGGCTATCTTGTCCTTGATAGCTGCCTCCGCCTGTTCACGCAGCTGGGCGTTTACGATTGCTAGCGGATCCCTGCGGTCGGAAAAGTCTATCTTGCGGTATGCCACCGATATGTCGTCGATCTGCCACTGCACGTATGCGAGCACGTTGATGCCCTGCTTCTCGCGCGAGATGCAATTTGCCACGACGCCGATTGTCTGTATCGAGGCGGGAATTATCTGGAAAGAATCCTTGGCCGGGATATAGCGGAACGAGATTCCAAGACCCATGGTCACGGGTTCTTTCTTGTGGATGCGCGTATGGACGACATACACATTAGGCGGAACTATCATCCTCCGCCACAACCAGAACCCGGTTTCCCGTATATCAATGGGTTCTTTTTCCATGAGGAGCTGCTCCGAAGTTTTTATTGAAGAAACGGGGACCGGTGCGAACGTGGCCCGCCTCGCCTTCATCATGCGCAGCGGGGCTGGGGAAGCCGGCATGTCCATCTGCATTGCGGCACCTGCGGCTCCTCCCGATTCTTCCTTTGAAAAATAACTTTTTTTCTCATCTCGTTCTTCCACTTCCATGAACGAAGAGTCGGCTTCATCTTCGGATGCCGGCATTGACTGCTGAGCCATAAAAACATCCATTGCTGACTTGTTTTCCACTCTTGTCTCCTTGTCGCGCTACAAAGGCTGGCGCCAGAATAAAAGTATCGCTCAGATCACCGCTCTTTGCAAGAAAAACTGCCGAAAAGTCAAATCCGCTCCTACAGGCTATTCGGGATTAAACTGGGCGGTTTGCGTGCCTTGAGCGCGGTCTCAAGCCCAAATGCCAGGTTGATTAGCCGGCCTTCGCTCCATGCCGTGCCGATAAACGACACTCCGATGGGCAGATCGCGGTACCAGCCAGCAGGGATGGTGATGGAAGGATAAGCCGCCACGGCCGCCGGTGTGGAACTGCCGCAGTTACTGCTTTCCCCATTTATCAGGTCGATCTTGCGAGCGGGGCCATTGGACAGGACAATGAGGGCATCCAGCTTGTGTTCACCAAGAAGCGCATCGATGCCTTTAGCCCGAATCAGATCCCGGTTCAAAGCGAGGGCGTCCAGATACTCCCTGTCCGAAAGGGGACCTTTCAGGGCTGCCTGTTCGAATATCTCCTGGCCAAAAAAAGGCATTTCTCTGTCGGCATTTTTTTTGTTGAATTCGATAAGACCTGCTAAGGTTTTTATCGTACCACCCGGTCTGCCTGCAAGATATGATTCCAGATCGGCCTTGAACTCGTACAAAAGCACGCTAAACTCCGCCTCGCCCAGTTCGGCGGCATGGGGCAGCTCAAGGGGATCCAGCACCTCCGACCCTTCGGCCCTAAGCGCGGCGACTACGGTATCCAGTATCGGGTAGAGCTCCGCCCTGAATCCAAAGCTCGCGGACCGCACGACACCTATCCGGGCACCGCGCAGCCCTCCTGGTTTCAGGAAAGTGCCGTAATCGACAACCGCGCTATTAGGGCTCATAAGCGGCGATCCGAGCGTCGCTGCATCGGCGGGATCGACACCGGTCATGGCTCCCAGAAGTATCGCCGCGTCCGCGACCGTTCTGGCCATGGGACCCGCCGTGTCCTGCGAGTGCGCTATGGGAATAATGCCGGAACGACTTATGAGGCCCACGGTGGGTTTTATGCCCACTATCCCGCAATTGGAGGCTGGAGACAGTATGGAGCCATCGGTTTCCGTACCTACCGCAGCAGCGCAAAGGTTAGCCGATACGGCTATGGCCGAACCCGAGCTGGAGCCCGACGGGGTCCTGTCCAAAAAATACGGATTCCGGCTCTGGCCGCCGCGCGCACTCCATCCGCTGGATGAATTTTCAGACCGAAAATTCGCCCACTCGCTCATATTCGCCTTGCCCAGGATTACCGCCCCGGCGGCGCGAAGAAGCTTTACAACGAAGGCATCCCGTGCGGGTTTGGAACCCAGGAGCGCCAAGGACCCCGCCGTAGTTTCCATTTGGTCGGCGGTATCGATATTATCCTTGAGAAGCAGGGGAATCCCGTGCATCGGTCCGCGCGGGCCTTTCGCCTTACGCTCTTTATCCAGCGCCCGCGCTATGGCCAGGGCATCGGGATTGACTTGCAGCACGGCGTTGAGCCCGCCATCGCCGGAGTCGATTTTTTTTATGCGCTTCAGGTAGAGCCTCACGATGCTCTCGGAGCTGGCTTCGCCGGAATCCATCGAGGCCTGCAAGTCGGCTATGGCAGCTTCCTCGATAGGGAATAATTTATAACTTTCTGCCTTGCGTTTCATGCACATGCTCCTCTGCCCGCCCGTGCGGTTTCGATGCCAGGGGCATTCTTGCCCGATTCCGGCGATTTGTCAAGCTCGCTCCATTTCCTTTTTTTAAGTTTTGCGATTTAAAAAATCATGTTCACTACGGGCATAAGAAGAATCCCGCAAAGGCTCCTAGGGGGACCGCCCCGGGTAAAATTCAGGACGCTGGTTGACCTGTGCGGCCTAAACATAAGGAATCGCCTTGAATAAAAAGGCGGCAAGGGACTCCCTGCTTCCCCGCCGCCAATCCGTCAACACCCGAAACCACAAGGCCCCGTGGAGTATTCAAAACTGCGCTCGCATGGCATTATGCGAAAAAAACGGCGCCGGCCCAGTTTAAGATGCATAGGACTCCCGTCGCGAAGCACAATTCGCTCATCCGCCGAGACAATCCTTACACCGTCAAGCTCCACCCCGCCGCCTTCAATAATCCTGCGCAGTTCTCCGCGAGACACCGCCGGATCGAGGCACACCAGCAATTCGAGCGCAAGCCAGGAGCGCTGCGGCAGCTCGACAAGAGGCGCATCGGGAGGAAATTCCCTGCCCGCGACTACCGATAGAAACCATGAAGCTTCCAGCGCGGCCGCCTGCGCGCCGTGCAGCCGCGACACGATCGCGGATGCCAGCTCCAGTTTTGCATCCCTGGGGTTGCAGCGATCCGCGGCCAGTGAGTCCGCTATTTCCAAGACGCGCGACGCCGGAAGCTGGGTATACACCTCCAGCCATTGCACGATGAGCTTATCGGGCAGGGACATTACCTTACCGAACACGTCGCGTGGACCGTCATCGAGCGACACGAAATTGTTCAGGCTCTTGGATTGCTTTCGCACCCCGTCAAGACCGGGAGTTATGCGGGAACTTATTATAACCTGAGGAGCCTGCCCTTCGCGTTCCTGGAAGAACCTTCCCATCGACTCGTTGAACAACTGGTCGGAACCCACGATGGTAAGGTCCGAGCCCAGCTCCACCGAATCCCAACCTTGAAGCAGCGGGTAGACGAGTTCGTGGGTTCGAACTTCGCCGCCGCTTTCGAGTCTGGCGCGGAACATGTCCCGGGACAGCAGCTTGGTTACCGTTACCGAACCCAGGAGCTCGATAAAAGCGGAAAGCGGCTTCGCTTCCCACCACTGCGAATTCCGTCTTACCTCGAAGACCCGGCTGTCGTCGGTAATGAGTATCTTTCCCGCCTGCCGTATAAACGATTCCGCGTCCGCGCTTATTTCGTCCGTAGAGCGCTGCTTCCGCCCTTCGCCGCGTCCCGTGGGATCGCCTATAAGCGTCGTAAAATCGCCGATCAGAAACTGCACGAGGTGTCCGCGCTCCTGCATCTCCCTCATCATCCATAAATTCACCGCGTGTCCAAGATGGAGGAACGGTGCCGTTACATCCGCGCCGAACTTGACCTTGAGCCTGCGTCCCGTAGCGAGAAGGGCGCGAAACTCCTCCAGGCTGAGCACTTCGTCCGTCGTTCGCGCGAATGCGTCCATTAATCCTTCGTTGCATACCCCATGTAGAAACCTCCTTGAGTTCAGTTTTCGCCTTTACAAGGCGCGCCTTGTAAAGGCGACATAAAAAAACAGCCCCCGATTTCTCGGGGGCCGGTACATTCACCATAGGGCAAAGTTCCACTACTCCCGAAGCTTCGAGGACGATGCGTAGTAATAATAATTGTTCAGCTTCGGATTGATCATTCCCCAACTATACGGACGCAGCAGAACGAGGTCAAGTACCACGGCCTCCGTCTTTTCAAAAAGCCGCTAATACTGTACAACAGTACTACCATCATGCAGCTTTTTCCTGGAGGAATATATGAGTTCTTGTCCCTGCGGTTCGGGTGTCGAGTTTTCCGCCTGTTGCCAGCCGATCATCAAAGGCAAAATCCCTGCCGCGACGGCGGAGGCCCTTATGCGCTCCCGCTACAGCGCCTATGCCACGGGCGCAATAGAGTATGTTATGAAAAGCTGCGTAAAAGACGAGAACATCGATGAAGACGCCACCCGCCGATGGAGCGAAGGCGCTACATGGGAGAGTCTGAAGATAGTGCGCTGCGAAAAAGGCGGATCCGCCGACAGCGAAGGCCTCGTCGAGTTCGTGGCGCGATACACCATGGACGGCATGAAGGACGAGCATCACGAAACAGCCAAATTCATCAAGCAAAACGATGTCTGGCTTTATGAATCCGGCAACGTCACGCCTACCACGGTCGTGCGTGCCGCCCCAAAGGTAGGCAGAAACGATCCCTGCCCCTGCGGGAGCGGAAAAAAATTCAAGCAATGCTGCGGAAAATAGAGGCAATTCCGCAAATTCTGTGCTAGAATTAATGTCTGCATAAGGAAGCGAGGAAGCCGGGGCGATGATAAAAAAAGTATCCATCCTATTATCCTGCGTTTGTCTCGTGCTTGCGAAGCTGCCCTTGCACGCACAAAGCCAGGGCGTGCTTCCGCTTGCCGTTCCTTTCTCAAAAGGGCAGATAATCCGCGTGGTAAGCGACAATAACTATCCGCCCTATGTTTTCCTTGATAAAAAGGGCCGGCTGCAGGGTATCGTCGTGGATCAATGGCGCGCATGGGAATCGGCAACGGGCATGAAGGTCGATATCCAGGGCTTCGATTGGGTCGAAGCCCAGAAACAACTGGCCGAAGGCCGTGCCGATGCGATTGACACCATGTTCAAAACTCCCGAACGCGAACTGACCCTGCTGTTTTCCAAACCGTATGCGACGCTTGAAGTTCCCGTTTTTTTTCATGAGAGCATTTCGGGTATTGCAACCATAGAAGACCTGACGGGATTCAAGATTGCGGTAAAGGATGGGGATGCCTGCATAGGAATCCTGCTTGCCCACGGAATCGATACCCTCGTGACCTATCCGAGTTACGAAGCCATCATCGCGGCCGCGGCCGCCGGCATCGAGAAAGTATTCTGCATAGACCAACCCCCGGCGCAGTATTATCTGGCCAAAGCCGGCATAAGCGACCAGTACCGCTTTGCCCTTACGCTCTATACCGGTTATTTTCACCGCGCCGTATCCAAAAAGAACCCGCTCCTGCTCAGGCAGATAGACGAGGGATTCGCCTTGATTCCGGAAGCCGTGTATAAAAAAATCGATCAGCGCTGGCGGGGCACGATTCTCAGCTCTAGAATCAATCCGAAATTACTCGCGGCAATTGCCGGAAGTATCGGCTTGATTCTTGCGTTGGCATTGGGGGCTATAATCGTCGCGTGGTTCTTAAAAAGAAAAGTACAAGAAAAAACCCTGGAACTTGCCTCGACGATACGGGAGTTGAAAGCCAGCGAAGCCACGAACAACGCCATTTTCGAAGCCCAGCCGGACATCCTTTTCGTAATGGATGAATCTTCAAGATTCCTGGAATATAAATCTCCCGACATTTCAAAACTCGCGGTTAAACCGGAAGCCTTTCTCCTAAAAACCGTCGACGAAGTATTCCATAGCGAAAAGCTTACTAAAGACAACGCAAAAGCCATCCAGGGGGCGTTTCGGGAGGGAGGAGTCCATGTCGTCGAGTATTCGCTGCCCTATCCGGACGGCGCCCACTTCTTCGAATCGAGGATAGTTAAGCTCGATGACGCGAAAGTATTGAGCATCGTGCGCGACGTAAGCGCGGCAAAGGCGGCCGAAACCAATCTTCGCGCCTCGCTTGCCGAAAAGGAAGCCCTGCTCCGCGAGATCCACCATCGCGTTAAAAATAATTTACAGATAGTATCGAGTCTCCTCTCGCTGCAGGCAGAGAAATTCCAGAGCCAGTTTGACAGGGATCTGTTCGCCGAAAGCCAGGGAAGAATCAAAGCCATGGCACAGGTTCACGAGCGTTTGTACAACTCGAGCGACTTCAGCTTCATCTCGGCAGGCGATTACGTTCGGGACCTCGTCAAGGAGATCGCAAGCACCTGGTTCCACGAGAATCTGTACATAAACATCGAAATAGAGGCGACGGATATTTCCTTCGAGCTGGAAAAAGCCGTTTCCATCGGGCTTATCCTCAATGAACTCATTACCAATGCCTACAAATACGCCTTCATTGGCGGGCAGGATAATGTACTTCGAGTCCACATTGAACACAGCCTGGATAACGGCTTGCTTTTAGCCGTCAGCGACAACGGCAGAGGCATGCCCGCCGGCTTTAACCCGGAAAAATCCGGCGGCATGGGCTTTACCATCATAAGGGCTTTATGCGATCAGCTGCATGCAAGTATCATATTGAATCCGGTAACCGGTCCGGAAGCAAACTCGATCGGTACGGAAATCGTAATCCAAATACCCCATCATAAACAGGCATAAGGGAAACTCAAATAACCCTATCTGCCAACGGGGGTATTCAAAAAGGCAAAGCCGGCTTGGAAAGTTTTGCTTTCCAGGCCGGCTCGAAACTTGCAATCCAAGTCATGGGAACCTCAAATAACCCTGTTGGTTACCAGAGGTTCCTTGCTGATTCCTTACAGGAATCAGGTTTCTTAATGGTCGAACTCTAAAAACTGAAGTTTTTAGAGTTCTCCTCATATTAAAAAAAATTACTCGTTCTTGAGCTTTGCCTTGAGGATAGATTCCTTGAATGACTTGTTAAAGTTGAACTTGGGAACTTTAGTGGCTTTTTTTGCGCCGATTTTTATGGCCTCTCCGGTCAGGGGATTCCTGCCCAATCTTGCCTTGGTCGCGGGCTTGATCTTTACAAATATCTTTCCCATGTTTCCAAGGGGAACGCGCTCACCGGCCATAACGCCGGATTCCACGAGGTGGAACACGCTGTCAAGAAATTCCTTGGCGTCTTTTTTGCTGATGTCCCGGAGATCCGCGATGTACGTAGTCATCGATGCAACGGTGAATTTTTCGGGTAAAGAAACCTTCTTGTCCTTCTTAGGCTCGACAGCCTTTTTTTCGGCGGGTTTAGTTCCTGCTTTTTTCGCGCTTACCGTGTTTTTAGCGACTGTAACTTTTTTTGTCGTCCCTGCAAGCGGCTTCTTGTCGTCTTTCTTCGTGGTGGCCATGGATTTTCCTTTCGCGTATAATGCTTTGAGCCAATAATACGTGTATTTTTCGTAATGAGCAAGCGGAGATTTGAAAAAAGCCCGGCTTTTTAAGGGAAAACCGGTTTTTTACGCATAACTACTCCCTTTCATACACGCTGCCATCCGGATTCCTTACTATAAAATGATAATCGACAAGGCACCTGCGCAACAATGCGTGGTCGACATTTATCGCCTGAAGCATCGCGCGAACCTGTGAATCGTTATATTGAATTCCTTTCTCGAACAGCAGCGCAATCCTTCTCAGGACAACCAGCTTGTGTTTTTCCCGGTTCGGAATCCGCGCAAGGGAACCGTCGGCCTTAAAATATTTTGCCCCGATGCGGTCAGCCTCGTCTTCGGTTACATCGATGCGTTCATCCTGAACCGGCAGGGCAGGTCCGTAATCCACGAACTTCCGCCCATCCGCCAGTTTGCTTTCGAGTATATTCATGATGGCAAGAAACACCCGCGCCTGGGCTGCCTTGATGCGCAGATTTCGCCGGTGTGCCCTTACCGTGGACAAAGCCTTGTCCCCGAGCGACGCAGCTATTGCGCCGTCGGACTCAGCGCTGAAAAGCCCTCTTATTACTTTTTCCTGCACATCGCTCAGGCCACTGGCCACTTTGCCCAGAGAAAAAAGGCCTTCCAATACGCCGCCATGCTTTTTTTCCAGATGTGCACTCGCAGCCGCTTTTGCGCCAAGAAAAATTCCTGTGTCTTCATAGATACGGCCTTGCGAGAAACGCTCCCCGCAAAAAATGCATACTCTCGCCTTATCGCTTGGGTCTTTTGACCAGCCGCGCTTCAAATCCTTTAAGCCCAGGGCTTCAGTAGTACTGTTCATGTTCACAATGATATACTAAAATCAATAAATAGTCAACAATTTGCACTTTTGTTTATAAAATTATAAACACATCATCAAATTGACTAATGAATTATTTTCACCCTTGTACACTGCCTTAGTTAGGTGCTAATTAAAAAAGCAGCGGAAAGCATTTTAAGCCTTCCGCTACTTATGTCGTAGACAGCTTATGTCGCAGACAGCTTATGTCGTAGACAGCTTATGTCGTAGACAGCTTTTCTTTTTTTGCAAGGGATTTCATCACGGCTTTCTCATCGTACAGCAGGAATAAGGCGAGTCCTATGGCACAGAATATCGCCGCTATTACCGCGGTCAGTCGAACGCCAAAGGCGCCTGTCAAAGCACCGCCGGAAGCCACATCGGCTACGACTATATCAGTAGTGGTTTTTGCCGAAGCGCCAATAAGGAGGAGGCTGGGAATAAGAAGCCCCGCAACCGTCTGCCCGAGTTTGGACATAAAGGTACGAGCGCCGAAGAAAATTCCCGCCTTGAAATTGCCCGTCTCGATTCCGTCGGCCTCGGCGATATCTGAAACTATCGCATTCTGCACGATGCCGAAGATAGCCAGCGGAACCGCTGCCATAATCGCCACGATCAAGCCCTGAACCGCCGGGGGGAAGGGATACAAGCCCAGGAAGGTCGCATAGATAAAGGTGATGATGAACCACGCGAAAGCCAGCACGAGCAGGCTCTTCTTGCCTACCTTTTTTGCTATCATGTTGACCGGCAGGTAAAACAAAAACGACAGCAGGAACATGATCATGACCAGCGTGGAATTATAGGTCTTGTCCATCTTGAGCAGTACCGTCACGTAATATACGAGCACCGTGTTGATGATGGTGATCGATACCCAATACGCGAGGTCCGACAGGGTAAAGCGCAGGAAGTTCCTGTTTTTAAACGCGGCTACTATCGACTTGAAAATCGACCCGGTGGAAACATTGCTTTCGCAATATTTTTTTTCATCGATGAATAGAACCGGCATGAGCATAAACACGAACGACACGGCGGCAAAAATCAAAATGACAGCCTGAAATGCCTGCGTGGACGGCATCCCCGCTTTTTCGAACATGCTCTGGAACAGTTCCACCTGTGAGCCCACCATCGTACCCAATGCCCAGGTAATGGAAATAAACGTGGATAGCTGCAGGCGCTCGTTGGGCGAATGGCCGATCTCCGGCAGGAGCGCGAAGAACGGCGTTACGTACATGGTCATAAACCAGTAGAACAAAAAAATCGTGACAAACAGCCAGACCGTATTGAGCACGGTGATTCCGCTATTCGGCGGAAAGAAAACCAGGGCGGAAAGGGCGGCGAACGGCAGGACGGAAACCGCCAAGAACGAGCGGCGTTTACCCAGTTTGGATTTGGACCGGTCCGACAGTCCAGCGATCAGAGGATCGGTGATGGCGTCGAACAGTCGTCCGAGCGAAAATACGAGACCGATGATGGTCAGGCCGAACAAGACGACCCCGCCGGATCTAATAAGCGGCAGTACATTTTCCTGAACCACGAATGGCCCCATTTTTAGCCCGGGAGGCGGCAGGTAAAAATACACCAGCTTCGAGCCGACGGCGAAGCTGGCCAGGGACCAGCCGAACTGGCCAAATGCATACATCCATTTCTTCCACAGGGGAAGAGTTTGCACAGAATCATTCATTTAATATCCTTTCAGGTTCTTTTGTATGGCCAGTGTAGATGCATAATGCAAAGAAAGCAAACAATTTGTTAAAAGCTTTTACTAATTTTGGAAACGCGTCTTCCCTAACAGGGTGTTGAAAAACCTCGGATGAGGATTTTCAACACTTCCAAAATGTAACATTACCGTAGCATTTGTAATCAAATGCGAGGAATGTTGAAGGCTGTTGATAAAGCAACAAGCTTTTTCAACAGCCTGCTAATGAAGTTAAAGAGTCCCACCCCCTCCCCAAAGTGAGGTATTTTCTATATAATAGAGGGTATGGCAACAGTAGACGACAAGAAAATCATTTATACCATGCACCGGGTTTCCAAAAAGCATGGCACGAAACAGGTCCTCAAGGACATATCGCTCAGCTATTTCTACGGTGCAAAGATTGGCGTAATAGGCCTCAACGGCTCGGGAAAATCGAGCCTGCTCCGCATACTTTCGGGGATGGATACCGAAATTTTAGGCGATACCAGCTGTGCGCCTGGTTACACCATAGGCTTCCTGCAGCAGGAGCCGCACATGGACAACGGTAAAACCGTGCGCCAGGTAGTTTCCGAAGGCGTTCAGGACGTGGTAGACCTGCTTGCGGAATTCGAAAAAGTAAGCGAAGCCTTCGGCGATGCCGATGCGGATTTTGACAAGCTGGCGACAGTGCAGGCGCAGCTGCAGGAAAAGATAGAAGCCGCCGACGGATGGAATCTTGACGCCAGGCTTGACCTTGCCATGGAAGCGCTCCGCTGCCCGCCTCCCGACGAGGCCGTGGACCATCTCTCCGGAGGCGAGCGTCGCCGGGTGGCCCTTTGCAGGCTTTTGCTGCAAAAACCAGACATCCTGCTTTTGGACGAACCGACCAACCACCTTGACGCCGAAACCGTAGCCTGGCTCGAGCGCCACCTGCAGCAGTACGAAGGTACCGTTATCGCGGTAACCCACGACAGGTATTTTTTGGATAACGTCGCCGGCTGGATACTCGAGCTGGACCGCGGCGAAGGCATCCCGTGGAAGGGCAACTACTCCAGCTGGCTCGAGCAAAAAGGCAAACGCCTCGCCCTCGAGGAAAAAGGCGACAGCGCCAGGGCCAAAACCCTCGAGCGCGAGCTGGACTGGGTGCGCATGAGCGCAAAAGGCCGGCATGCCAAAAGCAAATCCCGCATCGAGCGCTACGAAAAACTCCTTGCCGACGGCGAACGCGAAAAGGTCCGCGAGACCAAGCTCGTAATTCCCCCCGGACCACGGCTGGGCTCGGTGGTAATCGAAGCCAAGGCGATCGCGAAGGCATTCGGCGATAAGTTATTGTTCAAGGACCTGGACTTTTCCATTCCGCCGGGAGCGGTCGTGGGAATCGTCGGACCGAACGGCGCCGGAAAGACCACGCTCTTCAAATTGATCGCCGGCATGGAAAAGCTGGACTCAGGCGAATTAAAAGTGGGCGATACCGTAAAGCTGGCCTATGCCGACCAGATGCGCGCCGGCCTGGACCCCGACAAAACCGTCTGGGAACAGCTATCCGACGGACTGGACATAATCAAGCTGGGCGGCAGCAAGGAAGTCAACAGCCGCGCGTATTGCTCATGGTTCAATTTCTCAGGCGGAGACCAGCAGAAAAAAGTCGGAGTATTGTCCGGCGGCGAGCGCAACAGGCTCAACCTGGCGATTATGCTCAAGGAAGGCGCCAATGTAATGCTTCTGGACGAGCCAACGAACGACCTGGACGTCAACACCCTCCGTTCGCTCGAGGAAGCCCTGGACGAGTTTGCCGGATGCGCCCTGGTGGTAAGCCACGACCGCTGGTTCCTGGACCGCGTCTGCACGCATCTCCTGGCCTTCGAGGACGGCGAGGTGCTCTGGTACGATGGCAACTGGAGCGAGTACGCCGAATACCGCCGCGAAAAACTCGGTGGCGACGCCGACCGTCCGCATAGGTATGTATACAGGAAACTCGAACGATAAAATCAAGTCGCCGATTTACCGCAGCGTGCGGACGGTTGGCGTTCGAACCAGGCCATGTCGGCGACTTATGCCGACATGGACGCGTCGCCCACCGGCGACGCGCGTCCGCATAGGTATGTATACAGGAAGCTGGAACGATAAAATCAAGTCGCCGATCCTCCGCAGCGCGCAGACGGTCGGCGTTCGGTCAACGCCAAATGGAAACATAATGAATCAACAAAATCGCGATGCCTGGAACATGCAAAGCTACATGGCGTGGGAAGAACGTTTCGGCACGGCCATCGAGGCCGCAAAAAAAATCGCAGCGGATCCCGCCAAGGCGCTTTCGGTCCTCTACCCCAAAATGATGCCGGTCGAGGGCAAAAAAATACTTAACATCATGGGATCGAACGGAACAAAAGCCGTAGCCCTCGCCCTGCTTGGAGCCGCTGTTACGGTGGCTGATTTTTCCCCGGAAAACAAACGCTACGCGCTTGACCTGGCCGGGGCAGCCGGCGTAACAATAGAATACCTGGTAACGGACGTGCTTAGTCTCGATGGCAAGACAAAAGCAGGCAGCTTCGACCTGGCATTTGCCGAAATGGGCATCCTCCACTATTTTACCGATTTAAAACCTTTCATGGATATTGTCTACGCATTATTATCCGCCAATGGTGAATTCATCCTCCGCGACTTTCATCCTGTTTCTACCAAGCTGCTATCGTACCGAGGCTCAAGCGCCAAGGTACGAAAATATAAAGTAGACGGGGATTATTTCAATACCGACCTGGAAGAGCGGGACGTAGCGTACGCCAAGTTTTTATCGGATGGCGAGGAGAGCGCAAAAGTCCGGCTTCGCAAGTGGAATCTGGGCGAAATTATCACGGCTACGGCAAATGCCGGCTTCGTGATACAAAGTCTGGAGGAAGAGCCTAATCTGTCATCCGATGTCTTTGATAAAGGTATCCCCAAGACATTTACGCTGTGCGCAAAAAAAAGCGACCATCTTAAAAAGTAATTCCGCGCAAGGACTCTTTGGGTCAAGCGTTTAGAAATCTGCTAACCAACAAAGTTATCAGAGCTTCCCTTTCCTCCTGCGCGGAATTTATCCGTCAGCTAAGAATCGTAATGAGCGCACCGACCAATGCAAGCATGCTCAAAACCAGAAATATCACCAGCGTTTTTGTGCTGTTTTTCATGATACAGCTTCCTTTCCGGCGCTAAAAACGCGCCATGCTTTTTCAATTTCTTCCATTGTAATGCCAAGTGTTTTCATGCTTGACATAAGCGCGGGAAGGTCTTCCGAAAAAAAGCGCTGTTTACGCTCGCCCTTTACTTTTTCCATGGCATCAGGCGAAATAAAATATCCCGTCCCGCGCTCGCATATGGCGATACCCGCATCGGCAAGACTTTGCAAAGCCCTCGCCGCCGTATTGGGGTTTACCTCGAACGACACCGCCAGATCCCGCGCGGAGGGAAACCGGGACTCCGGCTTCATCCTGCCGCTGATCACATCCTGCGAAAGCAGGTTGGCAATCTGGATAAATATTGGCTTCTCGTTATTGAACCTCATCCCGTGCTTCCTTTTCGTTTACGCAGAAATAACCGTATACCAGGGCAAAGGCGGGCATAATTCCAAGAAAGAAGATCCTAAGGCCGATGCTTAGGCCTCTACCCATTTTGCCCAGCCCGTCTTCGGAGGCAAATTTTAAAAACAAGGAACTTCCCGCGGCAATTTTTTGTCCCAGCGCAAGAAGGCTCAATGAAAATAGTATGGAAAGAACGACAATGAAGCCGGTATAGATTCCCGCGGTCTTCAACAATGGAAGCTTCCGGAATTTTGCAGAACCGGCAAAGAAGATAGCCATGGCAGCGAGCAACCCTGCGAAATCCATTGCCTTTATGGTTTTGAATGGAATCCAAATATCCGAACCTGCCGAACCCATTACGCGCTCCAAAAGAGCGAGAATGTAGGACAGCCCCATTCCGGCCAGCATAAATGCCGCCGGAAACACCACGAAGCAGCTTATAAACGCCGCCGTATACTGCTCGCAGGCCGTGGCGGGAAGCAGCAGCCAGTCGCAGCCGGACTTCCCCCTGTGCATCGCTTTAAAGGCTCCTGCCGCAAGAAACGCCCCGGACAGGCTCATTACGAAAAACCAGGCTTGGCCATCGGACGAATTGAACAGCGCACGCTTCAAAAAAACCAGTGATAAAATATTTATACCAGCGACCAGCCCAAGAACGATGCCAAAGGCGGGCAGGTCGTCGAGCATCCGGTTTCTTGCGAGCAGCGCGACGCGAGCCGGGCTGAAACCCCAGGATAATTGTTTAGCTATCATTGTATAACCCCTTTCGCGGAACTCGTGGCGCCATCCGGATACTCCGGCAGCCCGCCTCCGTCTCCCGAGCCCGCCGCCATAACCGCCAACAGCCGTGCCGGGTTGCCGACCGCTGCATTGAAGAGCAGCTCGATATCCGGGGGCATGAATTCCCCTGCCATGCGAGCCAGACCCGCGCAGCGCGCATCCACCAGGGCCGACCAGCCCACTGCGTTTTTCTCGGCATGCACGATTCCCGGCACATCCAGGGTTTTGAGCATTAGCGAGGCAAGCTTAAGGTTGATGTCCTCTTGGGGAAGCGTGCACAGAATCCTGCCGCTCTCCACTAGTATAAGCGGATCGATGAGGCTTTCCAGATCGCGCACCTGGTGGGTAGAAACGATAACGATGCGGTCCGCCGCCGACGCACCGGCAAGCATGCGGCGGAACTGCGTTTTCGAGGGAATGTCCAGCCCGTTGGTCGGCTCGTCCAAAAGCAGGATGCGCGCACCGCTGGCCATGGCCGCGGCAAGGGCGAACTTCTTTCGCTGCCCGTAGGAATAGCGCGTCAGCAGCTTGTCGGCATCTATGTTAAATTCCAATAACAATTCCTGGAATCTGGAATAATCGAACGCCGGCCTGAATACCGCGTAGCGCTTAAGCCACTGCGCAGGCTTTACGGGAGGCAGCCAGGGGTCTTCGGGGACAAAGGCGATATCGGCCAAAAAAATCGCCCTCCGCGAGCCGGGTTTGTGCCCAAAACAGGAAACATCCCCGGAATCGGGCCGCAATGCGCCGGCAAGAAGCTTTAAGAGACTCGTCTTTCCCGCGCCATTCAAACCAAGCAGGCCGTAAATCGCACCAGGCTTAAGTTCCAGCGACAGGTTTTCGAATAGTTTTTTTCTGCCATACCCGAAAGTCATAGCGTTACAGTAGATCATCAGCATCTCCTTAGTGTACTAAACTAGTAGTACACTAATACAATACCAACAAATTGTCAAGTTTTCTATGCCCTTATTCTTTTTGACTACGGGGTATTTTCCATGAACCAAGCACAGCCAAAACCGAACTCATCAATTTAAAAGCGCTTTCTTGATATAACGCGACAGTATCCCGGGAGCTGTGCAGAAAAGACCAGGTCGCAGGCATTGCCGTTTTGGAAAGCGCCGCCCAGGAAGGAAGATTGGTAGCGCCAACGAGCAGTTCAGCTTCTTCTTCCGGAAGCACCGTTAAGACCAGCGATGCCTGACCGGCGCATAAAAACCCCAAATCCTCGCCGAAAGGAACTTTTGCGCGCCGGGCTTTAATCCTTCCGCCTTCCGGATGCCCTTCGCCGGCCAGGGCTTGAAGCTTTAATAAAAGCTGCGCCGCCGTTTCATCGACCCGTGCCGCAAGCTTTTCCATTCCATATTCGCGGTGCAGCAGCGAATCCGTGGCACTGGATAAAAGCAGGGTATCGCCATGTCCGCAAACATCCAGGGAAAAGAGTACGGGGGCATCGAAACCCAAGGTGGAAAAGGCTTTGCCTAAGGCATAGGAGCCTTGGTCGGTAGCCAGCGCGGTTCCAAGTTCTTCATGGTCGGTAAAGATAACCGTGGTATTGAAGGCTGCTTCTTCGCGGGATAGAAAATCCACGAGCTGCAGCGCGGCTGCCGAATTATCGAGGGCGCCCTGCGTTCCCTCGACGCGATCATGGTGCGCGGTGATTATTTTGCCTCGGTATGCCGGGGATCGGCGGGCTGCTTTGGGAAAAGCAAGGATATGCCGGGCACCCGCTATGGAATACAGGCGCGCCTTAATTCCTGCGGCCTCGAGCGCTGCGAGCAGCACCGAAGGGCGGTCACAGCCGGGCGCCAGGTAGTCGATAAACCAGGAAGGCAGGTTCATAGTCCTCCAAAGGCTGCAGTATACCATAGGGGAATGGAATGCGGGCCAACATCCCCTCGCGTTTTTTTTCGATACACTCTTTCGCGCAGGTCGAAAGCATACTACAATTACCTGCGGGACATTACCCAAGGAGTCGATTATGCACCAGATCAACGTTCGGTACCCATCAGGCGAGACTATCGCTTATCCCTGCGGCATCAAGGTTTCGGCGGTAACAAGCGGATTCGGTTCGATGCGCGCGCCTCTGGCTGCCGTACTCATCAACAACGAATTGCAGGCGGTCGACGCAACGATCCTGACTAATTGCTCCATTGAACCGGTGCTTATCGATTCGAACCAGGGGGCATTCGCGTATCGCCGGTCGCTGTGTTTTATTGCGGCCATCGCATCCAGGCAGCTGTTTCCCCAGCGTAACCTGGTAGTAGGGCAAGCCATCGGTTACGGTTTCTACCATTACTTCGAGGAAGGACCCGCCAGCGGGCAGGATATTTCCGCTCTCCAGGAAAAAATGCGCGCGCTCGTAAAAGAGGACATTCCCATCAGCATGCAATGGTCGAGCTACGAAGACGCAGTAAGCTATTTTAGGGAACAGACCCAGGATGATACCCTGCTGCTCCTGGAGCTTACCAACGAACCCAGAATTGCCCTTAACGAGTGCGCAGGCTTCCGCGACCTGCACAGCACCCCGCTCGTCCCGTCCACGGGGGTTCTCAAGACTTTCGGCTTGATGCCTTACGACAACGGCTTCCTGCTTCGTTATCCCCAGAAGGAGACGCCGGACCGGCTCCCCGAATTCGTGGACGATCCGCTGCTCTACAAAATTACCGACGACAGCCGCAAGCGCTCCGAGATACTGGGTGTTTCCAGCATCGGCGCTCTTAACAGGCTGAACACGCCCAAGAAAATGAAAGACTACATACAAGTGGCCGAAGCGCTCAACAACAAACGCGTCGCGGAAATCGCCGACCTGGTGGCTGCCAGGGCTTCCACGGTCAAGGTAGTTCTTATCGCCGGCCCATCGAGCTCCGGCAAGACAACCACCTCCAAAAAGCTTTCGATACAGCTGCGCGTGCTTGGATACGACCCCGTGGTAATCGGCCTGGACAACTATTTCATAAACCGGGACAGAACGCCGGTCGACGAAAACGGCGATCCGGATTTCGAGTGCCTCGAGGCCCTTGATGTGGAATATCTGAACGAGCAGCTGGTGGCGCTTTTCAAGGGAGATGAAATAGAGCTGCCCCTCTACGATTTCAAGGCCGGTTCACGCAAGCCATCGGGCAGGAAAATCAAGCTGGGAGACAGGCAGATTCTTGTCATGGAGGGCATCCACGGACTCAACGATAAACTTACCCCGAGGATTCCTCGCGAACAGAAATTCAAGATCTATGTTTCCGCGCTTACGCAGATTAACATGGATGGCCACAACCGCATTTCCACGACGGACAATCGCCTTTTGCGCCGCATGGTACGCGACAACCAATTCCGTGGCCACTCCGCCTTGCAGACCATAAAAATGTGGCCCAGCGTGCAGCGCGGCGAGCGGCTCCATATATTCCCCTTCCAAAACGGAGCGGACGCCGCCCTCAACTCGGCCCTTGATTACGAACTCGGCGTGCTTAAAAGCTATGCCGAACCGATTCTGCGAACGGTCAAGCCGGTAGACCCCGAGTATTGCGAAGCCAAGCGCCTGCTCAACTTCCTGGCCTTTTTCGCTCCCATACCTGCACAATTTGTTCCCAATGACAGCCTTGTGCGGGAATTTATCGGGGAAAGTGTTTTTAAATATTAGATTGGGACTCGAGCGCCAAACAGGATTATTTCCCTTGGCGCCCGTGTTTCTTCTTGATTTCCGACAAACACCCATTAATTTCGGTTTTTATGCATTTTTTATAAACTAAAAACTAATTTGATTTTTTACGCTTTTTCGCGCTTTAATGCATCCAGATGAATTACTATGAATACCTCGCAATAAATATCCGGGAAAATTAAAAAACGTTAAGCACGCAAAAAAAACCGCAATAATCGCAAATGAAAATAATCTTTACATTGCAGTGATAATACATCATAATCGCTGGGATTCTTCATATCTTTTCAGGAGGCTATAATGAGAAGCAAATTACTAACAGTTGCAGCAGCACTTGCGATCGCCACGATCGTTTTGCTGGCAAGCTGCGGCGGTGGAAACACGGCCGTAAACATCGGTGGAACCAACGTAACCGTTCCGAACGTAAAAGGCGGTATCCCGGACGTGATCCAGTTCACCGTTACCACCCAGCGCGAGCTTGGGCTCAAGGATGTACTTAACGGCACAACCGACTTGTTCCACGATGCCTTGAACGGCCCCGACTACCTCGGCTTTATCAAGACACTTACTCCCGAAGACCAGCAGAAAATAGAAACCTACGCCGTTCCGGCAGGTTCCTGGGCAGTGCTCGTCAATCCCGCCCCCAACGCGGCTCCCTATATCCAGACCGTCGACAAAAAGGACATCTTCAATCCTTTCGCCATCCGCGAAGTTCGCTACGCGCTCAACTGGCTCTGGAGCCGCAAAAAGATAAACGAAGAAATCCTTCAGGGAACCGGTATTCCCCAGTTCTCTACCGTTTGCCCCGCCAATCCCGGTTCATACCGCTACGGATTGCTCGCTTCCAAGCTGGGCATGAAGGAAGACGGCGACGAGGCCAAGGCCATAGCCGACATTACCGCCGAGCTTGAAAAAGCGGCGCAGCTTCCCGAGCTCAAGGGCAAGCTTGCCAAGAAAGACGGCTTCTGGAACTTCAAGAACCAGCCCATTATCGTAAAGTTCATCATACGCTCCGACGATCCCAAAGGCCGCCTCATTGAAGGCCGCTACCTGGCCGACCAGATCGAAAAAGCCGGCATCAAAGTCGAGCGCATGGAAATTGACCGCACCAAGGCATCTGCCATCTACAGCCGCGGCGACCCCGCGAAGATGGAATGGAACTTCTACACGGAAGGCTGGGGTGCCGGCGGAACCGTACGTTTCTATGAAGGCAACATCCAGCAGATGTACGCTCCTTTCGCAGGCAACATGGTCGGCAAGGGCGGACACGCCTTCCAGTACAAGAACGACGAAATCGATGCACTCGTTCAGAAAGTCATGAACGGCGCTTTCACCACCGAGCAGGAATATTGGGACACTATCCTCAAAGCCACCGAACTCGGCCTCAAGGACGCAGTGCGCATCTATATAGCCTCGCAGAACAATTTCTACACCGGCAACAAAGCCCGCTTC
>JANNSO010000079.1:0-10959 GCA_031402655.1 Spirochaetota bacterium | reverse complement strand
CTTCGCCTTCGAGGACGGAAAGCCCGTCGCCAAGAACAGGCTCTTCCAGTACAAGGACGCCGTATTCGAGAGCATCCTCGACAAATTCTATACCGATCCCACCCTCATCGCGTACGGCGAGGAAAACCGGGATTGGGGCGGTGCCTTCGCCGTCTACCGCGGGCTCACCGAGGCCCTGCCCTACCACCGCCTGTTCAACTCGCCCATCTCCGAGGCCGCCATCGTCGGTACCGCCGTCGGCTACGGCCTCTCCGGCGGCCGTGTGATAGCCGAGCTCATGTACTGCGATTTCCTGGGCCGTGCCGGGGACGAGATATTCAACCAGCTTTCCAAGTGGCAGTCGATGAGCGCGGGCATTCTTAAAATGCCGGTCGTCATCCGCGTTTCGGTGGGCTCCAAGTACGGAGCGCAGCATTCGCAGGACTGGTCGTCCCTCGTCGCCCACATCCCCGGCCTCAAAGTCGTGTTTCCGGTAACTCCGTACGATGCGAAAGGTTTGATGAACAGCGCACTGATGGGAACCGATCCCGTTATCTTTTTCGAAAGCCAGCGCCTCTACGACATCGGCGAAATGTTCCACACCGAAGGCGTGCCCGAGGGCTATTACGAAATAGCCCTCGGCGAACCGGACATAAAGCGCGCGGGAAAAGACATCACCATACTTACCATCGGATCTACCCTATACCGCGCCCTCGACGCGGCCAAAATACTCCAGGAAAAATACGGGATCTCGGCGGAAGTGATCGACGCCCGCTCCATTGTCCCGTTCAACTACGACCTGGTGCTCGAATCCGTCAAGAAAACGGGACGCATCCTGCTCGCCAGCGATGCGTGCGAGCGCGGCTCCTACCTCAAGGACATGGCGCAGACGATAAGCGAGATGGTCTTCGACTACCTGGATGCGCCTCCCGTCGTAGTGGGAGCCAGGAACTGGATTACGCCGGCTTACGAGCTCGAGAACTATTTCTTTCCGCAAGCCGAATGGCTCATAGACGCGATTCACGAGAAGATACTGCCGCTGAAGAGCCACGTGGCCACCACCAATTGCACGCCTAACGAGCACCTGCGAACCAGAAAACTGGGAGTTTGAGTTTCTAAACGCCAGGCGCTTTTTTTGTAGAAGCGCCTGGAGGATTCCCCTGAATTTTGAGCCAACCAGGGCTTCTGCATCATGGCTCCTTTGTTGTCCTACTTACAAATTGGGTTCATTCAAGATATATTTAATTTAACATAGAAGACAGGTTGTAGGGCTTCAATTTGAATCCGAAATTGACAAGTTATGGATGGAGTTTGATGAAGTATATTGCAGTGCTTATGGGTTTGGCGGCAGGGGTTCTATTTGGTATCGCTACGCCAATCAGTAAAATTCTCCTCGAAAAAATGAATAGTTTCCAACTGGCTGGACTCTTGTATCTGGGCGCCGCAATCGCTTTTCTCCCCTATGTCTTAAAGCATAAGCTGCAATGGATTAAAACCACGAACCAAAAAAAGGCGATTTTGGGTATCATCGTATTTGGTGGTTTACTTGGTCCGCTTTTTCTGATGATTGGCTTGAAAGCCTCGGCTTCCTCTTCGGTTTCCATATGGCTGAACATGGAACTTGTGGCGACTGCGATACTCGGGATCATATTTTTTAAGGATCACCTTGATAAATCCGCAATCATTGGCGTTTTACTTACCATAGCCGCTGGCGTCATCGTTACCATGCGCGATGGCTTTGGAAGCCTTATTCCAGCTTTTTTCGTAACTCTCGCCTGCTTTAGTTGGGGTATAGATAATCACCTGACCGCTATTGTAGATGGTGCATCCCCAAAGATGATAACCTTCATTAAAGGACTTTTCGCAGGGTCGACCAACCTTTTAATCGGCACCTTGATCGCGGGGCAGGGGTTTCCGATTCTCTACCTTGGTTTTGCCTTGCTCATTGGTATCGTCTCCTATGGATTGAGCATCGTGCTTTACGTCAGTTCCGCACAGCAACTAGGGGCTACTCGAAGTCAGATTCTTTTCTCAACTGCACCGTTCTGGGGTATTCTCGTTGCTTATTTTATACTAGGAGAGCCGATCTCCACGTATTCAATAGCCGCCATGGTTTTATTGGCGCTGGGCATCTTGTTCACCAACCTGCTCGTTCATGACCACGCCCACCAGCATCAGGTAGTAACCCATGTCCATCTTCATTACCATGATGACGGGCATCACGAGCATGGTCATGATGAAAGCATTCCATCTGTCCCTAGACATTCTCACCTGCATGCTCACAAAGCCGCGGATCACAGTCATAAGCACTATCCAGACCTTCACCATAGGCATGTGCACCTTCAGGCAAAATAAGGAGTAATCCTGCGCTGAGAGTGGGTATACACTTCCAAAGGGCATCCTATAGACTCTTTCAGGGTTCTTCTCCTGCTTGGCGGTTTTTCCATCGTTACCCCCTGTGCATAAATATACGAAATTGAATATAGTTGTGGCTATGCTTCGCGGTATTTCGTTGAAAGATGGAGAATAGAATGGTAAGTTTCACCTATCAGGATACATTTTACTATCTGCTCCCGACTGCCGATGGCAAAAGCCTTTTTGCCTTCGATGCAGGATACACATGTTCACTCTTGTGAACAATTATTTGCAAGCCACTGTTTACCCGCACCGACCAGAAGTTCTTATCACTTGGGGACCTCGAAAAATTTCAGTTTTGCGAGGTCGACCATTAACAGGCTGTTGAAAAAGCTTGTGAAAGCTCATGCCGGGGTTGGCAGGGTTTATTTGCAGGTCAAAGGCTGTCGGTAAAGGTGTCTGCGATTAGAAAAGTCATACTCTCCATGCATCTCCGGGCATGATCCGATGCATGAATTCGTCGAATAAAGGAACCGTAAAGGCCGTGTCTCCATGATTTGGGCTCCAGATCATTCCTTTTGCGATTAATTGAGCGCGTGTCGGACCAAGCGATGTAACTTCGCGTTTCAAAATTAGGGCAATGTCACCAGACCTATGCGGTCCTGAGCCCAATTCAGCCATTGCCCGGATATAGCGTTTTTCCATAGAGGTCAGGCGATCGAATCTGACTCGGAAAAAACTTTCATCAAGCGCCGCTATCGCTGAAACAGACGCCTTTTGAACGTCTCTCAGTGTAATGGGAGAATGTTGCGCTGTATCCCAGGAATGTTTTCCCCATTCTTGTACAAAATATGGATAGCATCGAGTTTCTTTTACGATTTGATCCAAAGCCTCCAAAGTCAACTCAACATCTTGGTCTTTGGCTGGTTTTACAATCGCGATTCTGGCGGCATCCGGCGACAGCGGACCCACTTCCGGAAAATCGAACAAACGCTCCGCATATGACTTTGCCTGTCCCATTCTACCTCGCAGCTGGGGAAGCCCAGCCCCAACCATTATTACGGGAAGGCTTTGCTGGGCAGTTCGGTGCAAAGCAGTAATCAGGGCGGCCAGCTCGTCTTCCTTAACATATTGCAGCTCATCCACAAACATCGCAAAAGCAGTTCCCGCTATTTTTGAAGCCTCGCCGACAGCTTGAAGCAAAGCCTGTAAATCATGTTCCAAGTCACCATTGTCAGCGAGTCCTGGTTCGGATTCAAAATCGAAGCCTACCTCGATGTCTTGATATTTTACCTTTAAGGATTTGGCAAAACCCGTCAATGCCCGTAAAGCCCTATGCGCCAGTTCCTTGGCTTTTTCATTGCGGGAAAGCTTGAGCAATGATTGCCGTAACTGCGGTGCAAGAATAGCCGGTAACGATCGTCCTTCCGGCGCTTCTATCCGAAGGGTTAGAATACCCGAACTTTCCGCATCGTTTCGCATACGATCCAGCAAGACGGTTTTTCCTACACCGCGCAAACCTACCATCAAGATGCTTTTGGTAGGGAGGCTGCGGCGTGTCCGCTCCAGTGCGATGCGAATGATTTCACGCAGATCGTCACGACCGGCGAGTTCTGGTGGCGGCGTTCCCGCTCCGGGTGCAAAGGGGTTTAAAATTGGATCCATAGAAAAATTATACGGAGTTTAGCCGATTTATGCAATATCGATAAACTCTATAAGATTACTATAATCGCTATCACTGCACCCTAAACACCTTCATAACCTCGTCCCCCAAATGGTTAATCACCTTAACCGCGATCCTGCCGCTTTTCGGTTTATCGAACACCCTCGATGTATCGCTGTTTAGACTAGCCCAGGCTTCTTCGTTGACCTCGGCTTTCAGCGTAGTCTTGAGTGCACTGTACGGGTCGTTTGCGCCGAGGAAGTAGGCATGGCGCACGAAGAAGCTTTCTTCGTTGTAATCGGTATCCACGAACCAACAGGCAATCTCATCGGGTCCATTACTGACAACTTCTCCGGTTTGAGGCTTGAATACATCCACGCCGTTTACCTTGACGCGCAACTTACCATCGGGTTCGGGCAGTAATGTTATATCCGGTTCACCAAAGATTACGAACAGATTGCCCTTGCCAGTGTTCTTAAGGTCTTCCGCCATGTGCAGGTCAGCGTTCATGCGGGCTTTAAGAACGGGAATACGGCCCAGCTTGCTAAACTCCGTGGCGTGGGCTTCGTAGTTAAAGGCGCAGGCGATCAGTACGTCGAAACCCGCGTCGCCGCATTCGCGAGCGGCTTCCACCAGGTCGCTGCGCTGTACTGTACCAAACTCCGGGCCAATAAAGATTCCGGCTCGCTTTTCAACTGTCCCTTCCATATAGTGCCCTTCGGCGCATACCGAACCTTCTCCCGGCCAGGGGCTTAACGCTGTAAAGCTTATGCGGTCTTCTTTGTGCGCCTGCTGCACGCCAGCGGTTTTTAGGTTTTCCAGAATCATTTGCGGGAAGGTCTGCTTGGCTCCGTATTCTTTGTTGCCCTCCGCCACGGAATCGATGAGTTCGTCATTCTCGTCTACACCCAGCATGCGGTGCGGGCTTAAAGATTCCACGGTAAAGGGTCCGGCCACGCGCACCTTTTTCTTGTCATCGTAGGGCTTGTCATAGAGATATTCAAACTCAGCCTTGGCGGCGATGGAAGCGTCTATTTCTTTTTGCCTGGCGATGCGCGCCTGCCACCAGTCTGCATGTAGTTTCTTGGCTGGCTCTGCCCATGCCTTGTCTACCTCTCGTGGAATCTCCCACTCCTGCCAGTTCTTCTTGAGCGCTGCATTCAGTGCTTCGCGCAAGGGTTCCAGCGTTGCCTGCCACTTTTCCCAAATCACGTCGATCTCGGCGTTGTTGGCTATGGATTTAAGCGTTACGTGCGGCACGCGCTCGTACACGAAGCCATGGCGTATGTTTTGATGCACCGGCTGCGAGCTCGGTGCGTTGCGTGTTACTTCCGCTTCCTTAAGCTGCCCATCAAGAGAATCGGCTAGCAGGTAAAAGGGATAACGCGCGCCCATGATGCGCGCCCTGGCTAAAGCCAGGGCAACCCGCGAAGTGTCTATCGTTATCCAGCGGCGGCCCCATTGCTCGGCTACGGTTGCAGTGGTTCCGGAACCGCAAGTCGGGTCGAGTACGAGGTCTCCGGGATCGGTGGCCATGAGGATGCAGCGAGCAACCACCTTTGTGTTTGTTTCAACGACATATCTTTTTTCCTGAGCGTCGAATCCCCAGCGTGTATCGAGCCATAAATTATTTACTGGCATTACTGGGAAATCGCGCAGGCGTCGCAGGTAAGAGATCGAAGCTTTTCGGGGAATGAGCCGCCCAGCGAGTCCAAGCCTTGTCAAACCTGCGATGCTCGTTTTCCAGTATTGAGCCGAACCAGGCGTGAAGACTAAATCATGAAATGAAAATGGATCGCTCCCTGGAGGCCGCTGAGAAGTAGTTGCGCTAGGTCGGTAGAGATCAGCACCAGAGGGAAGAGGCGTTCCCTCTTTCTCATCTTTAGTTAAAGAACGAGTTAGCCCATCGGCCTCGATTACATACTTATATTCTCCAGCACCGCTATCCGGGCCTGATTTTTCTTGGAAGGTCTGGCGATACTTAACCGATTCGAGGTTTTTCGCGAACCAAAGAATATAATCCGAAATGTTTGGAAGAAGCTCCGCTGTGGCGCCAGCCGTTTTTGCAATCGTCACTTGGCTGATGAAATTTGCTTTGCCGAAGATTTCTTCCAGAAGGGATCGTGCAAGGTGGACATTCTCATCGCCGATCTGCACGAAGTTGGAGCCGGAATCGGTAAGTAAATCACGGGCTACGGTTAGCCTGTCCCGCAGGTAGGTGAGGTAGCTGTTGATGCCGTCGCGCCAGGTGTCGCGGAAGGCTTTTACTTGCTCCGGCTCGCGGGTAATATGATCGGCCTTGCCATCCTTGACGTCACGGCTAGTGGTGCTCCATTGAAAGTTGCTGTTAAACTTGATGCCGTAGGGCGGGTCAAAGTAGATGCATTGCACGCGACCGCGGAGGCCCTCGCGCTCGGCCAAGGAGGCCATTACTTGCAGTGAATCGCCCAAAATCATGCGGTTGGTCCAGTTTTGGTCGTGGGCATAGAACTCGGTCTTGTCTGCGCCTTGAGGTATGCCGTTAAAGTCGCCAAAGAGGTCCATCTGGGCATCGGCGGCTTTTACGTCAGCCTTGGTCTGACGCAGTAGATCGTCTATCAACACCTTGGGATGCACCTTTTCCTGGATGTACAAAGGCGGCGCGTGCACTACCAGATCGCTCCAGTCCTGTTCGTCCTTGCCGCGCCAGACCAGCTGGGGGTCTAAGTCGGTGTTGCGGGGGTAGCGTAGGGTTTTAGGCTTGCCCTCTTCTTTTTGCAGCATGCTCTGGTATTCGGCTGTGGGTATATTCTTGCGTTTGTCCTCGTCGTGGTGGAAGGTCTCGACAGATTTTGCGGGGTTAAGCTTGGGCATTTTGATTCCTTATCATTCTCTTGCATTCCTTCTATTCTGGCTGTATACTCTAATTGAGTCCTTGGAAGGTGAAAGCAGGCTTCACGCCTTGCGTTTCGAAAGAAACCTAGCCTCCAATAGGACTCATTTTATTTATATCCAACGGATTATCTGGCGTGTAATACGTCTTGGGGTATTTTGCCAGGTCAAATATGTCTTGAACCAATGAGATCTTGTTTTTAATAAACCGATAATGTCTAAAATCCCCTTGTTCGTATACGCGGTTTACTGTCCACAAGATATAATCTACAACTTGAAGCATGGGAATCTGTGACGATTGCTGAACGAAAATCCGGATAGTATTGTTGTGTTCTATGTCCCATTTTTGACGAAATGTCTTTATCGCTTCATTGATTGCCTTCTGCATCGTGTGTTCCCTTACGGTATTACCCATAGCAGCAAAGTAAATATCGATGTTCTTGTAGAGGTGAAGTCTATTCTCGAAAAGCTTGGCAACCAGAAATTCATACAGCCTTCCCGTCTGGAAGCTGAACTTCTTGCGAAATCGATCTTCATCCTTCCGAGCTACGATTACATAAGCTTTAAAATCAGCTTGCTTGAGTAGCCGAAAAACCCGCTCCTTAACTTCAGCGCAGTCTTTGTTGGCATGGAAGCCTTTTAGCGTGCTGGAAATAGAAGGAATCCCAGCCAAATACTCATCATGTGCAATTTCCTCACGGAGCGCTGTCAGTGCTTTTGTTAAGCCCGAAGGTTCTGCGATTTCCACATAGCCAACGATAAATGTCTTACTCGCCAAGCCTTCTTCCAGAAGATTCCGACCCTTCCTGCCAAGTATCGCAGGATCGCCGGATTCGTCTACATAGAAAAACATCTTGACGTCCTGAGCTTCCTTCATTGTGCGACAGCAACCTTTCCGGTTTTAATAGCCTCTTCAATAAGGCTATTGAAACTCGACTCCACTTTAACTTTGAAATCCGCTTCTATCTGGTAAATATCCGTAAACTCGGCAAAAGCCCAGCGGCCATAGGTTCCCAGATGATTCACGCCAGGCACCCAGTAGGTATCCATGGTAGATTTCTTCTCCTTGGCATCTTCGCGGCGGTAGCCTTTAATTTCAATCACTAGATGCAAAGGATCCTGCTTGCCGTGCCCGTCGTCTACCAGCACCACAAAGTCAGGCAGGTACTTTCTCATAATCGATCCAAAGCGATACGGCACTTCCAAGCCGAGGTTATGATTTTTTACGTAGGCTAAAACCTTCGGATGCGCTTCCGCTACTCGGCAGAACTCGCCTTCCCAATCGCTGTCCAGGATTACCCAGTTTAAGTGACAGGCTTTCGAGCTTGTTTCCCAGCGGTCGGTTTTGGAGGTGTTGAAGCGAACGTGCATGGTTGAACCAGTTGGATTATAGGGATCGAGGAGCGCTTTTATCGGGCGTTCACCCAGAAACTGCCTGGTAATGGCCGCAGTAATCCGGTTGCATGCCATGTCCGACAATTCTTGATACATTAATAGCGCTGGATACGTTTCGCCCCTACAGATAAGACAGGTATCCAACCATTGCTTGGTTATTCGCTTAAGTTGGCCAAAAAGGTGAAGCTTCGGTTCTTCTCCAGGGTCGCGCCACTTGGTATACAGTAGGCGCTGGGTAAGCTCAAATACCAGTGTCGATGGACGCATATCCCCTAGATGCTTGAGGTTCATGTCTACGGATTCGCCGATGATTCCCGAGTTTTGCGTTTTTGAAGGCCCAATCAGATCCGGAGTAAGTTCCAGAACCGAATCCTCGTTAAAATCAGCCGACAAACGTTCTTCAGGCAGCTCGACCCGATACCCTTCCACGCGCGGGAAACGGATCTCGAGAGCATCGCGTTCCGGTCGTACGGCCTTTACCTGTATAGTCTCGCGCGGTGGCTGCGGAGGCGCTACAACCGGCTTCGCCGTAAAGTTGAACGGTATTCCGAAGACGTCGGCATATTCCACATTGAACTGTTCTTCTTCGTTTAGCTCGTATGATTGGCGGCGAAGCGCGCGGCCGATAACCTGCTCGCACAACAACTGGGTTCCAAAAGCACGAATCCCCAACACATGCGTAACCGTATTCGCGTCCCATCCTTCGGTAAGCATGGAAACGGAAACGACGCATCGTATCGAGCCGCCAAGCTGGCCGGGCTTGCCAACGGTATTCATTACCTCGCGGAGCAATTCCTGATCGGTGATATTGTCACCGGAGCGTATATCCCCCGATCGTTCCACGATCTCGCGGCGGAAGCGTTCTATCTCGTCGATGGCCATTCCTCGGAAATTGTCATCCAATGCATCCCCTGCTTCGAGTTGTTCACTATCAATTAATAAAGTATTCGGTCTGGGAAACGCGTTGCGAGTAACTTCATCAAAATTCCTGAATAAAGCCAGTCGACCATTTTCCAGTGTTGTCGTCCCGTCAGTGTTCTTCCGCTGAAAACCAGATATAAAATCGTAAACCAGCTTGGATATGGCAGTATTCTGGCACACGATGATGAAGCACGGCGGCACCTTGATGCCGGCATCCTCCCACAACTTGTGCGTTTTCTCGTAATGCCCGTAGAGGGCCTGTAATGCCGTCTGAAGGCGCGTGGGAAGCTTTAATGGATCTAGGTCTTCACCGTGCCCACGGCCTTTCTTGGGCATGTCCTTGCGAATGTTCTCCCATAGATTGCGGAACATAGGCATTTCCTCGCCGGGGATATTCTCCGCGACGGGAACGCGCGGCAGTTTGACGATACCGCACTCGATGGCATCCATAAGCGAAAAGTCGCTCATGGTCCATGGGAATAAGGTTCCCTCCGCATAGCCAGAACCACTCAGGAAGAATGGCGTCGCGGAAAGATCCATAACCTTGCTTAAGCCCAACTTGCGGTTTACAGCTTCGAGTCCGGAAATCCACAGCCGGGCTGCCTCGTTGTTCTTCTCCGCTTCTTTCTTTTCGTCGCCTTTCAGATCCTCGTCATCGAGGTCGTTTGGCTTTTCACGGTAGCAGTGATGCGCTTCATCATTTATGGCAAGAATGTTCTTCATGCCCATCAAGTCCGGCATTACACGCTGGAGCATCTGACCTTCGGTTTCCTGGGTAATTAGGTCGTCGCCTGTCCGCCCTTTCAGTAAAGCGCGGCCCCCGGCAGATAGTTCTATGCGTTCGCGTAGCTTGAATGCATGGTAATTGGTTATGACTATTTTGGCCCGGTTTACGTCATCAAGCATATCGCCGGGTACCAGTTCCCTGCTTGCATAGTAGCTGTCCGGATCATTTGGCTGCAACACTCGCAAGCGATCCTTGATTGTCAAACCCGGTGCGCATATTAGAAACCCTCGAGTAAACAGCTTGCTGGTCGGCCTTCTTACTGCGTTGATGGTCTGCCAAGCGATTATCATGGCCATTACCGTAGTTTTCCCGGCTCCGGTTGCAAGTTTCAGGGCTACACGCAACAGTTGAGGATTCGCGTCCTTGCTGGCCGCAGAAAGATATTCGAGGAGTCGCTTGCCGCTTTGGGAATGCGGAGCTACCTCGGTAAGCCATATTGCCGTTTCGACAGCCTCAACCTGACAGAAAAACGGGCGAATGCCGCTGAACTTATGGTGTCGCCAATGTTCAAGTAGTCGGGCTGTTTCCGGCGTTACCTGCCATTGTGCCGAATTCGGAAATTTTCGCCATGCTTCTACATTATTACGCACTTCGTTGATGATAGACGTTGAATCATATTGCTGTTTTTGGCTTGAAAGACCACTTCCTTCATCGAAAACGAAGGAATCCTGTGTTGATATATGCTTTCGTTTCTTTGGCTTAGGAATAGGGGTTATAAAATCAGCCCGTCGCCGAGTTTCTAAGACTTTCTGAGTCGGTTGCCCTTCAGCATCCAACTCCCAATGCCGAATGGGCTCTTCGTATGGTGAATTTAAGATGGGATGGTCAAAAAAAGGGTTAGATGTTTGTGAAACCATTTTTATTGTGCTCCTAATACTCTTGGTATGGTACACCGCTTTGTAATTATTTGCACTATTAAAACTAGCAGGGGCAGGCTCTTCCTCCATAAGCTGACGCGCGCATCCATGCGCGCTTATCCTCCCGTTGG
>JANNSO010000078.1:0-38512 GCA_031402655.1 Spirochaetota bacterium | reverse complement strand
TCGGATGAGGATTTTCAACACTTCCAAAATGTAACATTACCGTAGCATTTGTAATCAAATGCGAGGAATGTTTAAGGCTGTTGATAAAGCAACAAGCTTTTTCAACAGCCTGTTAATGGCTGCCGATTATATTCGTTACGCTGTAGCCTGCTTCGGCCACGGCAGATTTCATGGCTACGTCGCTCAAGCCTTCGCCCTCTACCATGGCGCTCTTCTTGAGCAGGTCGACATCCACCCTGGTAACCCCGGCCAATCCGGTCAACGCGGTCTTGACGTGCAATACGCAATGGCCGCAGCTCATGCCTTCTATCGAAAGCAACTTCCTCATAACAACCTCCTGATTGTAAAATTCTCTTCTATCGCTTATAGCCTCTGAAGCCTTTCAGCCTCAGGGCGTTGGTCAATACCGAAACAGAACTCATGGACATGGCGGCCGCGGCGATTATGGGGTTAAGGAGCGGGCCGCCGAAAGCGTAGAGCAAACCTGCCGCCACCGGAATGCCCAGGACATTGTAGCCAAAGGCCCAGAACAGGTTCTGCTTGATATTCCTGATCACCTTCCTGGAAAGCAATATCGCCGTCGGAACGTCCATAAGGTCGGAACGCATCAGCACTATATCCGCGCTCTCTATGGCCACGTCGGTTCCCGAGCCTATCCCGATTCCCACGTCGGCCTGGGCAAGTGCCGGAGCGTCGTTGATCCCGTCCCCCACCATAGCCACCGTGCGACCCTGGGCCTGAAGCTTCTTTACCTCCGATGCCTTGTCGCCGGGCAATACTTCCGCCAGCACCATGTCTATGCCAACCTGCATGGCGATTGCCGCGGCGGTGAGCCTGGAATCTCCCGTAATCATGGCTACCTTGATTCCCATGGCATGCAATGCCTCGATAGCCGCCGCGCTGGAAGGCTTAACCACATCGGCCACCGCGATTATGCCGCCGATGGCGCCATTCACCGCGACGTACATGGGAGTCTTTCCTTCTCCCGCCAATCGATCCGCCTCCGGAACAAAGGACTCCAGCGCTATGTCGTTCGCCGCCATGTGCCGTGCGTTGCCCAGAAGAATTATTTTGCCGCCCAAACGGGCTCGTATACCATGCCCGGGAACGGCGGAAAAATCGCTTACCGTTTCGACCGCCAGAGCCCGCTTCTGCGCCTCCCCCACTATCGATTCTCCCAGGGGATGTTCCGAACCTTTTTCCGCGGATGCGGCAAGCGAAAGAATCTCGTTTTCCGCGAATCCGGGAGCGGCGACAATGTCGGTAACTTCCGGCTGCCCCTTGGTGATGGTTCCCGTCTTATCAAATACTATCATGTCTATCTTGTGCGCAGTCTCGAGGGCCGCGCCGGACTTGAACAGCACGCCGTATTCCGCTCCCTTGCCCGTGCCCACCATTATGGCCGTTGGAGTGGCCAGCCCCAGAGCGCAGGGACAGGCTATGGTCAGCACCGCGACGAACACCGTCAGGGCAAAGACGGGGGTATGGCCCAGGAGCAGCCAGAACAGCGAGGCCAGCACCGCGATGCCAAAAACTATGGGCACGAAGATTCCCGAGACTATGTCCGCCATCCTGGCAATGGGAGCCTTGGACCCCTGCGCGTCCTCCACCAGCTTGATGATGCGGGACAGCACGGTATCCCCTCCCACCTTCGTGGCGCGGAACACAATGGAGCCGTTCTTGTTGAGGCTCGCGCCTATCACCTTGTCGCCCACGCCCTTCTCTACAGGCATGCTCTCCCCGGATATCATGGACTCGTCCACCGCACCCGATCCGCTTTCAACCTCTCCGTCCACCGGAAACTTCTCTCCCGGCCTTACCCGGATGCTGTCGCCCTCCTCCACCTCGTCGATGGGCAGCTCGCGGTCCACGCCGTCTATGATTACCGTGGCGGTTTTGGGCCTCAGAGCCATCAGCTTTTTTATGGATTCGGAGGTGCGGCCCTTGGTTACCGCCTCCAGCGACTTGCCCAGGAGAATAAGGGTAATGATGACGCCGGCGGTCTCGAAGTATAAATTATTAACCGCGCGGAAGTCGCCGGCGGCTATGCCGAAAACCGAGTAAATACTGTAAAGCACCGCGGCCGAGGTGCCCATGGCGATAAGCGAGTCCATGTTGGGACTCCTGCGCCAGAGCGCCTTGAAACCCACGAGATAAAACCGGTACCCCGCCGCGACCACCGGAATCACCAGCAGTATTTCCAGCAGCGCATAGCGCAGGGGGTAGTTCATCGCATCGATGCCTGAGGGCAGGGGCCAGTTAAGCATGGCGCCCATCGCGATGTAGAAAAGCGGCACGGAAAAAACCGCGGACACCGCAAACTTGGTCCAGAGAACCCGTATTTCCTTTTCCTTGGCTGCCTTATGCAGGTCCACCTGAGAACTTGCATCCACATCCAGGGGAACGTAGCCTGCCTTGTCTATCGCCGCCTTGATTCCAGACAGACGAACCAAAGCCGGGTCGTATTTGACCAGCGCTTTTTCGGTGGCTATGTTGACGGCCACCGAGCTTACGCCCGTAAGCTTGCCCACTGCCCGCTCCACGGCTTTTGCGCAGGCGGCGCAGGTCATTCCCCCTATCGGTATGGTAACTTCCTTGGCGCCGTCTTCTTCCACGGCCTCATATCCCGCCTTTGCGACGGCATTCTTTATTTCAGGAACGCCCAGCGCGGCGTCATCGAATTTAACGAACAGTTTCTCGGTGGAAAAATTAACGGCGGCCTCCGCGATGCCAGGCAGTTTCTTTACCGCCCGTTCGGTCGCTTGCGAACACGCGGAGCAGCTCATGCCGTTTATCCTCAGTTGCATTGTCTTTATCATAAAAACCTCTTATTCCCCTATTGAATATCGACTTAAACCCGCCACAAAGCAAGAATCCTCAGCCCCCGCAGCAGGAAGCCGCAGGCACGCTCTCCGTTTGCCCAGCGGGAAGCACGGGCAATCCGGGAGCCGCAGCCGCTGCGCCGGGGTCAGAAAGCTTGCCTACAACGGTAATCCGGCTTCGAATCATGCCCATCCAGCAGCTATACGGTATGACGCCCTCTTTATTCGGCGTAAACTCCACGATATTTTCACCCGGCACAAGTTTCTTCTTTATCCCGTAGGCAGGGACTATCATGGTATTGTTGCAGCCGTTCAGGTCGCCTGCGGCTATGGTGATAATCCATCTAAGGGGCACCCCCGCCTGAGCCACGAAGTCTGCATAGTTATTTGCGCCAAACACGGTTCGCACGGTTTGGATGCCGTTTTTAATCTCGGCTTTAGCTTCCCTGGACGCAGAGCCGCCTGCCAGTGCGGCACCGGAGGCAACTTGAACAACGGGAATCTCGCTTTGGCCGGAACTTGAGCTCTTTACGAGGGGCATGGAAACCCCGGCGAGTGCGGCGGACCTGCCCAGGGTTAGTACACCGAGAAACATAACCAAAACGGCGCTTGCTTTAAGCATAATTGGAACCACCTTTCGCGGCAGAAAGGCCGCAATGACACCGAAACTTAGCATAAGGGGTACAGTCCCCATCGAGAAAAGAAACATGGAAAAAGCCCCCGCAAGAGCGCTGCCTGTTCCCAAGGCATACAACTGCATCATCTGTAACGGACCGCAGGGCATGAGGCCGTTGAGCAGGCCGACGACCAGCGGCCCGCGCCTGGCAGGGGGACCCCTCCTGGCAACAGGCTCCTTGTCATGCAGGTTTTTCTTTCGCGAAGATACAGGGAACAGCGCCCTAAAAGAAGGAAGCCAGGACAGGAGACCCATCATTTTTAAGCCCATCGCAAGCATAAAAAGACCGGCAACACCCGCGATAGAAGCCTTGATGAGCGGCGAAAAATCAAAGACCGAACCCACAGCCCCAACGATGGCGCCTACTATCGTATACGATATGACCCGTCCGCCATTATAAAGAATTCCCGGCCGCAATTGTTCAAGATTTATTTTCGGCGATTCGCCTTTAGGCTTTCCGGGTTTGTCCGATGCGCCAACGCTCTGGGACAGCGCGATACCCCCGCACATGGCAACGCAATGAACCGAAGTAAGAAGCCCAGCCGCAAAAAGCATGCCGTATCCGAGTGCCGCGTTTATCTGCGGTATGCCGTTGAACAGGCCCGCCGAACTTGCCAACGCGTAGGCGCCGGCAAGCACTATGCCAATGCCCAAAGCCAAAAAAGTGCCCGAGCCGCCTTTAGTGGCTACCGGATAGCCCGTAGCGCCTATCAAGCCTTTCAGCTCATCGAGGCTAATCGTGTCGCCCTCGTATTCAAGAGCAACCCTGCCGCTGCCGCTGTCCGCTTTTACGGAAGCAACGCCGGCGACATCTTTCAAGCTGCCTTCTATCCTGCGTTCGCAGGAGACGCAGCTCATGCCCTCTACTTTGATGCTTGCGCGTTTCATACCCATACGCCTACCACCCTTTTCAACCGTCTTCGAGTAACAGTACACCCGAACCGTGAACGCTTGATGAATGCCTTGCGCTTGTTTGACGGGTTTTAATGCATGGGCGTGTCGATAAAAAGCCAAAAGCTTTTTACCGCCGGGCTTTACGCGAGTAGTCTCGCGAGAGTACTCGCAAGCGCTACTCGCGAGCGCTAGGCGCTACAATCCCTCACGCTTCGGTGGAAATCAAAGTGGGACAGCAAAATTTATATAGGATCAGGAATATCCAACGCACTCTCTTTTTTATTGGTCAACCTCGCAAAACTGAAGTTTTTCGAGGTTCCCTGTATTCATTTGCAGTAGTTCGGCAGGGAAGAATTTTGAACTATCGATCCGTCCAAGATTCTATAAGGCGCGCACAATCCTTCTGAGGTAGCCGTTGATTTGTGTTCATAAGGAATTTCAACTTAGCAATTGCGGTAGCAGGATCAAGATGCCCCTGATCGACCATTAGAGCAAGTACCCACAGTGTTCCATGGACTTCAAGCTTCTTGGCCTCAGCTTCCTTACGTAAGCGCCCATCGCCGGACAAGACAATCCCCGAGCGATCAAGAGCATGAAAAATAACCGAACAATCCGCAATCGAAAGCCTGGGATTCTCGCTTTTAAGTGAATAAATATTAGCAAGTTGCATTACCGATGAATAGATGAGTCCCAACGAACCGTTATCGATACATTTTTCAAGTACCTGCACTTGTTCCGGCGGTTCAACTTCCACCCGTACGAGATCGGTTGTCTCCATAACAAAGGGCAAGCTCAGAGCGAGATCAAGAAGACCTGTATCGATGAGATCTATTAGTACGTTCGCATCATGAATGAGCAGTCGCATCTTTAAGAAGCCTCTCCTGGCGTAATTCTTCAAGCGACTTGTTAGCCAGGTAGGCTGCCTTCGACATCGAAATCAATTCTTCCGATATGGCTCGATGAAGCAACTGGTCAAAGTGCTGTGGATTCTCAACGATTGGATAATCAACCGGCTCCTTTTTTCTCCAGCCACGCGCACTGACAGCCTTACTGAAAGCCTCGTGCGTATACTCCGAAATAATGCCATGCTGTTTTGCACGATACATGATAGCCTGCATAGATATGCCATATTGAAGCTTAAGGTTCTTAAGTTCGACATATGAGATGTCCGACCGTTTAGCTCCAAGTTCTTTTATTAAAACTTCGCTGGGCATCAAGAACGCGCCACCGAACGTTTGGCAGAACTTCTCAATCTCCCGTGGTTCAAGCGAAGGGTTAAAGGAAAGACAGAGATGGGCAAACTCATGAAGAGCGGTAAGACGTTTTCTATCCGAAGGCGAGGCTTTGTTGAGAACGATAAAAGGAATACCTGCGGCATTACCGGAAAGACCATCGAATCCTTCTGGCGCATCAAGTTCAATAACCTTGATTCCATGTTCCTCAAGAAGATCGATAACAAAACCAACAGGACCTTCATTGCCCAGAGACCAGAGTTCCCTAAGGTCAAGCGCGACAGCCTCCACGTCTTCTGCCGAGGCTATTTCTTGTATTGGAATCTCGTTGGAATATTGCTCCGTAGCTGGAAGAAGTGATTCAAGCTCGATATACCGTTCAAGCTCGTCTTTTACGCGAGCCTTGAGGGATTCGACTTCCTTTTTGCCTAAGTAGGCTTTCTTCCGGAAGTTCACCGCTTCGAGACTGATCTCCTGCTCAGAAAAGAAATAATCAGGCTTTACGTTTAGCGCTTTGGATAATGCGATTAGTATACTGCTATCAGGTGACATGAGGTCGTTTTCATACTTACTGATAGCTTGTTTGGAAACAGACTGCTCCATCTTGGCTACAAGCGCGTCCATGGAAAACCCTGCCATGATCCGAGCTGCCTTGAGGCGCTGACCAAATGATGATGACATTTCAGTACCCCCATGTAGACAAATATACATCACAAACCTTGACTTGTCTACCAATACTAAATATATTCTACTAAGCTCGTCGAGCAGTTTCTAGCTTAGATACAAGGAGAAAACCATGGCTACGAATCCGCCAAAAGGTGATGGTCACAGGAATGGAGCTGTAAAAGATCGTTCTCAGGTTCAAAATCCCCAAAATGGGAATTGGACTAAACGAGACGCCGATACTGGTAAGTTTATAGACCAGAAATCGGACGGAACGACTTTCAAGGGAGTTCGTAAGGAGAAATAGTCTCCTTGCCGGGTTTGAACCTCACGTGTACCAGAGGGACCGGCTGTAATATCCCAAATAAAAACATCGAAATCACAATATATTTTTGACAGTTACTGCTCGTTATTGTACAATCCCTACCAATGATCAAAGATGAAAGCATAATGACACTCAAAGAACTCTCGGTTTACCTCAAGATAGCGGAGTCCTCGCTCTACAAGATTGCCCGGGAAGGAAAAGTCCCGGCACAGAAAATCGGCAAGCATTGGCGCTTTAGTAAAATAGCCATCGACGCGTGGGTGTCAGGAGCAGGAAAAAACAAGGATTAACAGAAGGGGACCTCGAAAGACTCCAGTTTTGCGAGGTCGACCATTAAAAAACCTGATTCCTGTAAGGAATCAGTGAGGCACCTCTGATAACCAACAGGGTTATTAGAGGTGCCCAGAAGTATATCGAGAATGCAACATATTCAAAACTGAGAATTCTATTAAAGAGGAGCTGCATAAATGGATCAAGCCACGCACAACAAGATAGTCTCGTTTATCTGGGGTATCGCCGACGACGTACTCCGCGACCTATTCAAACGAGGTAAGTATCCTGATGTGATTTTACCTATGTGCGTAATCAGGCGTATGGATGCGGTACTTGAACCGACAAAGAAAGCAGTACTCGATACCAAGAAGATGCTCGACAAGGCTGGCATTACAGAACAGCGAGCCGCCCTCTGCGATGCCGCGGGTCAGGCTTTTTACAACACTTCCAAATTCACTTTGCGAGACTTGAAGTCCCGTGGCAGCCAGCAACAGCTCCTTGCGGATTTCGAAGACTACCTTAACGGGTTCTCGCCTAACGTCCAGGATATTATCGAAAACTTCAAGTTCCGTAATCAGTTGCAGACTCTTTCCAAGGCTGATGCAATCGGTACGCTTATCAACAAATTCCTTGATCCAGAAATCGATTTGACCCCAACCGGCATAGATAACCATGCGATGGGAACCGTATTTGAAGAACTTGTTCGCAAGTTCAATGAGGATAACAATGAGGAAGCTGGCGAACACTGGACGCCGCGTGATGCCGTTCGCTTGATGGCAAACCTCGTATTCCTACCCATCGAGAAGCAACTCAAGTCCGGCACCTACCTGCTCTACGACTGTGCATGCGGAACTGGTGGAATGTTGACCGTTGCGGAAGAGACGTTAAAGACTCTTGTTTCAAAACGGAAACAGCAAATTACCAGCCTGCTTTATGGGCAGGAAATCAACCCCGAGACCTATGCAATCTGCAAAGCAGATATGCTCCTCAAAGGCGAAGGCGAAAGCGCCGACCATATAATTGGCGGCGCAGAATGGTCAACGCTCTCGCATGACGCGTTCCCTGCCCAAGAGTTCGATTTCATGCTTGCAAATCCGCCATACGGGAAAAGCTGGAAGAAGGACATGGAGGCGATGGGTGGCAAGGATGGCATGCGTGATCCGCGCTTTAAAGTATGGCACAATGATGAGGAACTTTCCCTTGTAACAAGGTCCAGCGATGGACAGATGCTATTCCTTGCCAACATGGCATCGAAGATGAACGCCAAGTCCGCCCTTGGTAGCCGCATTGCCGAGGTACATAATGGTTCGTCGCTTTTTACCGGCGACGCAGGTCAGGGCGAGAGCAATATTCGTCGTTATTTGATCGAGAACGACTGGCTCGAAGCAATCGTTGCCCTACCACTCAACCTTTTCTATAACACCGGCATCGCTACTTATATTTGGGTGCTCTCCAACAAGAAACCCGCGCATCGAAAGGGACAGGTGCAACTGATCGATGCGACTCAATGGTTCAAACCTTTGCGTAAAAATCTCGGTAAAAAGAATTGCGAGCTTGCACCGGAAGATATCGATCGTATCAGCACTACCTTTCTTGATTTCAAGGAAACGCCAGAGTCCAAGTTATTCCAGAATGCAGCCTTCGGATACTGGAAGGTTATCGTAGAACGCCCCCTGCGCCTGCATAGCCAATTGACTCTTAAAGCTATTGAAACCTTACGCTTTACGTCCGGCGACGAAGATCTGCGATCGACACTCTATGAAGAGTTCGGTGATATTCTTTTTACCAAGTTTTCCAAGATTGTTACAAAGCTGGAAAAACGCTTGGCTGATTGGAGTAGCGACGATGATGAAGGCGATGACGAAGAAGACGGAAGTTCCAAGAAAGGCTTATCCGACAAGAAGAAAAAGAAACTGCTCGATGCCAGCACTTGGGAACGCGACGGCAGGTTTGTAGAAGTTGCGACGGTTTTACGATCGGTGTTAGGTGATAAGCTCTACAAAGATCATAATCAGTTCAGGGAGCTTGTGGATGCTGCTCTCAAGAAGAAAGAAATTCGGCTCCCGGTAACCGACCTCAAGCAGATACTCAAAGCAATCAGCTGGCGCGTCGATACTGCAGCTCCCATTATTGCCAAAGTACACAAACCCGGCAAGATTAAGCCAGATCCTATACGAGGCCTCTTCGAAGTAAAGATGGACAACAAGTCCGCTATAGTCGAATACGAGACTGACTCCGAATTAAGAGATACTGAACAAGTACCATTACTGGAAGAAGGCGGGATTGAAGCTTTTATCCGTCGCGAGGTATTACCCTATACACCCGATGCCTGGATCAAGGAAGGCTCCACCAAGATTGGTTATGAGGTAAGTTTTACCCGGCATTTTTATAAGCCACAGCCACTGCGAACGCTTGAAGAGATAAGCGCAGATATTTTGGCGATTGAGAAAGAGGCAGAGGGACTTTTAGACGGGTTGCTTAAAGGTCGGAGCAAATCGAAATGAAAGCGCTGACACTCAAACTCGAAAACTGTTACGGGATCAAAAAGCTTGATGAGAAACTTGACTTTTCGACTGCGAAGGCGATCGCCATCTATGCGCCAAATGGCTCAATGAAGACTTCGCTGGCACAGACATTCCAAGATATTTCCGCTGGTACTGACTCAAAGGACCGCATATTTCAGGCGCGCGTTTGCTCGCGGATTATCAGGGATGAACACGACGTCGATCTACCGAAGGACAGTGTACTGGTGGTTCGGCCCTATGAAGAAACACTAGGACACTCGGCAAAGACATCTACGCTACTTGTCAATGTAACATTGCGGGAGGAGTACGAAAGACTCCACTTGGAAATTGACGCTGCAAAGAAAGCGCTGCTTGAGGCGCTAACGGAACAGTCCCGTTCAAAGCGCGACATAGAGAAGGAATTCTCTCTCGCCTTCACCGCTACCGATAATCAGTTCTATGCAGCGTTAAACCAGATTAGGGACGAGGTTGCCAGTCGTCCAGATAGTCCCTTGAAGGACATACCCTACGACCTGTTCTTTGATGAAAAGGTGCAGACCTTTCTCGAAACCAAGGATTTTAAAAAGGCAATCAACGACTACATCAAAAAGTACAACGAGTTGTTGGCGGTCTCAACTTACTTCAAGAAAGGTGTCTTTAACTACTACAATGCCGCACAGGTCGCAAAACAACTCGCAGACAATGGCTTTTTCGCAGCCAAGCATTCCGTAAATCTCAACGCCAGCGATAAAAAAGAAATCACAACACAGAAGGAACTGGAGGACCTGATAGCTAACGAGAAAGAATCCATTTCAAACGACAAGGAGCTGCGTAAAAAGTTTACCGAGATCGAGAGATTGATCCAGAAAAACACAACCGTACGGGAGTTTGAAGCTTATCTCCAGAACCATGAAGAGCTATTGACCAAGTTCGACAATATGACCGACTTCAAGCAGGAAGTCTGGAAAGCGTACATCGATGCTAGATTCGATCTATATCGGAGCTTGCTTGAAAAGTACCATGCCGCAGAAGCACGCCGTAAGGAGATTCAAGAACAGGCGGAGAAGGAGCGAACACAGTGGGAAGAGGTCATAGATATCTTCAATAGTCGTTTCGTAGTGCCATTCAAGATTGAGGCTGCCAACAAGATTGATGTGATCCTAGGTAAACAGGAGATGCTTTCCCTAGGTTTCATCTTCTGCGATGGCGCTGACCAAGCGCCTGTGGATCGTACAGCATTGTTACAGACGCTCAGCACCGGTGAAAAGAAAGCGTTATATGTATTGAACGTCCTGTTTGAGATCGAGGTACGGAAAAAGGTCACGCAGGACACTTTGATTATCGTAGATGATATAGCGGATTCCTTCGACTACAAGAACAAGTACGCGATCATTCAGTACTTAATGGATATCTCAGAGAATCCACATTTCCACCAGATTATCCTGACACACAATTTCGATTTTTTCCGAACCGTCGAGAGCCGCTTTGTTGGTTACAGTAACTGCCTGATGGCTTCCAAGACTGGCACAGGTGTAGCGCTTGAAAAAGCATCCGGTATTAAAAACGTTTTCATCAATGACTGGAAAGGCGCATTCTATTCCGATTTAAGGAAGAAAATCGCCTCTATCTCCTTTATTCGCAACCTGATCGAGTACACACGTGGAGAGGCTGATCCCGACTTCGTGAAGTTGACTTCCTTGCTGCACTGGAAGGCTGACTCCCGACAAATTACCGTGTCGGATCTTGACGACATTTATAACAAGCTGTTCTTCACGACCGGGAGCTCGCCTGATGGGAATAAGCCTGTCGTTGATTTGATCGTAGAAGAAGCGTCAAACTGCCTGCATGTACCGGAAGGGATCAACTTCGCTAACAAGGTGGTCCTGTCCATCGCGACGCGACTGCTTGCTGAGCAATTCATGGTGGATAAGATTAATGATCCAGCTTTCGTTGCCAAGATCGGATCCAATCAGACGCCAAGGCTGCTGAAAAAGTTCCAGGAATTGTATCCAGCAGAGCGAGAGGCGCTGGACGTTCTTCAACGAGTGGCTCTGATGACGCCAGAGAACATTCATCTAAATTCATTCATGTATGAGCCAATTTTGGATATGTCCGACAATCATCTCAGAACGTTATACAAAGAACTGAGGGTAATATACTCGAAAAATGGAGGTCATCCTTGATCGCCGACCTCAAACCATACCCGGAATACAAGGAGTCGGGTTCATGTTGGCTGACAAGTGTTCCTTTTCACTGGGAAGTTCGTAATCTTCGCACACTCATACGGCACAGAAATGAACGAAATCGTCCCGAACTACCATTGCTTTCTGTCGCTCGTGAAAAAGGCGTTTTTATTCGCTCCCTCACGGATGCAAATGAAAATCACAATGTAATTCCAGAAGACCTTAGCAACTACAAAGTCGCACGCGCTGGAAGTTTAGTCATCAACAAGATGAAAGCTTGGCAAGGGTCTATGGGAATCGCACCTGTTGATGGCATTGTAAGTCCTGCGTACTTTGTATTCGATTTTGGAATCGAGAATCGTAAGTTCGGACAGGCCCTTCTGCGGAGTAAACCTTATGTCGCGCACTTTGGTCAGGCATCCGATGGTGTGCGTGTTGGGCAGTGGGACCTGACTATTTCTGGAATGCGCCAAATTCCAGTACTTGTACCCCCTCCCTCCGAGCAATCCGCCATCGTTCGTTTCCTCGATTGGTCGAACAACCGTCTTGACCGCGCCATTAAAGCCAAGCGAAAGGTTATTACCCTCCTCAACGAACAAAAGCAGGCCATCATCCACAAAGCCGTCACCCGCGGCCTTGATCCCAAGGTCAAGCTCAAGCCATCCGGCATTCCATGGCTCGGGGATATTCCGGAGCATTGGGAACTCGTAGCATTACGTCGCTATTGGTGGGTTACTGACTGCAAACATCTTACAGTTCCTTTCTCTGATAATGGGATACCGCTTGCAAGTGTTACCGAGGTTCAGTCTTTCACATTAAATCTTAGTCGATGCAAAAAAACTAAGCAAAACTGGTATAAAATTCTAATTGAGGGTGATAGAAAACCACAGAGGGGTGATTTGATTTACTGTCGAAATGCCAGTGTAGGAGCTTGTGCTATTGTTGATATCGATATCGATTTTGCAATGGGACAAGATGTATGTCTTATTCGCTCGCATATGCAAAATCAATTATTTCTAAATTATCTACTACATAGCCCATTTATGATTCAGCAATTGGAAAAAATTCTTATTGGTTCCACTTTTAAACGTATCAATATTAGCGAAATAAAATCACTTCTCATCATTGTTCCACCGAGGGATGAACAAGATGCGATCTGTAAGTCAATCGACTTGAGTTTGAAAGTATATAACACTGCCACCTCCAAGCTCGAACGCGAGATTGAACTGCTCCGCGAATACCGAACCCGGCTTATCGCCGATGTGGTGACGGGGAAACTCGATGTGCGTGAAGCGTCCAAAAGTCTGCCAGAAGTACACGCACTAGATAATAGCGAAGAGATTACAGATATAGACGAAGAGATCGAAGCTGTTGATGATGAGATTGAGGTTTCACCATGAATGTGCCGGCAGACACGAAAATTTACCATATCGTTCATATCGACCGCTTGCCTTCTATTATTGCGCAAGGTTGCCTGTGGAGTGATTCTGAACAACAACAAAAAGATGGTAGCGGAACCGTAATCGGAATGCCCGCGATAAAATTAAGGCGGCTCCAGGAATTGATACTTTCAAGCTATCCGGAACTTCATGTCGGCGACTGCGTGCCATTCTATTTTTGCCCGCGCTCGGTTAGGCTTTTCATGATTTCCAAAGGGAACAATCCGGAACTACCGTATACAGGCGGTCAATCTGAGGTTATCCACCTTGAGGCGGATTTTCAGCGCGTAATTGCATGGGCGCAAGATAACCAGCGGCGATGGGCATTCACCGACGGCAACGCGGGAACGCGCTTTTTCAATGACTGGGCTGACCCCGCAAGGCTCGATCAATTGAACTGGGATGCTATTTATGCCCAGGATTGGCGCGACTGCAAAGAAAGCAAGCAAGCCGAATTCCTGTTGGAAAGGCGCTTCCCCTTGAGCTTGGTGGATAGCATTGGGGTGTATGATACCAAGATACTGGGCGTGGTGGAATCGGCGGTCAACAAGCTGCCCGAGAAACCGTCTGTTCAAATTCGCAAAGAATGGTATTATTGAAGCGAGGGGGGCAACATGATCGAATATAAGACTGGTACAATTCTGGCGGAAAACGTTGATGCCTTGGTAAACACGGTCAACTGCGTCGGTGTCATGGGTCGCGGAATCGCCCTGCAATTCAAGAATGCCTATCCCGATAACTATAAGGCATATGCCGCCGCTTGCAAACGCGGAGAAGTGCAGCCGGGCCGCATGTTTATTTATGAGACAGACGGACTGCTCTCCCCTCGATTTATCGTCAATTTCCCCACAAAACGCCACTGGAAGGGCAAGAGCCGCATGGAAGATATCGAGACCGGCCTTGTCTCGCTTGTACTGGAAATCAAAAACCATGGTATTCATTCCATAGCCATCCCGCCACTTGGGTGCGGTTTGGGGGGGCTTGACTGGTCCGAAGTTAAACCCAGAATCGAATCCGCTTTGCAAAAATTGAACGATGTCAGGATCGTAGTTTATGAGCCGAACGTTGATCCGGCCAAAGTTCAAAAAAATCTCTCTACTGATGTACCTAATATGACCCCCGGGCGTGCCGCTTTGGTCGGTTTAATAAGCAGGTACCTCGGCGGGTTGCTGGATCCGTTTATCACGCTTCTTGAAGTTCATAAACTTATGTATTTTCTTCAAGCCGCCGGTGAAGATCTTAAACTCATCTACGTGAAAGCGCCCTATGGACCCTATGCGGAAAATCTGCGCCACGTGCTGAAAAAAATAGAAGGGCATCTCATATCGGGCTATGATGATGGCGGGGATGCTCCCGGCAAGCAGCTGTTTCTGGTACCGGGTGCTCTTGCGGAAGCGCAAGCCTTTCTTGCCGATAAACCTGATACTCCTAGGCGATTGGAACGAGTGGCAAAACTTGTGGAAGGTTTCGAGACGCCATTCGGACTTGAATTGCTCTCGACGGTTCACTGGATAGCCAGCCGCGAAGGCGCGTCAACCATCGAAGAACTCTGCGCGAAAATATACGCTTGGAATGATCGCAAAAAACAATTCACTCCACGGCAAATAAAAATCGCGGTCGAAACGCTCATGCGTAACGGTTGGATTAATGAAGTACGTGCCATGGTGGGCTAAACCTGAAGGAGCCCGTAATTCTATTTGATGGTTATTTGATGGAATCCGACCTTGGCACTATACATAGGCGTCAAGACCTTTAGTAATACAACATATGGTAGCAATCGGCGATTTGGCTATTTGCAAGGAGTTATGTAATGTCTGTCGACACTAGTGAAAAAGGTCTTGAAACTCTCATAATGCGGCATATGACCGGAATGGATGGCATTTCGCTACCTGTATCGGCTGATGGCGTGGCTGAGGCTTGTCCACCATACGGGGGCTCGGGCTACATCGCCGGTAGCGCAAAGGATTTTGATCGAGCGCATGCGATAGACGTGCCGCAGTTGTTCGCTTTTCTGAAAACTACACAGCCTGTGGCCTTCGCCAAACTTGGCATCGTCAATACTCGAGATCCGAAGGACATTGTACGGCTCAAGTTTTTATCACGGCTCTCCAGTGAAATTTTGAAACGCGGTGTGACAGACGTGTTGCGTAAAGGCCTCGAAATCGTTCCGCTCCACTTTGACTTATTCTATGGAACGCCTTCGGAAGGCAATACCAAAGCCGCGACGCTGCATGCCCAGAATCGGTTCTCGATTACACGCCAGCTTGCCTACAGCATGGACGAGGCTCGCCGCGCGCTTGATCTAGGGCTTTTCATCAATGGACTTCCCCTCGCTACCTTTGAGCTGAAAAACAGCCTTACGAAACAGACTGTCGCCGACGCTGTCGAACAATACCGGCGCGACCGCGACCCGCGCGAGAAGCTCTTCGAGTTCGGGCGCTGCGTGGTCCATTTTGCGGTAGACGATAGCGAGGTGCAGATGTGCACCGAACTGAAAGGTAAGGGGTCCTGGTTTTTACCGTTTAACAAAGGCCATAACGACGGCGCCGGTAATCCGCCCAATCCGAACGGGCTCAAGACAGACTATTTGTGGAAAGAAGTCCTAACACCTGCGGGGCTTACTGATATTCTTGAGAACTATGCTCAGATTGTCGAGGAGAAGGACGAACGCACGGGCCGGAAAAAGAGAAAGCAGGTATGGCCCCGGTATCATCAGCTCGATGTAGTACGAAAAGCGCTTGACGACGCACGTGTCAATGCAGCAGGGCGTCGCTACCTCATTCAGCACTCGGCTGGCAGCGGAAAGTCGAACTCCATCGCCTGGCTTGCGCACCAGCTTATTGGGCTCAAGGCTGCTGAAGGTGAAGGCCTGGTATTCGATTCGGTAATTGTTGTCACTGACCGTCGCATCCTCGACGACCAAATTCAAAAGACGATTAAAGGTTTCATGCAGGTTAGCTCCACGGTAGGACATGCCGAACGCTCTGGCGACTTGCGGAAGTTTATTCAGGAAGGGAAGAAGATCATCATATCCACGGTGCAGAAATTCCCTTTCATCCTTGGAGAACTCGATGCCGAAGGCGGTAAGCGGTTCGCGATAATCATTGACGAAGCCCACTCGAGTCAAGGAGGCAAGACTTCCGCTGCCATGAGCGAAGCGCTCAGCGACACAGGACAGCAGCTCGCTTCGAATGATGATGACGATGAAAATAATCCCGATCCCGAAGATATCATCTATGAAGTCCTCGAGAAACGCATGGCAGCTAGAAAGATGCTTAAAAATGCGAGCTACTTTGCGTTCACTGCTACACCCAAGAATAAAACTCTTGAGATGTTCGGTGAACCGCTTCCCCCTGACGCCGAGGGTAAGATAAAGCATCGCCCGTTCCACTCATATACCATGAAACAAGCCGTTCAAGAAGGTTTCATCCTCGATGTCCTACAGAATTATACGCCGGTTAACAGTTACTACAAGTTAATCAAAAAGACCGATGATGACCCGGAGTTTGATACCAAAAAGGCGAAGAAGAAACTGCGCAAATACGTGGAGAGCCACGACCACGCCATCAAGCTCAAGGCCGAGATCATGGTTGACCATTTTCATGAGCAAGTACTGGCTGCAGGCAAGATTGGTGGCGAAGCGAGAGCAATGGTTGTCACGAACGGCATCGAGCGGGCCATCCAATACTTCCATGCCTTTAAAGCATACCTTACAAAACGAAAAAGCCCATATCAGGCTATTGTGGCCTTCTCGGGCGAGCATGACTACGGTGGATCAAAAGTGACAGAAGCATCACTCAATGGTTTTTCAAGCAAAGACATCGCAGTGAATATCCAGAACGATCCATACCGATTCCTGATTTGCGCCGACAAGTTTCAAACCGGTTATGACGAGCCGCTCTTGCACACCATGTACGTAGACAAGCCGTTGTCCGGCATCAAGGCGGTGCAGACGCTCTCTCGACTTAACCGGGCTCATCCTAAGAAGCACGATTGCTTCGTACTTGATTTCCAGAATAACAGTGAGGCAATCACGTTCGCTTTCCAGGACTACTTCCGCACAACGATCTTGGCGGAGGAGACTGACCCGAATAAACTGCACGACCTGAAGGCAGGACTCGATAATTCACAGGTCTATTCTCCGGAGCAAGTGCAGCAGGTAGTATCGGCTTTCCTTGGTGGTGCCGATCGCGAGGCACTCGACCCGACGCTCGATATCTGCGTGGAGGTATATACCGATACGCTTGATGAAGACGGGCAGGTAGACTTTAAAAGTAAGGCAAAAGTATTTTGTCGCACTTATGCGTTTCTGTCATCTGTGATTTCGTACAGCAATATTGAGTGGGAGAAGTTATCTATATTCCTGAACTTGCTCACTCCCAAGCTCCCTGCGCCGAAAGAGGAGGACCTTGCCAAAGGTATCCTTGAAGCCATCGATATGGACAGCTATCGTGTCGAGAAAAAGGCAATCCAGAAAATCACCTTAACAGATGCGAATGCCGAGATCGAACCTGTTCCCACAGAAGCCGGAGGATACAAGTCAGAACCAGAACTTGATCGTCTAAGCAACATCCTGAAGTCGTTTAACGAACAATTCGGAACGCTGTTTAACGATAACGATCGCGTGATAAAGCGAATCCGTGAAGATATCGCCCCCCAAGTCGCGGCGGATCCAGCTTATCAAAATGCGAAGGAAAACACTCCACATACCGCCCGCATGGCCCACGACCAGGCGCTGGCAAAGATCATGCAACAACTATTAAAGGATGATACCCAGGTGTATAAGCAGTTCGTGGAGAATGATCTGTTCAAGCGGTTCGTAAGCGACATGGTTTTCGCCATGACAGGAAGCTAGATTCTGAGGCTGGGAACCCTATATCGCCTCCTTTGCATCAATCAAAAGATCCTCCTGCCATGCAGTCTGTTTCTCCTACGAAGAAGGAGCATTTCCACAAGGCTACCCCCTACTAAAATAATGTAACAAAAGTTACCTAACGGCGTACTGGAAGTTACGCAAATTATGTAATTGAGACCACCATGAAAAGGTTGGGTCCTATCGGGGAATGGCTCCCCCCGATTACCGCAAAAACCCCTGCATCAATCTTTCTGTTTATTTCTTATTACGCAGGTAGCTCATCCTGTAATAGGCCAGCCCCCAGTACTCCCGTAGCGCGGCGGCTGTGGTCTTGAGCGACTCCGCGCTGGGCAGCAGATTTGACCAGTTAAACGGAGCGCGGTCCGTTTTGTAATCGGTGGGAGCGGGTATGCAAGCCATGCCGTTGGCCTCGAAGCAGGCGACGCTCCGTTTCAGGTGGTAGGCCGAGCTGACGAGGATTACGGTTTTTCCTTTTCCGAGCAGAGCCCGCGAATTCACGGCGTTTTCCCAGGTATTCCGGCTGCCGCCCTCCGTTACTATTTTATCATCGGGAACGCCTAGTTCCAGAAGCAGTCGCCTGGCGGCGGCGGCTTCCGGTTCTGAACCGGCACGGAACACGGTTCCCCCGGATACCACAATGGGCAGCCCGGTTCGTACATGGAGCCTGTAACCGTACACGAGACGCTTCATCGCCTCTGGCACCAGCGAGGCTTCTCCCGCAAGCGCGGACGACTCTTCGGGGGAACCCTGCACAGTTCCGCCTCCCAGCACGATGATGCAGTCGGCAACCGGCACGGCGTCGATAGAAAGCGCGGCATATTTATTCTCGAGCGGACGCATGAGCATGTCCGCCGCAGGGGCAATGGAAACGAGGTAGAGCATCGCCGCCATGCACCCGCCGAGGACGATGGCAAGCCTGCGTTTGCCTAGCGCTATAAAAAGTATGATAAACCAGAGCAGCACCAAAAAACAGCCGGGCGGAAACAGTAGCGGCTGCAGCACTTTTGATATCAGAAACACGCTGCGTCATCCATGACGTTGCGGAACCTGAGGTTCCGCCCGGCATGTGCCGGAACGCGCCGTCCATGGCGCGCCCAGGACGGCGTGGCTGAACCTGTATCCAGCCATTTCATTTTCAATATGCACCGCATATTGAAAATTCCCCTAGACATTGAATTTAAAGAACATCACGTCTCCATCCTGGACGAGGTATTCCTTGCCTTCCATGCGAATCTTGCCGGCGGCTTTAAGGGCCTGTTCGGAACCGTAGCTGTCGATATCGGCGTACGAGTAGACGTCCGCCTTGATGAAGCCTTTCTCGAAGTCGGTGTGGATAACGCCTGCCGCCTCTGGAGCCTTGTCGCCTGCGTGGAAGGTCCAGGCCCGGCACTCGTCCTTGCCCGAAGTAAAAAAAGTGCGCAGTCCCAGCAGGTGATACGCCGCGTGGATAAGCCCCACGAGACCAGATTCCTTGAGCCCGAGCTCCGATAAAAATTCGCGTTTTTCTTCCTCGCTGCCGAGGTCGGCGAGTTCAGCCTCGAATTTGCCGCAGATTACCACGACGTCCGCGCCTTCGCTTGCGGCGCGCCCGCGAACGGCCTCGATATGGGCGTTGCCTTTGCGCACGCCTTCTTCGTCGGTATTGCACACGTAGACTTGCGGCTTCATGGTAAGGAGGAACCAGGCTTTGGCCTCGGCGGCTTCCTCGGCGCTCAATGCCACCGAGCGCGCGGGTTTGCCCTGCTCAAGTGCTGCGCGCACTTTGGAAAGCGCCGTCAAGTCGTGCTCGGCGGCTTTTTTCTGCTCGCCGCCCATTACGCGTATCGTGCGCTGTACTTTTTCGAGGCGCTTGTCCACGGCATCGAGGTCGGCCAGTGCCAGTTCGGTCATAATCACGTCGATATCGTTGAGCGGATCCACCCGGTTGGCTACGTGGATTATGTCCGGGTCGTCGAAGCAGCGCACGACCTGGGCTATGATTCCCGTTTCCCGGATGTGCGAAAGAAACTGGTTGCCAAGGCCTTCGCCCTTGCTGGCTCCGGCGACGAGACCCGCGATATCCACGAATTCCATGATGGCAGGCACACGCTTTTTGGGTTCAAAAAGCGCGACGAGGCGGTCAAGCCGCGGATCGGGCATCGCCACGATGCCGGTATTGGGCTCGATGGTGCAGAAGGGATAGTTGGCCGCTTCCGCCTTAGTGCTGGAAAGAGCCGAAAATATGGTGGATTTGCCTACATTGGGCAAGCCTACGATGCCACAGTTAAGAGCCATGAGTACCTCGGTTTACGTTCGTATTTGGCTCTCAACAATATAGCAAACGCCGGTAGCGGTCAACGGAGGGCAAATCCCCTTAAACTCGCCTACGATTAGTCCTTTTGTTTATCGAATTGATGTACTATACTGATAAAGGCGGCTCTTGAGCGATTAGGGACCGGCCGCTGAAATTACCTTTAATAGTGGAGAAGTATAACATGTTCGATCCGGGTAATCTCGTTACCATTGGCATAGTGCTGGTCATCCTTGTCGTATATAGACTTCTGGACAGGGACAACCGCTCGCTTGAAAAAATAAAAAAATACGCAGACAAGCTTCGCGACGACATGGACGCCTACGCCAACAGGCGGCTTGAGGATCTCAAGGGCTACGCCATCGACCTTGACGTTCACCAAAAATCTTCCCGCGAAATACTAAAACAGGTTCAGGCTGCGGAAAAAGAGCTGGGCATGCGCGCGGAAAGCATCGCAACCATAGCCGACCGCATCGGTGAATACGACAAGGCCCTCGCCGACCTCAAGGCAATGAGCGGCCGGGTGGACGAAAACCTGAATATCATCCACGAAGAAAGCACCTTCGTGGATGGGTTGGCCAAATCCATTAAAATTGCCCAGATCGACATGGGTAAACTGCAGGCGGATATACCGGGCATGCGCGAAGAAGCCAAAACCCAGGCATCGAGTGCGCTCGATACCCTGCTCCAGAGCTGCAATGCCAAGATGGAATCCATGCTCAAGGCGGCCACCGACGGTTATCGACGCATCGAAGACGAGCTGACCATGGCATTCAAGCGCGCCCACGACGACGGCGTGCGCCTGGAGGACGAATCCTTCGCCAAGCTGCGCGACCAGATAGACGCACGAGGCAACAGGCTGACCGAAACCCTGGAAAACAAATTCGGCGTCATTAAAGAAAACGTCGATGCAAAATCGGCCAAGCTCAACGAGGCACTGGAGACCCGGTTCAACGGACTCCGCGACCTTGCCCGGGAAAAAGTGGCGGAGACCCAGGGTCTGCTCAAGGGCTTCAAGGCCGACTGGCGCAAGGAAGCCGACGAACTGCTGGCGGACGCCCGCACGGACGCGGAAAAAGTCGTCGAATCCTTGCATAACCACGTATCGGTCGCCCAGGCAAACGCTCTTAAAACCGAAGCCGATTTCGAGGAAAAACTAGAAAAACTGGACGCCAAAGCGCTTGAAACGGCCAACAACCTGCACGCCAAGGTTAAAAGCGCGCTTAAAACACAGCAGGAAGACATCATCGCGAAGCAGGCGGACATAAAAAACTCCATAAAAGAAGGCCTGGCGGAGACAAAAGAGGAAGCGGAAAACGCATTCAAAACTCTTGAAGCCACGCTTATGGCCGCCCGAAGCCAGGCCGCCGTTTCGGAGACGGAACACAAAGCCAGCGTCGCCAGAATCGAATCGATCATACAAGCCGGAGAAAAGCGTGCCGAATCCCTTGTTACCGCGCTTAACGCAAAATTCACCCAGCGAAGCACCGACATGGAAGCGCGCGTGCTCGAAGGCTTCGAAGGGCGGGCCAATGCCCTGCGCGGCATCGTTGAACTGGGGCTTGAACGGCTGGAGGCTTCGCGCCTGGATATCGGAAAATTGGAAAAGTCGCTGCACGACAGCATGGGCCTTACAAAAAAACGCGTCGAGCAGGAATTCACGGCTTTCGCAAAGGACGTTTCATCGCGTCACGAGACCTTCGGCGCCGGAGTCGAGGCGGAATCAGCCAAGCTTCAGTTGGCCATGCGCTCGCTGGACGAAGACCTTAATTCCCTCAAGTCCCATGCCTACGCCGACGTTTCGGAAAAACTGAAGGTTTTCGAAGACGAGTTTTTCGCGGACTTGCGGAAACGGCGGGAAGAAGCGGACGAGAAGTTCGTCATCTGGAGAAACGAGTCGGACGAAAGCCTGGCCAGGGCTATACACGAAGCCGACGTCGGGCGCAGCGCCACCGAGAAGCAGTGGCTTGAAGAATCGCGCACCCGGGCAGGCGAGATTCAAGCACGGGTAGCGGAAAGCCTTGAAAAACTGGCGGCGCAGGTAGATGCCCACCGCGACTCCATCAGTGCGCGCGTCGGCGAATCCACCGATGCGCTTTCCTCGCTCAAGGCGGGTCTCAAGTCCGACCTGGACGAAGCGCGCGAAGCAGGCAGCGCGTTCATGAACACCGAGCTGGAGCGCTGGAAGCACGAGAGCATGGAGTTTATCGCGCAGGCAAAAAAAGATACCACGCAAAATACCGCCCTGGTGCGGGAAGAAATGAAAAACGCCCAGGCGGGATTCATCGCGGCCAGGGAGCGCGCCCAGGCGGAGCTTGACAAATCAAGCGCGCATTTGGAAGCGGCGCTCAAGAGTATGGAGGCGGAGCAAAAAGCTTCGCTCGACTCCTTGTCGGAAAGCTATAAATTCAACACCACGGCCCTCAACGCGGAATGGGCCGCGCAGCGCGACCAGATCGTCGACGGCTCAAAGGCGGAGCGCGCCTCCATGGGCAAGGAGATCAAAAACCTGGGCGAGTCCATGGAACGGCTGCGCCAGGAACTTGCGCAAAAATCGACGCAGGCACTGTCCGACTTTGCCAAGACCTACGACGCGCTTTCCGCGGACAGCCTCCGAAAAGTCAAGGAATCTTCGCAAGACATGAAAGACTCGCTTTCCGCCTACGCCGGGGAAGCCAAAACCTTGCTCGATACCCTCGCGGTCACCCGCGAGCGCATGCTCAAGCTGATGGAAGACGACCGCAAGGAGCGGGAACGCAGCTTCGCCGAGATGGACAAGCAGGTAAAGGCGTTCCAGTCGCAGACGCGGCTTTTCGAACGGGCCGACGAGCTTAAAGCCGGCCTGAGCCAAGCGCTCGAGTCGATGAAATCCGACATGGGCCGGCTGGACGCGCGCAAAGCCGAGATTACGGAGCTTGAAACCCAGTATACGCGCATCAAGCGCATGGAAGACGAGCTTAACCAGAAGATCGCGCGTTTCATGGCGGAAAAACGGCGCATCGACGCCATGGAAGAGGACTTCAACCGCCTGATAGGGCTTTCGCAAGGCGTGGACCAGAAACTCGCCGCCGTTACCGCCAGCAACGATCAGCTTACCCAGATACAGGCGGAAATGCGGCGGCTATCGGAGGTATCCGACGAAGCCGAGCAAAAATACGAGCGGATGGAAAAAAAGACCCCCATCCTGGACGCGACGGCCGACGCCGTGGACAAGAATTTCCAGGCGCTTACGGAGCTTGAGCGAAACGTCCGGAGCATGGACACCGACATAAAGAATATTCCGGAACGCATAATACAGATGAAACGCTCGCTGGACGAAGTGCTCGCCATCGAGCCCAAGCTCAGCTCCACCATGGACAAACTCGACGACATGGACAAGGCCATGAACGAGGCGGAGAAGCGCGTGGCGGAACTGCAGAAAGCCCGCGAATGGCTGGCGCGGGCGGAAACCCGGTTCGAAGAACTCAACAAGAAGACGACCGACCACCTGAAACTCCTCAACGATATCCTAAAAGACGAACCGGCGCGCAAAGACAAAAACGGCGCGCCTCCCCTGAGCGTCCAGGAATCAGTAAGGAAATTATCACATCAGGGATGGAAGGTAGACGAGATCGCGCGGGTCGTAAAACTTTCGCGCGGCGAGGTCGAATTGATCCTGGAGCTAAGCGGAGACAAGTGACAAGGTACCCTCTCAAACCTCGAGTTCTGAGAGGCCAGCATAATATTTCTTTAGGGGGAAACCATGGACGTAGCTATCATAAACCCGTTTTTAAGCGCATCGCAGGACCTATTCAAGAACATGTTCGGCATCGAAGCCAAGGCCGGTGCGGCGTACATACTCGGGGAGCAGATGGGGCACCGCTGGGAAATATCCGGCGTGCTGGGCATTACCGGCGATTTCCACGGAATCGTCGCCTTCAGGCTTCCCAGGATGCTTGCCGACAAGCTTCTTGAAAAATCCGGTGTCACGACGGCGACGGAAGCGGAGCGGAAGGAAACGGTCAACGGCATGATAGGCGAGCTCACCAATATCATATCGGGCAACGCATCGAACCAGTTTGCGGACAAGGCAATCGACATATCGCCGCCCGTCGTGGTAATCGGGGAAAACCATCAGATTTCATGGCCCAAGATAGCTCCGGTAATCGGGATTCCTTTCCTGACGCCATTCGGTCCCTTCGAAGTCGATATTTGCATAAAATAATCCGGAAGCGGCCATGATCGGCTTATCCGCCTTGGAAAAAACCTCAAGGCGGTGGTCCAGGAAATCGGTAAACACGATTTTATTTCCATCGGGCGATACTGCCAGGCCGGTAGGCTGGTTTCCGCCCCAATGACGCTCCGTAATCGCCAAAGTCCGCGCGTTGATTACTAAAAATTCCCCGAATTCGGGCCCTTTCAACTCGTAATCGAGGGCATGATTGGGTCCGCGCGTGGAGACGAAAACCCATGCGCCGTCTGGCGAAACTTTAATGGTATTGGTCTTGTACCCGACTTTTATTTCAGCGAGCATTTTCATGCTTGCAAGGTCCAGGGCAAAAACCGAACCGCGCGCCATGTCCGACGCATACAGCCTGTTCATTACCCGGTCTACGACGAGATGCCGCTTCGCGCCGCCCGCTGGCAAACCTTCTTTCCCGGTAAATAGCGTTTGTACCCGTTTAAGCGTGTGCGTGTCCACGACTTCAATGGTACCGTTGTCAAAATTGGCGACATAAAGCAGCTCGCCGTCAAGGGACAAAGCCAAGCCCCGCGGAGTCCCGGCGACCTTATATTTACCTGACAGCGCGCCTGTCTTGCCTTCGAGTACCGTGACGGTGCGGGAAACCCAGTTGGAAACGAATACGCGGCCGTCCGGATGCGGGCAGATTACCTTGGGGAAGACCCCTCCAGAGGAAATCACCCTCTTCCAGGAAAAATCCCTCAGGGAAAAAACATGTATGCTGTCCGTGTACATTTGGCTTACCCAGATTTCATCCAGCCCCGGAGGAAACGCCGACTCTACAAAGCCTGTAAATTTTTCATAACTTTCCGGCATCTTTGGCCTGGCTGCGAGGGAACCGTCGCTTGCATCCAGGATATCTATGCGCGAACCCGACAGCGGCGCTACGACGAGGAATCGCCCGTCCGGAGTAAACTCGACGCTTTTTGGCCGGCGGGATACGGGGAGTACCTTCTCCAGCCTGAATTCGGAGTCGATTCGCTCGAGCTTTATTTCCAGCACGGGTGGAATGCCTGCCCCCGAAGCGGAAACCGAAATAAAAGCCAGCCGGGTCTTATAACCCTTTGCGATAACCGTTACCATGGAGGCGTTAACGGGAATCTGCACCGAAAACCCGCCATTTGCCGCAGGAAGCTTGGCAAGGGTTTTACCTCCGGCCATAAGAACGGCATCGCGGGGTGCCAGTCGAAAGATAAGCGTGCCGCTCGCGCATACATGGGCGGAACAAAGGAACAGGCACAGAAGCGCGGCCGGAATTTTATGCAAAGCCAACTCGAAACGACATATCAGTCGCCATCGATTTTCTTTTCAAGAGCCTTGTCCGCAAGAGCTTTTTCCTGGGCGTCTTTGTTATCCGCGAGCAGCTGAAGGACTTCTTCGCGTGCCGCAAGGCTTTCGCTTGCCAATAGTTTATTTATGGCCGCCTCGTCCTTGAACCCCATCTCAAGGGCCTTTTTTAAATCCGTCAGCCCATTGGCGGAATCCCCGGCGATTACCAGGCGCAGCCTTGCCAGGTTGAACCATCCAAGGCTGTCCGCAGGCGCTTTTTGGCTGACAAGGACCCAAGCCTCGATGGCTTTGGCAAAGGCTCCGGATTTCTCGTGAATCCTAGCCAGAGCGACACGGGCAGGCATCGAATCAGGCTGGGCACCAAGATAGAGCTCGATATTGATAAGCGCCTCCGAAAGAGTTTCCTCCGAAAGAGTCGCAGATGCTTTATCGCTTTGCTCCAGAAGAAGCAAACCAAAGCGGAACCTGGCGTTTTGGTTGGCAGGATCAAGCTGGACCAGTTCACGTAATTTGAGGATGGCTTTTTCGTTTTTTCCGGCGGCTTCGTACAGCACTGCCAGGTTAAAAAGGCTCAAGGCATCCTGGGCATTGAGTAAACAGACTTTTTCGTATATCTCCGCGGCTTTGTCATTTTCACCGGACTTATAAAGTGAATAGGCATACATACTCAAAACCATGGCATTCTCGGGGTCCGACTTCAGGATCGCCCTGGCTCTGGCGTTGGCTTCGTCGTATTTTTTTGCCTCGACAAGAGCGCGCATCAGGTTGAATCCGGCGATTCCCTGCCTCGCGTCGAGCTCGAGCGCGCGCGACCAGGCAAGCCCGGCCTTGTCCCACTTTTTCTGCTCCGCGAAGCTGTTGCCCAATTCCGTATAGCCGTTGGCCAAATTTTTGCGCTCGCCTAAGCTCATGCAGGATGACGCCAAGAGCAGCGCCAGCGCAAAGCCGCAGCACGCGGCAAGTTTCGGAATTCGATAAGCCGGCGGGGGCATGCTCATCGCCTGAGCACGGTGTCTTCTATCACCCGTATCTGGGAACGATAGAGCTTGGCGATGTTCGTGCCGTAGTCCGCGATAAGCTGTATCATGTCGCGGGGCGTCTCGTCCTCGTCGCGGCCGTTGATGCGGTCTCCCGCATCGCCCAGACCCGGCATGATATAGGCGGCCGCATTGAGCACGGGATCCATCCAAAGCGTGTAGACGCTTATGTTCTCGATGGCGCGCACGACGCGGAGAGCGCCTTTGAGCGCCGATATCAGGGTAAAGAATTTTATGGATTTGGGGCGCACGCCCAGCCCAAGTATATATTTTATAACCGTAACCAGGCTTCCGCCCGTGGCGTTCATGGGGTCGGCGAAAATAAGGTCCTTGCCGTCCAGCTGCTCGGGCTTAAAGTACGAGCGGTCCAGGTCCAGGATGTATTCCATATTTTTTTCGTCGCGGCTGTCGTCGCGCTTTATCTTGAAAAGCGCGAAGGGGGTTACGTAACCGTGCGAGGAAAACTCCTGTATCTCCTTGGACATGATCATCGATGGCAGGAGCGCCCCGCGAAGCATCACGCACATGACGGAGTTCTCTATCTGCTTGTCGATGTTGGGAATCTTGTGCACGGCGAAATTCTGCACCGGAGAAGTAACGGGGGTCTTAACTATAAGGTAGTTCTTGTTGGGGCTTTGCGCCCCCCCGAAGGCCAGGTTGAACAGCAGCTCGTAGCCCCTTTGCGTGTAGTAGGTAAACTCGTTGTTCTGCGTATGTATGTCGCGGAGCTTGGCGATGAGGCGGCTGGCCTCGCCGTGGTTTTCCGCCGGCGTCTTGAACGAGTACACGTTGATGCGGTTTTCGCCGGCGCAGATTTCCTGCATGAGCGAACCCATTTCGTTGTACAGCCCGATGAGCCTGTCGGTTTCCTCGCGCCGTGGATTCCCGGTAGCCGGTATAAGCGAAAAACAGTCCAGGGCTTTTTTGTAATGCGCGTCCATGCGCGAAAGAATCGCACGGTCCGCATCGCTAAAGTAACCATCAAGATCACTTGCCTTCAGTATAACCTTACTCATGATCGCGCCCTTTCTGCTGTCTAAAAAAAAGCCGTACCCGGCACTAGGTACCGGTACGGCTCGCTCTGCGCTCAGTGGATTCTGCGGGCCAACTCCCCGAAGGATCCGTTGCCGATGCCCACCGCGTTGCCTTCGTCGAAGTCCAGGTGGCACTCGAGCGCGTAGGCTTCGTTTACGCGGCATATGACGTTAAGGAATATGGCCCCGCGCTCGCCGGGGATTTTAAGGTCCACGATCTCCTTGTCTGCGACGCCGTACCTGGCCGCGCTTGAGGGGTCGAAGTGGATATGCCGCTTGGCGATTATCAGGCCCTTGGTCTTGTTTACGCTGCCGCTCGGGCCTTCCAGCACAAAGGGGAACGAGTTTTCCAGCTGGCCCGATTCGCTCGTGGGGCATCCGGGAACGCCCATCTTGAACACGTCGCTCGCAAGGATTTCGCACTGGGTTTCCTTGCGCTCCGGCCCCAGGATGCGCACATTCGCAAAGGAGCCTTTGGGTCCTTTTATGGTGACACATTCTTCACAGGCAAACTGGCCGGGCTGCATAAGATCCTTGGTGCGCTTCAGCTGATAGCCCTTCCCGAAGATGGCTTCCACGTCTTCCCGCGAGAGGTGGATGTGGCGATTTGAAAGGTTGATGAGAACCTTGGTTTCCGGCATGTAACGCTCCTAGTTTCCCTAAAATGACTGTTTTTCGCTCTCCACTATAACATGGCTTGGGCACAAATTCAATTCGTCACTGCGGCTTGGAGGGACCTGCAGCCTTGCGCGCGTCCAAAATTACCAGCTGGGGCGTTTCCACGCCGTTCCAGGAATTTTTCTGCACCTTAAAGACTATGTCCAGCGAATCCCTGGAAGAAAACTCGCGCTCGAGCTTCTCGGCCGCGCTCCACCACAAGGCCGGCCAGCGGTGGGTGCCAAAGTCGAAGGTAAGCTTCAGATGGCTCTTCTCCTGCTTGCCCACGATGTCCGCCTGCACTATGGGAACGTTTTTAGATGCAAAAACCACCGGGGGGTTCCCTTCGCCAAAGGGCTCAAAGCGCGCTGCGAGTTCCGCCAGGTCGGGTTTCATGTACTCGTGGGGCAGCTCGGCGTCTATGTCCAGCGTTTCTTCGGATTCGTCCATCTCGGCGCGCGCAAGAAAGGCGCTCGCCTTTTTTACGAATTCGGGCCAGCGCTCTATGGGAAGGGAGAATCCGGCGGCCGCGTCGTGCCCGCCGTAGTCGAAAAACATTTCGGAACAATGCTCCAAAAGTCCTTTTACGTTATATCCGCGGGCGCTTCGCACCGAGCCCACGGCAGCGCTGCCGTCCGCCAGAAACGTGGCCGCGATGGACGGGGCGTTAAAGGTGTCCGCCAGCCGGTTGGCTACGATTCCCGTTATGCCGCGGTTGATATCTGCCCTGCCGATTATTACGAACTTTCCGCCAGCGGCCTCCGCCTGCTTTACTGCCTCCGGATACACCGCGTCCCAGCAGCTTGCGGCCAGCTCGCGCCGCTTCTGGTTCATTCCGATAAGCTTGTCGGCAAGCGCGGCGCGAGCGGCATCGTCGGTTTCCAGGAGCAGCTTTACCGCGACGCCGGGGTCGCCCATGCGCCCGGCGGCGTTGAGCACCGGCGTCACCTGCCACGAAGCATCCGTGGCGCTTATCTTCTTGCCGGCCAGATTCTGGCGCAGAAGCAGCTCGGCAATGCCTCTGCGCGGCTTCTTGTTGAGGGAAGCCATACCCAGCTTTACGAGTATGCGGTTCTCGTCGCGCAGCGGCATAAGGTCCGCGATTGTTGCCAGCGCCACCAGTTGCAGGCTTTCCATGTCCTCTTCACCCCAGCATTTTGCCTTGCGGAGCGCAAAACTCGTAAACAGGCTTACGAAGGTATCCAGCTCCCCGTGCGACTTTCCCGCGTATTTGCTTACCTTGGACATCTCCGTAAGCCGAAGCAGGCTCGAGCCGGCGGCCTGGGGAATAACCCTGGCGATATCCGGCTGTACGTCGTAGAAATTAACCTCCGCGCCTCTGCCCAGCGCCTTTGCCAGGAGGCGTTTCTGGAGCTCGCCGTCCCACACGAAAATTTGACGGTCCGAGAGAAAGGGAACGAGCCTCGTACGGCCGAGGTCCACCATGCCAGGCACGATGGTTTCGGAGAGGCGCTCGGTTTCCACCAGGTTGGACATGCGCACCGCCTCGAGCACGTAGGCGTCGTTGACCGGCCGCACGTGCAGGAGAGCCACCTGCTGCTTGTACAGGCCGCTCCGCGCGAAACGCAGCGCCCATGCCACTTTGTACGCCACGCCGCAGCCGGCAAGGTCGCGAAACGGATAGCCGCAATCCTTAAGTTTCGGGTTGATGACGGCCAGGGCCTTCGGCGCTTCTTCCGCCTGCAGGACATGATGGTCTATGATGATTACGTCCAGGCCAAGGGCGGCGGCGTACTCCACCTCGGCATGGTTTGAAATGCCGCAGTCCACGGTAAGTATCAGGCTGCCGAAAGCGGCCGCATGCTCGTCGATGGCGCGCCTGGACAGGCCGTAGCGCTCGTCTTCCGCCGGTACGCGCCATGAAGCCTCTATGCCAAGAGCCTGCAAGGCCTCGAACAGCAGCGAGGTGGAAGTAACGCCGTCCGCGTCCCGGTCGCCGAACACGAGCACTTTCTCGCCCTCGTCGGCCGCCAGGAGGATGCGATCCACGGCGTCTTCCATGTCCTTGAACAAGAACGGATTCCGCATAAAGCGCGGGTCGTCTTCCAGAAAGAACAGCAAGTCTTCGGGCGCAGTGATTCCCCGGCGGGCAAGAATGGACGCCGAAAGCAGGTCCAGGTTGTACTGTGCTGCCAATTCCTTTATGACGGCTCCCGACGCATCGCGCTTTTTCCATCTCATAATGAAGAAATTTCCTTGATGATAAGCTTCGTGGCCGCGGGCTTCGCGGAATCGATGCGCAGCGAAGCCTCCACGAGGCTCCAGGCGCCGTTCATGGCCGCCTCGTCGCGGGCATACACGCGCGCGACCAGGTCGCCTTTGCTCACCGTAGCGCCTTTGACGCGCTCGAAGATAAAGCCTACGTCCGGTAGCACGGGGTCGGTGGTCTTGTTCCTGCCCACGCCAAGGTACACGCCGGCAAGTCCTATCTTGTACGCGTCTATCGAGCCGATGTAGCCGTCTTTTGGAGCGAGCAGCTCGCGCACGACCGGCGCGCGGAAGGTGCCGTACAGGGCAAGCATCTTTTCAACATCGCCGCCCTGCGTCTTTACGTTGCGTATGAACAGCTCGTATGCCCTGCCCGACGCCACGGCTTCCTCGCACAGCGGGATTGCGTCTTCCACGCTGGCGCTTATGCCGCCGGCGACCAGCATCCAGGCGCAGAGTCGATAGCTTACTTCCATAAGGTCTGCCGGGCCTTTGCCTTTGAGGCAGTCGATTGTTTCTTCTATCTCGAAAAAGTTTCCTACCTTGAGTCCCAGCGGTTCGGTCATGTCGGTGATTACGCCTACGACGCGCTTGCCCATGGCGTTACCCGTTTTTACCAGGCTGTTGGCCAGGCGTTCGGCGTCCTCTATCGTCTTCATGAACGCGCCCGGGCCGCTCTTCACGTCGAAAACGAGTGCGTCCGAGCCTTCCGCCACTTTCTTGGAAAGTATGCTGGCGGTGATGAGCGGGACGGATTCCACGGTAGCGGTGACGTCGCGCAGCGAATATAGTTTTTTGTCGGCCGGAACGATGGTATCCGTCTGGCCTGTCATCGCGAAGCCGTCCCTGGCGATGTAGTCGCGGAATCGCCCTTCGTCCAGGCGAGTCGAATAGCCTGGAATGCTTTCCAGTTTATCCAGGGTGCCGCCGGTGTGCCCCAGCGCGCGGCCTGACATCATGGGCACCTGCACTCCGCAGGTCGCCACGATGGGGGCGAGCAGCAGCGATACCTTATCGCCCACGCCGCCGGTGGAATGCTTATCCACGAAGGGACCCTTAAGGCCGGCAAGGTTCATGACGGTGCCCGATTTTAGCATAAGGTCGGTCAGCGCCGCCGTCTCGTCGAAGGTCATGCCCTTGAAAAAAACCGCCATGAGCCAGGCTGAAACCTGATACTCGGGAATGTCTCCCGATACGTAGCCGCTTACCAGAAACCCTATCTCTTCGCGGGAAAGCTCCAGGCCGTCCCGTTTCTTCATGATGATGTCCACCGCTCTCATGCTGACTCCTTGTTTGAAAGGTCTACCATTACTATTACGCGCAAAATTACGAGCCTGCTTGCAGGCGAAAAAATCAACGCAGTTTTTCAAGCTGGCGCAAGGTCTTCAAAGGTGAATCGACCACCTGGCGCACGATGTCCAAAGTGCAGGCTTCCAGCGCCAGGAGTGCCTCCGCCGCAAGGCCGATACGGGCCGCCTGGGCAAAAGGAAGGGCCAAAGTTTTTTCCAGCCACACGACCGCGCCTGATGGCACATCGATGAAAGATGCCCCTTCTTCGCGATCAATCCTGCATCCGGCACAGACAAAACCGGTATGCAACCGGGCATACGAGTGTACCGTATTCGCCACGATTATTCCAGCGCACAGGCAGCATGACGCGGTTTCCGGAAGCATGCCCATAAGCGAAAGCGCGCGCAGGCAAAACTGCAGGAGCACCGGCAGGTGGGCAGAAGTCGGGGCCGCGGCGGTCCTGGAACACAGCATCGTCTCGAGAGCCAGCAGCGTATCGTGCACCAGGGCAAAGGCCGTCGCGCCTTCGCCGCCCAAAGCGGAGGTCTCGCTTATGAATTCCGACATGAAGGCGGCCACGCACAGAGCCTCCAGGTTGGTTCGTATCGTAGGAAACTCCAGCCGGGCATCGAAATCGCTCAAACGCGTAAAATCCTTCTGGACATCGCGATAGAGCCATGCTCTTCCTTCGTGCCAGGGTGATGCAAGGGAGCGCAGTTTGCTCTTTGACCCGCCGAACATAAACGCGTCGATAACGCCGTCTTCGGCCGTAAGAAGAGAAACTACCCTGCCGCCCGACGGAATCTCGCGCGAGCGCAAAACTATGCCGTCAAGCGAAAAATTACGCTGGCTCATGCTGATCCACTATCAAGAATGCGCCTTGCGCTGTCAAGTGCGGAAGAATCCCCCGCATCCCCCTTGCGCCCGGGAGAAGTATGCGTAAGAATGATATGCGGAGGCACCAATGATTTTTATACCGATCGGCCTGGCGGGAATCGCCGTAATTTTATTCTTCGTGGGGCGCAGCCAGAACAAAAAAGCATACGACATGAAGTCCGTCCAGACATCCACCGCCGCGGCTCTTGCGCAATCGGCCGCGGACGTGTCCAAAGAAATAGGCTCAGGCTCCTTCAACCAGCAGGCCGAAGTCAAAGGCGTCGCGGAATGCGGGTCTCCGCTAAAGTCGGAGATGAACGGCAGCGAATGCGTATGGTACCGCTCCACGGTTACCCGCGAATACGAAGAAAGCTATACCGAACGCGACAGCGAAGGCCATACCAAGACAGGCACGAGGCGCGGCTCGGAAACCGTATCGTCCAACGAGCGCAGCGTACCCTTCCAGCTCCGCGACGAAAGCGGCGTAATCACCGTGGATCCCAGCGGAGCCAACATCGAAGGCGAACGCCTGGTATCCCAGTTCGAGCAGGGAGACCGCGGACCTTCCCTGTCGTTAGGCAGCTTCAGGCTAAACCTCGGCGCTATCGGCGGAGGCAGGCGCACCATCGGCTACAAGCTGGAGGAATGGGCAATAACCCTGGGAAAGCGCCTGTATGTCCTGGGCGAGGCGCGTGACGACGAGAATCGCCTCCGCATCGGCAAGCCCTCAAAAAAGGGCGAGCGCTTCATCATTTCCGTCAAGAGCGAGGAAGAATTGACCAAGTCGGCCGAATCGGGCGCAAAGATTCTGGGTATCATCGCCATTGTCCTGGGAGTCGGGGCGGTCGTGTCGCTGGTGGTCCTGCTCTTTTTCTAGGACGATCTACCATACAGGTATGTCGTTTGCGGCTATCACGGTATTAACCATGCTTACCGCACCGAACAAAGAAAAAGCCCTGCCGTTCAAGGAGGATTCCGTCATGGTGCCGGGAGTCGAGAAAACCACCCGCTCGCCGGCAATGATGGTACCGGCCATGATTCCACCGCCTTTTGCATTGATGGTCGCAGTACCACCAAGCTGCCAGAACACATTTTTCGCTTGAGCCCCGTTTATAAGCAGTACGCTGCGAGCGGAAACCGCATCCCCGACTGTCAAGGAATTCTCCATCTGGAATACCCACACAGCGGCGCTGTTGCCCTGCGCATCGAGCGTAAGGTCGCATCCTGCGATAAAAAAGGAACCGGCAGCGGCCGTATATGCGCCAGGGGCAAGCGTAAGGCCGCCAAGCCTGCCGTTTCGGGGATCCATGCCATCCGGTACCGTAGCAAGAAAATTGTATGCGCTCAAGGCGTCATTTGAGACGGCTTTCGCTATCTCGTACTCTTCTGCAGATCCTTGAGGCGCATCGCTTACCACTATGCCGTTTACTATACCTTTATCGAAGGGAGTCTCACTGTAACTGAACGCCGTGCAATGAAACCCGGTGATCATGTCAGAAGCTCCCGTTGTTCCGATATTACCGGTGATAACGGTTTTTAATCCCTGGTTGCTTATGCCTTTGCTGCCGGCAAAAACCACGAAATTGACCGCCATGCCAAGACACGGCGCCTTTGGACCGCTGGTGCTGCATACTTGAGCATGGTGCGATGCCCGTATTATATTCGACGCCACTAGACGAGTGCAGGAGTTGATCAGCGCTCCAGGCGCTGCGATACCACGATTAGCTCTTGGATTTTTTGTAGGTTTGTTCATTTGGAATCCTTTAATTAAAATAATACTCATATTTTAATTAAAAAGCAACTAAACAACTAATAATAAGATATTTATTCAGGCAGGCTACTGGACTATCCTCCATACAATACAAAACGGCCGTCCGAAGACGGCCGCGTTAACCTTGACTTTTTGTTTATGGAAGAATCGGGTAAACGAAGTCTTCGTCACCAGTGTGGGTAATGGTGATTGCCTCGGAGCCGGTAGCGTTGACCGTTACGTTGCCGTTGCCGGTATTGGTAACCGTCACTACGCCGGTGGCGTTGCTGTTGATGATCATGATGCCGTTGCCTGTATTGGTAGCCGTAATAAGGCCGCCGTCGTTATCGATGGCGATGGTGCCTGTGCCGGTTTCGGTTACCGTTACGAGTCCGCCGTCATTCCGTACATTGATGAATCCGCCGCCCGCTACAACAGGAACCACGGCCGAGGCAGTGCTGCCCGTTACCGTAATGGAAGCCACGACCGGCACAACTACAGGTTCCGCTTCGACTATGGAAACGCCGTCTGAGTTGATCACGGTGTTAACCATGGTAATCGAGGCGAACAGGGCCAAGGCCTTACCGTTCAAGGTGGTAACGTTCATGTTGCCAGCGGTGGAGAAAGTCATGCCGGCGCTGGCTATGATGGTGCCAACCATGGTTCCGCCGCCTGCTCCGTTGATGGTCGCCGCGCTGCCCACATACCAGTACACATTTTTAGCCTGCGCACCGTTGATCAGGATAACGCTCTGCGAAGCGATGGGATTGCCTACCGTAAGAGAGCTGGCCGCCTGGAATACCCAGAGGGCATCGGGGTTGCCCTGCGCATCCAGGGTAAGGTCGGATCCCGTGATAAGGAAAGGACCGGCAGCCGACTTATAGACACCGGGGATCAAGGTCAGGCCGCCAAGCTGGCCGGCGCCTGGATCCATGCCATCGGGTATGGAAGCGAGGAAGTTGTATGCGCTAAGCGCATCGGCCGCAACTGCTTTGGCAATTTCGAAATCTGCTACCGAACCCTGGGGGGCATTTGTAATTACCAATCCGTTTACTTCTCCGGCGTTCAAAGGCGTTTCGGAATAGCTGAATGTGGCGCTGTGGAATCCGGTGATCATCGTAGACGCGCCGGTGGTGCCCATGTCACCTTTGATGCTGGTTAGCGTTCCCTGGTTGGTAACGCCGGCTCCGCCGCCGAATACCGCGTATCCATCCGCCGATTTGAGAATCGAGGTCTCAAAACCGGCTATGCTGCGAGCACCGAAACGGGTCGCGTCAGACAAGGTTTGGCTGGAAGAAACTGGGTTGCTACATGCGGCAAACGCTGCCACAAGCATGATGGTGCCAAGACCGGCTAAAGCTTTCTTTGTAAATCTGTTCATTTGGTAACCTCTTATTAGTAATATACTACACTATTAATTAAATAGCAACATGTTTTTTAATTAATTTTCAAAATAAATAACACTACCCACGCTCATAGACAGCCTTATACCTCTACCGGTGGGTATACATAATCCTCATCGCCAGAATGATTGATAATTATTGCCTGAAATCCGCTTGTCTTTATGCTCACCTGCCCATTGCCCGAATTATTGACGATAAGCGGCCCGGAAGCCACATTGTCGATGGACATAAAACCGTTGCCCGTATTGCTGACTACTATGGTTCCGCCATTATTAATAATGTTTATCGTCCCTGTTCCACGTTGCGTTACGGTAACATGATCGCCATTGTTATCAACATGGATAAAACCGTACCCGAATATCGTTGGAGTCACTTCGTTAAACGAATTTCCCGTGATTATAATCGGTGATACGTGGATTGCGGATGATTTTTTTGAATCTATGTTCATTTAGTAACCTCTTGCTACTATAATATATCTTTTTTAATTAAAAAGCAATGGTTTTTCTAATTAAAACACTTTAGGTTATTCACTGCCCTCTCTGGCGTGTTTCCCTTCCTTGCCGTTGACAAAAAACGAAATTCCGTAAATCATCCCCCTGCAGCTTACAAACGAAAGGATAAGCATGGAACAGCCAACGTACCGGTACAGCCTCGATTTTGTGGTGCGCGATTATGAATGCGATCTGCAGGGAATCGTCAACAATGCCAATTACCTTCATTATATGGAGCATGCCCGACATCAATTTCTCCTTGAACAAGGTATCGACTTCGCCAGGCTCCACGAAGAAGGAGTCGACCTAGTCGTGTCCCGCATCGAGATCGACTACAAGCAATCCCTGCGAAGCCGCAACGCTTTTACCGTAAAACTGGCCGTGCACAAAGAAGGCGCGCTGCGGATTATCTTTGACCAAGAGATTCGCAACAAGGCGACGGATGCGCTTGTGGTCCAGGCAAGGGTAATCGGGGTGTGCCTGGAAAAGGGACGGCCGGCAAAGCCAGAGACGATACCGGGTCTGGCTGGGCTAAAGCTTTAGGAAAATTCCACCACAGAGACTCAGAGGCACAGAGAAGATAAATGAAAGATAATCTTTACGTCATCAGTTATCCGATTGCGGAGGAATGCCTGTGCCGCATGGAGATGAAGCATTTGTTCCAGCAGGAAGTAACGGAAAATCATTTCTTTTCCGACAAAAACATCGATCCTTCGAAAAGCCCCTACATACGGCATGTCGTCTCAATTTTATATCAGGCCGATTCTTTGGAAGCATTGGCGAACATGCTTCGAGCGGGAAAAGCCGCCTTCTGTAATTTTAAATTCGTACACTTCAAAGCCGGGAGCGGAGAACTGGGATACCGAGAGTGGATCGACAGCGTAACGATACTCGGCGAGGCTATCGACGGCGAAACGAATATGCATACTCCTTCTATCTTGCTAGGCGCGGCAAAAATAAACGGCATCTGGATTTTTGGCGAGTACAGAAGAAACGACAATAAATGGATGGAGCACAATAGCAAGCCGCACACGAACAGCCATTCCATCAGCCTGATACTCGCCCGCGCACTGGTAAACATCGCTTTGGGCGGCGACAGGACCGGCTCTCTGGTAGATCCATGCTGCGGCGTAGGCACCGTGGTAATTGAAGCGCTATCCATGGGAATCGATATAAAAGCATATGAGATAAACCGCGGCATCGCAGAAAAAGCACGGTTGAACCTGGCGTTCTTTGGATTTCCCGACATAATAACGGTTGGGGACATGCACGGGATAACGGAATATTTCGATGCGGCTATCGTCGATATTCCCTATGGATTATTTACGCCGGTCACAAGGGAAGGGCAAATCGAGATTATTAAAACCGCGCGCAGGATTTCTGGCAGGGCCGTGATACTGACTTGCGAAGATATGGATGAAGCGATTACGGAGGAAGGTTTTGAGATTGTGGACGGGTGCCGTATCGATAAAGGCAATTTCAGGCGGTATGTTAGGGTTTGTAATTAGGAAATATTTACCACAGAGGCACAGAGGGCACAGAGGGGCAGAAGAGGAGATAAAAAAATAAGCACGGAGGTACGGAGAACACGGAGGAATGTAATTAGAGATATTTACCACAGAGGCACAGAGGCACAGAGGAGAGAGCAATAGATATATATTAAAAAAATATAATAATGAAGAGCGAGGAAAGAACGGATCTACAGATTACGCAGATTGGCGCAGATAAGAATAATTCGATGGAAAACGGGGATAAGGTCAGGTCATACACTTTCTATTTTCATGGTTTTATAGGAATATATTTTTTATAATACTGGAAGTCTTTATCAAGAGTTAATATTGCATAATCATTATCCATGGAAAAAGCGCAGATAAGAAAATCAGTATGTGAGCCTTGGAAACCACCCCAGGCTCGTGGCTCAGACAGGAATGATTCGAGGTCATGACCCAGCGCTTATGTCTCGGATTCAAGCGCTAGTGCCTCGGAGGCATTCGCTACCTACACACTCAATCCAACGGTAACCAAGAAGACCTTCAAAAAAACATTGCCGTATTTG
>JANNSO010000077.1:0-11393 GCA_031402655.1 Spirochaetota bacterium | reverse complement strand
GGCCATGCGCACAAGCGAGGGTTCGCTGGAGGCAAGGGGAAGAAAGCGACCGAGGTTCGGAGGCACCCTGAGTATGGCCAGATATTCGCGGCCGGGTTTCGCTCCATATTCGGATATCGCCTTTCCGTGGCCGGAACCTCCGGCGAGATCCTCGGTATCGAGGGTCAGGAGGAAAGCGCCGTGTATGCGCAGGTTGCCAATGACAGGCAGCCTCGCGCTTTCGTCCAGTTCGATGATAAGGGGCGTAAGGGAGGGGGCGACCTGGGAGGTAAAATACTCGGCAAGCTTCAATGCTGTTTCGCCGTCCCAGTCGGCGGGGGCGGTTACATGAAGCCCGCCGGCCTTCAGTAGTGGTAATATTTCTTTAACTAGTACTTGATACTGGCCTTCCGTAATTTCGTGCGCCTTCGCCGATATGCGCGTAAAAAGCTCCGCCGGGGTAAAACCGGATAAGTCCGGCGCCTGGCTTTCGCTTCGCAAGCGGGCCTTTACGGCAGCCACCCGAACCATGAAAAATTCATCGAAGTTGGACGAAACGATGGAAAGGAATTTAAGCCTTTCGAGTACGGGGTTGTCGTGATTCCTCGCTTCTTCGAGCACGCGGGCGTTAAACTCGAGCCAGGAAAGCTCCCTGTTGAAAAATCGCGATTTCAGGTTGCGCTTGGGCATACTGCTGCTATCCTCATAATATTATAACCTTCAAGCCGAATACATCTTCGAAGATATCGCTTTTTTCCGCCAACGACAGCCGCTCAAGCGATAAATCGCCAGCGCAATCGCTGTGCAGAAGCAGGTGGTCTTCCTTGATCTCAAGCTCCACGAGAGCGAAATGCTGGGTGTGGCTGCGGTCCAACGCGTCGGCAAGCCGCAGCAGTGCGGCCAATTTCAGGACAACGAGCCTATCCTCGCGGGACAGGCTCATGTAATTTACGTGCGAAGCCGAAGGACCCGTTTTCCGGTGAAAGCGCACAACGTTGGCTATGATTACGAGTTCGTCCCGCTGCAGGCCGAATATCTCGCTGTTAAGCACAAGATATTCCGAATGCTTTTGGTGGCTGCTCGGCCTTATGAACATCCCGATGTCGTGAAGCATTGCGGCTACATCCAGAAGCAGACGTTCCCGCTCGGCCAATCCGTGAATCGACGACAGCCGGTCAAACAAAAACAGGGCGCTCCCGGTAACCCAGACAGCATGGTTCTCGTCGAAGTGATAGCGCTTGCCCAGGTTTCGCGCGGAGGCCATGACCTGTGCGTGCAATTCGCGTTCTATTTCCGCGGTCTTGCCGCCTGCGATGGCCAGCACGATGCCTTCCCGTATCGAAACGTTGGGCACGACCAGGTCTTCGGCGGCGGTGCGCTCCAGGAACAGGCTGGCTATGATCAGGCCGGAGACGGCAGCTTCCGCCTCACCGTAAGGCAGACGGTAGGCAGACACGATTTCGTCCACCGTCATTCCGTGGAGACGATCCACGAATTGGATAAATTTTTCCTTGGGTATGATCCTGTAATTTTCGCGTCCTTCCGTGCCGACGATCTGCGCCGCGAAACGCGCATCGCTGCCGATTACCATGAAGTGCCTGATGCTGGCCAGCTTCAGGTCTTCCTCGAGCCCCGCGCACACCGTGCGCACGTTGTCTCCCAGTATGCGCATCAGGTAGGCTCCCGAGCCCGATGCCGCCTTGACCTGTTCCTCGACACGCACCGTTCCAAGACGAAGCGAATGCGCCGCGATGATTTTGCCCCGCCGCAGCAGCATCAGCTCGGTGGAACCACCGCCTACTTCCAGGATAATGGAGTTGGAACGGGCAAAATAGCGCGCGTCGTCACCCAGGGCGTGCTGTACCGCGAGATACATATAATGGTTTTCTTCTATATCTTCGACAATGAGCACTTTAAAACCCGTACGCATGGCGACGCGATCCACAAAGGCATCGCGGTTTTCGGCATCGCGAATGGCGCTCATCGCCACGACCCTGGCGTTAAGCGGTTCTATGCCATAAGTCCGCAGGATTTCTCGAAAACCCCTTAAAACCGCGATGCATTCGTGGGTGGCCTCCCGGCTGACGGACCCGGTGGTAAACGCATCCCGGCCCAGGGAGCTGGGCTTCCCCGCGTTTTCCAGTATCTCGTAAGAGCCGTTGGGACGGACATTGGCCACGAGAAGCCTAATTCCCGTAGAGCCGATTTCTATTACCGCTACCGTACCCGCATTCATCGTATCCCCCGCTTTTTTTCAAAACAGCCAATATTCCAGTATATACATTTTAGGGTAACCATACCACTGAAAAACCTCTAAATTACGCAGGGGAGCTGCTCTTAAACCCCGGATAGACGTGACAAACTGCCCGTAATTCAGGTATAAATAAGCTACCATGATACAACGCATACGATCCATCACGATTCTTTGCTGCATCATCTCGGGATTTGCCCTTATGGCAGGCTCATGCTCGCGACTCTCCGGCTGGGGCCTGGTTCTCTGGGCGCCCGCCGATTCGGGTCTACGTTCCGGAGAGGTAGTGCCGGTTTATTTCAAATCGAACATAACCAAAACATGGGCGGTCGGGATACCCAAAAGCAGAAAAAAGGTCGAGTTGGAACTATGGCGCCTTGAAGTATTTCCATCCAGAAAAAAAGCCTCCATTAAAGCCAAAGACTATGCAGCGACTGCGACACTTTCCGGAATCTGCTCGAGGGACGGACTTTTGCTTCGCGATAAGCCGGAGAATACGGCCAGGCAGACGTACCGCCTGATGCTGGACCAGGAAATCAAGCTTTTGGCAAAAGTCGACGGGACCGAGGTAAAGACGGGCGGGACGGCCCTCGACGGAAGCTGGTACCTTGCCATGTCCGACGACGGCACCCAGGGCTACGTGTTTTCCAACCAGCTGATTATTTGGGATGCGAGCAGCGGCCCTAAGCCAAAGCTCGCGGAATCCGCTCCGGCTCCGGATGCACGATTACCCGATTTATTCGAGCAGACCTGGCGTCCCGAATACTTCCGCTCCATGGAAACCGCGAAACGCTATGATTTTTATCAATACCAGCTTCGCTTTGGCCTTTTTGCCGACCCGACGAGAAAAATGGTTCGGGTGGAGCAGCCGGGGTTCTCAAAAATATATAAATACGAATCCATCAATCAGGACGCTGAAGGCGCTTTCGTGCTCGGCAGCTCGGGAGCCAAGCTGCACTTTACGCGTTCCGGAGATCTCGTGCTTACGCCGCCGATCGAGGATATCACGCCTGAATTCAGGAAATACCTTCTGGGAGACGCGGGGACGAGCGAAGCAACAGCCCCCGTAAGCGATAACAGTGCATCCCTAGATGCCGAACCCGCCATTACCATCACCTTCGTGCGCCAGAAAAACGATCCGCGAACCATTATCGCATCGGAAGAACGTCGCAGGCTCAACCTGCTGGCTGCCTTGGTAGCCTCGGGGGAGCGCTTCGAAAGCGAAACGGCGGGAGTATTGATCATCACCGCCACGACGCGCGTTACCTGGGTATCCTACGACAGCCTGGTTCCAGACGTCATTCCGGAAGGCTCAGGCGAGCGCGCCTCCATTTCGCTGAACCTCTATGTCGCGCCGGAACTGGCGGGGCAATGGCAGGGCGGCCTTACCCTCACGTTCGACGCGGACAAGCGACCCGATGTTTATTTTTTATATCGTTCCGACGAAAGCTCGTTGACGCTGGCCGCGGTTAAGCGCGATTCGATAAAAAACAACGAAATTCAGAATGGTTTCGATATCGTGCCTATGGTATTCTCGAGGTTCCGCTAAGTATGGCGTTTGTGCAGTTTACCGGCGTTTCCCTGGCTTTTGGCTCGCGGGACATCCTATCCGACGCCGCCCTCTACCTTGCCGGCGGAACGAAGGCCGCGCTCGCCGGCCCAAACGGGGCGGGAAAAACCACCTTGCTCCGCATCGTAGCCGGCTATCTATCCCCGGATTCGGGCGAAAGGGCAATTCAGAAAGGCACACGGGTCTCCTACCTCGCCCAGGCCGGCGTAGACTACAGCGGCTGCACTGTTTACGAGGAAACGGAAAAGGCGTATGGAGCCATCAACACCCTGATAGCCGAGCGGGACGGCATAGCCGCCGACCTGGAAAAATCCACCAGCGACGACGCGCGCACCGCCGCTTTGGTGGAATCTTTTCATCACCTGGACGAAGCCATCGGCGATTCGGGCTACTACCGCCGGCACGACCGCATCCTGGAGGTGCTTCAGGGACTCGGCTTCAAGGCAGGCGACGAGCATCGCCAGGTCGACGAACTTTCCGGCGGGTGGCAGATGCGCGTAGCGCTGGCAAAAGTGCTGCTGGAAAATCCGGACATGATGCTCCTGGACGAGCCTACCAACTACCTGGACCTCGAAGCCCGCGACTGGCTGGAAGACTGCCTGCGCGCTTTCAAAGGAGGCTTCGTCGTCGTGTCGCATGACCGCTCCTTCCTGGATTCGTGCGTAAGCGAAGTTTACGAACTGTGGAACGGCAAGCTGTCCCGGTACCCCGGAACCTACAGCGCCTACGAGAAACGGCGCGCGCAGGAGCTTGAAACCCTATTCAAGTCGTGGGAAGCGCAAAACGAGGAAATAGCCAAGCTCGAAGATTTTATACGCCGCTTCCGTTACAACGAATCCAAAGCGTCTCTCGTGCAAAGCCGCATCAAGGCATTGGATAAAATCGAGCCGATTGTAATTCCCGAAGGCATGAAAAAGGTGCACTTCAGTTTTCCGGCGCCCCCGCATGCGGGTAAGATAGCACTGACCCTTGACAGACTCTCGAAATCCTACGGCGAGAAACGCGTTGTGGACGAACTCAGTCTCGTTGTGGATTCCGGCTCCAAGATAGCCTTTGTAGGCAGGAACGGCGCAGGCAAATCCACCCTGATGCGCATAATCGCAAATGTAGAGAAGAATCATAGCGGGACGCTGCGCTACGGCACGGGCATAACCATCGGTTATTTTTCGCAGGATGTCGCGGATGCGCTGGACGAAAGCCGCACCGTGGAAGCCGAAGCCGAAGCCGCCTGCCCCACCCACTTGATTCCCGGCCTGCGCAACATGCTCGGAGCATTCCTGTTCCGCGGCGACGACATTCAGAAGAGCGTCAGGGTACTTTCCGGCGGCGAGCGCTCCCGCCTGGCTCTTCTGAAGATGCTCCTGCATCCCGCCAATCTGCTCGTTTTGGACGAGCCTACAAATCACCTGGACCTCGATTCCAAGGATGTACTCCTGGACGCGCTTGTCCGCTTCCCCGGAACGGTACTCTTTGTTTCTCACGACCGCTTTTTTATAGAGGGGCTGGCCGACAGGGTTCTGGAGCTTTCTTGCGGCGATGTACCGCGGCTCTATCACGGCGACTACGCCTATTACCTGGATAAAAAAATACTCGACTCAGGCGAAAGTCGCCTGCCAGGCGGCGAATTTGCCAAGGCAGCCTCCCAGAACCGCGAAACCATCGCACAGCCAGTCGCATCCGATACTAAAACCATGCGGGAGCAGGATAAAAAGCGCAAGGCCGATTACAGGCGCCTGTGCAAGCAGGAGGAGGAACTCCTCCTGCGCCTAGACTCGATAGAAACCGAAAAGAATACGCACGCGCACGCCATGGCCCAGGCAGAAAATTACAGCGACGGCGCACGCATGAAATCGATGCAGAGCCGGGTCGAAGAACTCGAAAAACTGGGCGCTTCGCTTTCCGCCGAATGGGAAGCCACCGCCACCGAAATGGAATCATACAAGGACATTGAATCATGAGCGGGGCAAAAACGAATCGAACAAGAATAATCATCGTCGTCATACTTACGCTTCTGGCAAACTACGGCCTTGACCGCCTGTCGAAAGCCTTTGCGGTTCAGGAGCTTAAAGGCCAGGGAGCCCACCAGTTCCTCGGCGGAATAATGGTAATAAGCTACGCGGAAAACACGGGAGCTTTTTTAAGCCTGGGGAATTCCTGGCCCCTCCCCATTAAAATAACTTTACTCCTTGTCCTACCGACGGCCGTCTGCCTTTTGGGACTGTACTACGCGCTATTCCGCGAGCCTGACCTGGTCAAGGCAGCGGCCATGGCCACCGTAATCGCCGGAGGCCTGGCAAACCTCCAGGATAGGCTGTTCAACGATTTCAGGGTGGTGGATTTCCTGAATTTCGGCATCGGAAACCTGCGCACGGGTATCCTTAACGTAGCGGACCTTTCCGTAACCTTCGGCATAGTCGTGTGGATGATACTGGAAATAAAAAGCGGCAAAAAGACCGAAGAGAAAAAAGTCCCGTAGAAGCGATTAGAGCAGGCTGGAAGCCAATTCCGCAAGCTCGCTGCGCTCCGTCTTGTTGAGCGTGATATGCCCGAAAATCTCCTGCCCCTTGAACGCGTCAACAAGGAACGACAGGCCGTTGGAGTTGGCGTCGAGATACATGTTGTCTATCTGATACGGGTCTCCCGTAAGTATCACCTTGGTGCCCGTTCCCGCGCGCGAGACGATAGTCTTGATCTCGTGCGGAGTCAGGTTCTGTGCCTCGTCTATGATTATGTATTGACCGGGCAGCGAGCGTCCGCGAATAAACGATAAAGCCTCGATCTCGATAGTCTTGTCTTTAAGCAGCTGGTCGATATTCTTAATCTTCTCGCGCTTGTACACCCCCAGTATGTATTCCAGGTTGTCGAACAGCGGCTGCATCCAATGCGACATCTTGGCGGACTTTTCCCCGGGCAGATATCCTATCTCTTTACCCACCGAGATGACGGGGCGGGAAACCAGCATGCGGCTGTAAACTTTTTCCTCATAAATTTTTCGCAGGCCTACGGCTATCGCCAAAAGTGTTTTTCCGGTGCCCGCCTTGCCTACGAGCGTAACAAGGCGAAGACTGTCATCCAGGAGCAGCTCTATGGCGACGCGCTGCCTCGCATTGAGCGCGGAAATACCCGAGACGGCTGGTTGTTCGTTTCGCAGGACGCGCAGGACCGCATCCCCGGGGTAGTACCGGGCTATGCGCTCCGGACCGCCGCTCCTGTCCCGAAAAATAACAAACTGGTTTACTGTTAATTTTTCTTTCCAGGGGAGCTCGCCGATGCCGTCGAGAATCGCCAGCTGTTCGGCGGACGCATCCACTTCAAGGACGCCCGTATACAGGGACGCTATGTCCACTTTCTGCTTGTCGTAATCCACCACGCGAATCCCCAGGGCGGTGGCTTTTACGCGGGCATTGATATCCTTGGAAACGAAAAAAACCTTTCGCCCCCTGCGCAGGTACTCGTAGGCGCAAAAAATAATGCGGTTGTCCGCCTTGGACGAGTCGAAACCGTGAGGCATCACGTCGGGCAGCAGGAGGGATACTCGAAGCACGGATCCGTTCTCCAGCTTGACGCCTTCGTTAAGGTTGCCTTTCTTGGAAATGGCGTCCAGGAACCGTATGGCCTCCCGGGCGCTCTTGCCCCTTTGATCCGGCGAGGACTTAAGCCCGTCCAACTCCTCGAGCACCTGCAGCGGAAGCACTATCTCGTTGTCCCTGAACGACATGATGGCTTCGGGAAAATGAACGAGCACATTGGTGTCGATTACGAATACTTTACCCTGTTCTTCCGGATCACTCATTATTTTCCCCCTGCTCTTGTAAGTATATGGGGACCTCTAAAAACTTAAGTTTTTCAGAGGTCTACCATTAAAAAACCCGATTCCCGTTAGGAATCAGCGAGAGGCCTCTGATAACCACAAAGTTATCAGAAACCCCCATAAGGCACTAGAACCGGATTGCAAGATCAGCTTTCGCAATTAAACAAAATGAACAATCGGGAAACCATGAAAATCAGCGCTTGGCAGGTTTTAGGAAGCCGAACACGCTGCCGCACAGGCCGCCTATGATGTGCCCGAACTCGCTTATGTCGTTGGCCTGAAATGCGTTTATGATTTCCTTGCCCAGGAACAGTATCATCACGAGCAAAAAAGTTACGGGAACTTCACCTTTATTGAAGTTAGTGAACGAGGCGAGAAGTATCATCATGAACACGATTCCGCTGGCTCCCATGAGCCCCGTCCTGAACAGGAGTATATTGAGCAGGCCGGTAACAAAAGCCGTAATCACCATCATCAGCAGCACGCTCAGGGAGCCGTAACTCGCTTCCAGTATTGGCCCCAAGAGCAGGATAAAGGAGAAATTCGACAGGTAGTGGTTTATCCCCGAGTGGCCGATTACGTGGGTAAAGAGGCGCAGGTAGTCGCGGAAGCTGGTCGGCTCGAAACTGCCCCTGCCGGGAGCCGAAAACCAGGATTCAGCAAGGCCGGGCACTATCGCGCTGAACAGAAGAACCGCGGCGCAGACGATGGTAAAAGTCAGCGTAGTCGGCGCGTTATACTTTATTATCATAAACCCTCCCTAAAAAAAACGAGCGCCCGGTCAGCCCACGAGGAGGCTTTCCACCTGGGCATTGTAGAGTTCCCTATAGATTCCGCCTTTGAGCACGAGCTCGTCGTGGGTACCTTCCTCGGCGATGCCTGTGTCGGTAAGCACGAGGATTCGCTTGGCGTGCCTGACGGTAGCCAGCCGGTGCGCGATTATAAACGTGGTTCTGCCCTTGGCAAGCGCCTCTATGGAATCGCGCACCGCCATTTCGGCTTTGGCGTCCAGCGAACTGGTTGCCTCGTCCAGAATGAGTATGGGCGGATCCTTGAGGAACATGCGCGCTATCGCCAGCCGTTGTTTCTGCCCCCCGGAAAGCTTGACTCCCCGCTCTCCCACTATCGTGTCCAATCCCTGGCTCAGTGCGGAAATGAACTCCATGGCATTCGCCGAACGAGCCGCGGAGATGATATCTTTATCGCTGGCGTCAAGCTTGCCGTAGGAAATATTGTCCCGGATGCTGCCTGAAAACAGGAACACGTCCTGCTGCACGATGCCCGTCGCCGCGCGCAGGGAGGAAAGCGATGCGTCGCGTATATCGATGCCGTCTATCGTTATAGAGCCTTCCTCGATCTCGTAAAAACGCGGAATCAACGAGCAAAGCGTGGTTTTGCCGGCACCCGAGGGTCCGACTATGGCGACAGTCTCTCCTGCGGGCACCGAAATGTTTACTTTATGCAGCACCCGGTCGCGGTCCTCGCTGTAACGAAAGCCAACGTCGCGGAACTCCACGTTGCCCCGGACTTTCGCAAGCTCCACCGCTCCGGGAATGTCGCTTATCCCCGGTTTGGTGTCCACGATTTCCAGGAAACGGCGGAACCCGGCCGCGCCCTCCTGGAACATCTCCATGGAGCGCACCAAAGTTTCCAGCGGCTGGAAGAAGCGCGATACAAACAAGGTGAAGGCGATATAACTTCCAGGGCTTATGCTGCCCTTGAGCGCCGCATACCCCCCGAAGCCCAGGACGATTACCAGGCCGATGTTGGACATGAAGCCCACTCCCGAACTGAAGATTCCGATATGCCTGACCGAGCGCACCCGCGAATCGCGAAAAACCCGGTTTCCTTCCTCGAATCGGGCAATCTCAAAATCCTCATTGGCAAAAGCCCGGACTACCCTCACCCCGGATATGCTTTCTTCGATCCGCTCGTTGATCTCGGCCATGGCCACTTTGTTGGCTGCAAAAGCCTTTCGGAATCTTCCTCGAAAAGTATTGGAAAAAAAGGCAAGAAACGGGACGATCGCAAAAACGATAAGCGCCAGGCGCCAGTCGATGGTAAGCATGACAATGAGGGAACCGACAAGGCGCACCACCGCCACAAGCAAGTCTTCCGGCAGGTGATGGGAGATTTCGCCGAGGTCGAACAGATCACCGACGATGCGTGACATAATCTGCCCGGTTTTCGTGTCGTCATAGAAGCGGATGTCCAGGGTTTGCAAGTGCTTGAAAATATCGCGCCGCAAATCTCGTTGGATATTCACGCCAAGCACATGGCCGTAAAATCCGACAACGTATTCAAGCACTGCGCGAAACGCATACAGCAGGAGCAAAAGCAAAACAAAACGCAAGAGGTAGGGCAAATCCATGGACGGCACGATAATATCGACTACCTGGCGGATCGCCGCGGGAAACACGAGATCGGTAAGCGATAAAAGCAGCGCACAGGCCAGATCAAATACCATGAGCGCAGTATAGGGCTTGTAATATGGAAGAAATCGTTTAAGCATGATGCGTCATGGTAACGCGTACAGGCGGGAATTACTACCTGGCGGAAGTAATTCCCGCCATAAATCTATTCGTTTCACGCATTGCTTGTTACTCATAGCGTTGCCAGGATACCCAGTTTTACCAGTCCGTTGTACACGAATTGTATTGAAAGACCCGAAAGGATCAAGCCCATGATTCGTTCCACGACGGATACGCCCGTCTTGCCCAGAACCTTGAGTATGAGCCCGCTGCTTCGCATTGCCAAAAAGACGAGCAGTAAAACAGGCACCAGCGCGGCTACGAGAAGACCCACGGAAACCAGCCAGGATTCCGTCCCCGTCGCATACAGCATAATCGTGGACACGGTACCCGGACCCGTAATCATGGGAATTGCTATGGGAAACACCGCGATGGCGCTGTAGTCGTGATCGTCTTCCTCATCGGAAGTCTTGGACCGCTTTCGCTGTCCAAATAGCATGTCTATGGAGATCAGAAAAAACAGTACTCCGCCCGCCACGAAAAAAGCTCCCGGCGTTATGCCGAAAAACTCAAGGATAAACCGGCCCGCGAGCACGAAGACCGACATGATGACGGCGGAAACGGCAATTGCCTTCTTCATCGTTTTTAGTTTTTCGAGAGGGTTTAGCTGGTTCGTAACCGAGAGAAACAATGGAACGATGCCGATGGGGTCGATAACGATGAGCAGGGTAAAAAACATCTGTAAAAACTGGGTAAGCATGGTGTAAATAATAATGGTCTCAGAAATAAAACGCAAGTAGACTGCTGCTTTTTACGGTAATGCGTTGACAGATTCGCGTTCAATGAGTATTTTTACCCTCAGGTATTCGTTTTTATGAATTGAAGCATCGCCGATCGTCAAGGAGCCCGAAATAATGAGCGCAGGTTTGGAAATAACGGCCGCGAATTTTGCCGCCGAGGTTGAACAGTCTAAGGTACCGGTTTTAGTGGATTTCTGGGCTGAATGGTGCATGCCCTGCAAAATGATAGGTCCACATATCGATGAGCTGGCAAAAACCTATGCCGGCAAGATTAAGGTTGGAAAGGTAAATGTAGACAATGAACCTGTTTTGGCCGGCAAGTTCAATATTATTTCCATTCCAACCCTGATGGTTTTCAAAGACGGTCAAGTTATCAAGCAGAAGCTGGGTGCCCAGCCTAAGCATGAAATAGAAACCATGTTCAAGGATCTGCTTTAGAGGAAAATTCAATTTGCGAGGCGAATTGAATTTATAAAGGGGACCTCGAAAAACTTCAGTTTTGCGAGGTCGA
>JANNSO010000076.1:0-40525 GCA_031402655.1 Spirochaetota bacterium | reverse complement strand
CCGAAGTGGCCACTAATAGGCTTAATGCCAATTCCCAGAGCAAGCGCTTTGCGGGGGCATCGAGCTGACGGGGCTTAATGCCTTCCAAGACGGCGATAGTGCCTCCCGCATTGGCCTTAATCGGCAGTAGCACATGACGGTTCCTGCCCAAGTCGAAATAATACGCCGAATTCAAGCCGGCGATTTGCTCCACCATGGCTGGGTCGATGTCTGCATCAAATTTCAAGTTCACGAGTATACCGGATCTCTCCGAAACGCGCAGAAGCAATGGAGCATCGAGAATTCGGGCAAAAATAATCCAGCCCAGGGGCGGGCTCAGATAATCCGAACTGGTTATCGGATATGCGCACGTTACAAGTATGACCGAGCCGTTTGTTTCGAAACCCAAAATCGGCATACCCTTGGGTGCGGCAAGCAAGTCGGGAAGAGAGCTTCCGGGGAGGTGCTTATGGATCATAAGCCTGCCGGTATCGGAGGAATCATCGGACGAAGCAGGACGGATACCGCTCCAAAGGACGATAGCGTCTGGCGAAGCGATGATTACCCGGTCCAATTTAGAGACCGCATACCAGTCAGGCAAAAAATTATCGTCGGCGAATTCCTTATATACGCCTTTTATATAATCGCGCGCTTGATCCCAACCCGCATAATCCCGGGTTAACTCCGTAAGCGATATCTTTTCAGCCTCGATGGCCGCTATAATTCGGCTGGAATCCGCTTCCGTGGCCGCATATTCGAGACCTGTGAATTGCTTCGTTATAGAAAAATTGAACAATCCAATCTGCACGATTCCCGCAAGCAGGAGCACTGCAACGATCACTACCACGACCTCAGTGTCCAACGATCGGCTCTTCCTAGTTTTTTTTGCCATTATGCTTTCCTTTTTCTAAGCAGGCGTTCCAGCACACCGGCATTTCTATTTCCTAAATCAGCCGGAAACCATTCAATGCTGCGTCTAAGCTTAAGCGCAAAGCAATTATACTTCAAGCTTCAAAACTAAAGTCTTTGGGGATCTTTAAAAGAGGGGAAGTTGGATTTTTTTCCACAGAGGCACAGAGATGAGAGATGGTTTGCTATCTCGGTGCCTGTCACTGCAGCCTTTTATCCTGGTGCCTGTCACTACCTTCTCTCCATCCTGGTGCCTGACCCTGAAGCTTTTTATCTCGGTGCCTGTCACAGCCTTCGGTGCCAGTCCCCGCAGCCTTTTATCTCGGTGCCTGTCCCCACAACCTTTTATCCCGGTGCCTGTCCCTGAGCTTCCTTGAAACAGGAGTCAGAGAAGGTCTTGCCGAGTTGGCGCGCACTACCGGGCAGGACCTGATGGTTTTGGTCAACAAACTCCTTGATAAGGATCTTGAAATAATGAAATCAGCCCGACCCTGATCATTACGAGAAGGAGCAAACCTGACCTGCCCTCTGTGCCTCTGCGGTAAAATTCCTTCTCCAAGTGCTTCATCGTATGATAGAATGCCTACGATTAACCAGCCTGGAGGACGCGCATGCTTGTTACCTTGATTTCCAAGATATTGACGGCTCTCAACTCGAACGTAAAAAAGGAACAGATAGCGGCGGGCATGTCCTGCGGGGTGCTCCTGGCTCTTGTGCCCGCGGGAAACCTGCTCTGGATTCTTTTGTTTACCCTTACGTTTTTCTTTAAGATTCATTACGGCATGCAGATGCTTGTGCTTGCCGTGCTTAAGCTGGCCCTGCCTTTGTTTGCTCCGCTGTTGGACGCCCTGGGCTGGGCGATACTGAACATGGATGCTCTCGCCGCTTTCTTAGGGGCGCTGTACAACGCTCCGCTTGCGCCGTTTACCCGCTTCTACAATTCCCTCGTGATGGGCGGCCTCGTCGCCGGCCTCGTGCTTTGGCTGCCGCTGTTCTTGGCTTTTGGCGCGCTTATCGCGTGGTACCGGGCCAAGATGGCGCCCAGGGTAACGCAAAGCCGGGCTTACAGGGCTTTCATGAAAATCCCCTTGATAAATTCGATAGCGGGTGCATGCTCATCCCTGTCCAAGTTACGCGGGGCGCTGCAGTGAGGAGCTTTACATGAGCGTTAATAAAACCAAACTTTCTGGATTATTCAAGAAACCCATTCCGGAAAAAGCATTCGACGGTCGATTCGAAGGCATGCTGGAACAATCGGGTGATAAAGAATTCTTCCGCTCCTGTTTTGAAAAGAGCGATGGCGGCTACCGGGTAAAGTCCGGTCTTGACGCCATGAAGACGAAGCGGCTCAACAAGCTCGGCAAGGCCATCAAAGGCAACCGGGGATTGTTCAAGGCCGGGCCGATCATCGCTCTGGCGCTGGTAGGCGGCGCTCTTGTCGTATTTTCGCTGTTCTTTATGAACCCCGTGCTGGAGAACGCCGCGGAATCCGCGCTGGAGGCGGCTTTCGGGGCAAAGGCGGAAGTAAGCGGAATTCGCTTTTCCCCCGCGCGCATGAGCGTTTCGATTGCCCGAATCGCGGTAGCCGACCGGGACTCGCCCATGACCAACCTGTTCGAAACCGGCAGGCTGGAGCTCAGGATCAATCCCGCGGCTCTGTTACGCGGCAGGCTCTACATAGAAGAAGCCAGCGCGGCGGCTCTGGCGGTGGGGACGGCACGCGCCGAGTCCGGTGCGCTTCCCGGACAGGAAGAGCCTCCCGTAAAGGCGAAAAAAGCGGTAACCCCTGCGCCGCCCCTGGTGGACTTCCAAAACTTCGACGCGCAGGCCTTGCTGGAGCGCGAAAAAAGCAAGCTTAAAGCGCCTGCCGCCTTTGACGAAGCGGGTACGGCGTATCGGGATTCCCTGGCTCGGTGGAAAGGCCGCTGGGCAGCCTCCAACGCGGCCGTCGCCAAAGCAAGTGCCTCGGCCAAGGCAGTATTGAAAATCAAGGCCGCCGCGCTTTCCAGGCCCGATGAGATAGCCAAGGCCATAGCCGACGTAAAAACCGCGGCCGACGCGGCCAAAACGGCGGCCGCCGAAGCCCAGGCGATAAGCGCCGGCATTAAAACCGATTCCGAATCCTTGAAGCGGCTCGAAAATACCGCGCGTTCCGCGGTGAACGCGGACAAAGCCTACCTAAAGTCGCTTATCGATCCATCCAGCGGCGCGGCCCTGTCCGCCCTCGAGCCGTCGGTCCGGCAAGTGCTCTCCGACAAGGCTGAGCGGTATCTGTATTACGCGGGAGCCGCGCTTGCGATTACGGACAAACTTCGCCGGGCATATGCCGGGGAGGCCAAGCCGAAAAAGGAAAAGGCGCTTGCGTATCGCGGACGCGACATGCGCTACCCCGCTTTAGCCTACCCGCGTTTCAGGCTGGCTCTCTTGAGCTCCAGTTTCGCGGCCGATGGCAGGACCTGGGCGGTGGAGCTGCGCGAAATATCGTCGGAGCCGGCTCTGGTCGCCGAGCCGACCGCGATGCTGCTGTCCGTTACCGATGGACGGTCCACGGTCAGAGTGGATGCCCGGCTGGACCTGCGGAGGGGCGATGCCGCCGAATACGAGCTAGCCCTGGATGCAGCCGGCGTTTCCCTGGACCTGCGGGACGCCCTCGCGGGAGCGGGCCTTTCGGGCGTCAAGTCCACGCTTGCGGGAACGGGCACGGCCCGTGGCGTAAGCGGCGGTTCCATGGAGGCGACACTGGATCTTGAGCTTACCCAGACGAGCATCGCCGGGCAGTCGGGCACATTCGCGACGGCCTTTGCCGAGGCGATAACGGAGGCGGAATCGATACGGGCTCGAATACGCTACGCGATGATTCCGGGAGCAAAGGATTCTTTCGCGATTTCCACCAATCTGGATGCCATCGTGCAGGCGGCAGTCGGCGAGATAGCCGGCGCGTATGCCAAGAAAGCGATGGCCGAAATCGAGAAGGCGCTGGGCTCCTGGGTGGCCGCCGATCTTGAAGGCAAGCTTGACTCCGGCGCGGAACTCGATTCTTTGCTGGCGGCCGCCAAGGGCGACGATGCGGCGCTGGCGAAGCTCAAGGGCCAAACCGAGCAGAAGACCGGGGAACTCGAGGCGCGCGCAAGGGCTGTGGGGGCCGGCGTGCTCCAAGGCGTGACCATTCCGCAGCTGCCCGGCCTTAAAAAACCTTGACCCCAAAAAGGATGCCGGCATGACCATACGAACAATGACCATGGACGATTACGAAACCGTATACGGGCTCTGGTCCAGTACCGCAGGCATGGGCATGCGCAGCCTCGACGACTCAGTCGTAGGCATTGCCAGGTTCCTGCGGCGCAACCCCACCAGCTGTTTTACAGCCCGGGAAGGCGAAGAAATCGCGGGCGTTATACTCTGCGGGCACGACGGCAGGCGGGGATATATCTATCACGCCGCGGTTAAGCCCGAGTTCCGCGGACGGGGCGCGGGAACCCTGCTCGCGGATGCGGCACTCGAAGCGCTGCGCGCCGAAGGAATCAACAAGGCGGCTCTCGTGGTTTTCGCGGGGAACGAGATGGGAAACAAGTTCTGGGAGGCGTTGGGGTTTACCAGGCGGGAAGACTTGGTTTATAGGAACAAAAGCATCAATGAAGAGAACAAATAAGGGATGGGCACATAGAAGATAATCAGGATAGATGACGAAGAAACAGGGGGGGGAAAGATTCCGCGCAAAGGCGCAAGGGTGAGAAGTTCGCAAAGGGAGAGAAGCGGAACGAGAGGGATCCACCCCGAATGAAGGCGGCCTATAGAAGGCTGTCCGCAAGGCGAGTAATCAGCATAAACACCGCAGGGGATGCCCATGAAAAAGAAACCTGCGCAGCTTTCTTTCGCGGCGCAGGATGGATGTTTACGACGCGGAGCTCAGGCTTCCCCGATAGCGGGAATCACGGCTTTCAACGTCGAGCCTCGAACGGCATTGCGTACCAGCACGATTACGCAGGCGATGTTCAAGGCCAGAGCCAGCGCGGAGAAGGCGTTCATGAGCGCGGGGCTGTCGGGCAGCCTGAAGCTGTTGCCCGGCGCGTCGATAAAGTAGGGGGCGCTCATCACGTACATCATCCACATGGCGAGGGTGTAGGCGCGATTCTGCAGCCAGCTGCCCTTGAGCCAGATAACCGGCAGGGTTGCGGCCAGCAGTACGGCGATGCCGAATCCGGCATGCTCGGGAACGCAGTTCCAGATATACGCCATATTCCACACATCATAGGCGAGAATCCAGAGTATGGTCATTTTTGGCCAGACCATGGTCTTGGCTTTATCGTCGGCGACGCGCATGTCGGAGGGCTGCGCGATTACGATAATATTGAGGATTCCGGCCACGGCGTTCATGAAATGGAACAATCCGCCGTTCTGGAAGCCCAGCTGAAAATCGCGGGTAACCGCCTCAGCTATGTTGACAGCCAAAATACCGGCGGCTATCCATTTGGCCCAGTTTTTTGCGCCAAGCTTCGGATTCTGCCGCATGAGCGAAAACCAGAGCACGCCTGCTATGACCGAGTATACTTTGGCCCAATGGAACCAGGTGGATACCGAAGAATTGGGGTCCGTCCCCGTCTTGGTCCAGATAAAAACCGTAAGAAAGACGGGAAGCACCGCGAAAGCCGCGATCGTCGCCCATCGGGAACGCCTGAACACTTCGTTGAATCCAAGAAGAAGGGCAAGCAAAACCAATACATGCAGATATCCGAACATAGCTACTCCTGGCTTCCAGATTGACTGGAGCCAGTTTAGTTAAAACCATAAATTAGTTATTGTCAATTTATAAAAACAATTATGTCCTTAAAAACATGAGTTTTTCGAGAAACCCTAGGGAGCCTGGTTATACGCTATTCCGCGAATCTCTGCGATTCCCGCACTGCCGGACGCCGAGAACGCAGTGCCATCTACTGACGAGTATATTCCGCCCAGGCTGTTGCCGATAAGGAATCCGTTTTTCCAGTAGCAGGCTGAGCGGAATGGATTCGCGCCTGTCCCCGTGGAGGTAATCCAGCTGGCACCGTAGTTGTCGCTGTAGTTGGCCTGGGCGCTGGTACCGGTTCCTACCGAAAGCAGGCGGAAGGTATTCGGGTTTGCCGCAAAAGCCTGGATATAATCCGTCGCCGTCGAAACGCTGATCAGGGAACCAAAGGTTAGGCCGCCGTCGCTTGAAGTTACCGTCTGCTTGCTTGCGTTTGCCGGAGCGCCCCCGCCTACCAATAACCTGCCGTTTAAACCGACGAGCGCAACGGGCTGATACATGCCCGAACTGCCGGAAGTGGCCCAGGTAAGACCGTCGGATGATTTTCTGACTATGCTCAGGTTCCCATTGGCTATAAACCAGCTGCCGCCAGTCCATGCAGGACCCACGACGCCGCCGGCGATACCGGAAGCCGTAGGCCCTGTCCAGACGAGCCCATCCACCGAGTTGAACAGTTCGACTGTTGCCCCGTAATACGCCGTAGCAAGAAAATGCCCGGCGGGATTTGCCTGTACGCGCATAAGAAGGGCTGAAGTGCCACCGAGATTTTGCATGGACCAGCTGACTCCGTCGCTGGAGGTGGAAAGGCCATAATTCGAGCCTGTCTGCCCAGCCGCGACGAATATGCCCCGGGAAAAAGCGATATCATTGACGGTGGTCAAGCCGGTCGCGTAAGGACCGGACCAGGTCGACGAGTCGGCGCTGGTATACGCGGAACCCGTAGCGTTGACCGCTACGAGCAGTGGATCGGCTAATTGCAGAACGATCGGAAGAGTGCTGGAAACGATGCCATTATTATAAACCAGGAGATAGTGGTCGCCCGATCCTGCAAGGGAGAATCCTGCGCCGGCAAAGGGTGCTTCGCCGATATTTACCGTGAGTATCGCTCTCCCGCCGGTATTCCGTGCCTGATATGCCAAATCCGGGAAAGCAGCCCTGTCCCACCAGACGAGAGCGGAGGCGTTCGATGCCGAAAATTTGAGTATCCTGGTTTCGTTTGCTGGAATCGTAACCGAATTGAGGCCGGGGGCGATATTCACTAAAGCAGGATTCGACCCCAGTGGCAGCAATAAAAGCTCGATGGTTTGCCCGATAGATTCATCCAGGGTTTTCTCGGCGCTTGCCCGGGAAAGCACGACCGTACCGGATACGTCGCGAATTTCGGCGATGAATTCGAGGGGAATACCTACGGGGACCGCGTCCAGCTGCCCTGTGGCAGCGACAAAAAGACCGGGATTCAGCGACACATCCAGGCGCTGCTCCTGTAGTAGTTTCCCGCCTTCCTGAATGGATTTTACCTGAACGTATACATCGCTAGTCTCCGGGCTGAGGAATCGGCTGCCTGTATTCTTTGAGGCTGCGTTCCAATCGGCGGAAACGATGCTGATCTCCAGATCGAGCTTCGCGGATTTTGACCAAAAAGCCCCGCTGCAGGAGAAAATGGCCGTTGAAACAAGAACTGCGGCACATATTCGAAAAAAAATCAACTTGGTTGATTTATGGGAGAGGACATCGGAAAAACGCATAGAACCTCCACCTTAACGAAGCGAATCATCTATAGGGCAGCCCCAACAACCCTATGGTTATCAGAGCTGCCTCGCTGATTCCTTACAGGAATCAGGTTTTTTATGGTCAACCTCGCAAAACTGAAGTTTTTCGAGGTTCCCTATAAATATACTGTTTGCATTATTAAAAACAACCTGGTAAATAGTGTTTTTATATTCTTTTTCGAAACGGCGCAGCAAAAAGAAGGAGTTTCCCCCTAACCCTCCCTGCGGCTTCGCCCTTGTTTTTTTGAAGATTAATCACTATTTTATATTTTGTGGATGGAAACAACGATTTTGACAACGATACGATCGTCAAGGACAGGGAAGAAACCAGAGTACCTGACGAATTTCGTGTTATACTTCTAAACGACGACTATACGACGATGGAGTTTGTGGTGGCCGTTCTTATGAGCGTGTTCCATAAATCCCTGATCGAGTCGACGCACATCATGCTCGACGTGCATAAAAAAGGCCGAGGAGTGGTAGGTGTGTACAGTTACGACATCGCGCTTACGAAACTGAGTCGGGTACATTCAATGGCGCGGGACAACGGTTTTCCGCTCAAGTGCATCATGGAGAAGGCATAGAAACGATGAAAGTCAACCAACAAGTACAGGCAATATTCAATGCGGCATACAACGAGGCGAAACTTCGGGGTCACGAATACCTAACCCCCGAGCACATACTCTACGCCTCGCTGTCATTCGAGCAGGTTCGCGCCATACTGGAACAGTGCGCCGCGGACATCGAGCACCTCAAGGTGGGCATGGAGAGTTACTTCGAGCAGAAGATTCCGGCGGTAAAGGATCAGGAGCCTATCCAGACGGCCGGCTTCCAGAGCGTAATCGAGCGCGCGGTGCTGCAGTCCCAGGGCTCGGGCAAGCTCGAGGTGGGCATCCCCGAGGTCCTGGTATCGCTGTTCGACGAGGAACGCAACTATTCCGCCTATTATATGAGGAAATCGGGAATCAACCGCCTGCATTTACTCGAGGTTATATCGCATGGCGATTACGATTCGCATGTCGATCAGGAATCCCTCTCTGGCGGCACTGCCGAATCCGGTCCTTTTACCGAACCCCAGGGTGACGACGACGAGAGCGCGGAAGACAAGAGCAAACCGCGTTCCACGGTGCGTGCGGGAGCCTTGGAAAAATTCACCACGAACCTTACCAAACTGGCTACCGAGGGCAAGCTTGAGCCGGTTATCGGCCGCGAAATAGAGATCGAGCGCACGGTTCAGGTTCTGTGCCGCAGGCTTAAGAACAATCCGATACACGTGGGCGACGCGGGTGTGGGCAAGACGGCCATAACCGAAGGGCTCGCGCAGCGCATAGTTTCCGGCGACATACCGCCAAAGCTGCTGGGGTTTACCATCTACAGCCTGGACATGGGCTCCCTTATCGCAGGAACGAAATTCCGCGGCGATTTCGAGGAACGCATCAAGCGGGTGGTGGACGAGCTTCTTAAAAAAGAAAAAGCCATACTGTTTATAGACGAAATACATACCATCGTGGGGGCTGGCGCGGTATCGAGCGGATCCATGGACGCTTCCAACCTGCTCAAGCCCGCGTTGACGAGCGGGAAACTGCGCTGCATCGGCTCCACCACCTACGACGAATACAACAAGTTCTTCGACAAGGACCGAGCTCTTTCCCGCCGTTTCCAAAAAATAGACATCGTGGAACCCACGGTGGGCGAGGCCATAGAGATACTCAAAGGCCTGCAGTCCAAGTACGAGGAATACCACGACGTTAAATACAGCGAGGAAGCCATCAACCTGGCAGCCACCTTATCCGCCCAGTACCTTACCGAGCGCCGCCTGCCCGACAAGGCGATCGACGTGATAGACGAGGCGGGAGCATGGGTGCGCATCCGCGCCTTCAAGGAAGGCAAAGCCGAAACGGGCACCATCCAAATCGGCCGCTCGGAGGTAGAAAAAGTAATCGCTCGAATCGCCCGCATACCCGAGAAATCGGTTAGCCAAAACGAGCGCGACCGCCTGGGCAGCCTTGAACCGGATCTTAAAAATCTGGTATTCGGCCAAAACAGCGCCATCGAGGCCGTGGTAAAGGCAGTAAAGCGCAGCCGTGCGGGCTTCCGGGCCGCGGACAAGCCGGTAGCCAACTTCCTGTTCGTGGGTCCCACGGGAGTGGGCAAGACCGAACTGGCGCGCCGCCTGGCGGATACCATGGGCATAGTGCTTCATCGCTTCGACATGAGCGAGTACCAGGAGAAGCACACGGTAAGCAGGCTTATCGGCTCGCCCCCCGGCTATGTGGGCTACGAGGAAGGCGGACTCCTTACCGACGCGATAAGGAAAACGCCGCACGCCGTCGTTTTGCTCGACGAGATAGAGAAGGCTCACCCCGACGTCTATAATATTTTATTGCAGATAATGGATTACGCCACGCTGACGGACAACCAGGGGCGCAAGGCGGACTTCCGCAACGTGGTGCTCATCATGACGAGCAACGCCGGCGCCCGCGACATAGGAAAGCCCATGATAGGCTTCGGCGAAAAAGCCTTTACCGAAGCTGCGATAGACGACGCGGTAAAGAAGGCGTTTACCCCCGAGTTCAGGAACCGCCTGGACGCCGTGGTTCGCTTCGGGCGCCTGCCCCAGGACATAATCGAGAAGATAGTGGTAAAAGCCCTGGACGACTTCAGGCTCCAGCTTGTAGATAAAAAAGTAACGCTCGAGGCCAGCGACGCCTGCGTCAAGAAACTGGCTACCCTGGGTTACAGCGACGAATTCGGCGCGCGCAACGTAAGCCGCGTGGTGGAGGACAAGATAAAGAGCTGGTTCGTGGACGAGGTGCTGTTCGGCAGGCTCAAGGACGGCGGCAAGGCTCGCGCGGACGTGGTCGAAGACGCGATCGTTCTCGATGTTGTTACGCCCTAAGAATAAAAAAAACGCCCGAAGCGATCCCCTTTTTCCGTGGCTGGAAGAAGGGGATCGTTTTGATTTTCCGCCGTTCTCCCGGGCCAACGGCGACGGGCTTCTGTGCACGGGGGGCAACCTGTCGCCCGGCATGCTGCTGTCGGCCTACAATCAGGGAGTATTTCCCTGGTTCAGCGAGGACTCGCCCCTGCTCTGGTGGAGCCCCGATCCGCGCTTCGTGCTGGAGCCCGCCGAATTGCACGTATCCGCCACCATGAGAAAATTCCTTTGCAAGAGGCATTTTACGCTTAAGCTGGATACGGCGTTCGGCGACGTGATACGCGCTTGTTCCATGGTGAGCCGACCCGGCCAAAGCGGTACTTGGATTTGCGGCGACATGATAGCCGCCTACGAGAATCTGCACAGACTCGGTTACGCCCACAGCATCGAGGCCTGGGAAGGCGACAAACTCGTGGGGGGCTTGTACGGCATAAGCCTTGGGTCCATATTTTTTGGCGAGTCCATGTTTAGCCTGGTTCCGGACGCTTCCAAGGCAGCCTTTATTCCGTTTATATGGAAGCTTTTGGACGAAGGGTTCACTCTGATCGACAGCCAGGTGCACACGAACCACGTAGAAGCCCTTGGAGGCAAGCATATTTCCCGGATCGAGTACTGCAGCCGGCTCGCGGAAAGCCTGAAAGCGCCAAGCCAAAAAGGCAACTGGGGAGACTTGTGGCCGGATTTTCCCGTATCGCGCCTGTGGCGCAGTGTAGTGCTCAAAGAATAAATGCCATACGTATTTTTACCGCACTGAGGTCTTTTTTCTTGCACAGAATTACAAAATCCGTTAAACTGTAAATATAAATCCGGGTTCTTTAACAGGGTGTTGAAAAACCTCGGACGAGGATTTTCAACACTTCCAAAATGTAACATTACCGTAGCATTTGTATACAAATGCGAGGAATGTTGAAGGTTGTTGGAAAAGTAACCGACTTTTTCAACAGCCTGTTAAACCAGGCCTTATGGTTCTGGGTATCCTCATGGCGGAGAACTAACATGGCCGAAACACTGTCCAGGACACTACCCCATCTTTTCCTTGAACAAGCAGGGATCAGACCATCGCAGGTTATGCAATACAGCAAGCGGGGCGGAGACACTTTTATACCCACTACCTACGAATCATTGCGCGTTGAAATCTGCGTTTTTGCAGCCGGGCTTTTGGAATTAGGCGTAAAGCGGGGCGACAGAATCGGCCTTATCGCCGACAATAGGCGCGAATGGCTTATAAGCGATTTTGCGATCCTCGGTCTGGGGGCAATCGACGTACCGCGCGGCTGCGACGCTACCGAGCAGGAAATTGCCTATATTCTTGCCTTCAGCGGCTGCGACCTGGCTATACTCGAAAACGAAAAGCAGCTGGACAAGATACTGGCGCGCAAAAGTTTAATCCCCGGAATCCATACCGTTATACTTATGGACCCGCCCGGCGAGAATGCTAAAAAAATCGCTGAAAAAGAAAAATTAAAGGTTTTTTCGTTCGAGGAGGTTTCAGCCTCCGGTTCAAAGCGATATGCTGCTGCCCCCGATGAATATGCCCGGGAGGCCGCACTCGGAAAGTCAGAAGACCTCGCCACCATCATCTACACATCGGGTACAACCGGCGAGCCCAAAGGCGTTATGCTTTCGCACCGGAATTTTATGCACCAGATCGACACCCTGCCCAAGATACTGTGCCTACAGCCCGCGCAGACCTGGCTGTCCGTCCTGCCAGTCTGGCATTCGTTCGAGCGGCTCGTGGAATACGCCCTGATAGGCGCTGGCGCGACCATGGCCTACTCCAAACCGATAGGCGCGATCATGCTGCCTGATTTCCAGGCTATCAAGCCGCAATGGATGGCCAGCGTTCCCCGCATCTGGGAATCGGTACAGGAAGGCATCTACAGGAATATCCGCCAGCAGGGCGGCATAAAGCTGATCATGTTTACCTTTTTCGTTAGCGTTGGAAGAAACTGGGCTTATTTCCGCAACAAGCTGCTGGGGAGGCTCCCGGATTTTGGCATGCGTTCGCGGGCCTTCGACATTCTAAGCTCGCTGCTGCCCTTACTATTCCTTCTGGGCGCCCGCGGACTCGGGGAGCTTCTGGTGTTCAGGAAAATAAAACAGAAACTCGGAGGCAAGTTCATCGCGGGAGTTTCCGGAGGCGGGGCGATGCCTCCCGCAGTGGATCACTTCTTCGATGCCCTGGGAATCAAGATACTCGAAGGCTATGGCCTAACGGAAACGGCTCCCGTTGTGGCAGTGCGATCCGTGCAGAGACCTGTATTGGGCACGGTTGGCGCGCCGCTGCCTGGCACGGAATTCCGCATCGTCGATGACGAAGGAAAAGTACTGGGCATAGGCAAAAAAGGCAATATACAGATTCGCGGCCCGCAGGTAATGATGGGATACTACCGGAAGCCCGACCTTACCCAGGCGGTGCTCCAAGGCGACGGGTGGCTCAAGTCCGGCGACATCGGAATGCTTGGAACCGGAAATGAACTTAAAATAACCGGCAGGGCAAAGGATACCATCGTGCTGCGCGGAGGCGAAAACATCGAGCCCGTCCCGCTGGAACACCGCCTCGCGGAAAGCATGTACATAAAAGGATCCGTCGTGCTTGGGCAGGACAAGAAATTCCTCGCCGCCCTTATTATTCCCGACCAGGATAGCGTTACCGCCTGGGCAAAAGAAAACGGCGTGCCGTTCGTGGATTATGAATCCCTCCTTGCCCAGCCCGAGGTAAAGGAACTTATTAATTTCGAGATAAACCAGCTGGTCAACCCGAAGAGCGGGTTTAAGCCCTTCGAGCGAATCTTCTGTTTCGCGCTGCTTGCGAAACCGTTCGTAGTGGACAGGGAACTATCCGCCAAGCAGGAAATAAAGAGGCATGCGATAGCGGATATCTACAAGCACGAGATAGCACGACTGTTCAAGGAATAGGGACTCATAAAACAGCACGCTATGAATCCAGAAAGTCCCTTGCCTTTTCCAGCTTGGGCTTTATGACTATCTTGCAGTAGCTGTATTGCGTATTGTTCCGGTAATAATCCTGATGGTATTCCTCCGCTTTCCAGAATACCTTCAAGGGCAGCAGCTGGGTTACGATTGCGGAGTCGTAATCGGAAACCCTGGCTGTTATAATTTTTTCAGCCTCTTCCTTTTGCGACCCGTCGGCGTACAGGATGATGGATCGATATTGGCTGCCCACGTCGGCACCCTGCCTGTCCTGGGTGGTAGGATCGTGTATCCTGAAAAACAGCTCCAGCAGTTTAGCGTACGGTATGAGCTTAGGGTCATAGGTGATGCGTACCACTTCGGCATGACCTGTCAATCCGGAACTTACCTGGGCGTAATCGGGATTTTCCCGTGTTCCGCCGGCATAACCCGATTCAACATCCAGAACGCCGGGAACTATTTCAAACGCGGCTTCCAGACACCAAAAACAACCACCGCCAAAAACCGCCATACTAGATGCCTGGCTCATTGGAATTCCTTTCGCAGAAATGCCTGCAAGGGGTTTTTGAATTGTCTGGTGGGGTCAGGGAAAAACCAAAAACACCATAAAAACCCTTGCGAATTAATCATACGGCAGCTAGAAAACCATGTACTTTTCGAGCTGCACCTATTATTAAAATAACGATGATGCGCTAAAAAGGAAAGTGTCATGAGGAGCCAAAAAAAACTCCTTCGATGCGCGGGTGCGCATCGAAGGAGAGCGATCAGGTTTTGTAGCCCTCCGCGGATCGTTAATTCCGGGAAATGCTTACGTCGCCGGATGCCGAGCTGACGCTAATCAGGTACAGGCTGCCTTCCACTTCGACGCCCCGCTTATGGTGCTTGCTCGGCCTGTCTTCCCATCCGTCGATGTCTATATCGCCGGAAATGCTCCTGGCCACGAGCCCATGGCTGGTGTCGTCCTCAAGTTCCACGCTAATGTCACCCGAAATGGAATCAGCCTTGATGTCGCCCGCTCCCGGTCCCGCATTTATCGCTATGTCGCCGGATGCGCTCGAAGCGCCGATGGCACCCTCTTCCGCCTTTATGTCTATGTCTCCGGAGGCGGTGGCCGCTTTTACGTTTCTGCCCCCTTCTACGCATATGTCTCCGGATGCCGTATTTACCTCGATGTCGGCGTTTTTAGCCTCGAGGGATACATCCCCCGAAGCGGTTTCGATGAGGGCTTCCCCCTTGCCGATTTCCAGGTCGATGTCGCCGGAGACGGTCTTTACGAGCAGGCGAGCGCCTTCGGGGATGTCGCCGTGAACGTCGCCCGAGAGGGTGGAAATCCGAAGTTCTGAAAGTCCCGCGGGGAGTTCGATCTGGATGTTGTCCACCCTCCTATTGAGCTTGATCTTGAGCGCCGTACCGTCGAGTTCGAATTTGGGTTCGTCTTCTTCGTCCCAGGATCCATGGACGCGGTAGTGGAATCGATCGCCGATGTATAATTCCACGTCGGCGCTCTGGGAGGAGAGTATCAACTCGGTAACTCCGTCGTAGCCGCCGTCCATGTTAACGGGCTCGCTCCTGGCGAACTTGAAAAAGTTTCCGAAATCGAAGTCCCAGTTGAAAGAACGGTCTTCAGATCCTTTCGGTTCCCTGGGCTCCCGTGGTTCCCGGGGTTCCCTCGGCGCACGGGGTTCTCTTGGCCTCCGTTGAAAAAATTCTTCGCGAGAATGTTCGTGCCTGTTTCTCCGCGCTCCGTCCGAGCCTTCGGACCCCTCGCTTCCTTCGGACCCCTCGCTGCCGTTGCCGCCGCCGCTCTCGAGTTCTTCCGCCTTGAGCGTAGAGGCTATCGTAGCAGGAGAGGGCAGCTGGGCAACGAGCTCTTCCTCGGATTTGCCGGGATTCTTCTCGCATACCGCGTCGATGTGGCTGTCAAACTCCAGGATAAAATCTTCGCGCTCAGCCTGCGACATAAAAGTAAACAGCCGTTTTCGTAAATCGTCCAGATATTCCTGCCTTGTCATTTCGATCCCTCCTCGTCGCGCTTGTCGCGAAGTTTTCTTAACACCTCGTATGCGCTTTGGTCCTTGTCGCGCTCGTCGCTTATCCGACCGAGGAATTCCGTGCCGAACAGGGTAAGCCGGTAGTACTTCCTGGGGTGGCCTTCAGTTTTCATTTCCCATTCGGCTGCCATGCATTTTTCCTTGACCAGTCGCGCCAAAAGAGGGTACATGGAACCTTCGCCTATCTCCAAGCCTGCTTCGGAAAGCTTTTCCATAATCGCGAATCCGTATATTCGCGTATTCGCGTGAACGCAGGAGAGCATGCACAGTTCCAGAAACCCTTTTCTGCTCTGCCCCCGCCATTTGTCCACCCCTCGATCCAGGTCTTCCTGGCTATACTCGAGTTCCTGCATCATTCCTCCTGTCAGGGTTGGCAAACTGCGTATAACCCTGTTATCGTCATTACACTATACAATGTATTACACAGTATTACTATTGTCAAGAAGAATTGCATATAAAGGTTGAGTAAAAATAGTTTATACCATAAACTTGTTTATGGAGGCCAAAATGACTGACAGCGATTTTGAACGCATAAGCGAAGATATAGAATATATAAAAAAGGCCGTAAAGCGAAACGATCCTTTACTCCGGCAAATGGCTACGCCGCCGGGATGGATAAGCCTGTCCCTGATAGGAGGAACGGCCACGACGCTGTTTGCCCTGCCTGCGCATATCCTGTCTAAGGCGTATGGATCGTTTGCAATGATACCAGCGGGTTTCAAGGCCGTGCTTTTTTCCATCCTGGCGATACTCGTAGTCGTCGGCGGCATTGCAAAAATGGCGCTGCTTTCTAGGAAACTGGGTACCACCAGCGGCATGTTCGGCTTTGGCAGGATAGTCTCGTCGTTTTTCGGGGGGCGCTCTTCCTATACGACCATTCCACCCATTCTGGTACTCGCCGTCCTCCTTGTCTATGCGGCAGTAAGTGGCCGCGCCTGGCTTTCGCTGCCGCTGAGCTCGCTCCTTCTAGGCCTTATGTCCAACCAAATCGGCGAGCGCTCGGGAGTCTGGTCCTACTACCTCATGGGTTACTGGCTGCTCATAACGGGGAGCCTATCCTTGTTCCTCGCGGAGCACGCGGTATTTCTTTGGGTATTCATTGCCTACGGCGGAGTATTTTTCGCTTTTGCGGCGTCACTCGCCATGGAACAATCCGCCAATACAGGAAAAAAACCGTGAGCAGGGCCAGCGCTTTGGGAAGCCTCGAGTTGGACAGGGTCATCCACGAAAAATCGCGCCTGATGATTTTAACCTACCTGGCTTCCAGCGATTCACCCCACACACCGTTTACTGAGCTTCGCGATGCCTTGAGCATGACGGCGGGCAACCTTTCCATCCAGCTGAAAAACCTCGATGAGGCGGGCTACCTGGAAATAGATAAATCGTTCCGCCATAAAAAACCAAATACCAACCTTCGGCTTACTGTTTCCGGCAGGCAAGCCTTGGAACTTTACATGATCGAGCTTGAAGTAATATTGGCGTCGGTACGAAAGACGCCGCAGGAGGGAAAATGAATATTCTGGAATTACTGGACCTGCACAAGACCTACAATAAAGGAAGCGCGGAAGTAGTAGCCCTCGATGGACTGAGCCTGGTAGTGGAATCGGGGGAATTCCTGGCTATAGTCGGACCTTCGGGCTCGGGCAAGACGACGCTGCTCAACATTATCGGATGCCTGGATACGCCCAGCTCGGGTAAGGTAACCTACAGCGGACGGGACATCTCCGGGGCAAGCGAAAAGGAACTGTCAGAATACCGCCGGGACCACATCAGCTTCATATTCCAGTCTTTCAACCTTATTCCCGTCCTTACCGTCCGCGAAAACGTGGAGCTTCCCCTTGTTATAGAAAAGAAACTGAATAAAGCCCGGATGCGCGAGCGAGCCATGGAGATACTTACCGCGGTTGGCCTTGGCGACAAGGAAAACAGGTATCCGCGGGAACTATCCGGAGGGCAGGAACAGCGCGTCGCCATTGCCCGGTCGCTCGTCAAGAACCCTTTCGTCGTGCTGGCGGACGAGCCGACGGCGAACCTCGATTCGCACACCGGTTCCGAGATCATCGAGCTGATGCGCTCGATAAACCTTCAAAGCGGCACGACCTTCGTGTTCTCCACGCACGACAAGCTGGTAATGGACAAGGCGAAGAGGATTATCTCGATCCGCGACGGCAGGATCGTTTCCGAAGAAAGGAAACCCTGATGGGTACCCAATTCAAGATAGCCTGGCGCAATGTAATGCGCCACAAGCGCAGGACTGCCATTACCGCAATGGTCATGAGCGCGGGGATCGGCACTTTTATTTTTTTTAACTCGGTGCTTGCGGGTATGGACAGCCTTACCATTTACAACATGATCGACCTCAGCGAATCCTCGGTAAAAATAAAAACACTGGGGTATTCGGATGATCCAAGCGCATCGCCTTTCGACTACCTTATAAAAGACGCTTCTGCGCTTGGGTGGGCCATACGCGCTGCGGACCCTCGCATTCTTGCAACTACCCCCAGGTTCAAGACCTTTGCCACGCTCTCGAACTACCGGGATTCGCGTCCCGTGCTCCTTACCGCAGTGGATCCCTCGACGGACGGAACGGTTTTCAAGACCCGGGAATTCCTTGAAGATGGATCGTGGTTCGACGGTAGGGCGAACGCGGTTATCATGGGCTCGGCTCTGGCGGCCGACATGGGTCTCAAGATGGGAGACCCCGTCCTGATTTCTTCGGAAACGGCTAACGAAAACATAAATGCCGATGAGTATTTTATAATTGCCCTCCTGAACACGGCCGACCCCAACCTGAACACCTGCGGCTTGCTCATGGCCCTGCCCGACGCGGAAAAGCTTCTAGGCCGGACTAATCTCGCTACCGAGCTGAACTGCAAGATGGCAAAAGCCGCCTCCGTAGATAAAACCATGGAGGAATCCCTTTTCGCAGCCGGGAAAATTCAAAAAGAACACCGGGACATGGAAGCCTCGGATATCGCCACCATGGCTCAGGGCTACCTGGCCATGCGCAACATGAAGGCCAAATACAGCTCGATCATCATCCTCATCGTGCTTGCCATCTCCGGCGTGGGAATCATAAACACCATTCTAATGAGCGTGTATTCCCGGGTCAAGGAAATCGGCATACTCGCCGCCTATGGCATGAAGGCGCGGGAGATACGAAATCTTTTTATAACAGAAGGCGCGATCATAGGAGTAATGGGAAGCCTCGGCGGCGCCGTTTTGGGAATGGCCATGACGGCGTACATGGTGTACGTCGGAATACCCATGCAGGCGCTTATCGGAAAAGTCGACATGGGCGGATTACCGCTGGGCGGAACTCTCAAAGGCGAGTGGAGCGTTTCCGCCGTCACAACGGGTATCCTTTACGGTATCGCGATAGCGGTAATCGCCGCCTGGATTCCAGCGCGTACGGCTTCAAAAATGAAACCCTGCGAAGCCCTTAAATTTATCTGAGGAGGCTCTCATGATGCTGTTTACCATGGCGCTGCGGAACCTGAGGCGAAACGGGCGCAGGACATTCCTGGCGGGTCTCTCCGTGTTTATGGCGGTATTCCTTATCCAGGTACTTGGCGGGCTCATCGGAGGCTTCCTTGACTCCCTCGTCCGCAATTACACTAAAAACGAGTCCGGTCATATTTTAATAAGCACCGAGGGCTATTTCGCGAGGCAAAGCTTCATGCCCCCCGACGAGAGCCTTGCCGACGCGCAAGCCCTGCGCGCTGCCATACTTTCTGACCCGGTCCTGGCGGCGGGAACTGCCATACTCGCCGAGCGCGCGAGGTTCGGCGTGCTGCTCAGCACCGACGGCGGATCCAAGCCCGCCATCGGAGTGGCGGGAGACCCCGATACCGAAAAAAGCATGCTGATGCTCGACCGAAGCCTGATACGCGGCACCTATTGCGACAGCCGGGGAAGCGTAATCCTGGGCTGGAAGCTGGCCGCGGCGCTGAAGCTGGACGTCGGCGACAAATTGCGGGTGCTTACGAAAAAAGCCGATTCGGGAATCGGGTTTAAAAAATTTACCATAAGCGGAATTTTCTCCACCGGCGTCAACACCCTGGACGACGGCATTTTCCAGCTGGGCATTCTGGATGCAAGGGAACTCCTGGGAACGAGCGGCGGACAGCAACTCGTGATCATGCTCAGGGACTACAAGAATTCCCAGGAGTATTCCGCCAGGATCGAAGCAGTCCTCGAGAACAAAGGATTCACCGGCCTGAAGGTAACGCCATGGACCAAAAACGGCGATTTCCCCAAGCTGATCAGGATGATGGAATCCGTCGACATCTGGATGTTCGTCGTTGTCGCCTTCCTGGGCGCATTCATCATCACCAACATAATGATGATGGTGACCCTGGAGCGGAAGCACGAGACGGGTATTCTAAAATCCATGGGGATGGGTAATACGAATATAACCCTGCTGTTTCTCATCGAAGGCATGCTCCTGGGCTCCGGCGGCGCGTTTTGCGGCGCATTCGCGGGTCTGGGATTCAACGCTCTGCTTTCGCGCACCGGCTTTGACATGACCAGCGCCATGAGCTCGTTTGCCTGGCCGATGGACAACATCGTCTATCCGACGGTCTCCATACCCGACACTTTCCTGTACGCCCTTTTGGGCACTGCGGTTTCCGCGATCATGTCATGGGCGCCAAGCCGACGGGCTGCCAGGATGAACGCGGTCGAGGCTATGCGCTCCATTTAACATAAGGGGACCTCGAAAAACTTAAGTTTTGCGAGGTCCCCATAATACTCACGGAAGGATACAACGATGAAAAGAATAGTCGTGTGCATTTTTATTTACATCGCGGCACTCGGCGTTTATGCGCAATCGGTCCCGGACCTGTTGGCAGGGATTGACGCAAACCGCAGCTACGCTACCGTCCGGTACACTGCTCGCATGGAGGTAAAAACAGCCAAGTCGTTAAGCGTAAAAACGTTCAAGGCATGGTCCGACGGGGTGGACAGGGCTTTTATCGAATTTACGAATCCCGAGGATAGAGGCGTACGGATGCTGAAAATCGCCAAGGATCTTTGGATGTACTTCCCCAAGGAACAGGACACCGTAAAAATTTCGGGGCACCTCCTCAAGGAAGGCATGATGGGCTCCGACCTTTCATACGAGGATGCTCTGGAATCCGACTCGGTGGCTTTAATGTATCTTGCGAGCATCACGGGCAGGGAAGAGTTTGAAGGAAGATCGGTGTATATTCTCGAGCTCAAGGCGACGGATCCGAAAGCCAAATACGACAGGAGAGTCCTCCGCGTCGACGCAGAGCGTTATATAGTTGTCACCGAAGATATGTACGCAAAATCCGGCAAGCTGCTTAAGACGACCAAAGTCCTCGAAGTAAAACGAATCGGAACGAGATGGTTTCCGGTTGCCGTGGAAATATCCGACAAGCTGCGCCGCGACTCGTCCACAACATTCATTACCCAGGAAATCGAGCTTGATAAAGCCATGGACCCATTGCAGTTTACGCGAAACGCGCTGGAAAAATAAAATGGCCACTATGGATAAGTTCAAGGCCGCAGCCTTAGCCATTGTCATTTTTGGCAGCTGCATTGCTTCTCCACGCCTGCTTCGAGCGGAAGATTTAAGCCCCAGTTTGGGCGGCGAGCTTTATTGGCAGGGAATTGAATCCGTCAGCTGGAGCGACAATCGGTCCCCCACGTCGGCTTTTGGATCCGACACGGGGTTCTCCCTGGATTTTACGCTTAGGAAAGGAAATTTAAAAGCGCAATTCAGCGCCGCAAGCTCGATACTCGGCGGATCCGCCGCCGACGCATTATTCTTGCAGGATACGCAGCAGGGAAGCGCTTCTCTTAACGCGTTCCACCTTGGCCCAAACGGCTCTACCCCCGACTGGGCCATAGCATTTCTGGTTCAAAAAGCCTATGTAAGCTGGACCCCGGGTTATTTTTTCTTTTCTGCTGGCAGGCAGATAGTCAACTGGGGCAAGGCGAGGTTTTTCAGTCCCGCGGACCTGTTCTGCAAAACCGCGATTTACGGCCTCGTTCCCGTTCGGATTGCGGAAAACACCGTGCGCACCGGCTTTACTTTCGGCGACTGGGGCAAAGTGGAACTCGTAGCGCTTCCCGTCGGCCAATTGGAAAACGGAAAATTCGGCGGAAGGATATCAGGGTCGGCCTTTGGCGTCGATGCCGGGATTGCCGCAGCCAGGGAAATGGGTTACTGGCAGCTGGCTATGGACTTTAAAACCGATGCATTTATAGGGATACTGGGGGAATGCGCTCTAGGTTTCCAAGAATCCAATGCTGCAAACCGCGATATAAAAGCGACACTAGGGCTGGACTATTCCCTGGGAAAAACTCTTTCCGCCTCGGGCGAGTATCATGTGTCGTATTCATGGGTCGATGAAGCAGGCCCTTATCAAAAACTGGTTTTTTCGGCAGGATTCTATCCTGCGGACCTGTTCGGGATTTCCGCTGCATACTCGACCGCTTTTCCCGATGGCGCAAACACCATCAACATCGGACTTTCCGCCCAAATAGAACAGGGCGCGAGCTTACTTATTTGGACACAATATTCCGACACAAAACAACTTACGGTGGGAGGCAAAATTTCCTGGATATTCTAAAAAATCGGCGATGCGCTTTTACTCGATCACGATTACAATATCCGCTGTCTTGGCCAGTACGGGCACCAGTTGGATTCCACCGAGTCCAGTAACTTCGTCAATCAGGTCGTCGACGTTTTCAAGCCCTTTACCGTCTCCGGAATCTACGGCCGCCGGCACTTCCACTCCCGAACCATTTGCCGAAACATAGGTAAACTCACCGGCGTGCACAAACCGCACTTGAAGAGTCGGCGTCTGCAGCTTAGTGATTCCTGAATACCCGATCAGGTTGATGCCGTCAAACTCGAAACTTGTTCCGCGAACCGAGGCCGTTGCCGTCGGGCTGGAAACCTTGAAGTCGGTGCTCTGGTTGGGCTGAGGCGTTACATCCGCCAAAACGCGGCCGGATACAAGATACAGCTGGGTTTGCGTCCCGCCTTCCGTTTTTACGATCTGTTCAAGGGAAAGCCGCGTGATGGGTTTTACGGTAATCGTGGCATTGGCGATTTTTATCAACGCGGTGCTTTTAAAGCCCGTGGAAATCATGGTGCCCTTGGTTACAACATCCCCGACGCGAGCCGGTTTCCATGTTTTTCCGGGTAGCTGATATTCGACTTTGCCTGCTATGCCCGTAATCGTGCCTGACTGTGCGTACATGCCAAAAATAAGCGAAAACGCGAACAGCGTTAAAAAAACTTTCTTCATGATTACTCCTTGTTACATTTTGGAAGTGTTGAAAATCCTCATCCGAGGTTTTTTAACACCCTGTTAAAGGCTCGCTTTCTAAAAATTCAGCGATATGCCTAAAGAAATGGTCCAGCTTTGCTGGGCGGCTGCGGAAACCCCGCTTGTATCTGGAAAGAATATAGCGCTTCCAAGCGAAAAATTCAGGTCGCTGGCTGCTTTATAGAATACGTTCCCGGAGATCTCGCCGCCCATGAATTCTTCGGCTCGCACAAAAAGGGAGCCTCCTGCATTGACGGTAAAGCCCGAAAACGGAGCGAAGCCGGCTTCGAGCTTCGGTACCAGTATATCCGAGAAGAGCGCCGGATAAGCGGAAGCGACCATGGATTGGCGTATCGGGGTATAGGCCCGCACGAACTCCTTTACGCCGCTCGCCCAGACAAGCGAAGCGCTCAACTTTAAAAACATGGCCTCGGGTATCGTGGCGCGGATGCGCCCTCCGGAGGCAAAGGCGGAGAACCAGGCCGTGTCATAGCCCAATTCGTAGATTCCCCAGGCGTTCCACCGAAAGGTTCGCCCGATACTGCCGGAAATGTGAGGCTGAATGTAAAAGGTATTTGTTTTGATGCCGTCGGGTTTTACATCGAATTGCGCCCAGGCTTCAATACCCAGGTCGTGACCTGTAAACAATTCGGAAATACTATAGCCTAATTCGCCGATTATCCTCGGGGCGGCGAAATATTTCTCGGTATCGAAAAAAACCGTCTGATCATCATCATCGATAAGATTGAGGGCGTCGTTTTTATCCAAGAGCCCCGTGAATCCAAGGGAAAACTTGAACAGCGAATTGTTATTGGCAAGTTCGGCAGACAAGCCGTCGTTAAGCCCGGATACTATTTTTTCGGAAAAATCCTGCATCGCAATGCGGCCGAGCTTGAAGGTCAGAAACGTTGATGGACCGAAAACAGCGGGATAGTACCCTTCGAGAGCTATGCGTCCTGCATCGAAGCTTCTTGCCAAAAAGCCGATATCCGCTGGATTAGTTGAAAAAAGACCGGAAAATTCATACACTGCCGAGACATAGATACTCAGCTGCGAGCCAAGGGGCATGCTGAACCATAAGGTTGCCTTGTCGCGCTGGCTAAATGTCCAGTCGCCGGAATCCGAATATGCGCTGTTATTATAAAATTCGAGTCCAAAGTCCGCAGCCGCAAGCCGGAAAGCAGTAAAGAAAACCAGGGTAATAACCAGAAATATCCGCGGCGCCTTCATTGTGCAACCCCTTTTATGTCAAAAATGCGCCCAAGCATACGTAACGCCATGGCCCCTCCCAGGAGCATATCCGGATCGCTGCGGCTTTGAATGACTACCTTGGATATCATTTCCCGGTAGGCATAGCGCGGAGAGGGAAAAATGCTGTAGAGCACCCCGCCTTTGACTCCGAAAGCATTCATGAGCATGAATGAATATTCGGAAATTTTTATTTTCGACTCCGCCACTTTGCCTTTAGGCACCCAACCCAGGCTTTCCAGCAGGTCGAAAGCCCTGGCCGCATCGGCATCCTCGCCCAGGTTGTCCGACGCTACCAGGACCAATAATGCTGCCTGCCCCACAGTAACCCCGGGACTTGAGAGCAACTCATCGATAAATTGATTGGATTGAGCAAAAAGCAAGCTGGGCACGACAAACCACAAAACCAAGACCAAGTTTCGTTTCATATTTCATCCTTGATAATAGCTATTGATATAGTATACTACAAATACCATGGATTAAAACAAGGGAGTTTGCATCATGCAGGAAAAACAGAGCAGCAAAAAGGGTTTGAAGCGCTTGTTCTTTATCCCCCTCCTTGTCGGGGGCATTTTTGGCCTAATGTATCTATTCCCCTTCTGGAATGGCATGGAAAAAGGCATATACGACCTGTTCCTGCATATGAAACCCGCCGTTAAGGAGGATCCATCGATTCGACTCCTTAATATCGATGACGAATCGATTTTAAACGTCGGCATGTTTCCCTGGCCGCGTGGACTCATAGCCCGCGGGCTGGAAGTGCTGACGGAAGCCCGGGCCGACTATATAGTATTCGATATCGAGTTCCTGGAAAAAAGCCCCTTGAGCGTCGACAAGATTTACCTGGACTCAGGCTTAAACACGGAGTTCAATACCGTATTCGGCGAAATCGCTTCCAATATGAACGAACTGTTCAACGCCTTGAGCAGCAAGACCATAAGCCTCAACGAGGCCAGCGAGTATGGGGTAATGCTCGGCGACTCGATTGCCGATTCAAGGGACAATCTATACAAAAAGGCCAACCTGGTAGCCGTAGAGAACGACGCTTATCTAGGCAAAGCCATGCGGCTGTTCGGCAATTCCTTCGCTACCCTCAATAATCAGCCGGAAATAGGAAATAACCGGACGGCACTGGCCGAGCAATATTTTGCTTACCCCAAAATTTCGTCGAAACTCCCGATGCAATCGAAATACAAGGATTTTTTCGTACCGCTTCCCGAAGTAACGACGATGGTAAGAAGCGGCGGCTTTACCAATGTGGAGGTCGATCCTGACGGCACCTTGAGAACCATTCAGCTTATTGAAGAAATCCAAGGAAAATACTACCTGCAATTGGCTATGGCTCCCTTGATGCACAAATTGGGCAATCCCGAAATCCAGATTTCTAAAACGCAACTGCTGCTCAAGAACGCCTCGATAAACGGAAAAATCCAAACCATTCGCATTCCTTTGGACACAAACGGCAAAATGCTCATCAATTGGCCCAAAAAGAAATATGCCGACAGTTTCAAGTCTATTTCATTCTACCGCCTGCTCGAATACAGAAATGCCGAAGACAAACTATCAATTTCTCTTCGAAAGCTCAAGACGAAGGATATCTGGCGGCAGGACCCAAACGGCTATATTCCCATCGATGCGCTCCTGGAAGCAAACAACGCGGTGGAAGACCTTCGCCTCACGGCGCTCGAAACAGGGAATTCCGAAGACAGGAAAGCCTGGCTCGATTCAAAAATCGCGCTCCGCAGCGCAACACAGAATTTTTTCGCGCTTAACCTGGACGCATCCATAAGCCGGATATTCGAAGCATTCATCCAGAGTTCCAAAGCCGCCGGTGACGCGGCATTGGCTCAGCAGCAATCGGATGCGAAGGAATCATTCCTAAGCCTGTATGCCGATTGCAAAGAAACGGCTCAATTCATCGAAAAAACAAGCAGCAAGATAAAAGCCGACCTTGCGGGAACATTCTGCATCGTAGGCTGGTCCGGCGCGGCCACGACGGATCTTGGCGTCAACCCGTTTCAGGAAGACTATGTAAATATCGGAGTCCACGCATCCACGGCCAACACGATACTGCAGCAGGATTTCCTGACCGAAAGCCCGGTTTGGATTTCCAGTTTATTGTCCATGGCGTTGAGCATCCTGATCATCCTGGTAATCGCCCGGCTAAAAACAATGTATCAAATAGTGTTGGGTATCGGCTCGATTCTTGTTGTATTCTTTGCCGGATTCCTCGTTTTCCGCTTCACGGGCATTTATATCGCGCTGCTTTCGCCGCTGCTTGCAGTGTTTTTGTCATTCCTCGCGTATACCCTGATATCCTTCCTGCTCAGCGAACGCGAGAAAAGTTTCCTGCGCAAGGCTTTCAGCACCTATCTTTCCACGGACGTCATCAACGAGCTCGTGGACGATCCTTCCAGCCTTAAGCTGGGCGGCAAGAAGGAATGGATTACCGCGATGTTTACCGATATTCGGGGTTTCTCGTCCGTGTCCGAAAAACTGGATGCGGAACAACTTGTTACCCTGCTGAACCTCTACCTTTCGGGCATGAGCGACATTATCCTCGATGAGCGTGGAACCATCGATAAATATGAGGGGGACGCGATCATAGCATTCTTCGGCGCTCCTATAAACTTCAAGGAACACGCGCTCAACGCCTGCCTTTCATCGATCAGGATGAAGCAGAAGGAAGCAGAGCTCAATATAAAATTCCTCGCGGACAACATTACGCCAAACGCTCTTTTGACCCGCATCGGCCTTAATACCGGCGAGATGGTCGTGGGCAATATGGGCACCGAAAAAAAGATGAACTACACTATCATGGGCAATGCCGTAAACCTGGCCGCGCGGCTCGAAGGCGTCAACAAGCAGTACGGAAGCTGGATACTGATGTCCGACGAAACCTGCAAAGCGGCCGGCGATTCGTTCCTGTCCCGCAGGCTGGATAAGGTGCGGGTCGTGGGAATAAATACACCGGTGCAGCTGTGGGAGCTCATCGGCCTTAAAAGCGAAACAGACAACAAAACAACGGGCTTTTTATCGGATTTCGAGACAGCCCATGAAATATACGACTCGCGAGACTGGAAGAAAGCATCCGCCATGCTGGGCAAGCTCCTCAAGGAAAACCCCGAGGATGGTCCGACCAAGACATACTTGAAGCGCAGCGACAACTTTCAGCAGATGCCGCCGGAAGCCAACTGGGACGGCGTCTTCAACCTGTCGGAAAAATAATGGCCAAACAGGGTATGCAACACCCTGTTAGAGCTCGTAGGCTCCAACGGTCCAGGGGCTGGTTCGCGGGCTTCCGTTTATGTCCACGGCGGCATTGCCCGTAAGCACTTTTGCCTGGGGCAATAGCGCTCCGGGGGGAGTCTTGAACAAGGGAGCCTGGAGGGCAAAGTCGGCGACGGCGTTTCCGGAATTCGCGGGCTTGGCCATGACCGCCCCGGAAGCGGACACGAGCTTGCCGGAAGAATCGCACTGGGTGTACGCCGTCTTGGTATCTACGTCGAAATACAAGGCGCCGGCGCAGCCGATAAAAACGTTGCCGCTCAGCGAGGACGGCGCCGAATCGCCGTAATTGTCGGTTATGCCATACGACTTGGCAGTACCCTGCGCGCTGATTATGCAATTGACCACAGCCGGGTCTCCAGCCGAAATAAATACCCCGACGCCTTCTTTGCCGCTGCCCCCGACGATGGTGCAATTTTCGAGGCTCGAGCTCTTGGAGTTATAAAATGCCGCGCCGTAGCTTACATTCGCAGCGCTCCCCGCAAGGACGGAACTGGATGCCGAGACGCGGGCATCCGTGGCGGACAGGCCATAGCCGCCTACGCTCCCCGAGCCTGCAAACAGGTATGACGATGCTACCTGGGCGCGGGCGGAATCCACGGAGAGGCCGTACGAACTGGCGCCTTCCCCGCCGGAAAGGGTACAAGATCTGAAGGTGGGGTTTGCGTTCGAGAACACCACGGCACCGTAGCCATAACTCCCGAAGCCGCCTACGGCGCGCACGTTGACCAGGAGCGGGCTTGCGCCGTCGCTGACGAATATGGCAGCGGAATAGGAGGCTTCCCCGGCGCGAACATCCAGATTTTCGACTTTTGTTTCCGCAGTTACGGCTGTTCCGCTCAGTTTAAGCGCATAGGCGGGAGAGGGTTTTGTGGAAGTCCCCGCGTCGGAACCCTTGACAATGGAGGGTGTCGATGACCGGCTTCCGAAATCTTCCCGCCACCCGCCGGACAGCGTAATCGGAAACGTTATTTCTACGGAGCCGGAATAGGTACCGGAAGATATTTTGATTACCTTGATTCCCAGTGTCCTGGCTTTGCCTATCGCGGTTTTGATATCCGCAAGCGGGTTGCGCCTGTTACCCTCCCCGCTTCCACCTTGTCGCACATACAGTTCGGCTATGGCATAGTCTGCCCTTGTTTCTTCCGATGTATTTCCGCCGGAAAGATAGGCGACCGACCTGATTTCGCCGGTGGCTGAAATAGAAACGGGATTCGTATATTTTATGCCTTTTTTTTGGCTCGGAGCGCTGCCATCCACCGTATACATGATGATGGCGTCTTTGGTGGCTGCCGTGATGCTTACCGTCTGGGGAAGCAGGTAAACGCCGGAGGCCAATTTGATTACAGGCGCGGCTACAGGCAGGGCGGCGATACGCTTAAGCTCTTCCTGGGCTTGAACTATCGCCTGCTCCGCCGGGCTGAGGGTATTTGCCTGGCTCGCCGCCTCCGCCTGGGCTTTGGCTGCTGCCGTAGCCTCCGCAGCCGCTTTTGCTTCCTCTGCGGCTTTTGCTTCCGGAGAACCGGCGGCCGGTTGCCCGGAGTCAAGTTTTGAATCAGAGCCTGAGCCCGGCGCCTTGGCCGAAAATTTACCGCAGGATTGCATTGCGGTTAAAAGCACGGATAAAACAAGTGCCGCGCCAATGCATACTGCCTTATTAAAAAACCTGCCCTGCGCCGAACTGCTCATGCTTATCATGGTAACTCCACATACAGAATTGTAATTGCAATGATTATAGAGCTACTTTGCGATTATTTGCCAGCACTTATTTGCGATTAAGCACCTGGCGCAAGCCAACGATATAAAATTCCGACCACCTTTCGCACAGTTCCGCAAACCCATGTTTCCGCGCTGGCCTCATGTTATTTTTTACTTTTTGGAACACTCTATGATATAGTAGAGCGGAGGGAGAAACCATGAAACGAAAAAGCGGATCGATTATAGTTCTCGTCATTGCGATAATCCTACTGGTTGCGCTCAACCCAACGATGGCCGACTTCAAGGCATACCAGAAAAAAAAGGCGTCCGATTCAGTAGGCGGCCTTTTCGGGAAATTAGCGGGAGATGCCAGTTCAGCCATTTCCGGAATGCTCTTCGAGCGGGCAAACTATGGCGTAGCAAGCCTATTTTACACAGGCAAACAAAGCAACATGGGAAATCGCTATCTAGGCATAGCCAAAGTTTTTATTTCGCTCGATAGTCGGAAATAAGTTGGGCACCTTGGCTGGACAAAATTATATTTGCCTCTATACTGGAAGTTAGTATGATTTTGAATGCGCTTCTTGCGACAACCACGGCTTTCCTCCTGGCACGAGTACTTGCCCGCCAGGCATCGAAAAAAATCGGGCACGCTTTCAAGAGCGTCCTGATTCTTTTTGGGTTGGCTTGGACTGCATTACTGGATAACGGACCGGCACAGCTTAGAATGCCCCCGGCCCTTATCGCCGGACTGGGAATAATTGCCGGCACCTGGATTCTGATGCTCTTTGGTACATCACTGGGCACAGCCGGCAAAAAGCAGGCAGGTATATCGGCTAAAGGCTTCCTCTTGTTTGCCCTGGTCGCGTCCGTTTGCGGCACAGCCACATTTTTCATGCTCTCCGGTATTGCGGGCAAAAGCATTGCTCAAAGCCTGGGCGGAGCGGCGATCGGCGTTTCAATAGTTTGCATGGGACTTATGCGCTTCCATAAGGTTCCCGTAATACTGGCGGTCCTAAGCGCCCTTGCGCTTATCAATGGCCTTCCCGTCTTTAACCCTTGGTTTCTGGGCATATTTCTGCTTATGGCCGTGTTTGCTTTTTTTATAACGCGCAAAAATCTCGTACATGGCAAAGCCTTGACGGCCAATGGCGCGGATTTTCAATTTACCATTGCCATCATGCTGATAGTAGCCGCTTATCTCGCGGGATTCCACTGGTCGGTCGCCGGTATTGCCACCGGCGTGATACTCGCTCTTGGCAGCAGGACCGCAAGCATCAACGCCGGCAGGCATACCGTCCTGCATGAACTGGCTTCCGATGCACTGGCTTTTTTCCTGGGAGCCGCCATACCATTGGCCACTCTTACAGGGCAACTCCCGCTGATCATCGGGGCAATAGTTATAACTCTTGCGGTTTCCGCGGGCATAACGGCATTGCTTGCAAAAACACCCGCCCTGTTTATCCAGCGATGGTTTCAAGCCCTTCCCGTCAGAAGCAGCGTTTATGCCCTTTTATTCGCGGGTATCGGTTTAGGCCTGCTGCCCGAGGCCTTTGCCCTTGGAATTATTTTGTGCGGACTGCTTGCCGGATTTGCGCCTAAAACTCCGGGGAGCCAGCGCAGCGCAGGGGCAATCGACCAGCACGACATTCTAAGGCCGCTTGTCTGCATTGCCAAACCGGATTCGGCAAGCTCGCTTATACGTCTAGCTTCACACTTGCTGCGCCAGCATGAAAACGCGACAGTCCGGGTTGTAAGCGTAGCCGGGAACGGTGAACCGGGAACCTTGAGCATCTCCGATGCTGAAAACACGCTTATCCACTGCGTCACGGAAGCCTCCTCCAACGAACTATTGATTCTTCCCTCTCTGGTAGTGGCGCACAGCCCGGCGGAAGGCCTGGCCAAGGCGGCATCAGACAGGGAATCGGACATCGTTATACTTGGCTGGAACAATCAAGCGCAATCGTCGGATCTCAAGTCTTTGGAAATGCTGCCGCTGTTCCTGCAGGCTAGCAGAACATTAACCGTTACCGTTAAAAATTCGGACGCGTTTTCGCGGCTGCGCAGATTGTGCATTATTGTTCCGCCAGGGGTCCAGGATACTCCGGGCTTCTATGCCGCATTGTGCGTTCTTGAGGCATTAACCGGCCTGGTGTCAGGGAAGAAGCTTTTATGCTTCACCCTCAAAGGAGACAGCATCGGCCTTGCGGATGCAGGAAAGGGCTTGTTGAGAAAAGATTCCATGGCAGAACTGGCAAACTGGAAAGACCTGCCCGAAGCCATTCGCCAACGCAAGGCAGTAAAATCGGCATTCTGCATAATCACCGGAAGGCCTAATTCTCCCGGGTGGAATCCAAGCAACGAACGCATTGCAAACACGCTGACCGACGCTTTTTCGGATGCTGCGCTCATGGTCTTATATCCTTCCCCCGATTCCGGTATGAGCGGAGGAGTAACCCTTAAGGAAAACACCCTCGAAGCAGAGGCTTCCGCTAAGAACCAAGGGCAATGGCCCCAGATAATCGTACAGGCCGCCAAGGCTGGACGCATTATTTCAAGCATGAAGGAGCCGGCGCTCGTCGACGCGATACGGACGCTTACCGGGCGCATTTTCCCCGACCGGAAAGACACCGCAGGAAGGCTTGCGACCGAATTTTCCGCCAATGCCCGCACAGCGCCCCTGGAGCTGGAGGACGGCACGATACTGCTTCATGCGCATGTTGAAGGACTTGACCATTCCACCCTGGCAATAGGAGTGCGCTCCGAAGGCTGGAATCTAATGGCGCTCAGCCATCCGGTGCGCACGGTACTGGTGCTTTGCTCTCCCTCGGGCGCGAATCCACAGGTACATCTCGATGCGCTGACGGAGCTGGCTTACGCCATTCGTGATAAAAACTTAACTGCGCGTATTCTCGATTCGGAAGACATCCTGGGTACCGAAACCGATAAATCTTAAGACTTGGATTACCGCTACCGCTTTTATTTTGCCTCTATTTCGCTCTTGCAAAAAAACCGCACGCAGTTCATAATCCAAGCACTATGAAAGATACAGCAACAATATTAAGCAGGCCTCACACGGCCGAAGTTATCGAAAGACTCGTGCGCTACGCCAAGATTGAAACGACGAGCAACCGGCTCGTCGAAACGATTCCATCAACACCACAGCAATTCGAGCTTGCGAAACTCCTGGTTGAGGAACTCAAAGGCATGGGCATCAACGACGCAAGCGTCGACGAACACTGTTACGTACTGGCACGAATTCCGGCGACCCCGGGATTGGAAAACAAGCCGGCTATAGGATTCATGGCGCATGTGGATACAGCCAGCGACGTCAGTGGTAAAGACGTAAAGCCTTCCATAATAAAGAATTATGATGGAAAAGCCATTGAGCTCTCCGATAACTGGACGCTTGACCCCGCAGAATTTGCCGAACTTTCCGAATATTGTGGTGACACGCTTATAGTTACCGACGGCACTACGCTCCTGGGTGCGGACGACAAAGGCGGCGTAGCTGTAATCATGACTGCCATAAACTGGCTCCAAAAAAATACAAGCGCAAAGCACGGTCCCCTCTACGCCATTTTTACGCCCGACGAAGAAACCGGGAAGGGCATGGATCTGTTTCCCTTAAAAAAACTCGATGCTGTCGCCTGCTTTACTTTTGACGGGGGCAAGGGCGGCGAAATCGAAATGGAATGTTTCAACGCCCAGGAAGCCAAAATCACCTTTACCGGAAAAGCATCGCACCCCGGCTATGCCCGAGGCGTCATGGTCAATGCCTCTAGCATGGCGGCGCATTTCGCCTGCATGCTTCCCCGCACAGAAAGTCCGGAAGCCACCGACGGATGGTTTGGTTACTATTATATCGGCTCCATAAGCGGCAACCTCGAACACGCCGAAATTTCCCTTCTTCTCCGGGATTTTTCCGACGAAGGCATGCAGCGGCGCGTCGAAAGCGTCAAGGCATTCGGTACGGCGATCGAGGCGCAATTCCCCGGGGGAAAGGCACGCATCGAGTTCAAGAAACAATACCTGAACATGCGCAAGAAACTGGATCAGTCTCCCAAAGTAACCGAGGCTCTCTTTACCGCCGCTACCCGTGCGGGAGCCGAACCGTTCTCCAAGCCGATACGCGGAGGCACCGATGGCGCGCGCCTTACCGAAATGGGCATCCCCACCCCTAACATCTTCGCCGGGATGCATAATTTTCACGGCCGCTATGAGTGGGCCAGCGCCTCGGAAATGGTCCTGGCGGTAGACACCTTGCTCGAGCTTACCAAACTTTGGGCGGAATAATCCCGACTGCATAGGCATGCAAGGCTGTTCCCGCGGAACTTGGTTCCCGAGGCACAGCCTTTTTTATGCCTGCCCCCACAGAGACACTGGCTCCGCCTTGCCGCGAAGCCGAGCCGGCTCCAGGCTGATAAGACCGCTTTTTTGTCCATCGCTCAAGAGCTGACATGTCGTGTCGGAGAGCAAAAGCGGCAGCCCTCGTTCCTTGGTAAGATCTTCGATTCGCGAAGCCACGTTGACCGTGTCGCCGATAATCGTATACTGGCTCTTTATGGAGCTCCCCTGGTTTCCGGCAAAAACGGGACCCGAATGCAAACCAATCCCAACCCGTATGGGTAGCAGGCCGGCTCCCTCTCGCTCGGCGTTCATCACCGCCAATTCGGCAAGCATTCCTCTTGCCGCTCCCAGGGCGTCCTTGGCGTGCGTCTTCGTTGCTACGGGAAGCCCAAAGCCCACCAGAATGCCGTCGCCCAGGAATTTGTCTATCATTCCGTTGTGCAAGGCTATTACCCTGGTCATGCGTTCCAGATAGGAGTTAAGAAATTTAAACACCTCTTCGGGTGGAAGGTCCGCCGAAAGCGCCGTAAAACCGCGAATGTCCGCGAACAATACCGTTACCTCGAAGCGGTCGCCATCGGTATTGACCTTACCCGTAAGTATTGCCTCGGAGAGCTCCCGGGACATATACCTGCCAAATAAATTTTTTACTTTATCGCGCTCCTCGAGGCCGGACACCATGCCGTTGAATCCGCTCACGAGGTCGCCAAGCTCGTCGTTGCTGCGGGGAATCACCGCCAGGCCGGCAAAATCGCCCTTGGCAACCTGAGCCATGCCCCTTCTCAATTCCAGGATGGGCGTCAGGATGTCATGCGATGTCCAGAACGCTATAAGTGCTACGTAAACCAGCACGATAGTCAGTATGACCGCCAACGCGAAGGAAATTCGCAGCGTATCAAACACCGTAACGTAGACTATTGGAATCCCCTGCATAAAATCGGCCACCAGGGTCTGGGTCTCAGGAAGCAGATTCGCGTCTATATTGGGAAGCAGGTCGGAACCGAGCACGATCCGGAGCTGGGAGGGATTTAGATCCTTTACGTCTCTTATTACAGAAATGCCGGAACCGAGCAATAAAAAAGTAAACGCAAGGGGCAGGATAACCGACACTGCCGTTATTAGTATAAAAGTGGAATGAACGCTTACACGGCGCCCGCATGGCGTTTGCGTGGGATACGCCAGATGCTTGACATATTTTGCCTGTACGCGGTGTCGCTGATAGATAAAAATAAACAAGCCCGAAAGCACCAATGAAAATACGTCGATCCACGGCATCATATTAAATTCCCGGGGAGAATCCGATTTGGCCAAAATCCCGGCGCTTATCGCTGCTATCACGAGTATGCCCGTTGGAATAAAAGCCAGGGCATAGGGAGAAGAACTCAGTCTTGCGTTGGCGATGATTCTTTCCCCGGGAGACAGGGCTCCTCCCGCGCGAAGTTTCCTGAATGCGCGATACAATGGGCGATGGTATATCCTGATTATCAGGAACCCCAACAGCAGGGCGATGAACGGGAGTCCTATTCCACGGTTTCCGCTATCAAGACCTAGCGCAAGATCCAGGTTTTTTGTACCCCCCGCCCCGGGTGCCAGCCTCGCATCGAAATTAAGCAGGCTTTTTGCTGCCTGTTCGATTGCAGGCATATCGGGACTCAAGCCTGAGCCTGTTGCTTGATGAATGTCTACAATGGAATTTCCGCCGTTGTGTAATTCCATCTCGAATACTTTTGCGACGATATCCTTCAGGCTTAGAAAGAATGACAATGATGCGAACAAAACAAAATAGAGCGAAAGCCCGGCGAAAACAATGCGAAGGGCGCTGAAGCGCGGTATTCGGTTTGAAGGTTTCATGCCTAGGAGTATACTACCCTCATTGGCAAAAGAAAAGCATTCCGCTTACGCACGCTTGTGCAGTATGCCCGTTTATCCTCAGCGTTCCACGCACAGGGCAATGCCCATACCACCGCCAATGCACAGCGTCGCCAAGCCTTTTTTCGCGTTGCGCTTCTGCATCTCATAAAGAAGCGTAATTAGAATGCGCGCTCCCGAGGATCCGATCGGGTGCCCCAACGCTATAGCCCCGCCATTTACGTTTACCCTGGCCATATCGAAATCGAGTTCCTTGGCTACCGAAAGGCTCTGCGCTGCAAAAGCCTCATTGGCCTCTATCAGGTCGACGTCCGATAATTTCCAGCCTGCTTTCTTGAGTGCGAGGCGAACCGCTTCCACGGGTCCTATCCCCATAATCGCGGGGTCGCAGCCATGCCAGCCATAGGAAACGATGCGGGCAAGCGGCTGCACGCCTCCTGTCGCCGACCTGGCAGCTTCGGAATTTCCTATAACCAATGCGGATGCGCCGTCGTTGATTCCCGATGCATTCCCCGCCGTTACCGTGCCGTCCGGCTTGAAAGCGGGCCGCAATTTACCCAGGCTTTCAGCGGTGATTCCGGTTCGGGGGAACTCGTCCTGCGCAAACACGATCGGTTCGCCTTTTTTTTGGGGCATCACGACAGGCACGATTTCGTCCTTGAAGCGGCCGGTTGCAATGGCTTTCTCGGCTTTGTTTTGGCTGGAAGCCGCAAAGACGTCCTGCGCATCCCTGGTTATGCCATATTTCGCCGCGAGGTTCTCGGCAGTGATTCCCATGTGGTAGCCATTAAAAATATCGGTAAGTCCTTCGTAGATCATCGAGTCGATTATCTCGCCGTTACCCATGCGGTAACCGGTGCGCGCCTGCTTTAAAATATAAGGGGATCGGCTCATGCTCTCCGTTCCGCCTGCCACAACGATGCTTGAATCGCCGGCCTTGATGGCCTGCGCGGCAGCAGCCACCGAGCGCAATCCGGAACCGCATACCATGTTCAAAGTCATGGCGCAGCGTTCCTGCGGAATGCCCGCCTTGAGCTGAACCTGCCTGGCTACATTCTGCCCCAGGCCGGACGTAAGCACGCAGCCCAGAAGAACCTCGTCCACACTGGCCGGCTCCACGCCGGAGCGCACCAAAGCCTCGCGAACGGCGATTGCTCCAAGTTCGACGGCTTCCACACCCGCAAGCGACCCGCTGAATGTACCTATGGCGGTCCTGGCCGCGCCCATAATAAAAACTTCACTCACTTTAGTACTCCTATCATAAGGAGACCCCAAAAAACTTCAGCTTTAAGAGGTCAGCGATTAAAAACCTGATTCCAGTAAGGAATCAGCAAGGAAGCTCTGTTAACCGACGGGGTTATTGGAGCTTCCCATAAATCAGGGACAGCCGAAGAGCCTGCAGTCTTCGCGAATGACAATGTCGGCATCGGTATGTTCCACTATCCATTGCGGCGTATAGGGGGCGAAATACTCAAGTAAATGATAGCGTCCCCCCAGCACTTCGAAAAAACCTACGTCGGTGACGACGAAGTTTACCTCGCGGGCGGCGGTAAGAGGCAGGGTACAGCGTCGCTTGAGCTTGGACGCCCCTGATTTTTCGAGATGGGTCGTGGCGGCGATGACGATGCGGCTGCCGGTGGTAAGATCCATCGCGCCGCCCATGCCCGGTATCATCTTGCCTGGAATCTTATAGTTGGCGAGGTTGCCTTCCTGATCCGTCTCCAGCACGCCCAGCACGGTATAGTCTACATGCCCGCCGCGTATCACCGCAAAACTCATTGCGCTGTCAAAAAAGCAGCCGCCGGGAAGCACCGTCACGGGCATGGAACCCGCATTGGTTAAATCCTTGTCACCTTTTCCCGGCGCTGGCGCTGGCCCCAGGCCGAGCATTCCGTTTTCGGACTGCAGCACAAGCGTAATATCGGCGGGTATATAATTGGCCACCAGCGTGGGCAGGCCGATGCCGAGGTTGACAACCTCGCCGGTCTTGAATATCCGGGCAATTCGCTTTGCTATTATTTCTTTATTCTCGACGTATTCTATCACTTGGCACCTCCTGCCGCGCCGGGTGCCAAGACGATGTAATCCACGAATATGCTCGGGCTATGCACCTGATCCGGGTCAATTTCGCCTATCTCCACGAGTTCTTCCGTCTCCACGATCACGAGCTTGCAAGCCATGGCCATCAGAGGGTTGAAATTCCGTGCCGTCTTGCTGAACTGCAGGTTGCCCGCCTTGTCCGACCTCTTTGCCTTGATGATGGCCACGTCGCCGGGCAATGCTTCCTCCAGGAGAAACACGCGGTCCCCGACGGTTATTTTTTGCTTACCTTGTTCCACTTCAGTTCCGAGACCCGTAGGCGTCAGGATACCGCCCAGGCCGGAGCCTGCCGCCCGTACGCGCTCGGCCAGCGTTCCCTGCGGCACAAGCAGCACTTCGGTTTCGCCTGCGTTCATTTGGCGCTGGGTTTCCGGATTGGTACCTATATGGGAAACGATGACCCGACTGAAAGCCCTGGCCTTAATCAGCGGGGCGACACCGGTTATGCGCTTGTTTTTTTCATCGAAAACGGCCGTATCGTTGCAGATAAGGGTAAGGTTTTTTACTCCGCTTTCCACCATTGCGGCTATGATGCCGTCGGCCGAGCCGCAGCCCAAAAAACCACCCATTTGCACGATATGGCCGGGTTTTACCATGGCGGCCGCTTGGGTCGCGCTAATTACGGGTTTGGATACCACGATGTCCTCCAGAAGGCTGGTAGTATACCACGAGAGGAGTCTGAATGGAAGTAAGGCGGCACTTGATTATTCGGATCCGGTACTGGTTGGCCTTGGCGGAGTTTTCCTCTCGGAAGCCGGCGCCGTGCGCGCATCGCCAAAGTATTTCTCGCTCCGGTACCGGAGCCAGACCCGCAACTCCTGCGGTATCTTTTCTTTTTGTTCCTTGCCCAGCGTTACATACAGACTCATCGCCCGATCGCGTTCGGTACGGCAGGCTAGGTTGTTGTGCGCGTTCCAATAGCTCCGCGCAAGGCGAATTCTCCTGTTTACTTCCTTTACCAAGGCTTCACCGAGCAGAGGCTTGTCGTTTACGTTTTTTTTCTTTGCGGGCATGGCGATATTTTACGGTATAAACATAATCCGGACAAGTATCGGTTCGCTGGCGCAGAAACGCGTCTTATGGTATATAATGTAGATTATGTCAGTTTTTACAAGGGCACAACGAGTAATAAGCACCATCATTTTACCCGGCGATCCTGAAACCAAAAAAAAGAGGTCGCTTTCCTCCTTGCTCAAAGATATATCAAAGCACGGACCTTCCTGGTATGACCCGTGGAATAATACGGTATCTCGAAAGCTCGCCGAAGAAGTAGCCAAGCTCGCCGAATCATGCAAGAGACTGCATAAAGTTTTCGCGGTGACGCTCGATGGTGGACCCGACGCTTTTCTGAAAACGGAAAATTTCGTCGTCGATGCCGTTCTCCGGAAAACCGGCCAGTCGCTTAACAGCCTTTCTTTCGAGGCGATCCGCGAGCGCGCGCTCGAAGACAAAAAGAATAAACCGCTTCAAGCCATGGACCTGCTGTTCAAGGAAGGCATGTCATCGCTTCGTTCCGAATCCCTTATGCACTGTTCCTCCGGCTTTAAAACCAGCGTAAAGCTGGCGGCTCTGAGCCGCTATGCATTCGATGACACCGCAAAATCCTTTGAGCCGGGAATCGTCGGCACCGGCAGGAAAAGAGAACCAAGAAAACAGGTGCCCGCGGAAGCCATTATCCGCCAGCTTGAGGATTTGCATTTCCTGGTTGCGGAATTGAATCTCGATGAATACGCGCGGGATGCCTTTTTGCTCGTACACCGCTGCGCTAACCTTGAGAATTACACCGACGCAGAGGCTTCGGCGGATTTCAAAACCGTAGCATCCCTCATAAGCACGTCTCTGGGTACGCAGGCACTGCAAAAATCCATTAAAGCGACCTATGGAGAACCCTATCGGGAATTCGCCGCCTATACCGTGGACATGGACATCCGCAAGGATGTCGGGGCTCGGCTCATGCTGGTCTTCAACGAACGCCGCGCCATCATGCATAAAAATTCCGCGGAGGAAGGCATGGACAGCCGCATGAACAAGATTTTCGGCGACATGGCGCTTCCGCCGCTCAAGGGCTGGAGCCAACATGAAGACCTGAAGCTGCTCAGCGCCGGCCTGCCTGGCTTGTCCGGAATCTTGACTTTTTCGCTGCTAAAAAACTTCCTCAAGGTTTTCTATGTCCCGGTGCTGCGCGTGGCGATTTCCGAAGCCATCATGGATCTCGATTTCTGCGATCCTCAGTTCCGATTCTGCCTTTCCGACGAAGCCGACGAGATGGGGGCGCTGCTGGAAGAACTGGAGGAATTCGAAGAATCCGTAGCCATTCCCGGGCACTCGCGGTATGCGATGGTTTTGGGCTCCATACGTGGCATAATCCTGGATGCCATGGTCAAGCTTCCGCACCGCAAGATAATCATCGAGGCAAACTTCAGGGCGGAAAACATAATCCAAAAGATTTACGCCAGGACGGCAGCGCTTGCCGCACGACTTTCCGCCTTGAGGGACGACCTTAAAAACTGCAGTGGCATTTATATAAATAAAATAATGGGTGGAGACACAAAAAAAGCCATAAGGGCGAGAGCCCTCATGGATGCGGCGCAAAAAATCAGGTTTCTGAACGATATCCTGCAGCACACGGCAGCGGACGCCAATACCGCCGGTCGAATCCTGCGTCAACGCAGCGCCTTGGATGCCCAGCCTTAGCGGTACTGATACGGGGACAGGCCATCGCGGTCCCCATTGCTTCATGGCTTTTTGTAAATGTTCAATCCGATCTTCACTTCAGCCTTGTCAGGAATGGAAATATTTCCCTCCGTCGATGCTATAATAAGGCTTTTCCCCGAGGAGGACAGGCCGTATTCCTGGGAAATATCCACCGTGATGGTCAGGATCTTTCCATTGAGTTTCATGTCGATGTTCTTCATAGTGCCTCCTAATACTCTATAAAAATCGTTTGCGTACGTGCCTCGGCCAAATCCGACAGACGGAGCGTGTCACCGGAGTACCGGCGCCACGCTACTGTCTCGCATGGAAATTTATCATAGTGGTCGCACGCCGCTGCGCGCCGATTGCGACCTGCGATCCGTATCCGCCGTTGCATGAGCGCTGCGCGCCGGATTCGGCCTATGACTGTTTCTTTTCAACCAGTTTCTTCACAATAAACGTCGCGACATCATTCGCATACGTGCCGCGGCCGAATCCGACAGACGGAGCGTGTCACCGGAGTACCGGCGCCACCCTCCTAGATCGCATGGAAATTTATCATAGTGGTCGCACGCCGCTGCGCGCCGATTGCGACCTGCGATCCATAC
>JANNSO010000075.1:0-12046 GCA_031402655.1 Spirochaetota bacterium | reverse complement strand
CAGGCTGTTGAAAAAGCTTGTGGCTTTTCCAACAACCTTAAACATTCCTCGCATTTGATTACAAATGCTACGGTAATGTTACATTTTGGAAGTGTTGAAAATCCTCATCCGAGGTTTTTCAACACCCTATTAGGCTTGCTTATCCCCTGGCCGGTAGACAGTTTGCTCCACGCGATTCGCCTCTATCTCAAGCACGGTAAATCGCCCCAAAGCAGTTTCCGCGACATCCCCCGTAACGGGAATGCGGTCCAACGCCCAGGCAATATAGCCGGCGACCGTTTGAACATAGGGGAGATTCGGCAATTCCCCGCCGGTAATTTCGGCCAATACCGATAAAGGCGCGTCTCCCGAAACGGTATAGGAACCGTCCGGTCTCTTGCGAATCCGGTCCATCGGCACATCCTCATCTCCCTCGTGAATCTCCCCGACGATTTCCTGGATGACATCTCGCATGCTGATGATGCCTGCAAGCCCGCCGTATTCGTCAATAACCACCGCAAACGTTTCTTTGCGCGTTTTAAAAAGGTTGAACAGTTCGCCCACGGGTTTGTTGGGCATGATAAACAGAGGCTCAACCATTATGGAAGCCAAAGTACTTCCTCCGCGGTCTTCCAGCACTTCGTTAACGACCGAGTTCAATGTTACCGTACCCACTACGTTTTCACTCTCGCCGTCGTATACCGGGATGCGCGAGTGCTCGGGTCTCATCGCCAGGTGGCAGGCCTCGGCGCAGGAAGTGCGCTTGTCCAGGCTGAAAACATCGATGCGGTGCGTCATTACTGCTTGCACGGTTGTGGAACCCAAACGAAATATATTCTTAACCATTGCGCTTTTCGCGTAGTCCAAAATACCCAGGTGCTCCGCGATTGACAGCATCTGCACCATGGTTTCCATCGATACTTCATTGCGCTTGGACTTGCCGAACAGGCGGATAAAAAGCGAGCTGAACCAGTTTACTATCAAGACAAGCGGCTTAAACACTATCGTGCATACAAGCAGGAAAGGGGCAAGGGCCGATGCAACCTTCTCGTTGTGCCCGATGGCCACGCGCTTGGGGGAGACCTCTCCGAATATTAAAATAACAAAAGTAAGAACGCCGGTAACTATCGCCAGGGCGCCGTCGCCGTACTTCTTCAGAGCCCACTCGGTAGCCAATGCAGAGGCCAATATATTAACGAAATTGTTTCCGATCAAAATCGTGGAAATAAGCTCGTCCGGCTTGCGCGCAAGGCGTTCCACCAGGGCTCCGCCGCGGCTGCGTTTTTTTATGGACTCGATCTGGAATACGGTAAGGGAGGTAAAAGCCGTCTCTATGGCCGAAAACAAGGCGGAAAAAACCAGGCATATCAAAACGCCGATAATAGGGGCACTCATGGGCGGCCGCCAAAGCCCAAGCTAGGGGGATACGGTTCGGTATTCATGGAAATGGATGATAACGCAGAATTCGGGTATCGGCAAGGGATATAAAAAACAGCGGGACATCGACTGTCCCGCCGCAAGAAAGACCTTGTGCTAAATACCCAGATACGCGGTCTTTACATCGGGGTTGTCCGCGATTTCCCTGGCCTTCCCCGACATGGTAATCGAGCCGGTTTCAAGTACATAGGCGCGATGCGCGATAGACAAGGCCATCTGCGCATTCTGCTCGACCAGCAGTATGCTCGTTCCCTGCTTATTTATCTCGACGATGATCCTGAATATCTCCTCGGTAAGAAGAGGAGACAATCCCATTGACGGCTCGTCCAGAAGAAGAAGGGTTGGTTTGCTCATAAGAGCCCTTGCCATGGCCAGCATCTGCTGCTCGCCACCGGACAAAGTTCCGCCAAACTGGTTTTGGCGTTCCTTGAGCCTCGGAAAGCTCTTGAAGCCGCGCTCCATGCTTGCCTGGATTTCCGCGGCATCCTTGCGGGTGTACGCGCCCATCATGATGTTTTCCTTGACCGTAAGCGGAGCAAAAATCCTTCGCCCTTCGGGAACGTGGCTTATGCCCATCGGTACTATTTTTTCGGCGGCCATCGTCGTGATATTTACGTCATTAAAGATAACGTTACCGGACCGCGGTCGTAAAATTCCGGAAATCGCCCGAAGGATAGTCGACTTTCCGGCTCCGTTTGCGCCGATCAGGGTTACGATCTCTCCCTTTTCAACGTTGAACGATACGCCATGCAAGGCGTGAATTGCGTCATAGTAGACGTGGAGGTCTTCAACTCGCAGCACTGTTGCCCGCTCCCTTTCCGAGGTACGCCTCAATAACCAAATCATTGGCCTGAATTTCTTTGGGGGTTCCGCGAGCGATAACTTCCCCGAAGTCCATGACGGTGAGGTATTCGCAGATTCCCATCACGACACGCATTTGGTGTTCTATAAGGAGAATTGTCAGATTGAATCGACTCCGGATAAAATGAATCAATTCCATAAGTTCCTGGATTTCCCGGGGATTCATGCCGGCAGCAGGTTCATCTAGAAGGAGCAACTCCGGATTGCAGGCAAGGGCGCGCGCTATTTCTACGCGACGCTGCTCGCCATAGGGCAGGTTCTTGGCGATTTCGCTGTGTATTCCATCCAGCTTGAATATCGACAGGAAGTCCAGGGCTTTTTCCGTAAGCTCTTTTTCCTTGCGGTCATAGCGTTTGGTTCGAAGAAGGCTGTCGGCAAGGCTGTAACCGGAATGCGCATGATATGCTATGCGCACATTATCCAGAACGCTCAAGTTGGAAAACAACCTGATATTCTGAAACGTCCGTGCAATTCCAAGCCGGGTAATTTCATAAGGCGCAAGGTGATCGATAATCTCGCCCTTAAACGCGATCTCGCCTTTGGTGATAGGGAAAATACCGGTTATCAAATTGAACGCGGTAGTTTTGCCCGCACCGTTGGGACCTATCAGGCCCTGAAGGCAGCCTCGCGGAAGAGTTAAGCTAAGATCCTTTACCGCCAAGAGTCCGCCAAAGGCCTTGGTAACGTTCCTGACTTCGAGGACGTTATCGGGCGCAGTATTTGCCATAGTTGTACCTCGTTTATCAGCTTTTATCGGTCGATGCCGCAGCGGTTTTTCCGTCCGGCTTTTTTTCCCCGCCGATTCCCAGTACGGCCTTGGCCTTTTGTACAATGGTATCGGCTCTAAAGAATCCCCACTCCGTGGTGCCCAGCAAGCCTTTGGGCCGCAGGAGCATCATTAGAATGAGGGCAATGGGATATAGAATAAAGCGCCAGGCGGGAGCGTCCGTGCCCAGGAGTCCCAACAGAACGCGAAGGAAACCTTCCAGGAAAAATATCCAGGCAAAAGAAGCCGCTATCGTTCCGGTCATGCTGCCCAGGCCGCCAAACACCACGATAATAAGCGGATCGAAGCCTTTTATAAAGTCAAACGTATTGGGGCTCAGGAAGCCGATGTAATGCGCATAGATACCACCGCCCAGGCCGGCAGCGAAACTGCCTATTACAAAAGCCAGAAGCTTGGAGTCCGCCACGTTGATGCCCATCGCCCTCGCGGCGATCTCGTCTTCGCGTACGGCCATCGTTGCACGGCCCGTGCTTGAGCGAATAAAATTGCGCATGATTACCAGGACGATTATCAGGAAGATAAAAGCCCAGGCCCAACCCCAGCCGGCAATGAACTTGGTGATGCCAAGCATTCCGCGGCCGCCCTTCATTTCAGCGAATCCGAGAATCGTATCGGAGTTTACCATGAGGGTTTTTACCACTATGGCGAATCCCAGCGTCGCGATACCGAAGTAGTCGGAACCGAGACTCAAGACGGGAAGGCCGAACAGGAAACTCACTTCGGCGGCAAAAATGCCCGCGAACAAAACCGAAAAGAAGAATACGATCTGTCCGGCTGCGGCCGAGGCTAGGATCCCAGGAGCTTCTTCCGTTCCAAACAACGGCGTGCACATCGGCGTTAGTATTTTTCCTGCCTGAACGGCAATGAAACCTACGGCCAAAGTTGCAAGCAAATAGAACGTAAAGGCTGACAATACAGGCACTCCGCGTTTCTTTCGCAGGAACTTGTTTACTCCGATCAGCGCTAGCCCGCCAAGGATCACTCCGATTCCCACGACTATTAGCCCACTGGCATCGCCCGCTACCCAGCGAAATGTAATATCCGCCGAACAGTATGCGCCAATACCGTAAAAACCCCATTGCGCAAGGCTGAATTGCCCGTTGAAACCGTAAATCAGGTTAAGCCCCAAGGCAACCATGGTCATGGTTACGGCTTGGAACAGCAATCCCTGGTCAAACGGGGAGAAAGGAACGAAATTGCCTATTTTTATCAAAAAGGCTGCTTGAACCACACCCCAGGCCAATAGGATCGTAAGCCCTTTTTGCCAAAGCGGCTTACGCGCCAAACCCCACAGAAGACCATAGATCCATGCGATAAGGCCAACCATCTTGATGGCGGTGCCAAGTAAAAATCCAAGTTGCATGTCGTCCCCCTATGCCTTTTCCTGCACTGCTTCGCCGAACAAACCGGTTGGCTTGATGAGGAGCACGAGGATCAGGATCGTGAACGCCACGGCATCGCGCATGGGCGTCGATATATAACTCATGGTAAGCGATTCAGCCTGACCCATGATGAGTGCGCCGACGAAAGCTCCAGGAATGGAACCGATCCCACCGAGAACCGCGGCGACAAATGCTTTCAGACCGGGTAATATACCAAGCTGAGTCCAAATTGATGAGTAAGCGGTCGCGTAGAGTACACCACCCAAACCGGCAAACGCTGCACCGATGGCAAAGGTAAAGGTAATTACCTTGTCCACGTTGATACCCATGAGGCGCGCCGTCGGTTTATCGTAGGAACACGCGCGCATAGCCGTGCCTATCTTGGTTTTTTTTACGATGAATTGCAGTAATATCTGAACCAGTATCGATACAATCGCTATAATAAGGAAAATATTGGAAAATGAAATCGTATTATCCGGAGAAGCTTCTCCCGGCACCATGGCATGGATTCCATCTTGGATATACCAGGCTGTCGTAGGAAAAGGGGCTTTATAGGGAATAAAACGCCCGGAAAAAACAAATGGCAGGGCGCCAAAAAATTCCAGAAAAAACGAAACTCCGATTGCGGTTATGAGGGCGGTAATTCGCGGAGCATCCCGAAGCGGTTTGTATGCCACCCGTTCTATCGTAACGGCAAGAATAAGGCAGACGATCATGGACAGAAGAATTACGGTAATGGATCCGAGTAAAATTGATAGACTGGGAGAAAAACCGGGAAACACGTTCTGGGGCCAATTATGGAGCTGAAAACGGCTTACCGCGTAAAAACTCGTGAAGGCGCCAACCATGAAAACATCGCCATGCGCGAAATTTATCAGGCGCACAATGCCATAGACCATGGTATATCCAAGGGCAATGAGTGCGTAGACAAAACCTAGTTTAAGGCCATCCAGGATATTCTGGACGAATAATATGGGGTTGGTCCATGCCTTGGAGCCGATGTACAAAATCGTCATCACGCTGATGGCAGAGAGAAAAACCCAACCAACCCAGGCCAGCGGAGGTCCACGCCGTGATTTGATCAAGGACGGGACATTTGTATTTTCTTTTCGAGCTAACATTCGGTCTACCTTCTTCTGGCGTATTTCAAACAAGGAGGGCAAGCAAAAGCTTGCCCTCCCCTGTTCTGCAAAAGAGAAAAACTCTTAGGGCTGAACGATGGAGTGGAAGACGATTTTGGTGGGCTGTACCGAAAGCATCGTCAGGGATTTGATGGGGTTGTGCAGACGATCCATGATGATCTTTCCGGAAACGCCATTGAACGTCATGTTCTCAATTGCTGTCCTTACATAAACGGTGTCATCTTTTCCCGCGTCTTTGATGGCCTGGAGAAGCATATTCGTGGCATCGTAAGCGAGAACCGCGAGTGCATCCGGAACCTTGGGCTTGCCTGCGTCATCTTTGTAAGCGGCGGCATAAGCCTTGAGCAAGGCAGTAACCTCGGGGCGTTTGTCATCCGGAGCATAATGGTTGGAGAAATAACTACCAGCCGCAGCGGCCTTGTCCAGGTCCGCGGAATCCCATCCATCACCACCGACGAAAGGAACTTTGATTCCTTTTTCCTTGGCTTGCTTGGTCACCAGGTTTACGATGTTATAATAGTCGGGAATAAGCACTACGCCGGCATTCGCACTCTTGATCTTGGCGAGGATAGCCGAAAAATCGGTGTCTTTGCTTGTGTAGGTTTCCTTGCCCACGATCTTGCCGCCAAGGGCAAGGAACTGAGTCTCGAAGGCCTTGGCCAAACCGATGGTGTAATCGTTGCCCTGATCGTAAATAATGAAGGCGGTCTTGGCCTTAAGCGTGCCAAAGGAGAATTTGGCGAATATGCCGCCCTGGAAAGGGTCGATATAGCAGGCGCGGAAGATATAGGGCTTTGTCTTTCCGTTGGCTCCGACGGTCACGCTCGGATTGGTGGACGTAGGGCTTACCTGTATTACTTTTGCCGCATTGGCAATTTCGGATATCGGAATGGATGCGCTGGAGCAAACCTCGCCGATTATGTATTTGACGCCATCCTGGTTGATTACTTTGTTGGCTGCATTAACTGCAGGATCAGGAGTACACTGGCTATCCTCAATGATTGGAACGATCTTCCTGCCGAGCACTCCGCCCTTTGCATTCCATTCGGTAATGGCGAGCATGGCGCCTTCTTTGGTAGAAAGTCCAAATGAAGGTACGGGACCCGAAAGAGGTGCCAAAATGGCTATCTTCAGGTCTTGGGCTCCTAGCGCTACAACGGCCAGGAACATTACGAGAGCGATAGTAAGAACACGCTTCATGTTATCCTCCTTGAAAAAATTGTCACATAGAATACTCTATATGATTGCTGATCGATTACGGAGATTTCCCTTAAAAAAACACTAGGCGATTTTCAATGGCTTCAGCCTTCCTATGACGTACGCCCGTACTTCGGGAAGCTCGCAATACCATATAAAGAAAGCGGAAAAAAGCATCGCAAGTATGTTTATCGCAACTTCGGGGCCGTTTAAAACCTGAACCCCGTCGATATTCGTGGTAGCGTGGGGCATTACCATCATCAGACGGCTGATAATGTTAAACCCCTGCGAGAAAGACAACAAATACCACGGCCACGTTGTAAGCGTTCCGCCGGTAAGGAGCTTCATCACTGATACAAATGCCAGGATTCCGAGGAACATCGGTAACCACCACACTTGAGACGTTAGGGAATACGACGACTTATCGAGGATCACCAGGGGGACAACCTGAATAACCATCAAAACAGGCAACAGTGCCTTCGAACACAAAAATTTACGCATCATTCCTCATTTTAACCCTTGAAATTTATGCTTGTCAAGAAAAAAAGACATTTTAGAGACAAAAAAGATTGAGCTGTACAAAAAGGGGGGCAGGAAGTTACACTGCTGGCATAAAGTCGACCAAAAAAAGGAATGTTCAACATGAACAGAAAACCCAATGTCGCGTGCTTTTTCTATATATGGTGTATCATTCCCGGATTGCTTTGGGCTCAAGCCAGCGGGAATTTTTTCCTGGACCCGCCAGTTTGGAAATTCGGCGCAATCGACCAGGGGGAAATCATACAGACGGAGGTGCAAGCCAGGAATACCGGTTTAAACCCGCTTGAGATTAATTTTTTATCAACGTGCGCCTGCCTGACAGCAGAACCAGCCTCATTGACTATTGCGCCAGGCGAAATCGCCGGTTTTAAACTTCGATACGATTCGTCGGATGACTCGGGCATCATCAAGAAAGGCTTTATTGTTTCGAGCGACCAGAACGGTGAAGTTCAATTCCATTATATGGCAGAAGGCATCGTCCACGTACGTAATGTCGCAAACGGCGGCCCCTGGATACAAGTGTCTCCTGGGGTCATAGAGACTGTTCCAAGCACAACGCTTACACTGCTGTACTATTTTTCTCCCGGATGCCGCAGCTGCACCGAGTTCCTGGAGGTGGAAGTACCCCGCCTCGAACGGAAGCTCAACGTCCGCATGTCGATACAGCGCCGGGATATCCTCGAGCCGGATGCCTACGAAGAACTCTCTGTTTTTGCTGCGTCTTTTGGGCAAAAAATTACGGCTGTACCGGCCTTGCGCGCGGGGAAAAACCTGCTCCAGGGCGAAGAAGAGATTCGCAAAAAACTTTTGGGCGTCCTGGAAACAGCCATGGCTGAACAGGCAGGCAGCAGTTCAAAAACCGATCTTTCGGCGAACGTGCAGGATAACGGCAGGCAAGAGACAAAAGCAGGGGAAACCTTATCGCTGGTTTCGGTAATGCTTGCAGGGCTTGTGGACGGTGTAAATCCATGCGCCTTTACGACGCTTATCTTTCTTTTGGCTTCGCTTACCCTTGCAGGCAAGGGAAGAAAAGATATAGCCCTGATCGGAGCGCTTTTTACGCTGGGCGTATTTCTTACCTACCTGGCCATGGGCTTCGGATTGTTTGCCGTCCTGCGTGCCGCAAGCGGTTTTTCCTTCGTTTCGCTGCTTCTCCGCTGGATTCTGGTTTTGGCTCTTCTTGTATTCGCCGGCTTGAGCGTCTACGATTTTTTCCTTATAAAAGCCGGCCGTTCCAAGGAGATCGTGCTTCAGCTTCCAAGCTCGCTCAAGAGCCGCATCCACGCTTCGATTCGCACGCGCATACGAACGGCCGCGCTTGCAGGCAGTTCGCTGACGCTCGGGTTTCTGGTATCGATTTTCGAGTTTGCCTGCACCGGTCAAGTCTACCTGCCCACGCTTGCCTATATGGTCCGGGTAAGCGCGCGCATGGATTCCATCCTTATGCTCATTCTGTATAATATTTGCTTTATCGCTCCTTTACTCGCGGTTTTTACCGCAAGCTATTTTGGCGTCGGATCGAAAAAAATCACGGAGCTGTTCCAAAAACACCTCGCCGCCGTAAAATTGGGGCTGGCCATCGTTTTTGTGCTTTTGGCGGTATTGACCGTCATCGGCTAGTTGCTCGCCGTAGAATAGGAGACTTCCCTATTCCGGAAAAATCTTTACGGCGCTTTGACATTTACGCGGCTTTACCTGCACTTTACAATTTGGAAGTGTTGTGGGCTTCGGGGGGGTAATTCGATGAAACGCATGGATACTCGCGGAACAATGCATATAATACGGTTCCTTATCCGATTTGCCTGCTTCGGAGGCGCTTCATTGATTCCTTCAGGAAGCAGGCTTGTTAATCGTCGAGCTCGTAAAACTGTGCCTTTTCGAGCTTCTCTTTTTATAAAGCACGGCAATGCGTGTATTCCTAGGCCTTGCCCTTCGAGGAACCCTAAGGTTAAACATGAGGCAAAAAAGCACCATGCGTAAACTTTCGAAATTTGACAATATCGCCAAAAGCTATGTTTACAGCTTTGTATCATCCCTGAGCTTCTCCGAAGCGATTTGGATGCTGTTTTTGGCATACCGCGGAATGAGCCTCGTGCAGATAGGCATGCTCGAATCCATCTTCCACATGACATCGATGCTCATGGAAATTCCCACAGGCATCGTAGCCGACCGCTTCGGGCGCAAGTTTTCCAGGATTCTCTCGCGGGCGGTGGCCTTCGGGGCAACGCTGCTGATGCTCTCGAGCAGAAGCTTCCCGGGTTTCGCCCTAGCCTTTGTGCTGTCAGCCCTGGGTTACAACTTCGAGTCGGGTGCGGGTGACGCCCTGGTCTACGATTCACTTGTGGACGACGGCCGCGAAGCCGGGTACATGAAGGTAAAAGGCCGGCAGGAGATAGCCTACCAGAGCGCACACGGCCTTTCGCTGATAGTGGGCGGCGTGATAGCCACTTTCAGTTACGAGCGCGCCTACGCCCTTGGCGCGGGCATCCACCTTATTTCGCTTGGCCTAGCAGCGGGTTTCCGCGAGCCGCTGGCGGGTAGGAAAGCCAAAAAGAAAGGCGGGGGGCCTTCCCTGCTTCGCCACATCTTCGATTCCTTTAAGGTAATAAAATATAACAAAGAACTATTCATCTATATCGTATTTATCGAGGCTTTCTCGCTTTTTTATACCACGCTCTATTTTTACTTCCAGAATTTCCTTAAAGCCAAGGGCTTCGCCGAGTGGGCAATAGGGCTCGTGCTCGCCGCATCCGCCTTTGCCGCGGTAATCATGGCTACCCAAGCCCACGCCATCGAAAAAAAGCTGGGAAGACTGCCGCTGATACGCGTCGCCCCCTTTGTCGCCATGGCATGCTTCGGACTCATCGCCTTTACCGGCCTCGAACCATGGTCCATGATAGTGCTTTCGGCGGTCGAAGGACTCCTGTTCGTGAGCCTTTCGGATTATATCAACCGCATGATACCATCGGAGAGCAGGGCAACGATTTTATCGTTCCAGGCCATGACCTTCAGCGTATTGATGATTTTGTTCTTTCCGCTGATAGGCGCCCTGGCGGAAGCGAGGGGATTCAAAACCGCGTTTACGGCCATTTTTTTCGTTTCGGTACCCGTACTTTTAGTTGCCCGGTGGAAACTTCTCGCCAGCCTGAAAGCGGATAAAAAAACTGGCGCAGTCGAAGCCGCGGCGCCGCGGCCTTGAGCCGATGGAATAAATCCCGGCCTCAGCGTTTCAAGGCTTTTATCATGTACAGCTTTATATAATCTTCAAGGGCAGTGTGGTTCCGTATCTGCATCAGGTTGGGCCTGTCGGCCAGAGCGGCTGCCATGGTCTCGATTCGGTCCGGAGTAAATGAGGAGGGCCGCATGCTGCGCAGCGCGCCGCGTAGATGGTCGCGAACAAGGGAGTTTATATCCTCGGTTAGGTTCGCCTTGGAAACCGGCTCGAGCAGGGTGTTCCATCGGCTTGAAAGCGAGTTTAGGTACTCATCGAGGGTATAGCCTTTGGGAAGAAGCCTTCGTTCGGCGTCGCGGGCAGCCTGGGAAAACTCCATGGCCCGGCTCGAGGTGGCGTTGTTATTTTTTTTTGCCGCAGTATCGGAGACCTCGAGCTTTTTCAGCGCTTTTGACTTCGAGGTTTTCTTGCCGCCCTTCTGCAGAAAAAGCTTGAGAAACCAGCATAGGATGGGAACGGTGTACCAGAGAGGCAAAACCATGCGCACGTCTACGAGGAGATGCTTGCGCTCGAGACCCAAAAGAACGGGAAGCGGCGCCACCCTGCTGTTGCCGAAACAGGCTTCGAGTTCCCGGGGAGCGTCTTTTCCGCCCTGGAACTCGGAGTATACCAGCGGCAGAAATCCCGAGGCGATGGCGTGCGCAAGCGTGGGCATCAGGCAGAGCAGCCGATCCTCAAGATCTTTCTGAAAAGCCGCGTCGTCGTTCATGGCGTCGAGGGTGCCGAATTCATACAGCACTTCCCGCCATTCCTTTATGATGGCCGCACGGATCAGGACGCGGGCCTCGCCTATGAGCTTGAGCGCGTACGGAAGGAGCTTATCCTTGGCGATGATGGCCGATTTACCCTCGCGGGCGGCAATGACCAGAAAGTCGGGCAAGGCATTTTGCTTTAGCGCTGTCGTGGTATCGTGCACCCAGGCTTGCAGCTCCTCGCTTGTATATTTTCCGAGCAAAGGTCGACCCTGTCCGTCCCGGAAGTCGGTAATGTCGTTCATCTCGTACAGATACGGGGGTTTGCGCATCAGCAAGGCAAGCGTCTTAAAAGCGCTGTCACGGTCAAGAAGGCGCTGAGCCTTGCCCTTGTAATAATTATTATACACATCCATGAGATAACTCGCCTGCCAGGCTGCCACGTCGTCCGGCGTCGGCTCGCCCTTGCCTTGCAGGTCTTTCTTTATGGAGCTGATGAGGTAAGCCCAAAACGGGTAGGTAAAATCGCTGGAACCCTGCGTCATCTCGCGGATGGCGTCGAAAGGCTTTATCATCACCGTGGAAAGACTTTCCTTCAGCAGCATCTCCTTATTCGGAAAAGCCCCGAGCATGCGCTGCTGCACATAATCCTTATTTGAGCCTTTGCGCAGGAAATTTCTAATTTTAAGTATGGTATATTCCAGCAGCTTGCCCTCGACGGCGTCGGCCGGCAGAAGAACGGAGCGCAAACCTTCGGGAAAAAGCAGCCGGTACAAGGGCACGGCCGGTTCTACCTC
>JANNSO010000074.1:0-12416 GCA_031402655.1 Spirochaetota bacterium | reverse complement strand
GCTTCTTCCTCGATCTTGACTTGTTCCATCACGAAGCCTTTTATTCGTTTGAGGAGCACCTTGCCGGTGCGTACGAAAAAAAATATCTTCCGGGGAAGGATGCCGCCGGTATCGCATGCAATTACCGGGATAGCTTCTCTTTTTAGATATTCAAAGGCAAAATCCACGTTGCCCTGCGGTATCTTGTTTGGGCCGGTTCCTATTTTAAGCACCGAGCCACCGCCAAACACCTTGGCTACAATATCCTGTTTCCGGCTTCCTGCCTTCAGCAAGTCGTTATAGAGAAGCTCTATGGCAAACATGCCGTATTTGGCATTATGGCTTTTCTCCAGATCCTTTTCTTCCAAGTCCCCGGGCAGCATAAAATGATTTATTCCACCAATGCAACGAGCCTTGTCAAACAAGGTAACCGAAACGCAGGACCCCAAAACCGTGCTGATTATTATATCCTCGCAACTTACAAAATATTCACCCGGATGAATGGTGACGAGGCTCTGGTCGAACCGGCTTACCGTGTGGCTAAACATTTTGATGGCTTAAAATAAAGTAACATCACCGCTGGAAGCACCGGTTTCCGCGGTGTCTGTACCGTCGAGGTGGGCGATGCGCGCGGCAGCTTGCCTGTGGGTGAATATAGTAAAGCGATCCACTATTTCCCGAAGCCGGGCATTGCGTATCAGAAGACCTCCGGAGGATGTCTGATCCGGGCTTAGGCCGAGAGCCTCTTCTGCAGCGGAGGCGTAAGCGGCCAGATTGTCGCGCATAATGGCGAGTTCATCGGCAAGCGCCTGGATACCGTCGGTTTTTGCGGCCGCTCTGCCGATAGCCGCCGCAAACCCGGCCGAAAAAGGCTGAAACTGCTCCGCTGCCCTGCACAGCCTGGTGCGCGAACTTTGTAAACGGGCGAATTCCTCATGGAGTTTGGCCAGAGCCTCGTTGAAGCTTGCCGAGGATTCCTCGCTGCCGCTTAAGTAGCTGTTCAACTGGACGCCAAGCGTTTTTGCAAACGATCTGGTTACCGAACCTGCCGAAGCGATATCTTCCTCTAGGCGTTCCGTCAAAGACATCATGCCCGCAACGGTATTGGAAACAAGGGCCAAAGCCCGGTTGCGCGCTATTTCTATGCGCGATGCTATGACAATATTCTTGAACCTGCTTAAAATGGTGTTTACCATGCGAAACCGCTCATCCATCCGCTTGACGCCATCCGAGACATGCCGGGCATTGATGGTAACCCGGTTCTTATCCCTCAGATAATCCGATGCCAGGGAATCGAAATTTGCCGAAACAGAAAACTCGCTAAGCTTGCCGAGCCATGTGGCCTTACCTTGGTTTACCTCATCCACGATATCGTCGATATTCCCCATATCCTTGCGAAACCGTACCAGGCTGGCAATTACCTGGTTAAAGACGTCATCCAGCAGCGTCGAAGAAAGCCTGGTTATCTCGGCAAGGAAGGTCTGTTCCTCCTGCCTGTCCGCAGACTCGAATATCTGGTTAATTTTAACCGCGTTAAGCGATAAGCGAACATGGTCAAGCGACTGCCTTATGATATCATGCACCTGAACGCCTTGCATTATCTCGGATACCGGCGTGCGCACCTTTGCCGCCGTCTCTGCAAGACCGCTAAAATTACTCGCAACCATGGAGACTTGTTCGTCCAGCAAGCGAAAACCCTGGGTCAAGGCTAACTCCACCGCCTCAAAAAATTTCTTCCTTTGCCCGGTCAATGAAGCCAGAGACGCCTTAAGCAGGCCAAGTTCATCGAGCAAATCGCCGCCAACTATCGATAATTCATTGGCATGAATAATAGTACGGGCAGAAAGACGTTTCAGCTCATCGGTTATCACCGAAAAAGCCCGCCCTGCACTGCCGGATTTAAGGGCAACCGTCATTGCATTGAGGGAAACAAGCTCCATTTCCTCGGAATCGATGCGTATGCGGCCGATAATCTCATCCAGTTTCGAGAGCCCGGAGATTCCTTCTTCCACTATATTGGAAAAAGACTCTTCCTGTTCCGCAGCCTGGCTAAAAAAACGGGTAGAATCTTCTATAAATTCCTGCATGTGGCGACGGGATTGTTCTGCGCTTGCACCATGTCGCTGCCCATCGAGGATTTCCTTGATAGTGGCTTCCGCCGCATGGGCGCTTTCGTCGATTGCAACTTTTATTGCCGGGAAAATTTGGCCAAGTTCGAGAAATATTACTTCTGTATCGCGTTCTATTCCATCGAGCCTGTCAACAAGAACCAGCGCGGATGAAGAAATTGCGTCATTCATATTTTTAAACTATAGAGTATACCCGGCGATACTTCAAGAACTTGTTCACTTTTCATAGATTAAATGCCTTTTTTGGTCAGGTGTATGCCCAATGATACAGGATTTTACCGGACAGGTCAAAATAATTCAGTAGATACTGGAATTATTCCCTGTTTTTCCAGCGATTGCCTCCAGGCATTCAACAATACCCCAAAAGCAACCCCTACGTTCAAACTGCCTTTCGTACCCAGCATGGGAATGGAAACCCGCCGCGAGCACAGAGACAAGGCCTCGGGGGAAACACCCAGCTCTTCCGATCCTACCAGGACGATACCGCGCTGGGGAAAAATAAAATCATCAATATGATCCCCCCTCAGTTCTAGGGCGATTATTTCACCACAATCCGCCAGGTCGGCAAAAGCGGCAGGGCGCCAGGGAACAGTCGCCGTTGACCCCATTGCCGATCTACGTGCCCGCGGATGGTCAATGTCCGCGGTAAAACCTGATATCAGCAGTTCCACCACCCCAAAGGCGTCGGCACTGCGGAACATGGAACCAACGTTAAACGGCGAGCGAATATCTTCCAGATAGGCACGCATGCCGGAGAATACCTTCCTCGATCGCTGCCCAAAAGGCAAGCCGAGCGGCTGCTCGAAATCCCAGTCGGCCGGTGCGATTCCAGCGGCCGATTCGAGGGTTCTGCGCAAGCGGTTCACCGCCCGCACTGTATGCGCCAGAAATTCCGGGGATTGCAGATTGGGAAAAGAAAGAATGGAAGCGCATAAGACTTTGGATAAATCCCGACTTGAATTTGATAAGGCGGCATCGCCTGAGAACGCCACTCCCAATTCCATGAGCCAGGGTAATAGTATAGGCAGTTTCAAATCGGATATTTCGCCCGAAAGCAGCCCTCCGGGCGAAATCTCGCTTTCTGGAGCAGGTGCATCGGGACGATGCGTCGTTTTGCGCGACAAGGTAGCGCGTAACGCTGACTCCGCTCGTTCAAGGCTCTGGGAAGCTTTGCGCATCCGGTGGCCGGGCGAAAGAGTCATCAATTTTTTTACGGAAATCATGGTCAATAAACCGTTTTGATAAAGTCGAAAACGTCGTCCACGGTCATCGAACGCGGCAAAAAGCTCATAAACCCGAATTTGCGAGCGCTTTCCGCCGTTTCCACGAGCCGTTCCAGCGACATGTCGAAGTCCTTGAGGCGGCTTGGAATCTTGAGCATGCCCAGTCGCGTGCGGATGCCTTCCACTACCCGGTCCGCGGCGGCGCTCGAGGTTTCATCGGATGGAGCTTCGCCGAAGATAGGGGCCAGCTGTGAAATTTTTTCCAGCCGGGAGCGTGAGATCGTTTCCAGCAGATATGGAAGCACGACGGCAGACACATTAGCCTTGGGAACGCCCCAGCGCGCATTGATGGCAAAGCTAACCGCCGTTCCAAGTCCCGCCGAAGAAGAAGCCAACCCCACGGAGCTTAAAAAACAGGCGCGGGTGCCATCGATGCGGGACTGCGGATCGTCCGGACGCTGCATAAGTATATCCAGCGCTCGAATATACAGGGCGATTCCCTCGCGCAAGGCAATATCGGAGAGGAAATTCTCCCTTGTGGAGGCGAATCCCTCGACGGCTGCCATGATTCCATCCAGAATACAGGCAGCGGAAGTCTTGGGCGATAAGCCCTCCATAAGACCGGGATCCAGTATTACCGCGCTTTCGATACCCCGCCGAGCCTGCAGATGCACTCCACGACCCGTTCTGGCATCTCCCAGCACAAGTTCGCCGGAAAGCAAAAACGGGTCGCGCCAGGTGGTGGGAATAAGTATAAGGGGAAGCGATGGGCATGTCGGCGCCTCGCCGTCCAGCCAACGCTCCACAAGATCCTGGCCTGGCGCAAGGGCGGCGACGGCCTTGGCAATATGGAGGGCGTGAATGCCGCCGATACCCAGAATCAGAGGCGCGCGGGCGCCTCGAGCCAAAACCAGAGCCTCGGCTACTGCCTGGGCGCTCGGCTTGTCCTGCACATCATCAAAAGTGATGACTTGAATGCCCCTACCTTCTATTATAGTTGTTATGCGGGCAAGTACGCCCTTTTCGCGAAGGTTGGGATCGGCTACAAGAAAGATTCTCTCAGGCCCTCCCTCGAGTATCAAGGGCAGCTTGAAAATCGTTTCGGGTCCTACATAGCATTCAGCGCCGACATGAAAGCGAAAATCTGCCATTTGTCACCTCAATAAAAAAGGCGGAAGATGCCTTCCGCCCGTCAGATTACCGTTTATACCGCTTATAAGAATTGATCGAGTATCCTGTCTGCAGTTCCGGATAGTATAGCGTCGTTGATGTATGCCGGATCGTTTATCTTGGCCTTGAGCTCGGCGATTCGTGCGCTGCGCTCGTCGGGAGCGGCCTTAGCCAGCTCGATGGCGCTGAATATCTCGGCCTTCTCGATGGCTTCGCTTGAGAGACTGACGGAGTCGCGACCTGCATCCGAATCGGTGCGAGCCGTCGTATTTGTTTTTTTAGGCTGGATCTGCTCCAGTGAATTCAGTCTGTCTATGGTCATCGAATGGCCCCCGTCTTTCTCATGTATAGTATCGGCACCATAACTATATTAGTTTACGCTTTTTTGCCCGGCGATACAAGTACCGCAAACTCGCCCTTGATGCTTTGCCTTGCCGCAAAGTCGTCATGTACGGCCTGCGCGGTACCGGATGCGAACTCCTCGTAGAGCTTCGTCATCTCCCGCCCGATACAAATGTACCGTTCACTATCGATATCGGCAATATCCGCCAAAAGCTTGACGATTCGGTAGGGGGATTCATATAAAACAAAGGCTTCCTCCCGGTTCATCAGTTCCGTAAGGCGGGATTTCCGCCGGCCGGCCTTTGGGGAAGGAAAGCCGTCGAAGGTAACCGACTTAAAAAACACGCCGGCAGCCGAAATCAGGGCGGTAAATGCGCTGGCCCCCGGTATCGGCACGACATCGTGCCCACCCTCCCGAGCCCGCCTTGCGGCCAGAATCCCCGGGTCGCTCATGCACGGAGTCCCCGCGTCGGAACAATACGCCACATTTTGGCCGGCGTTTAAAAGCCCCAGTATGCGGGCGCTCCCCTTTTCTTCCTCGTACGCGAAGCAGGCTATCAGGGGCTTTTTTATTCCCAGGTGATGCATGAGCAGGCCCGTGTGCCTGGTATCCTCGCAGGCTACGGTATCCACCTCGCCCAGGATGCGCACCGCGCGAAGGGTAATATCTTCCAGGTTGCCTATAGGCGTCGCGATCATGTACAGCGTTGACATGAGTGCTAGTATCACTTTTTTTGTCACAGCGGTCAACAAGCCTACGCAAGGTACAGGTTTTGCCCAGCCCCGGCTAAAAGCATTTCTGCAAACCGCCGAATAGTCTGTTTGTTTTCCTTACAAATGGCAGTACAATATAGATGCATGCGTATATATTATTACCTTAATGCACAGTGGAGGCACACAGAATGAAATTCAATTTACTTATCTTAGCTTTGTTGGCACTAAGCCTTAGTGCATGTTCGGTACTCCCGCTGGATGCCGGGTCCACCGTTAGCATATCTCTTTCCTTACCCGCGCAAGGCGCAAAGGAGCTCGGTACCAAGACCATTCCCGCTAATCTGGACGGCATGTATCTCCAGGCGCTTGACGGCATGAAAGTCGTGAGCAATTCTTTTACAGCGGTTTCCGCAGGCGCCAGCCAGATAAGCGTTTCCATGGTCGTTCCGCAGGGCGTGCACACCATCCACGCATTTGCTACCTTGAATAATTGCATCGTCGGCATGGCCATGATAGAAAACGTCGTCGTGGAAGCCGGAAAAAAACAAACCTTGAGCATGACGATGGTAGATCCATTGCTCAGTGCGATTACTTCATATTCATATCCCAACACGGCCTACGCTGATCCATATCCATATTCCATGTACTTTAATGAACTTCCAAGCGAATTCTATCCTTACTTCCTGTCCGGGGAGGCGAGACTCTATGCTAAGCGAAATAACGACTATTCCAGTATCTCCCCAGTCGTTTCATGGAACGATGCTTCGGAGTCTTTTCCCGCCCTTTCCGACGATGGTGATGGATTTCATCTGAGTAGCACCATTCCCGGCGGAGTTTTTTCATCCGATCAAGCAGCTTCAGTCTGGTTCGTCATTCGTTGGCCAGGATGCCCCATAGTATTCGCACTCAACCCTCCAGACAAGGCTGATGTTTTGGATTTCCACATTTACTGAAACAACGCTATGGAACCAGCTTATGATGGGAGTTTTTATTGAATGCGGAATTTTTCCAATTGTTACCGACTCATAGTTCACGTATTTAAAAGGCGATTCCCGCTGCATCGACTTGTCCAATATCACGAAGGGTTCGGTGGACCGGGTTTCGTCGAGTCCCTGCAGGCGATCTAATAGAAAGAATGAAAGTCCAGCATCGATGGACCGAAGCTTCGTGGCTGGAGGACGAAGATCCTGGGCGCGAACGGAAAAAACCAAAGACGGACGATGACTCACTATCGGTCATCATCCGCCGGTAATTGTATATTTTTAACTGATTACAATTGTTACTTGATCAGGTCAATCGCCATTTTACCGACATACCATTTTGCCGTATCAGAAATAAATACCGTAACGCCTTCATTGGCTACTTTAGTTCCGCCGACCCATGAGGTCTTTCCGTCTTTTGTTTCCAGCACGGCACCAGAGATGGTGTAGTTCTTGTTCCGGGGAAACAGCAGCGTGGTTGCGCCTTTTTTTACTACCAGGATGGGATTGGCGCTGCTGCTCACATCGATGCTTGTCTCCGCGCCTTTTGCCTTGAAAGCGGCGAGGGCTTCCACATAGAGTTTATCCGTTGCTCCGGCGAGGTTCAGTCCGAGCGCTTTTTCGATGTATCGGGCGATATCGGTATTTTCATACGTGCCTACGAGGCGTCCTTCGGGAGCGGGAGTCCAGGTATACAGCATGGTTTCTTCACCCGTGTGGCCGGTCGTGGTAAAACCGATCTTGGCTCTGGAAGCCATCATCGGCCCCACGACGTAGTTGAGGGAACCGGGAGCCGCAGCGACTACAGCCTTAAGCTCGTCTTCGGTGGGATCGGCAATGCCGAAATAATCCTGCACTACGGTTTTCGCGTTGGAGCGATCCGCGTTAAGCAGGGATTCAAGCCCCTCGCCCGTCAATTTCGCTTTCTTCAAGGGAGCGATGAAGGTTTCGAGAGGAAGAGCCGAGTAGTTTGAGCTCGTCGATTTATCGCCTATGGTTATTCCGGAATTGCCGTGGTCCGAAACGGAGACGACGATGGTATCCTTGCGGTTTTTCGCGAATTCTACGGCTGTCTTTACGGCCAGGTCCCAGGCGAGCACGTCGCTGATGATTCCGACGGGATCGTTGGCGTGAGCGGCCCAGTCGATCTTGGAACCTTCGACCATGAGGAAGAATCCTTCCTTGTCTTGCAAAAGAAGGTCGATCGCCTTCTTGGTCATCTGGGCCAGGGAGGGTTCAGCCTGAGGATCGCGGTCGAAATCGTATGCCATCGCGACGGGGGCGAAAAGCCCCCAGGCTTTGCCGGATTTCAGATTTTCGAATTCATAGACGGATTGGAGATACTGGTATCCTTTGTCGCGAAGCACCGCGGAAAGATCCTCTTTGTCTTTGCGCACCGCGGGAGAAAGATAGGTAAAGCCGCCGCCGAAAACGACGTCCACATTATTGTAGACCATCTGCTCCAGGATGTCGTCGTAAGCCTTGCGGGACGGGTCGTGAGCCGCGAAACCGGCCGGCGTAGCATGCGGCAATTCGCAGGTCGCGACCAGCCCGGTCGCCTTGCCGGCAAGGCGGGCGGCCTCGAGTACCGTGGCCACCGGGCGCTTGACGTTCGCAGCCGTCGGCACGGGCACTCCGGGCATTCCCGCAACGGCGGGCAAAACGCCTATGAACGGCGTGTTGGTCTTGAAGCCCGTGGCGAACGCGGTGGCGGCGGGAGCCGAATCCGCGATGGGAGCGTCCGCATTGTAGGTTCGCACGAGGCCGGAAGCCATGGCGTCCACGGCCAGGGGCGATCCGCCGTTATACCAGCGCGCCAACGTAACGGCGTCCACGCTCATGCCGTCCGGCACGATGAAGATTACGTTTTTGATACCCTTGGGAACGGGCAGGCTTGCCTGCCCGAAAACGAGCTGCGAGATCGTCAGCATGACAAAAACGAGCAGTGCGGGAACTCTGTTCGAGCGCATGTAGTCCTCCTGGGAGAATTTTTGATTGGAGCTTTTCCGTCTCCGGCGTAACGATACACCCATCGGGTTAAGAAAAAATTATTCGCGCGTTAATTTATCGTTAGTCCGACGGCCAGCATCCTGCTCCATTTCTTCCATTGATACCACTGCTCGGGGGATTTTAGGACATAGCGCTCCCAGAGCCTCAGCGATTTTTCCGCCGAGCCCCCTGCTTCGCCAGCCTTCGAGACGCGCTCCACAGTAAACGCGTACTTATCCATCCCTATTCTGTTCGCGAACAGTCCTACGACGGCAGCGCCGCTCTTTCGGGCGATAAACTCCACGGTATGGTCGAAATAGAGCGTCTTGCCGAAAAGTCTGATGGTCTTGCCGGGTCGCCTGCGCCATGCATCCACTTCGTCGACCTGGGTGATCAATACCCTGCCGCGGGACAAAGCGCCCAAAGCGGATGCCAAGACCTTGGAACCGCCGCTTTCGACGATGAGTTCCACATCCATGCCCGCGGTCAGCCGGCGAAGACTTTCGAGCAGCGCGGGGGTTGCCGTTTCGAGTATTATGGACAACGGGAATCCGTGCATGCACAGGAGAGCCGGCGTCAATTCGGCCGCTCCCCAATGCGTCGTAGCCACGATGACGCCCCTGTGCGTACGAAAGGCGCTTTTTAGTATGCGCAACCCCCGCAGTCGGGAGGATTTTATCACTTTCATGGTCTCCGACAGGGGCTTCGCGGAGACGAGCATTTTCTCCACGTAATGGTCGGCGACATGCCGATACGTTTCCCGTATGGTTCGCTCGAGCCTGATACCGCCGATCCGGCTACTGGCCGCCCCGAGACAGTCGACGATCGCCTCGCGGATGCTCTTCTTTTCGTCGGTATTCAGCTGAAAATATAAATACGCAAGCCCGCGAAATACCGCATAGACGAGGAAGCGGGGAGACCATTTTACGAAAGAGCTCATTCCAGCCGCCTGAAAAACATGCGACAGGCTCATACCGCGACCTTACTTCCGCTTGTCCCGTCCGTCCTCGCCGCCGAGATGAACTGCTGCCATTTATAGGCATTTGCGCCGTTGAATAAAAGCCGGTACTCTTCGCGCCCGGCGAAAATCGAGGAAAACCTGTTGAAGTTATCCACGAACCCCCCTATTTCGCCAAGATTCAATGAAAAGCTTTTTGTGCCTTCGATAAAAAAATCGAGCGAAGCGCCCCGAAGGGCGAGGGATCCCGTTCCGGCGGAAACCCAGCTCGGACCATGTTCCTTACCGCTGCGGCACAGGAGCTCCACGCCATCGGTTACGGTTACCATGCCGCCCTCGAGAAGCAGCGTCTTGGCGCGGGCGCTCTGCCAGGAAGTCCAGTCGCCCACCGTGCACATCGGCGGGCTTTGCCTCCGCGAGGCCAACGCGGAACCTCGGAACCGGAGGTTGGCGTCGATCGTCCAGATTGATTTGCATTCACAGCAGCGGATGCTTATTCCGCGCGCCGTAATCGTATCGTGTCCTTCGCAGGCGGGGCACAGCCACAGCAATCGATGCAGACCGTTCGCCGGGTTAGCGCACGAGAACTCGATCAGGTCGCGGTTGCAGGCTTCGATGTCGTCATGCGCCAGTATCTCGACGATCCTCCCGTGCAGGTCCAGGCCGCCGGCGACATTCGCGATCGCTTTCGGCCGCAGTACGGAAAAATCCACCTCCCAGGCTCCGCGCCTGGAGGAAGCCGCCCAGCGGGGTCTGCTCAGATACGCGCCTTTCTGCCGTGCCAGCAGAATCGGCAAATCCAGCCGAATGGCGAGCTTCGCGATAGAAGGATCGATGCCCGAAGTCTTGCCGTCCCAGCTTCGGTCGCCCTCGGGAAAAATGCCTATCGATTCACCCGCCGCGGCTAGCGCAAGCGTCTCGCGCAGCGCGGATCTGTCCCGGCGTCCTTTTACCTTTCCGTAGGCCCCCACAAGAAAGGCCATGGCGGCCTTCAGAGGGGCGACTCCCGACAGGTTGGCCATGTACCTTACGGGTCTGTCCACCAGGCTTCCGAGAACCCATGGGTCAAGCTCGTTCGAATGGTTGGAGAGCAGCAGGAACGGCTCGCCAGGCAGGCATTCGAGGCACCTGGCTTTTACCGAATACCGCGACAGCATCGCGGGACTGAACAGCGCGCGCACGGCGCTCCAGGTCGCGTCGATGTACCATGTTTTCATTACCGGCTCCTTCTCGCCCGTCAGTCGCGGCAGAACAGATCTCGCGTATATAACTTTTCCTTAACGTCCTCGAGTTCCGGCGCGATGCGGTTGGACACGATTACGTCGCACATTTCCTTGAAGCGAGCGAGGTCTTCCACCACTTCGGAACCGAAGAATTCCCGTTCGGAAAGCCCGGGTTCGTAGATGTAAACCGGTATACCCTTGGCCTTCAGGCGCTTCATGATCCCCTGAACGGAGGAATACCTGAAATTATCCGAGTCTTTTTTCATGGTAAGGCGGTATACGCCCACGCTGCGCGGCTTGCGCTTGAGTATCATCGAGGCGATGTGGTCTTTTCGCGTCGAATTGGACTCGACGATCGCGGAAACTATATCGTTGGGAATTTCGCTGTAATTCGCCCTAAGCTGCTGGGTATCCTTGGGGAGGCAGTAACCTCCATACCCGAACGATGGATTGTTGTAATGGTCGCCGATCCGCGGATCCGCGCAGACTCCTTCGATTATCTGCCTGGTCGAAAGATCGCGTATTTCCGCATAGGTATCCATCTCGTTGAAAAAGGCAATCCTGAGCGCAAGGTAGGTATTGGAAAAAAGCTTGACGGCTTCGGCTTCGGTGGAGCCTGCGTAGATTACCGGAACGCGCCTGTCCAGCGAGCAATCCCGCAAAAGTCCGGCGAAGCGCCTCGACTCCGCGGAATCTTCCCCCACCACGATCCGGGAAGGATGCAGGTTGTCGAACAGCGCCTTTCCCTCGCGGAGGAATTCCGGGCAGAAAAAAATCTTATCCGTCTCGAACATCGCCTTGACTTTCGCGGTGTAGCCGACGGGCACGGTCGACCTGATGACGATCGTCGCCAGGGGATTCACGGCGAGCACCGTGGCGATGACCGCCTCGACGGAGCGTGTGTTGAAATAGCCTTTTTCGGGATCGTAATTCGTCGGTGTGGCCACGATTACGAATTCCGCGTCCTCGTAGGCGTAGCTTGAATCGGTCGTGGCTTCCAGCGATAAAACCTTCGTGCGGAGGTATTCCTCGATCAAGTCGTCGACGACCGGGGATTTTCGGTCGTTTATCATGGCGGCCTTCTCCTTGACGATGTCGAGGAGCCGTACATCGCAGCGGGTCGCCAACAGCACCGCGTTGGCCAGACCGACGTAACCCGCTCCGGCCACGGCGATTTTAGCCAGGTATCTTTTTGCCAAACGCTTCACGGCATCCAGCGTTCGAGCTGCTCAAGCTCCCCGGCCTTGTCCAGCCACGCGCCCAGAAGCGCAGTGTCCATCTTGACCATGCGCGTCGCCCTCTCGTACTCGATAAAGTTGACGACCCGTCTCAAAAGAACCTCCGTGCAATCCCGGGAGACGGCGCGAATGCGGGAATTCGCCGTCTTGCTTGCAAGACGCGTCTTGAAAAAATCCGCCAGCCTCCTCTTAAGCCCCCGCAAACCCGACCACGAGCCGAAACCGCAGGCCTGTAGCATCTGGGAATTGAGAAGCTGCTCGTACTGGCCCCGCTGCGGTATTGCGAAAACGGGCTTTCCGAGGCAGATAGCCTCCGAAAGCGTCTGGTGGCCGGCGCTCGAGATTACCGCCCTGCAGCCGGCGAGCGCCTCTTCGTAGCTCAGGGAGGCCGACGGATCGGGATAGACCCGGACGTCCCCGATTCCGAGCTCGGCGAGGATCTGGATCACGAGAGCCCGGTACTCGGGCTTT
>JANNSO010000073.1:0-13234 GCA_031402655.1 Spirochaetota bacterium | reverse complement strand
CCAGCTCAAGTTTGCGGAAGACCTCAATACGGTAAGCTCCTGCCGTTACGAAATCGCATTTATTTCCTACAAATCCGGCAAATATGCCGACGCAAAAAGCCGCTTAGAGGCACTTGTCGCGGATTATTCCGGTGAGAACGGCTCAAAAATGCCGCCGCACCTTTTAACTCTTTCCCGAAAAGTCCTCGCTACCATAGCGGAAAGAACGGCAAAATAATAGATTCCTCTTAAGTGCGGGCCGCGAAATGCAAGAAGCGCTCGCACCCTCGCGATGGAGGCAACATGTTAAAAGAATATTCTCCGCTCAGGCAGCATGACGACGGGTTTCGACGCCTGTTTTACGACGATTTTTTTGATCTTTATATATGGTATGAACGCAACGGCGGCCCGATACTCGGATTCCAACTGGTTTACGACAAGGTCGAGGACCCGTATTCCCTTACTTGGCTGGCGAAGGAAGGGTATCTGCACAACAAGATCGACGACGGTGAGCCAGGCGACATGGGTGCGAAAATGTCGCCCATTTTAATGCCCGACGGCCTGTTCGATTCAGTCAGCGTAGAGGCAAGGCTCCAGCGCGTCATCACCACCGTCGAGCAGCCCATCAGGGATTTTGTACTGGAAAAAATTCATGTATTCGACAACAACATGCTTGGCCGGGTGCTGTGAAGGCAATTTATTCCTGCGTATACCAGGCAGACATGCTCGTGATGAAATCCCTGTTCGACTCGGTCTCGATGCGCAGCGAGGTGCTTTCAGGCGGCCAGCTCGACGTCAATCCTTTATTCAGCACTGTCGTCTGCGGTTTTTCCCTTGTAGTTAGCGACGGTGACGAAGAAGAAGCCCTGGTTTTGCTGGCGGATTTTAAATTACGCGGAGGAATCAATTGAAGCATCCATCGTTATCGGCCGGGGAAATCTCCAACATACAAAAATTGGCAAGCTCAGCATCGGAAAGTGCCATCCGCCATCGCCGCGCGCTCCACGCCATTCCGGAAGTGGGCCTTGAGCTGCCTAGAACGGTCGCATACATAAAACAGGCGCTCCGCTCCATGGGTTTGTCCCCCAAAGACTGTGCGCACGGCATTATCGTGGATATCGGAAATAAAGGCCCGCTTGTGGCGCTGCGCGCAGACATGGACGCCCTGCCCATCCAGGAAGAAACGGGGGCCGCTTATGCGAGCACGATACCTTTTTGCATGCATGCTTGCGGGCACGATGCCCACGCAGGAATCCTGTTGGCTACCGCGGAAGCCCTCGCCAAGAACCCGCCTGCGGATTATCGCGTCCGCCTGATTTTTCAAGCAGGCGAAGAAGGCGCGTTCGGAGCGCGTTACATGATCGAATCCGGCTGCCTGGAAGGCGTACGGGCAATCGTAGGCGCGCATGTCGGCGACCTCTCGGAGGAAATCGCTCCCGGCCAGGCCGGCTTTCTGCCTGGGCCGATGATGGCTGCCAGCGACCGCTTCGAAGGCAGCTTCAACGGTGTCGGCGGCCATGGCTGCGCTCCCCACCAGACGAAAGATCCCATCCCGGCGCTGGCGCAGTTTATACTGGCCACGCAGGTAATCCGCGGCCGCCGGGTGGATCAGCGTAAACCGCTCGTCATCAGTATGTGCCAGGTTAACGCAGGAACCGCGTTTAACATCATTCCGGAGAAGGCCGAGTTTAAAGGCACCGTGCGCACGTTGGAGCCCGCCGACAGGGCGTTTGTGCGCAGCTGCCTTGAAGATGCGTGCAGGGGAAGCGCGCTTGCCGGGGGCGTAGAAGGCGTTTTTAGCTGGCTGGATTGCTATCCGCCGGTCCGTAACGATCCGGAGGCGACAGGCCTTGCCATGGAAGGCGCGGCGGCCGTATTAGGTTCGGATGCGGTGGTGCAGATGAGCGTCCCGAGCATGGGCGGGGAGGACTTTTCCTATTATTTGGAAAAGGTTCCCGGCTGTTTCTGGTTCCTGAATACGCAATGCTCCGGAAAAGCCTTTGTCTACCCTAACCACAATTCTAAATTCGACGTGGATGAAAGCCTTTTTGCGCGGGTTATAGCTGTGAATCTCGCGGCGGCCGCCCTGTTCGCCAAGGCGTACGCCTGAGTTACCCCGTTAGTTATTTTTTCTTTCGTATATAGATAAGCTTGCCGGCGGGATCCACGGCGCTCGTACGTTCCTCGATGTCGAACCACCCGCTTGCCTTTATCAGTTCGCCCAGCTTGCGGTAGCCATAGTTTCGCGGGTCGAACTCAGGCTGCCTGTTGGCGATGTACTGCCCCACGGGACCCAGGTAAGCCCAACCCGAATCGTCGGCCGAGTCTTCCACGGCCGCGATAAGCAGCATGCGAACCGGCTTGTCCACCTTCATGTCGGCGCTCTGGCTCTTGCGCTTGGGCTCTCCCTTAGTGGAAGCGGCTTCCTCTTCGGGCTCGCGCAGGATTTCCGAGAATATAAATTTATCACATGCGGCAACAAACGGCCTGGGCGTCTTTCGCTCGCCGAAACCCAGTACGAACTTGCCTGCTTCGCGCAGCCTTGCCGCCAGCCGGGTAAAATCGGAATCGCTGGATACGATGCAGAATCCGTCGAGCTTTTCGGTATACAGGAGATCCATGGCGTCGATGATCATGGCGCTATCCGTGGCGTTCTTGCCGCTCGTATAGGCGAATTGCTGTATCGGCTGGATGGCGTAGGCCAGAAGCCGTTCCTTCCAATGCTTCAAGTTGGTGGTAGTCCAGTCGCCGTAGGCGCGCTTTACGCTCGCGATGCCGTATTTGGCTACTTCGGCCAAAAGGCCCTCGGTGATCGGAGCTTGCGTATTGTCGGCGTCTATGAGGACGGCCAGTTTCAGCTGACGGCTTCCGTCAGTCTTTTGGGGTAGTGCCATTGTTTTCTCCAAAGAGGAAGTTCTGGATGATGCGGACTCCCGACAGGGAGCGTATGGTAAGTGAAAGTGAATTTTCCTTGTCTGCGAACCCGCTGGAGGTATCAAGGACGAGTTCCAGTCCGGATTCGCTGCGGTTCATCTGCCGGACGATTCCCTTGGCGCAGGAAGGGATGCCCCGCTCGCCCGGCCACACAACCTCGATGGGTGTACCTTCTTTGTAAGCTTTTTCTATAAGGCGAACTTTTCCCGGGTAGTCGAGGGCTCCCGCTTTTGAGCCGCCGGCGAGTTCATTGTTGAGCATCTGTTCCCTGGAGCATATCAAGCGGGATTTTATCCGGTCCGACAGCATCTCTTCCAGTGACGGATCGAGCTTCAGGGAACGAAGCAGGGACAGCAGTTGGCTTACCGTTTCAGCCGATTTTTTGTCGGCGTCGGGAAGAGCTCCTCCCTGGTGGATGAACGGCTCGGGCTGGTATGCTTCCGCCTGGCACAAGGGGGAACCAGAACCGGCCAGCCTGGCAAGGGAAATGTCCTGCCGGGTTATCCTGCGGACGTCTGTTATATTTTCTTCAGGTTCGCTTCCGCGCAGGTCCGCATGGATGCCTAGCTTTCGAAGTTTACGCTCCGCATCCGCCAGATTTTGCGCATCCACGATAAATACGCCGTCAGCGAGCTTTTCCCGCACCAAACCGTCGGCCTTCGGGTTATGCTCCAGAACGAGGGACAGATGATCGTCGAGTATTACCACGATTCCGGATCGCAGCCTTACGGCGTTATATTCTTTTTCCCAGGATTGAAGCGAAAAAATCGTGCTTTGCGACAATTTCCTGAGCGACAGCTTTTCCAGGGTTGCGCAAAGTTCCGGGCTGCCGAAGCCAAAGGCAAAGGCGGAAAGCGCAGCTTCCTTGTCGAGCGTGGAATTCCATACAAGACCGGTTTTTTCCAGTCGGGCCATGATGCTTATAATGGCCCGCTCGAGGTGGCTGGCCTCGGGCAAGGTGCGAACCTCATGCGAATCCTCAATAATCACCTTGGAAACGCTTGCGTCTGGCGTGTCGATCGTGGATTCCCCGGCCATTCGGGCCATATTCGCCCCGGCCACGAAACCGGTCTCGGCCGGTTCGAGGAGACCGGAGCTTTTGAGCGTATCCATGAGGCAGTGTACGAGGGGGGAAAGCAGGAAGTCGAAATTAATTTTCTTCTCGAGCGAATAGGGAAAGACCAATGGGTAGATTATTATAAGGATAATCCGTTCCGCATCGGCGTTGGTGAACCGGGTGGCCTTGGGGAATTTCGCCAGGATAGCCGAAAAAAGAGAGATAAGTAAGCTGACAGGAAAAATATCCGTTTGTATCGCATCGTTGGCGGCCAAAAAGGCAAGCTCCGCCCTTGCGCCGAAAGCCTCGCATATTTCGAGGAAAACCCGGGGTCTGGGCAGAGCTTTGTCGGATTCCGTTTCTGCCAGGCAGCCTGCATTCAACAAGGTGCCGTACAGGGTTGCCAGGTATTCGGATGGTTCGCCGGCGATGTGCGGAGTTGTCGCCTGGAATCGCTCTGCTGCTTTTTTGGACAGGGACGCGCTTTTTCCGAAAAACGGCTTTGTATGCACGGCTACGGACATGAATGCGCATAGGTCGGTAAAGAAATCGCGATCGGGCCGACTTGGGCTTTGAGGTTTTGTTTTTGTAACTATCCTGGAAAGAGGGAGTTCGGGCTCGAGCTTTTCCGCCAAAATAGGATTGATAAGGATGGCGTTAGGAACATGCCCGCCCGCATGGGTGTAGACGATAAGCCGCTCGCGCAAGGCGTTTACCCGGTTTCTGGCGTGTTCGATCGAGTTTTTTTCCGACTTTTCGGCGGCGAAATAGGCGAGGGTATCCGCGGAAAGCAAGCCGGTATGCTGTATCAGCGCGAGTATGCGCAGGTCGGTTGAATCGAGCATGTCGACTATCATCTGCGCTGTTTGCGGTTTGCGCAGATAGGCTTCGAGCCCGGACGCCAGTTCATGCTTGTTAAAAGGCGTCTTGATTGGCCCGAGACAGCGCCTGGAAGCGTCGATAAGCAAATTCGTCGAGTCGGATATAAGGGAGTCGCGCCAGGACTTCAGTTTGTCTGTTCCCATTCACTCTCCTCCCAGGCTTCGATGGTGTAGCGGTAGCCTTGCTCCGTAAGGAAGCGTCGCCGATTGTCCGCGTATTCTTCTTCTATAGTATACCTTGAAACCAGCGAGTAGAAAAAAGAATTTTTTTCCTTGGGGCGCAGCACCCTTCCCAGGCGCTGGGCTTCCTCCTGCCTTGAGCCGAAAGTTCCGGATATCTGGATGGCAACCGAGGCGTCGGGCAGGTCGATGGCGAAGTTTGCCACCCTGGAAACCACGATAACGCGCACTTTTCCCGTTCTGAAGTCTGAATAAATGCGCTCCCGTTCCGAATTGGGCGTGGCGCCGGTTATCAGGGGGGCGGCAAGTTCCTTTGCCAGCTTCGTCAACTGCTCGATGAATTGGCCTATGACCATGACGAGGTCTTCCTTGTGGTTATCCAGAAGCTCGTGAACCACCTTTGTCTTGACGATGTTTTCGGCGGCGATGCGATGGCGTTCGCGAAGCCCGCAGGAAACGTAACGCATGCGGTCGTGGTCCTGCATGGGTACGCGAATCTCGCGGCAAAAAGCCTCGGCGATAAAGCCTTTGGCTTCAAGTTCCTTCCAGGGGACGTCGTAGCGTTTGGGGCCGATGAGGCTGAATACGTCCTCCTGCAGGCCGTCTTCCCGTATCAGCGTCGCGGTAAGCCCCAGCCTGCGGATAGCCTGTATCTCGGCCACGACGCGGAAGACGGGTGCGGGAAGCAGGTGTACTTCGTCATAAATAATTAACCCCCATTTTTCCTTCCTGAAGATGTCGAAATGGGGAAAATCGGATTCCTTGTCTGGCCGCCAAGTAAGCACCTGGTAGGTCGCTATCGTTATTGGCCTGATTTGCTTGGCGGAGCCCGTATACTCGCCCAGGTCTCCCTGGGTCAGGGTAGTCTTGTCAAGGAGCTCGTCCATCCACTGGTGCACGGCCGCAACGTTTGTGGTAATAATCAGCGTTTTTCGGCCTATTGCGGCTGCGGTGGCCATGCCTACGACTGTTTTACCCGCTCCGCAGGGCATAACGACGACGCCGTAACCCGTACCCGGCAGATTGTTGCCCATGAAGGCTTTTATGGCATCCGTTTGATAAGCCCGGAGACCGAAGGCTGTATGGCTTACCGCGGCGCTCAGGCGTTCCTGCCGCAGGGAAAAGGGGAATGGGTCTCCATCCACGAGAGGCGCGATGTCCATGGCCGGCCAACCCAGCTTCATCAACTCGCGCTTGACAGTACCGCGTTCCGTAAGGGCTATGAAAATTGAATCGGCCTGCACGGACAGGTATTTGGACAGTTTTTTCGAATTTTCGATTTCCGCCCGGACATACTGGTCTTCGCAAACCAGCTGAAGGGTGCCTTCTACTCCGCAGTCCTTGATTATTACCTTGCCGAAGCGGCCCATGGTAGCGCGAACCGACTGCTCCAGGGAAGGAGGCAGCTCGTAGCGCGAAAACCGGGCAAGCGTCGCGACTATTTCATTGGGAGATAGGCCTGCGCTCGCCGCGTTCCAGAGCGACAATGCGTCGAGACGATACGAATGAAAATGTTCGGGGCTTTTTTCCAATGTCGCAAAAGCGGAAAGCGCCGCCCGGGCGTCCTCGAATAGCGGGTCATGTGCATCTAAAAGAAGCGATTGATCGCTTTGCGCGATGAGTGGCTTGCTGTCTACCATCTGTTAGTTGTACCACAAGCGGGTAGGTGCTGTCAAAAGAAAGCGTTCATGGGGTTATTGACAGCTCTTTTTTTTGCATCGCCAGCTTGAGGCAGATGGGTAAATGATCCGAGTACCCGGTGTTGGATTTCGAGTTCCATTTTATTGGCTGCCCTGTTTCATCCACGAGGAAGGCCGGCGGCAGGGCGCTGAACGAGATAAAGCGGAAAGCGTCGCCTTTTATAAGGCCCGGCGACAGCAGTATATTGTCGATGCGCTCCTCCTTGCCGCTGAATTTATAACTGTAGCCTTCCGACTGTTCCCATGGACTGAACAGCACCAGCTTTCCGTTTTGCAAACAAGCTTCCTGGGGATCGGCGCTTATGTACAATCCGGGGCCGGAAGCCGTAGAAACAGGCATGAGGGCCGTTAGGTATTTCCTGTCCACCAGGTCGTACTCTTCGGGGTTTTCGTTCAGGTCCCCGGCAAGGAGAATCCCCGCCGAGGGGTCTTCGGCGATGCGCTCGATCATGATGCGCCGTACGAGATCGGCGGCAAAGCGCCTGGCTTTTTCGGTTTCCTTTGCTCCTCCAAGCTTGCTTTTCCAGTGCGCCGCAAGCACTATCAGGCACTTGCCTTCCACGTCCAGTTCGGCTTCCAGCATATAGCGGGGTATGGAGTCGCCCGCATCGGAAGGCGGGGTCGCGAGGTGAGCCTTGGCCTGCCTTAGGGGAAAGCGGGAAAGTATGCCGCAGGACAGCAGCGCTTGTTCCTCTGGTGATGATAGTATAACAGCGTAGCCGCCGAGCCGGTCCGCCAGATCGGAGAGCACGCGCTTGTTTTCCGCCTCGATCACGACGAGTACGTCCGGACCGCCTGGTATCGCGCTCAGAACGGCGGAAGCGGTGTTGGCAATGCGCGTGCGATAACCTTTTTCATCCCATTGGCCGCGGGCAACGGACCAGCCGTCGTATTCCCCGCCCTGGTCAACCGGATCGAACAGGGTCATGAGGTTATAAGACATTATGGTGATTTCCTTGGAAGCTGGAGCCATGACGCCGCAGCGGGTAAGAGCCAGGATGAGCATGGGAACGCAAATGATGAAAACCGATTTTACGCGCATGGCAGGCTCCTGGTGGCCGCCATCGTTCATGAAAGCGGCTGATTATGTAGCGACTGTCTTCACAGAAGACAAAGTCTCCACAGAAGACAAAGTCTCCAACATAATAGACGCGCAGGATTTCGCTGCCGCTTGCGGATTTTGAAAGACCGGTATAAATTCTTTTCCCAGAATCTGCTCGTATGCATCGATATAGCGGAGCGCGGTCTCCATGCGTACGACATCGTCGATTTCCGGAAGCTCGCCGTCTCCGGAAAATCCCCGCTCGACGAGCCAGCGGCGGAAGGTCTCCTTGTCCAGTTCCCGCTGGTGCTCTCCGGCCTGGAAACGCGCCGAATAAGATTCGGCATGCCAGTAGCGGCTCGAGTCTGGCGTGTGAATCTCGTCTGCAAGTGTAAGCTTGCCGTCGCGGAGTCCGAACTCGTATTTTGTGTCGACGAGTATGAGCCCGCGTTCGGCAGCCAGTTCTTGTCCACGCCGAAAAACGGCGATGGCGGCTTTTTCGATCTGAAGCCACAAATCGCGGTTTACGAAACCGTTTTTAATCAGCTCCTCGCCGGAGGCAGGCTTGTCATGACCTTCTGCCTCTTTGGTGGACGGGGTGATGAGGGGAACGGGAAACTTTTCGCAGTAGCTTAATCCGGCAGGCAGGCGAATTCCGGAAACGGTATTCCCGTTTTGATAATCGCGCCAGGCAGAGCCGGTAAGGTAGCCTCGCACCACAAGTTCTATGGGAAGCATGTCGCATTTTCTGGCGATAACGCAGCGGCCGGTTCTTGCGATAGAATCGATACCCCCGAGTTCCGCGGGAAGGAGAATGTGATTCGGTACGATGTCGGCGGTATTCTCGAACCACCATGCCGAAATCCTGGAAAGCACTTCTCCCTTGAACGGGACGCTGGAAAGCACACGGTCGAAGGCCGAGATTCGGTCGCTGGCTATCAGGGCTACGCGGTCGCCTTTGCTTACTACATCGCGAACTTTTCCCCGATACAGCACTGATCCCGGTGGAATAGAGGAGGAGTCGATACCGTCGAAACATGAACCGAGCGAAGCCGACAGCGTTTCCTGCGTCATAGACCCAGTTCGGCCCGAGTGCGGGCCACCCTGGAAACCAGCCCGTAGGCAATGGCCTCCTCGGCGTTCATCCAATAATCGCGGTCTGTGTCTTTGACGACGCGCTCGAGCTTTTGGCCGGTTTCATCGGCGATGAGGCGGTTAAGCTTATCGCGTGTTTTTTCAAGCTCGCGAGCATGGATTTCAATTTCGGTTGCGACGCCGCGCAAGCCGGAAAGCGGTTGATGGATCAGGTAATGCGAATTGGGCAGGGCAATGCGGCGTTCCTTGGGGGCGGCCAACAGGATAAGCGCGCCTGCGCTTGCCACGAGTCCCATGCCGATCATCCATACCTGGGGCTTTACGAAACGCGCCATGTCGAAAATCGCGTAGCCCGCATCCACATCTCCGCCGGGAGAATCGATCATGATCTTGATGGGATTGTCGTTCATGGACTCTAGGAGCAGTAATTGGCGCACTACCTTTTCGGCCAGTTCCTTGTTGACCTGCCCTGAAAGTATGATGGTGCGGGTTTCTAAAAGGCGTTCGGCCAGAATATCCTGACCCTTGCCTGACTTTTCCTCTTTTTCTTCTTCCTCTTCTTCTTCTTCAAAGCGGAATCTCTGGTTTTGTATGGACATTTGAATCTCCTTGGTTTAATAAAACGGCGCTACAGGGCGCTATATTTTAAATATAGCAAATAAGTCGTGCTTAGGCTATCTCGGGCGTACTTTAAATATTGGGGACCTCTAAAAACTTCAGTTTTGAGAGGTCCCCTATTGCTATTGATTTTTCTTCATATAATGGTGCGTCCGCGAAGCGACCTGGCCAGTGTAAGCCTGTCGGCGTACTCAAGGTCGCCGCCCACGGGAATTCCCGTCGCAAGTCTGCTAATCCGTATTTCCGCGCCTTCCAGCATTTTCTTGATGTAAAGCGCAGTAGTATCTCCCTCGACGGTGGGATTCGTTGCGATAACAACTTCCCGGGTGCCCAGTTCCCGTACGCGCGCCGCGAGCCAGTCCAGCCGCAATGCTTCAGGCCCGATTCCGTCCAGCGGCGAGATAAGGCTTCCGAGTACATGGTATAGGCCATTGAACTCCCGGGATGCCTCCATGCTCATTACGTCGTGAGGCTGCTCTACCACGCAGAGCATGCTTCTGTCCCTCGAAGGCGATGAGCAAATGGGACAGGGGTCATCCTCCGTATACGAGCCGCATTTGGTGCAGAGCCTGACGCGGCTTTTGATTGCGCCGATTCGCTCGGCCAGCAGCGACGCGAACTGGTCGTCTGCCTTGAGGATATGGAACGCCATCCGCGACGCGCTTTTCTTGCCGATGCCCGGCAGTCGGGATAAAATATTAACCAGATCCTCGAGGGCCTTCATGCGCCGGTTTGTCCGAAACCGGGAATCCCGCCTGCGCCCATGCTGCGAGCGACTTCGCTTTGCATGGCTTGTTTTATCTTTTCGGAAGCGTCGTTGTGAGCAGCGCGAATAAGATCCTGCAGAATCCCGGTTTCGGCCGCAACCATGACTTCCGGTGATATTTCTATAGCAATCAGGTCCATTGCTCCGTTAAGGGTTACGCTTACCATGCCGCCGCCCGCCGAGCCCTTTGCGCTTATCGAAGCCACTTTGGATTGCATTTCCGCCGCCTGCCTTTGTAAGGCCTGGGGGTCTTTGAGCATCTTCATAATATCGCCTAGATCCATGTTTTCCTCCAAAATAATTTCACGCTTACTGCCCGCCAGGCGCGGAGTTTGTCGACTTTTCGCTTACGCGTTTCCCCCTGAACACCCGTTCCACGATTTCTACGGGGTCCGCCGGCCCATCGTCTCCGTCGTCGGAATCGTCGTCGTCGTCGGATTTAGGACCCGCTGCCTGGGCCTGGATGCTTTCAGGCGCACGCGGTTCGATGCGCAAGGTGCGACCCGCGAGTTCAGTAGCCTTTCTGGTAACGATATTGGCGTCGGTCAGGACGGTGTTCGCATCATACGAATTGGCGCAAAGAATCTCGAGCCTGTCGCCGTTTATGGTCCATTTCGTCGAGCGTTCCAGGCTGGACGACAGGACGAGTTTCTTGCCCAATGCGGTTACGAGATTGCGTTTGAGCACATCCATGTCGATTATTGCTTCGAGGATTCCATCGGTGATGAGCGAGTCTCCCGCATCGGGGGCGGCGGCCAGCGCTTTCTGATGCCTGTGGATCGCCTGGTCCGTTTTCGGCTCTGCCGGCTGGGCGTTTGCATCGATGTTAATTTTTTTTTGCACAGCGGCTATCGGCTCGCCGCCCTGGCCGGCTGCGATGGCCTGCATGAAGCTGCTTGCGATCGGAGAGGCCGCCGGAGTTTTGCCTCCGGCTATGGCTGTCTTGAGTCCGCTTATCGTTCGCGACAATTCTGCCGGCGGTACATAGTCCTTGATGGCGCAGAGCCTGGCAACGGCAAGCTCCAGTTCAAAGCGCGGATTGATGCTGTAGCGCATGTTCCTGTATAGGTCGAAAAGCCCCGCAAGCATGCGTTCGACCCGCGGCGCGTCGATAAGGGATGTTACTGCGGCCGAGAACGAGCTTCGCGGTGCGCCGAGCAGGGCTTCCCTCTCTATTCCGCAGGAAAGCAGCAGGAGCGCCCTCGCATATGTAACGGCATCGGCGGAAAACTGTTCCACAGAAACCCCGGAATCCAGAATCGTGTCCAACATAGACAAAGCTCCGCCCCTGTCGCCCTGCACGCATAATTCCATGAGCGACCCCATGCGTTCCGTTCCTACCAGGCCAAGCTTGTCTCGAATTTTGGCGGCGCTAATGTGGCCCTCCGAGAACGACGCCACTTGATCGAACAGCGTGTAGGCGTCGCGCAGCGAACCGGTGGCTTCGCGGGCAATCCACAGAATCGCCTCGGGATCCACTCTTACCTGCAGATCAGCCGCCGCGGAAACGAGGCATTTCTGTATGGCTTCCAGGGGTATCAAACGGAAGTTGAATTGCTGGCAGCGGCTTTTTATGGTGGCAGGCACCTTGTGGAGCTCGGTGGTGGCGAACATGAAAACGATGTACGGCGGCGGCTCTTCTATCGTCTTGAGCAGGGCGTTGAAAGCGCTGTTGGAGAGCATGTGCACTTCGTCGATTATGTAAATTTTATATTTCGACGAATTGGGCGGAAACAGAACCTCGTCCTTGATTTGCCTGATATTTTCGACCGATGTGTTGGATGCTCCGTCGATTTCAATGACGTCAAGGGCTGCGCCTCGGGCAATGGAGGTACACGAATCGCATGTGCCGCATGGTTCCGCGGTGGGACCGCCTTCGCAATTCAGCGACCGTGCAAGGATTCGGGCCGTGCTGGTCTTGCCGCATCCTCGCGGGCCGGCAAAAAGATACGCGTGCGCTATTCGTCCGGATGCTATCGATGCGCGCAAGGTTGCGGAAACAAATTCCTGTCCCGCCAGATCCTCGAAAGATTGCGGCCGTTTGCGTGTTGCGGTAATTTCGTATGCCATGGAAACTAGAATACCATGGAGCAAGCCTATAGGCAATATCGGGTCGACTATGGAAAGTAAACTGATACCGCGTGAGCATAAAAAAAACTCGAGCGTTTGTAGCCAGGCTTGCTATGGCACAAGATCATTCCGCTTGCCGTTGCTCCCTTCCGGGCCTGGCGGATTTAGGCGGCGAAACTTAGCATAGGGCCTGGCTACAAGCGCGCGAGTAAAAAATACGGAGAGAGGGGGATTCGGTTTTATCGCTCGCATCCTGCTCGCTCCAAAACCCGCCTCACCCTCTGTCGGCGCCATCCATGGCGCCTTTTCCTCCCGTTGGTCGGCGAGGGCTCATCGCGCAATGCGCGGTTCGAATCCCCCTTCCAATAATCGGAAGCTTGTAAAAAATACGGATAGAGGGGGATTCGGTTTTATCGCTCGCATCCTGCTCGCTCAAAAACCCGCCTCACCCTCTGTCGTCGCCATCCATGGCGCCTTTTCCTCCCGTTGGTCGGCGAGGGATCGGTTCGAATCCCCCTTCCAATAATCGGAAGCTTTTAAAAAATACGGAGAGAGGGGGATTCGAACCCCCGGTGCCTTGTGGGCACGCACGCTTTCCAAGCGTGGACCTTAAACCACTCGGACATCTCTCCAGTTTAGAACCGGTAGCACTTTTAAATTAGCGGAGAGAGGGGGATTCGGTTTCAATAACCCGCTTCACCCTCTGCCGGCGCCGTCGTGGCGCCTCTTCCTCCCGTTGGTCGGCGAGGGATTCAGTTCGAATCCCCCAAGCCTGCAACGAAAGTAAATTAGCAGAGAGAGGGGGATTCGGTTTTTATCGCTCGCATCCTGCTCGCTCAAAAACCCGCTTCACCCTCTGCCGGCGCCGTCGTGGCGCCTCTTCCTCCCGTTGGTCGGCGAGGGATTCATTTC
>JANNSO010000072.1:0-5074 GCA_031402655.1 Spirochaetota bacterium | reverse complement strand
GGTCAAAGGAAGGGGAATGGCGACAAAAATCATCAGCCCCCAGTACCCGTACTTTTCCACGCTTGCATGAACTTTTGTACGGGTTTTTGCGACGAAGCGGTCAAAGACGCCAGCATAGAACTTCCATTTATAAAGCAACTTATGCACCGTATCCAGAAAGACAAATACGATAAGGGGAACAAGAGCGTTGGCCGCAAACGAGATAAATGCCGCGAGAAACAGGTTGGTACCGCGGGCCACGGCAAAAGGAATGGCTCCGCGCAATTCAGAAATCGGGACAATCGCGAGACCGACGGTAATAAGCAAATCTAAGAGTTTCATGGGAGTGGATTATAGTCAAAGAGTCGCTCAGGAGCAAGGTGACCTTCTATGCTTGCGCGTATTTTTTCTGTTTCGTCCGGATGGAACCACCGGACTCCATCAAGGCTGCGCATAAAAGTAAGCTGGCGCTTGGCGTAATGCCTTGTGTTCTGCGCGATTGCCTCAGAAATCCGCTTATGCCGCTCAGGTCCATGAGCCGCGGGGTCGTTTAATTTGGAATCGATAAACTCCGCATATCCGATACCTTTCAGGGCCGGATCGTCGCGGGTATACCCGCTTGCTAGCAATCCCGAAACCTCTTCCTCGAGTCCGTCATCCATCATCGCCTCGACTCGGGCATTGATGCGGCGGTACAAATCCGACCGATCCCGGTCGATGCCGATTGCAAGAACATCCCAGCGTCGGCGCGGCTTATCGGGAAGCGCAAACGACGACAAAGGCCTGCCCGAGCAGCGGTAGACTTCAAGCGCCCGCGAAATGCGGTAATGGTCGGCTGAAGCGATACGCGCATGGCCTTGAGGATCGACTTTGGCCAGTTCGGCCTGCAAACGCTCCGGTCCACCAGGGGCGGCAAGCTCTGCCTGGAGCTTAGCCCTGATGGCGGGATCCGAAGGAGGGGCTATGGGCAATCCCAGGATAAAAGCCTTGATGTAATAGGCGGTTCCCCCTGATATCACCGGAACGCCACCTCCGGCGATGATTTCGTCGCAGGCCTCATCGGCGAGGCGTACGAAATCTCCCATGGAAAAAGCTTCGGAGGGGTCGCGGATATCGATAAGATAGTGCGGAATCGCCATAACTGTTTTGGAATCGGGCTTGGCCGCGCCGATATCGAGTCCGCGGTATACCTGGACACTGTCAGCGGAAACGACAGCGACCGGCCTTGTTACGGGCCGGTCGCTATTCGCAAAGAGAATCTTGAGAAGCGCGGTCTTGCCGCAGGCAGTCGGCCCGAAAAGCGCCAGTACCTTATTCTTCGAAACGGTACTCAACTTGCTTGGTAAAAACCTGTCGCATGGCCAATGATACAACTTTGCCGTTATTCTTTTCGACTTCTGGAGTCTTGAGAACGGCAAGCTGATAGGCGCGGCGATTTACGGCAACAGTGAATTCGTAGGCGTTTCCGCCGTATTCAATCAGATCATCCATTGGCATGCTCATAGAGGTCTCCCCATACTTGTATTTGAATCGCGGAGGGTATCGTCGATTCGGGCAATAAGGCGATCCGTTATGGAAGACAATTCGTCCTTCAAACCGGAATCCACATCCTTGCACAGCGAAGCGTCGACCCTTTCGCGAAATAATTCATCGATAATATAGATACTGGCCAATATGGAGGCCTTCAAGGGATCCGATACACGGCTGGAACTGTGTATCATGGTAATCTTATTCTGAAAATACGTTAAAAGCGATTCGATATAGTCTTTGGTCTCGTCTGTCTGAATAGTAAACGAGGTGCCCAGAATATCGACACGGACTGTCTCTATCGCCATGTCGCTTTAAAAAAGCTGCGTTGAATCGAGTAACGGGTCTTCCGAGCCTTCGTCACCGGCATCGCCTTCTGCCACCTGCTTTTCTTCTTCCGGAAACATATCGCGGGCGGAAACGGCTTTTTCCGCGGGTTCCGAAACTTTGACCTGACCTGCGACAGCGTGATCTGCGACAGCATGATCTGCGACAGCGTGAACCACATCCTCGAATTGATCGAGTTTTCGCAAAGCCTGGACGATGCCCTGCTCGATGCGAACCTGATCCTGCTGGAATTCTTTTACGAGTCCCTCAAGCTCGGCGACACGGCCTTCCGCGGCGACGAGACCGGTACGAAGCTGAGCGTTCTCATTTTTGAGTGATGCTATTAGCGCAACGGCCTTCTCGACGCGCGTTTCAAGGGCGCGAACCTGCTCAAGGGACACCATGATTATGCCTTGACCGCTTTTTTAGAAGCCAAACCGGCTTTTGCCTGCTCAACGACTGCCTTGAATGCGTTCGGATCGCGGATGGCCACGTCTGAAAGTATCTTGCGATCGACGGTGATGTTGGCCACAACCAAACCTTCAATAAAGCGATTATAGGACAGTCCCTCGGCGCGGCATGCTGCGTTGATGCGAGTGATCCATAATCGGCGGAATTGCACTTTTTTGTCGCGACGGTCGCGATAGGCGTACATGAGCGACTTGGCTACTGCATCCTTGGCCGTCTTGTGATTGGTGGACCTTCGTCCCCTGAAACCTTTGGCTAGCTTTAGTATCTTCTTACGATGATCTTTTCGCCTGGTGCCGTCTACTGCTCTTGGCATAGTAATCTCCTCAAAGTGGTGAGCCTGCAAGAATTCGTGTCATCAACGAAAGCCGCGCGGCTGTAAACAAAACGGCTGCTATGCAGCCTTCCTCAAAAACGGGGGTTATCCGTAGGGGAGGAGTTTCTTCTTGATTTCATGAACCGGGCCGACACCTACATAGCCGCACTTGCGAAGTTTTCTCTTGCGCTTGGAGCTTTTTTTGGTGAGGATATGGCGCAGGTTCTGTTTCTTGTACTTTACCTTGCCGTTTGCGGTAAACGAAAATCGCTTGGCCGCGGCACGCTTGGTCTTCATCTTGGGCATGACAATCCATCCTTCATACTTGTGTATCGGTCTCGGGTTTAGCCACTGTTTCGGCCTCTCCCGTTGCTGAGCGCGGCCCTTCCGGTTTCTTCAGAATAACAACCTTGGGACTGATAATCATGGACATGGAACGGCCTTCCATGAGAGGCGGTTTTTCCAGCACGTATTGACCTTCGAGACGGGAAAGCATGCTTTTAAGGACAACTTCTCCCAATTCCGTATGAGCCAACTCGCGTCCCCGGAAACGCACCGTAATCTTGACCTTATCGCCTTCCGCAAGAAAATCCTTGATATGCTTGGACTTGAAGTCGAGCGCGTTCGCGTCAACCTTGACCTGCATGCGTATTTCCTTGAGTTTTACAATTTTCTGATGTTTACGATTGTCCTTGAGCTTTTTTTCCTGCTCAAATTTAAATTTACCATAATCGATGATCTTGCATACCGGCGGAACGGATTGCGGGGCAATCTCCACCAGATCGAGGCCGAGCTCGCGTGCCATGCGCAGTGCCTCTACCGTGGCAACTACACCTTTCTGCTCTCCGCTGTCATCAATCAACCTTACCTCGCGAACACGAATCTGGTCGTTTGTCCGCAAACTTTTGTTGTCCGCCAATGCGCCTCCTTCGGCTCTACCCACAATACGGATAGCGTGGCGTACTATACCACAAGTACATTCCATGAGTCAAACGGGTATAAAGAGTTCGCAAGACCCATTGCGTGGCCTCCTGCATGCATGCTAGCGTTTTATTATGTACATTCTATCATGCCTCGGAACACCCTTGCTGTTTCTGGCGCTAACAACCTGGTTTTACGACCCTTCCGAACGGCCTGCAACCTGGCGGATATTCTTTCGCGGTGTTCTTATCGGCATTCCGGCCTTGTTGGTCTGGAAGCTGTTATCCTTTGCCTACAATCCGGCGTGGGGTTCCTTTTTGCTGGTTCTGTCATTCGGCCTAAAATATTGGCTCCTACCGTATGCGCTCGCTCTCGGTGCCTGGTGCATTTTCTATGGGTGGTCGAAGCTGGATAAAGCATGCATTAAAGCGCTCACCTCATTCTTATGCGGCTTTATGAGCCTTTTCGCAATAGCCTTTACCATGGAACTATGGGGAAACAGCTTCGGAGCCTGGCTCATTGCCCTGCCCCTCCTGACATTTTGCGGCATCTTTATCATGCCATTTGCGATCAGGGAGCTGGCGTGCGACTATATGCCCTCGGGTATCCGCTGGATACTCGCCATTCTGGCTATCATCCTTGTTTCGGCAAGTGCGCTTGCCCTCTTTTTCCTGCGCCTCGAGTGGCTGGCTATTCTCGTTACAACGATGTCTTGCGCCGGTTCTGCGCTATTCGTAATTACGAAATATAAAAACGGCATCTAGGCTGGAGTTAAAAATCCAGCCTGAGCATTTTGAGCTGCCTGTCTGTTTTTGAAAAATAGAGACGAATAACGCAGTTTTTTTTGTTGATGGGCTTAACATACATGATTACCAGATACTTATCGTCAGCGCCTTCGGTTAAAGGCTTGCCCGCAATTTTGACGCAAAAGTCGTAATCGGGATTTTCTGGAAGCACTAAATAATTACGAAGACAGGGAATCGTGAAATATGCCCAGGATAGGTTGGCCATGGTCGTAGAGCTGTTAAGATAGATTAGGCTCATGTCGTTATAGTAAAAAATCCTTGAGCCCCTGTTAATTACCTGGTTTTTAAGGTTTGGAAACGAAGGATTCATCTCTTTTTTGAGGCTTAGATCTCCAAGGGGAATAATTTGCATAAACGAAGAAGCATCGAGAAACTGGATTTTTTCCTGCGGTAAAACTGAAACGCTGCAAATAAGTGTAAAAACTAGACAACCATACACTTTCATCGCGCATCCACCTCCGGTATTTATAATTTTCATGCAATTTTATTAAAACCGGTCGGCGCGAATCGGTGGTCGGCGCACCCTACTGTTCGAGACCAGCGGGTCTCTTGTCAAAAAACGCCGCTGGCGTTTTTTTGAGACCAGCGGGTCTCCCCTTCGGTTCTCGCCTTCCTGGCTCGAACCTGCGGGCCGCATCCGGGTGCTTTCGCGCGCATCGTGCGCGCTCTTCCTCCCGTTGGTCGGCGCACCCTACTGTTCGAGACCAGCGGGTCTCTTGTCAAAAAACGC
>JANNSO010000071.1:0-63400 GCA_031402655.1 Spirochaetota bacterium | reverse complement strand
TGTTACATTTTGGAAGTGTTGAAAATCCTCATCCGAGGTTTTTCAACACCCTTTTAAAAAACCTGATTCCTGTAAGGAATCAGAAAGGGATCTCTGAAAACCAACAAGGTTATTAGAGGTCCCCTTTATGGTTCTATCCTGAAACTACCGGGGACCGGGTCTGGGTCCTGGTTTAGGACCGCTCCTGCTCCAGGGTTTACGGTCGCCGCCATAGGCATTGCTCTTGCCCTTGTTGCCGCCGTATGCGGGCCTGCGCGGGGGACCGTCGCCTCCCTTGGGAGTAGCCAGGCGCACAAAAGGCGAGCCCCGCTGCTTGCGTGCCTCGTTTATGGCGCGTTCGGCAGCCTCGAAGGGCACCGTGGCAAACGAAAAATTCTCCAACACTTCGATGGAGTCTACGAGCTTGTCCGGAAGTCCGGTCAGCTTCTTTACCACTTCCGCTATGTCCTTGGGCCAAACACCGTCGCGCTTGCCCAAGCCCACATAGAGCCTGGCCGTTCCGGTAGAATCCACCGAAACGTCGCGCACTTCGCCGTAGCGCCTGGGGTCAAGGTCGTTTGCGTACGCGGCGGCCGCAAGGGCGGCAAGGGCATCCCGGGGAGACAGGCTTCCGAGGATCTCGTCGGCCAGAGAGTAAAACGCCTTGGCGTACTTAGGCGCTACGATGGTGGCTTCAGGTATCTTGGAGGCTTCCCCTGTCGAGTCTTCCGGGGTTTCGTCTGTCGAGCCCTGGACCTGAGCATCCGCGGAACCCTCGGATGCTGCTTCCGTGCTCAGCTTTGCCTTGCCTACCAGGTTGCCGTCCTCGTCGGTGTCCACTTCCAGGGCAAGTCCCAGAACATTGCTGGCGGCTTCCATGGTCTTGAGGCAGATGCGCGAACGCTTGGCCTGTATCACGTCGCTTACCGTGGGCACGGCGCCCTTGCGGAGACCGTCGCCCGATGCTTTCTTGAGCGCGAACAGGCGCCGGTACTCGTCGGGCGTCACGAACGTTATCGCGGTGCCCTTGTTTCCCGCGCGGCCCGTTCTGCCGATGCGGTGCGTGTAGGATTCTGTGTCGTAGGGTAAATTAAAGTTAACAACATGCGTAAGGTTGGCTATGTCGATGCCGCGCGCCGCGACGTCGGTAGCCACCAGCACGAGCGTCTTCTTCTCGCGGAAACGGGCCAGGATGCGTTCTCGCATGTCCTGCGAAACGTCGCCGTGCAAGGCCTCCGCGGCATAACCCCGCTCGTCCAGCGCGCGCGCCACGCCGTCGGTTTCGACCTTGGTGTGGCAGAACACGAGACCGTAGAACTCGTCCTCGGAATCCACGATGCGGCAGAGGGCTTCCAGCTTGTCGCGATCGCGTACCTCGAGCCAAATCTGGTCGGTAAGGCCGGCTTGCACGGGGTTGGTCATGTCTTCCACGACCTCGAAGTTGCCCAGGCGGTGCTTCGCGATGCGCATGATGGCCTGCGGCATGGTGGCGGAGAACAATACCACGCGGCGAGAGGGATTCGCTGCATCCATGACGCGCTCGATATCCTCGATAAAGCCCATGTCCAGCATTTCGTCAGCCTCGTCCAAAACAAGCCATTCCAGGCCGGACAGGTCCAGAGTCTTGCGCTCGATGTGGTCGAGCACGCGGCCGGGGGTTCCCACCACGATGTCCACGCCGCGGGAAAGCCTCCGCAGCTGCTCGCTCATGGAAGCGCCGCCGTAAATCGTGGCGATGCGCGGGTTAGGCCCGATAACGAAGCTGGCAATCTCGCCGGATACCTGCAAGGCAAGCTCGCGGGTAGGCACCAGAATAAGCGCGCGCACTTTAGGCGCGGCGGTGGCCATGCGGTCCACGAGCGGCAGGCCAAAGGCAGCCGTCTTACCCGTTCCGGTGCGGGCGCGGGCAAGCAGGTTTACGGTGCTGTTGAGCATTCGCGGAATAGCCAATGCCTGTATGGGAGTAGGCTCCTCGAAGCCTTTTTTGGCCAGAGCCTGCATAACCTGGGCCGATAGGCCAAAGTCAGCGAACGTTAGAGTAGTCATCAAAATCCTTATGGAGCTAAAATTTCTCGCGGGTTCGGCACATTGCCAAAAAGCAGGATGCTTTTCGGCTTCGCATGCGTAAACTCTTCGTTTCGCGCGCATGCGTTCATAAAGTGGCCCTCAAAAATTCGCTCAGTGTCTTTTGACGGCTACTACAGCAGTGGGGAGTCGATCCCTCAAGATGGTTACAGTATACACTTTCTGCGCGATCGCGTCCACCCGTTGCGGTACTTTACGGTTTTTCGCGAAAAAGAGGTGCGCCACTGCACCACACTCAGTTATTTGCGCCAGACGCGCGAATGCCTCAAGCAGACGAACACCCATGGCGCACATGGTGGTGCCATTCCCCTAGGGGGAAAAGAACTCGTCAACTTAGATTTTTCATACTTATTTCAATTATCACTTGAAATTAGTATGTTTCTAAGTTATACTCTCGTTTAAGGTGATTCCCATGGTTGACTACATTAAACGCTCCATCGCAGAAACCATAGCCTCATATGCAAGCGAATTTCCCGTCCTCACTATTTTTGGCCCACGCCAATCCGGCAAGACAACACTGGTTAAAGAACTGTTCCCCAGCTACAAATACGTCAACCTGGAACTGCCCGATGCAAGGCTTTTAGCCGAGACGGATCCCAATTCTTTCCTTGAGCTTTATTCCGCTCCGGTAATAATCGATGAAATACAAAGGGTTCCTCTTTTATTAAGCTACATACAGGTGTTGGTAGACGCAAACCGCAAAAAAAAAGCGCAATTTATCTTAACCGGCAGCCAACAGATGGAACTGCACGCCGCAGTTAGTCAATCTCTGGCTGGCAGAACCGCCATTTTAAGGCTCTTGCCGCTGTCTATGCAGGAACTTTCCGCCAGGGGAATCGAACTGCCGCGCAATGAGCAAATCTTTCGTGGTTTCATGCCGGGTCTTTACAGCGACCCCACTGCGCCAGAGCGCTTTTATTCAAGCTATTATCAAACCTACGTAGAGCGCGACATCCGGCAAATCGCGAACATCCACAACATGCGCGCCTTTGAGAATTTTATAAAACTGTTGGCAGGCAGGGTGGGGCAACTTGTAAACTTAAGCGATTTGGCCAACTCCACCGGGATGAGTTCCACCACACTGGCCGGCTGGCTCACCATTCTTGAAGCCTCGTTTATCATCTTCCGCCTTCCACCGTACTTCGAAAACTTCAACAAACGCATCATCAAGTCGGCTAAAATATATTTTACCGAACCCGGGCTTGCCGCCTATCTCGTGGGAATCACCACTCCGGATCAAATCGGCATAAGCCCGTTTCTGGGCGGTCTCTTCGAAAACGTCGTTGCGGTAGAAGCCTTGAAGTTTCGCTATAACCAGGGCAAAGAAAGCAACCTTTATTTTTTTAGGGACAACAACGGCCTGGAAGCCGACCTGCTCCTGGACTCCCATGACAAGCTCGTACCGGTAGAAATTAAAGCCTCTCAAACTTTCTCCCAGGATTTTTGCAAAAACCTGGGCAGATTAAAAAAAATCGACGACAAGGTAGCCGACGGGTTCCTTATTTACGCGGGGGAACTGGAAACAAACTATAAAGGCGTGCAAGTCGTCAATTATAGAAATACAGGAAATATTTTCAATAAATAAAAGTAATACAAATGTTACAAAAGGAAAATCGAAAAATCAAGGGACTGCACTGAAAAATCGGATACCATCTGATTTTGTTATCCATTGTGCCTGAGCTTATTGGAGGCCCTGTTAAATCATTGGCTTTTCTATTGCCAAAAAATCTATATTGTGGTATTATAATACCACAATACGTTAAACAGAGTCGTAGCTACCTATTCAGGTAGAAAAGCAGGCTGGCAGGTTCAACAATGGGCTTCAGCCAAAAAGGAGATCAGCATGAAGAAGTCGATGACTCCAAGTGTTTCATGGGTCGGCAAAGTGGATTGGGACCTGAAACGCTTTCACGGAGACGAGTATTCCACGCACAAAGGGTCCAGCTATAACAGCTATATCATTGAAGAAGCCAAAACAGTACTTATCGACACCGTTTGGAAGCCGTACGCCAAGGAATTCATCGACAATCTTGAGGCGGAGGGCCTTCTTGGCAAACTCGACGCTGTTATCGCGCAACACGCGGAAAGCGACCATTCCGGCGCAATGCCCGAGCTGCTTAAAAGGCGTCCCGACCTGCCCATATATTGCAGCGCAAACGGCGTCAAATCACTTAAAGGCCACTATCACCAGGACTGGAACTTTCATGTCGTAAAAACCGGCGACGAATTAGACCTGGGCAACGGCAAGAAGCTGATATTCGTCGAGGCCCCCATGCTTCACTGGCCCGACAGTATGTTTTCCTACATGACTGGCGATGCCATTTTATTTTCGAATGATGCTTTCGGCCAGCACATTGCCACCGAAAAGCTGTACAACGACCTTGTCGATCAAGACGAACTGTTTGACGAGGCGATTAAATACTACGCCAACATACTCACGCCATTCTCGGCTCTCGTAAAAGCCAAGATCGAGTTTGTGCTTTCTCTTAAGCTGCCCCTAAGCATGATAGCGACAAGCCATGGGGTCATATGGCGGGAGAACCCCACCCAAATCGTGCTTAAATACCTGGATTGGTGCCAAGATTATAAGGAAGACCGCGTCACCATACTCTACGACACCATGTGGGAAGGCACCAGGGCGTTGGCGGATACTTTTGCCCGTGCCATAAACGACGCTTCTCCTTCCACTACCGTGGTATCCCACTGCCTATCCAAGTTTGACAAAAACGACGCCCTTACCGACGTTTTCCGTTCAAAAGCCATTCTTTTAGGCTCCCCGACGGTAGGAAAAGGTATTCTTACCGCTGTAGCGGGCACCCTCGAGCAGATCAAGGGACTCAAATTTACCGGTAAAAAAGCGGCGGCTTTTGGCAGCTATGGCTGGTCTGGCGAATCAGTGCAGGTAATAGGCGATGCCTTAAAAAATTCGGGCTTTGAGTTGGTGGACGATGGCTTCAAGGCACTTTGGAATCCCGACAAGGATGCGCTCAGCGCTGCATATGAATACGGCAGGGCTTTTGCCAAAAAACTTTAAGGCTTGCCCTTAGGGGGATTCCCTGCCAAACAAAAGCTAAAGTACTCACAGCGCAAGCCGAAAATTTAAACAAGGTTGCTGATTCCGCGAATCAAGATTCGGTGAATCAAGATTCGGCGAATCAGCGAGAAGGAGATGGAACATGAAACAATACGCGATTAAAAGCACCGATACTTCGCCTTCGGTACTGGAACTTCTCAACGAGATAGAAAACGGCTTCGTGGTACGCATAGTGCGCACCCGTGAAGACTGGGAAGACGTAAGTGAAGAATTCATGAGCTACGAATTATTCGACACCTGCGTACGCACCGGATATCTGGCGGAAATGACAGCCTAAAACAGCGAGTCCACCGCTGCTCGAGTACATAAATTCAATAAGCCCCGTATAAAACCCTTAAGCTTTATACGGGGCTTATTGAATTTGTAAAATAGCCGACCACCGTATATACTGGTGCTAAAGAGGGATTCCATGAATACAAACAGTCACGAAAAGCGCATTCTTGTTCTTAACAGCGGCAGTTCTTCGCTTAAATACGAAGTGTTTTTGATGCCCCGCAGGCAAAGCCTGGGCAAAGGCTCTGTTGAGCGCATAGGAGAACCCAAGGGAGTGCTTACGCAAAACTCGCCCAAAGGCTCCCTGAATATAGAAGAATCTTTTCCCGATCACGGGGCAGCCATGGCCAGGGTTGGAAAAGCGCTCGTCGATGGCAGCGCCGGCATTGTAGGCAAAATCAACGAAATCGATGCAATCGGGCACCGCGTCGTGCATGGCGGCGAAAAATTCTCCAGTTCCGTGCTCATCGATACCGAGGTAATCAACGCCATAGAGGCCAACATAGAACTGGCACCGCTGCATAACCCGGCGAACCTTACGGGAATCCGCGCAGCCGAGCAACTGCTGCCCGGCGTTCCGCAGGTAGCCGTTTTCGACACGGCCTTCCACCAGACCATGCCGCCCACCGCATACCTGTATGGGCTTCCCCGCGAGCTTTACGACAAGTTCCGCATACGCCGCTACGGATTCCACGGCACCAGCCACCGATACGTTGCAAGCCGCGCACTCGAGATTCTTGGCAGAAAGCCCGAGAACACGAATTTAATCACCTGTCACCTCGGAAACGGCGCTTCGATAACCGCGATAGAAGCCGGCCGCTCCATCGACACCTCCATGGGCTTCACGCCGCTCGAGGGGCTCATGATGGGCACGCGCTCGGGCGACTTCGACCCTGCGATTTTAGGATTCCTCGCAGACCGCGGCTACAGCCAGAAAGACCTGTCTACGCTCATCAACAAGAAAAGCGGACTCCTGGGACTGTCCGGCATTTCCAATGACCTCCGGGACCTCGAGGCCGCGGCGGAAAAAGGAATCCGGAACGCCATCGAGGCGCTCAACGTATATGCCCATCGCGTTCGCAAGTACATAGGCAGCTACATGGCGGAGCTCGTAAAAGTGGATGCGATCGTGTTTACCGGCGGCATAGGCCAGCACGGCGTCCGCATGCGCGAGCGCATTTGCCACCGCCTGGAAAACATAGGCATCGTGATGGACTATGCGCGCAACGCGGAAGTCTGCGGAACCGAGTGCATCGTGTCCCACGACTACTCGCCCTCCTCGATCATCATTATTCCCACAAACGAGGAGCTGCAGATTGCCATGGATTCATTCGGCCTGCTGTTCCCCGAAAACGACGTTCTCAAGCGCAGAAGAAACGACGTGAATATATAAGAAAATTCAATTCGGGGAACGAATTGAATTTTACTCCCTCTCCGATCGCGGCAAGCGCAGCGCGGCGAAAGTAGCCCAGGAGGCATGCGGCATCCAGCGCATGCCCAGGGCGGTGCCGCGAAAATACAGCCGGACGGCCGCGGCATCCCTGCCAGCAAGATCGCCTGCCGCAATGAACGGACCGGGCCGCTTTTCGGAAGGCAGCAGCCCGGCATGCGTCAACGCTCCCCTGGATCGCGGGCAGGCCCGTACGCATTCGTCGCATCCATACAGACGATTCCCCCGCAGCTGAAGCAGCGCGTCGGGGAAATCATCGCGGCTCATCCAGTGCTGCAGGCATTTTTCCCTGCATAATCCCGCAGCGCCTATCGCCCCTGTGGGACAAGCCGAAACGCAAGCGCTGCATGAGCCGCAGGAATCGATTGGTTCCATCCGGGACGGCGCGTCGCTTTGCGCCACGCAGGCCGCGGGCATCGCGAGAACCCCGATGACGCAGGCAGGACCGTACGCATGGCTCACGAACAGGCTCGAGCGGCCAATAAAACCCAAGCCGGCGGAGAGAGCCAACGATTTTTCCGGAAGGATCGAGTTGACGCCGATACGAAATGCGTTTTTAGGAAGCGAGTAGTCACGCCCCAGCGTTCGGGCAATATCCTTGAGTATGCGAATAAGGGCTGCGTAATGGTTTTGTGCAGCGAATGCGCCTACGCGCAATAGCGCGCCTGCAACATTGGCAGTGTCGGGTAAATCGGGCAAACGGGGATCGTAGGAAAGCAGAGCGACAAGCGTCCTGGTTGCGGAATCGGCATCTGAATTGGCAAAACCGAATATTTTTATGCCATGAGCCGAAACCCGGTCGTTCAAGCTTAACACGGTGCTGATCGTATCAGTGAGAATCTTTGCGGGCGCGTTCTATTTTTTGCATCTTGTGATAATACTCGGCCTGCTTGATTATCTCGGTTATATCGAGCACGGTTATTTTATTGTCCACGATGCGGAACAGCTTGTTGGAAAGAACCTGCTGCACGACCATATTGCCTTCGCCTATGGGCAGGCCAACCATGTTGACCAGTTCCTTGGGACCGAAATCGAAGGTATAGGATGCACCTTGGCGAACGGGGATGCGGTTCTTTTCTATTTGCATGTTAAGGGCATCGTACATGCGCCCCAGCGGGTCGGAAATAAGCGTGTTGGCAAGCTGCTTGTAGATAAACCATATTCGCTCGGCAAGAAGCTGGGTAAGGCGCGTTACGATTTGGGGCTGCGCCTGAACCATACGCTCGAAATTGGCTTTGTTTACGGCTAGAAGATAGGCATCCTCGTAGGCAATCGCGCTGGCGGAGCGGGGCTTGTTGTCCAACAGCGCCATTTCGCCGAATATGTCCCCGGACTTGAGCACCGCAAGCAGCACTTCGGTATTATCAACGATCTTGGTAATTTTTACCGAACCTTTTTGAATTATATACAGCTCGGAACCTGGCATACCCTCGGAAAACACCATAGTATCCTTGGGATAGAAGCGGTTAAATTCCTCCGTTGATCCGTCAAGATACACGGCCTTGGAATATGCCTTGATTTTTGCCATGCGCTCGCGGGAAACCTGAGCATGCTGGCCGTTGGGACAGTATTTCAAATACTGGTGATAGGAGTAATACGCTTGGCTGAATTGGGATAGCTTTGCATAATACTCGGCTACGCGGAACAAGTGGGCGGGATCCGCCTCGGCTGTGTTCTTGAGCGTAAGGCGGGTAAGCGCCTCGTCCAAAAACCGCATCTTGCGGGAAAAGCCCATGATAATCTTCATGGCTACCGGAGTGTTTTTTTCTATTAAAAGACCGTATTGGTCGCGCTGAACGCTGATTAAGGTTACATCGGTTATAGCCTGGGCCGTTTCTATGTGGCTATGACTGGACATTGTTGAAACAACGCCGAAAAAGTCTCCCGGACCGGAAATATTGCCGCCTTCTTCCTCAACAACCTCAAGCTCCTTGAATACGCGAACTTTTCCGGCCCTGATGATAAAAAAGCGATCGGCGTTCTGTTTGCCTTCCACGATAATGTATGAGTCTTTTTTAAAATTTACAAAAGTTAGCTGTAAAGGGCTGTCCATGCCGAGTTTTTTTCTCCCGTCTATCTGTGTTTAAGTATAGGGGCGCTCATAGGCGTTGTCAATCAGCCGTATCAAAATTATTTCCCGCTATTTGGATCGGGATTAACAAATCGTTTTTGTACGGGGAATTTCAAGTCAACCTACGAATGGGAATTATTCTTTGCGAGAGGCATTCAGCCCCTCGCAAAGCATTACAAATCCGCGGGAAGACCGAAGCGACCGGTAAGCGCCAAAACTTCCTTCTGAACCTTGCCTATTACCCCTGCATCGCCCTTAGACTTAAGCACATCCATGATGTAGCCGGCGATAAGCTTCATCTCCGGCTCCTTCATGCCGCGCGTGGTAACGGCGGGTGTTCCAACGCGTATTCCCGAGGTGATAAACGGGCTCTTCTGGTCAAAGGGGATGCCATTCTTGTTTACGGTGATGTGCGCCTCGTCCAGCCATTTCTCGGATTCCTTGCCGGTGATGCCAAGCGGGGAGAGGTCTACGAGCATCAAATGATTGTCGGTACCGCCGGACACGATGCGCGCGCCGCCGTCCGTAAGGGCTTTTGCCAATACCTTGGCATTGGCCACGACCTGGACCATGTAGGTTTTGTATTCCGGCGCAAGCGCTTCCCGAAATGCGACTGCCTTGCCCGCGATAACATGGCAAAGCGGACCGCCCTGGATGCCGGGAAAAATATTGGCGTCCATTATCTCGGACCACAGCTTGGCTCTGTCGCCTTTGGGCGTCATGATGCCGAGGCTGTTGTCTTTATCGCTGCCGATAAAAATCGCGCCGCCGCGGGGACCGCGAAGGGTCTTATGCGTTGTGGTGGTGGTAAAGTCGGCGAATTGGATGGGACTGGGATGTATGCCTGCGGCGATGAGACCGGCGATATGCGCCATATCCACCATAAACAAGGCGCCGACCTCATCCGCGATGGCACGGAATTTGGCAAAATCGATGATCCGGGCATAAGCGCTGGCACCGGCCACTATCATTTTGGGCTTGCTCTCGCGGGCTACTTTGGCGAGCTCGTCGTAATCGATCAGTTCCGTATCGCGATTCACGCCATAGCTGACGATGTTATACATTTTTCCGGAGAAGGAAACAGGCGCACCGTGCGTCAAGTGTCCGCCGTGCGATAGGTTCATGCCGAGGATAGTATCGCCGGGCTTAAGCGCCGCAAAATACACGCCCATGTTGGCCTGCGAACCTGAATGTGGCTGAACATTGGCGTAATCCGCGCCAAACAGAAGCTTGGCGCGGTCGCGGGCCAGGTTTTCCGACACATCCACGAATTCGCAGCCGCCGTAATAGCGTTTCCCCGGATACCCTTCCGCATATTTATTGGTAAGTACGGAACCGACGGCTTCCATAACTGCTTTGGATGTGTAATTCTCGCTGGCGATGAGCTCCAAATTGTTTCGCTGGCGCCCCGCCTCAAGTTCCATGGCCTGGAATAATTCCGGATCCTGCTTCTGAATAATCGACATCGTGATTTCTCCTTTTGCGACGCGCCCGGACAAAAAAAGCCCGATTCGCCTGCATCGATGGTACTACGAATATCGGGTTACTGGTCAAGGGCGAAAAGCCGCTCAGTACAAGCCGGTAACTTCCACATCGCTCCAAAAGCTGGTGTAGGAAATCAGGTTGCCCGTAGCTTCCTCATACATGCTCTGCATGGAATTGCGCCGGGTGGCCGATATGGTTCTGCCGTCCGGCGTCATCCTGTCGACAGGTATCAAGCCCCGGGAAAAAGCGATGTGGCGGTCGTCCATATTGCCAAAATAATGGAGCGGGTCTTCGAACGGCGGCTTAAAATTACCAAGCTGCGCGCCGGAACCAAGCACGGGGTCGACAGGGATCCACCCTAATCCATAGATATAGAATTCAGCCCAGTAATGTCTCCAGGTGCGCAGGCTGTCATCCACTACCACGCCCGCGACGGGCCGGGAAGGAATACCCAGCGAACGGAGGGCCGCCACATAGATGCAGGCATAATTCCACGAGTCCGCGCGACCGGCGGCAAGCGCTGCCTGGGGGCTTGTACCCGTGGCATCGGCGTTATACTTCATGGTGGAACGTAACGCATCAAACATGGCAAGAGCCAGGGTATAATGGTTTTTATCCTTGCCGGCGACTTTCGCCGCATACGAGCGAATGACGGCTTCGTCACTTGGCACAAAGGCGTCCGCCTTGGTAAACAATCCGTACACGGCAGGCAAGGGGGCTGGCGGAAGGCGAACTTTGCCCGGATTTACTTCGGTTTCCACCGCATATACCTGAACAAGGTGATTCTGGGAAATAGTATAATCCTTGTTGGCAACGAGGTCGCTTATGCGATACACGGCCAAGCCTCGGTAGTCGGGCACAAAAGGTTCGCTGGAGCGCTCCAGGACGCGGACACCTTTCTGCGAGGACGACTCCTGGGGAAAAGGCATCCAGAAATACAGGGAATTGGCCCCTGCCGCTTCTACCCGCGAAAAGGTCACGAATGAAGAAAGAGCGTATTTGCGCTTACCTACGTAAACCTTGGTACCCGGCGCGTCAAGTATCTGGAAATACCGTATATCGCTCAAAGCCTTGGCAGTGCGAACCGCCAGAGCCCCGGACACCGCCCCGTCTGGAATAAGAACCTGGATTTCCTTATCGGACCACAGCACATATTCGCCGTCCCCGTCGATCGGTGAAATATATTCCTGACTTTGCGCTTCATTGGGCTTGGACAAACCGCCGATGCTTGACCAGGCAAACAACACATTGGCTGAATCCCGGTTTGCCCCGAAGTTGAGCCCGCGGATAATCAGAAGCGAGCCGCACGGACCGCCTTCGGCCGAGAGGGAGTCTATCTGCGGCCCAACGGTCAGCGCCTGGCTCCCGCCGGGAAGTTCGGGCAGGCGGGACCGGCTTATAAACATGCGCGCGTTGGAGGCGCCCATATCCGATACGATGCGAACCAGAGCGGTATCCACATTGGTGGGAATACGTACTTCAATCAGGTCGTTGGACCAAGAAATATACGAAGAAGCGGTGGGCGGGATATCCTCGAATTCGACCCTGGAATCGCCCCGCTCGTAGCCGAAATTCCTCCCGTGTATCCTTAGAACCGAACCAGGCGTGGTAATAGCGGGGTCAAGGGTGCTAATAAAGGGAATATGGGTGCTTTTCCAGTAAATAACGCCAAAAACGGATACTGCCAAAGCGACGGCGGCTATGCTGAGGGCAATGGAGCGCCTGCGGCGGAAGCGTTTGCCGCTGTGCGCGGAAGCGGGATAGGCTGAAAATTTCACGGCCCTGTTTTTCCGTTCACCGGCGTTGCAGGCAGCGAAGGAGACGCGACCAGCGTGCGGTAAGGAATCACCATCAGCTCTATGCGCAGCGGGTTCGTGCCATCCGCATTGACGCCAAACGGATAGAAAAACACCCGTTCCCCGAATGCCAAGTTGATGGTATCGAGCGTAGTTTTGTACTGGATGGCCTGGTCGTTGTCTTTGTGCCAGACCTGTCCCTGGGTTACTAAAAGCAGCCGGCCATCGGGAGTGCGATACGGGGTTACCGTTATCAGAACCGCTACATCGCTGCCTATCATCTTGACGCTAACTGCTGTGCCTGGAATGGTATACTTGAGGTCCCGGGATTCCCAGGGCGTTTCCGGCTGAGGCCGTGGGACGCTTGCCAGAACCATCACCGCGAGCGTTTCGTCCAGCAGGGCTTCCGGAATGCCTACCGGAAGGGGTATCACTTGAGGCAAAAGACTTGCGGCCGGGGTTCCCGGCTGAACTGCGGGCGCAGCGCCTGGATTCGGGGACACAGGCGGACTTGCCTGCACCAGGGGGGCGGATTGCGCATCGAGAACGAAAAATAAACAGGTAGACAGGAAAGAAGCGGCCAGCACTCGTTTCACTTGCCGCTCCCGGCGGACATAAAGTCAGCCTCGCGAACGATAAAGGGATCCCCGGCATTTCCTGCGGGATTCAATGCGGACGAGCCTTGAGGCAGCGTTATGGTAATATTGACGCCGGCGTCCTGTTTTGCAAGATATTCCAGAATGGATTCCATGCCGATACCCGCTGTGGAAACAGGCATTGCGCCCATGGTCTTGCGGACAGCCATGCGCAGCTCCGTATTGCTGCGGCCGGAATTCATCAAGGTAAAACCGAGTACGGCAAAGACAAGCGCGGCGGCGGCGACCACGGGAAGGGGCAAAAGAACCTTCCTGTTGAACAGCGTTGGCCTAAAGGGGCTAATGCGTATATTTGACTGAAGCCTCGCAAACACGCGATCCTTTGCACCCGAATCCGCGTTTTCGGTTTCGCCGGCAACGCCAACGAGCGACACGCCCAGTTTGCGCATGGCACCGGCCTTCGCAGCGCAGGCGGCACATACGCCAAGATGCCGCTCAAGCGTGTCTTTCCAGGGAGACGGGACTTCGCCATCCACGAATGCGGATATCAGTTCAGGGTTTGGGCACATAGTTTTCATCCTCCTGCATCTGGTTGGCCAGAGCCTCGCGGGCGCGAAATACCCGAACTTTCACGTTGCCCTCCGTTATGCCGAGCGTGCGACCGATTTCTTTATAATTGAGCAAGCCGTATTCCTTAAGAATCAACACTGTGCGCAATTTCTCGGGCAGTTTGTCCAAGGCGCGCCTGACGGACATAAAATCGTACTGCTTCAAGGCATCATCCTCGGGCGACGAATCCATGCCCTCGGCTTCCTTGAAGTAGCGCTGATACACTTTTTGTTCCCGGCTCTTCCGCTTTGCCCAGTTGAGGGCATTGTTTTTTACAACGCGTATCAGCCAATACTTGGCGTCGTCCCTTGTGGGAAAAATACTCCAGCGCTCGACAGCCTTGATGTACGAATCGTGCACGATGTCCTCGGCAGCCTCGTCGGAATTGGCTATCCGGCGGGCAACCCTGAAGAGCATCATAAACGTATCGCTGTAAAAGGCACGAAACTCTTCGCCCAAAGGCGCTGTTTCCGTGCCGTTCCTATCGTTAAACAATCGGTAACTCCAAACCGTTACGCCTTAGGCGCGATTTTCCACGTGGTTCCGCTTGCGGAATCCTCTACGATAACACCCAAAGCTTTTATCTGGTCCCTAACGGAATCCGCTTTTGCCCAATCTTTCTCTTTTTTTGCCTCGGCGCGCTCCTGTATCAGCACGGCTACTTTTTCGGCAAACTCGGTACTTACGATAGGCAGTTCTTCGCGCCTTAGATCGGATAGCCCGAGACCCAATACTAGATCCATGATAAAGGCCGCCGCTAAAGCTTCCCCGGCAGCCACATTTTGATCTTTTAGGACTCCCCAAAGCTCCGCAAGCGCCCGCGGCGTAGACAGATCTTCCTCGATCGCGGTGCGGAACGCTTCCAGCCTGGCTTTGGGCTGGGCAGACAGCGTGTCGGGATTCGCCAGGACAGGCTCGCTTCCTCCTTGGGGAGTAGCCTTCTCGCGAAGTGAGAGTACTCGTTCCACGAGCGAGCGCCTGGCGGCCTTTGCCGATTCCAGTGCCGCGTTGCTAAAAGCCAGCTGAGAGCGATAATGCGCGCCAAGGAGAAAATAGCGATAATCCAGCGCTTCGAAACCGGCATCCACGAGGCTCTTGAGTGTCAGGAATCCCCCCTTGCTCTTGCTCATCTTGCCGCCATCGCCAAAAACCAGGAACTCGTTGTGCATCCAGTAATTAACCCACTTGCGGCCAGTGGCCGCCTCGCTCTGGGCTATCTCGTTTGTATGGTGCACGGAAATATGGTCGATACCGCCCGCATGAATATCGAAAGTTTCGCCCAGATACTTCATGCTCATCGCGGAGCACTCGATATGCCATCCTGGATATCCCCTACCCCAGGGACTATCCCATTGGAGCGCCTGGTCCTCAAACTTGCTCTTGGTAAACCACAGCACAAAATCCTGCGGATTCTTCTTATTCACGTCCACTTCAATGCGGGAGCCTGCCTGCTGTTCATCCAGCTTGAGCATGGCCATCTCGCCGTATTTTGGGAATTTGCCAACGTCGAAATACAAATTGCCGCCCGCGCTGTAGGTAAAACCATTGCCTTCTATGCGCTTGATCATGGCGATCATCTCGGGAATATGATCGGTTGCCTTGCACGTCACCGTAGGGCGCTTGATGTTGAGGCGCTCTGTATCGGCAAAAAAAGCGTCCGTGTAATACCTGGCGATCTCGAGCACGGACTTACCCCGCTCCATCGCGCTTACCACCATTTTGTCCTCACCCGTATCCACGTCGCCGGAAAGGTGGCCCACATCCGTGATGTTCATCACGTGATTCACTTCGTAACCCAGCCAGCGCAAGGCGCGAACCAGCGTATCATGCGTCATGTATGCGCGGAGATTACCTATATGCGCAAAATTATATACGGTAGGACCGCAGCCGTAAAAGCCTACTTTTCCTGCCTGGATTGGTTCGAACGCCTGTAAAGTGCGTCCGAGAGTGTTGTATAGCCGTAAGCCCATGCGATCCTCCTTCGTACAAAAAATTCGGCGGCCATGCAAGCGCGCCGGAATCTTAGATTACGTAATATAGAAGAAAAAAGCAAGGATGCTATGAAAAGGGCGTAAATTGGGCGGCGGATGAACTTTTTATGAAATTGGCTGACGGGGTCCTGCCGCTGGTAAAGCATGCCCTGCTTATCGCTGGGTATGCTTTGCCTGCGTCACCCCGACGGTCACGGATATTTGCCAAGGCATGCGCGGGGTTTAGGCGTTTTGCGCCGCGGGAGGCCGGGGAGGAAGAGTGCTTGGATAAGAGAGGGTATAAACCGGGCGGCGGATGAATTTATTTGGAGATTGGCTGACGGGGCGCAGCGGGAGGCCGAGTTTAAAACGGCTTGACCTAATTGCATTATAGTCATACATTAGTCTTATGCAGACTATATCGGTATCAGAATTAAAGACGCACCTAAGCGAAGAACTCAAAAAAGTGCAAAACGGAGCGCGAATTACCGTACTGGATCATAAGCGGCCGGTAGCAATAATCGAGGCTTATGAAGCGGAATCTTTTCTGGTAAAAGAAGCTACGGCCATCTATGACGTTTCAGGCTACACTCCGTTAATGCAGGTGGATCCTAGCGCTTATTTGGAAAAGGAACGCGAGGACTCGTGGTAGCCTACTTGGATTCCTCGGTAGCGCTGCGGCATATCCTTAATGGCGAGAGCGGCATCAGCCTTGCTTTTGACGGAAAAAAAGTATATTCAAGCGAACTGTTCGAGATAGAATGCCGCAGGGTGATACATCGCTGCCGCATGGAAGGCGAACTGAACGACGAGAAGCTGATTATTGCGCTGGACAGGCTGAAAAAACTTCTTGCCGCAATCAACCTGATGTCGCTTTCCGCTTCCGTAAAGAAACGCGCCATGGAATCATTTCCGCTTATCATAAAGACACTGGATGCGCTCCACCTGGCCTCCGCGCTGAAGCTCGGGGAATCGATTCCGGGAGATTCGGTTATTATTTATTCGCATGATAAGGCTATGAACCAGTGCGCGAAGGTTCTTGGATTCGCGACGGGCCTGGAATAAAAGCAAGTCGAGAAACGCTTAGGCGCGCCGGACAAACCCCTCCAAAATGTAACATTACCGTAGCATTTGTAATCAAATGCGAGGAATGTTTAAGGTTGTTGGAAAAGCCACAAGCTTTTTCAACGGCCTGTTGATGGTCGTTTCTCTTAGGTTCAAAGCTATCCTGAACGCTGGCCTAAATCATGCCGAAAAAAGCGCCATATCCGCGCGACGGCGTGACAGAAACATAAAAAGTGTGGATACTATATGGGCACCTCGAAAAACTAGGTATCGGCTTAGGGGGTCAAATTTATTACGGAGGATTCAAATGGCAGAACGACGAGTGGTTATAACCGGCATGGGCACGATAAATCCCCTGGGACATTCAGTCAAAGAGACCTGGGCTACCATACTTTCCGGCAAATCGGCAATCGCCAAAATAACGCATTTCGATGCTGGGCACCTGAACTGCCAAATCGCCGGCGAAGTTAAAAATTTCGACTACACGCAATTTTTTGAAGGCGACATGCTTAAAAAAGCCAAGCGAATGGACAGGTTTTGCCATTATGCCGCAGCGGCGATGGCGGAGGCGGCAGCTCAATCCGGGCTCAAGGATTTAACTCAGAAGCACCGTATCGGCATCAGCGTGGGCAGCGGCATAGGCGGCCTTGGCGTATCGCACGAAAATTCCGCGGCCATGGCGACGAAAGGCCCGCGCAGCGTCAGCCCATTCTATATTCCCATGTCCATCGGCAACATGGCCTCGGGCATACTGTCCATGATGTACGGCATTACCGGCCCAAACCTGAGCGTGCAGACCGCATGCGCCACGGCGAATCATTCCATGGCCATTGCCCAGATGATAATACGCAGCGACATGGCGGACGTAATGGTTGCCGGCGGCGCGGAAGGTTCGATATGCGAGCTTGGCATCGCCGCGTTCGCCAACATGCGCGCGCTGTCCACCCGCAACGATACGCCGGAGACCGCCTCCAGGCCCTACGACAGGGATCGGGACGGTTTCGTGATGGGCGAAGGCGCTGCGATTCTGATACTCGAGGAATACGAGCACGCCAGGAAGCGCGGGGCGAACATACTTTGCGAAGTGCTGTCCTGCGGCATGTCCGGCGACGCCTATGACTTCGTGATGCCGGACCCCGAGGGAAAAGGCGCGCTTCTTTCGATGCGCATGGCGCTCGACCAGGCAAAAATCGACGCAAGCGCCATCGGCTACATCAACGCGCACGGAACCTCCACGCCCGTCGGCGACATCGCCGAACTCAGGGGAATCTACGAGCTTATAAAAAATAATCTCGCCACGACGCAGGTAGGCTCGACAAAGTCGTATCACGGCCATCTCCTGGGAGCCACTGCGGGTCTTGAGGCCATCGTTTGCGCGCTGGCGATACGCGACGGCATCGTGCCCGCGAACATCAACATCGAGAACCGCGACCCCGAGCTGCCGCCGGTGCTCATCCCCGCGCAAATCGTGGAAAAAAAGATAAGGGTCGCGCTGTCCAACTCCTTCGGATTCGGCGGGCATAACTCCAGCCTGCTTCTGGGATCGGTATAAGGCACTTCCCCGCATGACTGACGTCCGTGATTTTTTTGCGTCATGCTTCGCGCTCTGCGACGCGCATGGCAAAGGCACGATCGACGCGGATATCCGCTTCGACGAGCCTTTAAGCGCCCACAGCACGTTTAAGATAGGCGGGCCGGCGGACGCCTTCGCGCTGCCGCGTTCGCGGGAAGCGCTGGCCGCTTTGATCCGGGAGGCGCGTCTGGCGGGAATTCCGATATCGGTAATCGGAGGCGGCGCCAATCTGCTGGTATCGGACAGAGGCGTGCGCGGCATCCTCGTAGGTACCGAACTTCTGCGGGGCGCGAGTTTCGACGAGCCCGCCGATAGGGGAACGGACGGAGACTGCACGCTTCACGCCAGCGCGGGCATCCCGATAGCCGGTCTGGCCGAGGAAGCCGTGCACAGGGGATTTTCGGGACTCGAGTTCGCGGCTGGGCTTCCGGGTTCGGTCGGCGGAGCGGTTTTCATGAACGCGCGCTGCTACGGCCAGGAGATGGCCGACAGCCTCGAATCGATCGAGTATCTCGACGCGTCAACGTTGGAACCTTGCCGCCTGGAATTGCGGCGAAGCGAATGGTCATATAAAAGCACGCCGTTCATGCCCGGCGGAAACCTACCCGGATCGATCATCACAGGGGCGGTGCTCAGCCTGAAACACGGCGACATAGCCGCCATGGCGGAGCGCATGAGGGAGCTTAAGGCCGACAGGGTAAAAAAAGGTCACTTCGATTGGCCCAGCGCGGGCAGCATGTTCAAGAACGACCGCGCCTTCGACCGGCCCACCGGCGCCATCCTGGACGAACTGGGTTTCCGCGGTCGGCGTCATGGCGATGCCATGGTATCGACCAAGCATGCCAATATTTTCGTAAACGCGGGAAAAGCCAGCGCAGAGGATATGCTGGCCCTCATCGACGAAGCGCGGGACGCTGCCCGAAACGCCTTCGGCTTCGAACTGGAACCCGAGGTCGTCATGCTTGGCGACTGGCAGTAGCAAGGCAGTCCGGCGCCTGCAAAGCAGACTTCGTTTGGCCTGGACACTCCTATTCTTGCGGCTCTTCTATATAACCGAGGCCGGGTACAAGACGCTGCCCGTCTTTTTCGCGGAAACCTTGCGTTATTGAATGTTCACTGCTTTGGTGCGGAGAACGGGCGCGGCGGGTCGGGGAATCGTAATAGTCGACGTTCCATAAAAAAAGCCCGGAGGCGGGGGCCGTTGCGCCGGCCTTTTTCCTGTCGCCGGATTCCAGGATCCGGATCAATGAATCGAGGGGAGCTCCTTCGCGATCCAGGTTAACGAGGGTTCCCACCAGGGAGCGAACCATGTGCCAGAGGAAAGCATTGGCCGCTACGTCGAACACGATGGCATCCCCTTCCCTGTAGAAGACGGCGTGATGCAGATAGCGGAAGCGGTTTTCGTTGGGATCCTTGGCGCTGGAAAATGACGTGCAGTCTATCTCTCCGCGCAGGCAGGCGGCCATGCGGTTCAGCCTCGCCAAATCCGGCTCGTGGTGAACCCGCCAGGCAAAGCGATCCAGGTGGGGAAATGAAAACTGCCCCGCCCTGACGTAATATTTATATCGCCTGAGCCTGGCGTCGTAGCGGGCGTGGAAATCGTCGTCTACCTGTTCCGCCTGCACGATGCGCACGTCTCGGGGCATGAGCTTGTTTAAAGCCAGTTGAAACCGGGGTGCGTCTATCGTTGCGATGTCGGTATAAAAATGAGCCACCTGGCCTGCCGCGTGCACGCCTGAGTCGGTACGCCCGGCCCCGGTAACGTGTATTGGTCGGCCATGCATGGACGACAGAGCCTTTTCGATTTCCCACTGCACCGACCGGCGGTCGGGCTGCTTCTGCCAACCGGCAAAATCGGTTCCGTCATAGGAAATAGTAAGTTTTATGCACCTAATCTTCATCTTCTTCCGCCGCGTCCTTGAGTTCGTTCTTGAGCTGGTCATAGAGCTCGCGCGCTTTTTCGAGGAGGGGACCGGGCTTGCTCTTTGTCTTCTTGCCCACGCCGAACATGCGCGCAATCGCGAATTTGCTGGAGTTAAGGAGCTTGTTCCGGGCTGCCGCATCGTCAGTCGGACCGTACTTGAGCTCGAGCCTGGCGCTCATGTACAGGACTCCCTCATGACCGTAGTTCTTGTCGCTGTCCGGGCCTAGATTATTTACCGAGGAGTACGGTTCCTTTCCCGAAGCTTCCTTCTCGAGGGCCAGCTTGTAATAGAAGCGGGATTTACGGTACATGAGGGTCGCCATATAGTCCCAGTTCTCGGTGGGCAGCCTCTTGTGCAGCGCTTTGCAGAGCCATGCCGCGCGAAGGCAGCAGATGGCGCTTTTTATGGTGGGAGAGAATTCTTTAGAAAAGAAATCATAACATTGCACCGCAAGAAAATAGCTTGCCAGCCCTTCCTTCAAAGTTCTCGACTCCTGGAAATCCACCTTGTCGAACAGGCGCTGGATACTCTGGATGCGTTCCTCGAATCTGTCCCCTATCAAAGCGGCCGCTTTTGCTCCACCCGCAATGAAGTCGCCGGGAAAAGCTGCATAGTAGCAGTGAGGACACACGTCCAGCTCGTAAACGAGGGGTATAACCTCGCCGAAAGCCTGCGTCGGCTTGTACAGGCGGTGAAGCTCGTCGGTTAGATCGTCGACGTTGAGGCGGCCCGAAAACAATTCTTCACGCTTGAACGATCCGTCACAGACGGGACAACGGGTAAATTCCTTCGCGTAAAACGTAATCTTGCGGTCTTTTTCCGCTTTCTTGGGAGGAGTTCTCTGCATTTCAACCTTCCACCACGACCATGGCTATGGCATTGTCGCTTTCGTGGGTCAGCGACAGATGCACGACCCTTCCTCCCACCGCCGCGAGAGCCGCGGCGGCGCCGCCATGAAGGCTTATCGCCGGCTTGCCGTTATAATTATTTATAACCTGGATATCAGTTAGCTTCATGCCGCGGAGCCCGCTTCCCAAAGCCTTGCCCAGCGCTTCCTTGGCCGCGAAACGGGCCGCCAGCGACAATGCGGCCCCTGATCGGCGGGACAATGCAGTCTCCAGCTCGTCGGGATGAAAAAAGCGCGCCGCGAGTCCGGGCACCGCAAGCCAGCGCTCAAGCCGGCGCACATGCACCACATCGATACCGATGCCCAGGATCACGGTTTTACCTCCGGAACGGCGGCGCTTTTGTCTATCACGAGGGTAAGAGCCTGGGGAATCCATGATTCCACGAGAAAATCCGCGGGAAACCTGGGAGCTACGGCAAAGGTATAGGTTCCGGGGGTTTTTACCCCGCTTAAGTCGATAACGAGCACGTCCTGCTCCATTACGAACTGATCCATCGCGGACCGCGCAGCCGCTACGACTACGGTAACGGCGGGCAGGCTTCCGCTTATCTCCAAGCCGGGCTGCAGCCCGAGCGCCTCGACCGGCAAGTCTTGGAAAGTCTTATATACAAGAGCCCTGCGAACTTCCGCATTGAATTGAACGGTGTCCGACGAAAGGAATCCAACAAGGGAATCCCGTTTTTGTATGCGCACCCTGGCCGTAAAGTTGGCCGACTTTCCCGAAAGCTCTATGGCCTCCGTGGTTACCTCGGTAATACGGTCCATGAGGCCGGATGGACCGACGGCCTCCATTAGCGGCGGATCCAGGGTAAAACCGGCCAATTCGTAGCCCGGTTCCAGGAAACCCCGGAAGCTCGGAACTATCTTGAGCTGACGCACTGCGCGAAGCTCGATAGAAAGCGCTATATCGGAAGGATCGACGGTTATTTCCAGAGGATCGATATCCATGGCGCTTCCTCGTTTTTCTATTCGAACGGGAACCCGCCAGACGCCGGCGCTCGTGTAACCGGCTAGATCGAGGGTAGCTTCCAAATCGTCCTCCAGGATTGCCCCGATGGCGTTCGATTCGCCGCGAAGCACGAGGCGAACCGTTCGGGGATACTGGCTGGCGGGCACGAAATCGTCGTTGGTAAGGACGGTAAGGGGAACGGACAGGGCTCGCTCCTCAAGTTTGTTAAGCTGGTAAAAAAAGAATAAGCCGACGGCCCCCAGCAGGCAGAGTATCTTCGCCACCCAGTCGTTTAGCAGGCGGTCCAGCAAGGACTTAGTCTTCGACATCGAAAGATCCTTCCTCGTGTTCCGCGAGCGCTCCCTGCTCCACGAGCCTGGAAAGGCGCTTCCGCGCCGCCTGGGGAGTAAGGTTATAATAAAGCTTCGCGTCGTATGCCAGGGAAATGGCTCCCGTCTCCTCGGACACCACGAGCACCACGGCATCCGCCGCCTCCGTCAGGCCCAAGGCGGCCCGGTGCCGCGTGCCGAAGCTTTTCTTTATGTCCTGCTGCTCGGACAGCGGCAGGAAACAGGCGGCGGCGGCTATTCTGCCGTCCTTTATGATTACGGCACCGTCGTGCAGCGGGGTATCGTACTCGAAGACGGAGAGAAGCAGGGAAGATGATACTTCGCCGTCTATTTTGGTACCGTGGTCGATCAATTCGTCGAGGTTGACGTAGCGGCTGAAGGCGATAAGCGCGCCCCGGCGTTTCTGCGACAGTATTTCAGCCGCATGAACGATGGCGTCTATCTGGGTGGAGCGCGGCCTTTGAGCCTTGCGAAACAAGTTGCCCTGCCCCAGCTTTATAAATATCTTGCGCAACTCGGGCTGAAAAATAATCGCAAGCGCTATTACAAGGCCGGGTGCGAGCAGGTTGAGTACCCAGGAGAGCGTTGCCAGTTTCAGAAAGAAAGAAATGGCGTAAACTATAGCCAGAAGAGCAGCGCCGCGCGCGAGTTGAACGGCCTGGGTCTTGAGGAGCAGCTTGTAGGTAAGGTATATAAGCCATGCAAGCAGGGCAATGTCCAGAACGGGGCTGACATATCGGGTTAAAAACGTTACAACTTCGCTCAAGCCCATGAATCGACTACCACCCTTCGGCCACTCCCGGTTTTAAAACTACAATACTATCGGTGCCTGCGCGCCTTTCCCAAAAAATATGGCATCACAAACACGCAGCGCATCCACGGTTTCCGCAACGTCGTGCACCCTGAATAATCGGGCACCCCGCGACCTGGCCATGCATGCCGCTCCGAGTGAACCGGCAAGCCTTCGGGAGGCATCCCTCCCCGTAATCGCGCCTATGAACGCCTTCCGCGAAAGCCCTACCAGGACAGGATACCCCGAGGAACACAATTCATCAAGTCGATTAAGTATATCCAGATTGTCTTCGTCTCGCTTTCCAAAACCAATTCCCGGATCGAGCACGATTTTATCCATGGCGATACCCGCCAGGAGGGCTTTTTGCGCTGCGGCGAGCAGCCAGGCAAAAACCTCGGATGCACAGTCTTCGTAGTACGGCTTGTCCTGCATGGTGGCGGGAATGCCTTTCTTATGCATGAGAATTACCCGGACGCCGCGCGCGGCGCACAGCCCGGCCATTGCCGGGTCATCATCCAGGGCGGATACGTCATTTACCATATCGACCCCCGAATCGAGAGCCTGTCGGGCGACTTCCGCCTTGCGAGTATCCACGGACAGGGGAATTTCCCAGCGCTGACGGATTGCCGCAACCGCCGGCATTACTCGGGAGAGCTCTTCGTCAAGGCTTACGTAGAGGGCGCCTGGCCGGGTGGATTCGCCGCCGATATCGATAATCGATGCGCCACCGGCAATCATGGCCGCCGCCACGTCTACAAGAGCATCGCCTAAAGCCCTGCTGCCCGGATAAAAGGAATCGGGCGTTGCATTGATGACGCCCATAACCTGAAAATCGCTTCCAAAAGACAAAGCCCGACCGGCAGCCAAGCTTACTTCAATTCGGAAAGCTTGATAGGCTTTGGGGTGCCTTCTTCGCCTTCCACTTTTTGCAGCTCCTCAAGCAACTCCCTGCCCCGGCGCGAAAGCTTCAGGGGTACGTGAATCATCAATTTAATGTACATGTCGCCGCGACGGGCTCCGCCATTTGCCCCCGGTACGCCTTCTTCCCGCAGGCGAAGCATCTTGCCGTGCTGGGTAGCGGCAGGGACGCTAATCTTGACTTTTTTGCCGTCTATAGTGGGTACGGTAATTTCCCCGCCCAAAGCCGCCATCATTATGGAAACAGGCACGGCGCAGTACAAATCGTAGCCGTCACGCTCGAAGAACTCGTGCGGTTTAACGTGCACGAATACGTATAAATCGCCGGGTTTCCCCCCATTGGTCCCGGAATCGCCCTGACCGGCTACCGACAGGCGCCTGCCGTCATCCATACCCGGGGGAATCGTGACTTTGAGCTTTTGTTTTTTCTTGGCAAGTCCGGCACCGGCGCAAGCCCTGCAAGGCTTGTCTACGATGTGGCCTTCTCCCTTGCAGGTGGGACAGGGGCTGGCAATCGAGAAAAACCCCGAACTGCGCCGTACCTGGCCTGAGCCCTGGCAGGTTGGACACACTTTTCGCCCGCCGCCGGCTTCAGCACCCGAGCCATTGCACACGGAACAGGCTTCGTCTTTGCTGTACGCGATTTCCACATTGGCGCCGAACACGGCCTGCTCGAAACTGAGTTCCAAGTCGTAGCGCAGGTTCGAGCCGCGAGGAGGCTCGCCGCGCCTGCGCCCGGAGGTTGTTCCGCGGGACCCGCCAAAAAGGTTATCGAAAATATTGGAAAAATCGCCGAACCCGCCGAAAACATCCTCGAAGTCCCGGTAAATATTGGAATAGTCCTGTGGACCCTGGCCGCCGTTCATGCCATCCACGCCAGCAAATCCGAATTGATCGAATGCAGCGCGCTTCTGGTCGTCGGACAGAACTTCGTAAGCCTCGGTAGCTTCCTTGAAGCGCTCTTCGGCAGCCTTGTCGCCAGGATTCTTATCGGGATGATTCTGGATAGCCAGCTTCCGGTATGCTTTCTTTATATCGTCCTTGGCAGCGTTCTTGGGCACACCCATGACTTCGTAATAATCTCGTTTGGCCACAATTGATCCTTCTAAAATAATTTACCACAGAGGCACAGAGTCACAGAGAAGAAAGAAAGAGAAGAAAATTCGACGCATCAAGAGAGCGGCTTTTGGGCTTCTCAATTGACCTTCTCCATTCCCCTCTTATCTTCTCTGTGCTCTCTGTGCCTCTGTGGTTTCTTCCCACGTTCCAGCTATTATTTTTTGTCGTCGTCGTCCACTACGCGGTAATCGGCATCTTCGGCACCCGAGTTAGGGTTGGATCCCGAATTACCGGAGCCTTGCTGGGCATCTGGTCCGGGACCGCCTGCGGAGGCTCCCGGAGCGCCTTCGGCACCGGCCTGCCCGCCGGTCTTCTTATAAAGCTCCTCGGTTATCTTATACGAAATCTGTTTGAGGGCTTCCGTCTTGGCTTTCATCTGCTCGATATCGTTGGACTCGATGGCTTTTTTAAGCTCGGCGATCGCATTGTCAGCGGCGGCTTTATCTTCCGCGACTACCTTGTCGCCGAGGTCCTTGAGCGATTTCTCCGTGGAATAGAGGAAGGTGTCCGCTTCGTTGCGGACCTCGGCGCGTTCGCGCTCCTTCTTGTCTTCCTCGGCATGCGCCTCCGCTTCCTTTACCATGCGTTCTATATCGGAATCCGCAAGGCCGGAGCTGGCTTCGATGCGTATCTTCTGCTCCTTGCCCGTTCCAAGGTCTTTGGCGGATACGTGCACGATTCCGTTGGCATCTATGTCGAAGGTCACTTCTATCTGCGGAACGCCGCGTGGCGCCGGCGGGATTCCCTCGAGGTCGAAGCGGCCCAGGGTGCGATTCTGGGTGGCCATCTCGCGCTCGCCCTGGAGCACATGGATGCTTACCGTGGACTGGCTGTCGCCGGCGGTGGAAAAAATCTGGCTCTTCCTGCAGGGAATCGTGGTGTTCCTGGTGATAAGGCGGGTAAAAACGCCGCCAAGAGTCTCGATACCCAGAGACAACGGCGTAACATCGAGGAGCAGCACGTCCTTGACGTCGCCGCCCAGGATTCCCCCCTGTATCGCGGCGCCTACGGCTACCGATTCATCGGGATTTACGCCTTTGCTGGGTTCTTTGCCGAACAGATCCTTGACGATCTGCTGGACTTTGGGGATGCGCGTGGAACCGCCGACGAGTATAACCTCGTCGATCTGGGACGCGGTAAGACCGGCGTCGGCCAGGGCTTTTTTGCAGGGTTCCTTGGATTTTTCCAGGTAATCGTCTATCAAGCGCTCGAATTGTGCGCGGGTAAGGCTCTTCTGGAGATGCTTGGGACCCGATGCGTCCGCCGTGATGAAAGGCAGGTTAATCTCGGCCTGCTGCACGTTGGACAGCTCGATCTTGGCTTTCTCGGAAGCCTCCTTGAGGCGCTGGAGGGCCATGCGGTCCTTGGAGAGGTCGATGCCGGACTCTTTCTTGAACTCGTCCACGAGCCATTGCATGATGCGGCGATCGAAATCGTCGCCGCCAAGATGCGTGTCGCCGTTTGTCGATTTTACCTCGAACACGCCTTCGCCCAGCTCCAGGATGGAAACATCGAAGGTGCCGCCTCCAAGGTCGTACACCGCGATGATTTTTTCTTTCTTTTGGTCTTTGTTGAAGCCGTAGGCAAGCGCTGCCGCGGTGGGCTCGTTGATGATGCGCTTTACCTCGAGGCCGGCTATCTTGCCAGCGTCCTTGGTGGCCTGGCGCTGGGCATCGTTGAAATACGCGGGAACGGTAATGACAGCCTCGGTTACTTCCTCACCCAGGTAATCCTCGGCGGTTTTCTTCATTTTTTGCAAAACAAAGGCGCTGATTTCCTGGGGGCTGTACATTTTACCCGCGGCATCGACCCGCACATCGCTTTGATGCGAAATAACCTTATACGGCACGAGGCTTATCTCGTTCTGAACTTCTTCATAGCGCCTGCCCATGAAGCGCTTCATCGAGTATACGGTATTCTCGGGGTTGGTAATCATCTGATTCTTCGCCGGCTGTCCCACGACGCGCTCGCCCTTGCCCGTAAAGCCCACGATGGATGGCGTGGTGCGTTGACCCTCCGAATTAGCTATCACAAGCGGCTCTCCGCCTTCCATTACGGCAACGCAGCTATTTGTCGTTCCAAGATCGATTCCTATAATTCTTCCCATGGTAGTCTCCTTGTTCCCTATACTAATTTTATGCCTGAATTGTGGGCATCCGCACTTTTACCTTGGAGGTACGAATAATGCGTTCCTTAAGCTTGTAGCCTTTGCTGTATTCCTCGATTACCAAGGGATCCGGACAATCGCCGGTCTCGCTCAGCATCGCCTCGTGCATATTGGGGTCGAACGGCTGATTGAGCGAATCAAACCGTACCAAGCCGTATTTATTTTCGAGCAGGCTCAAAAAATGCTTGCGTATCATGTCCACGCCGTCGTGCAGGGACTGAAACTCCCGCGAGGTCTCGGAACTCTGAACCGCACGGTCAAAGTTATCCAGGACATCCACGAGATCCGTAAGCAGCTGCGAGTTGGCAAACTGCACGGCATCGTCCTTTTCCCGGAACATGCGTTTCCTGAAATTCTCGTAATCCGCCAGTTTGCGCAGATATTGATCCTTCAGGGTGGACAGCTCATCTTCGAGAGCCTTGATTTTAGTATCGCGCCCGGCTAACCCAGCCGATATGGTATCGGGTTCGGGAATGGCCTGCGAAGCCTCGGGCTTGAAAGCCACTTCGCTTTCTACAATAGCTTCATCACCGTCGTTTGCGGACAGATTTTGTTCCGCGGCTTCGTCTTCTGGTTTTCTGTGCTTGGACATAGCCTCGCTCTATAAAATTATGATTAGAAACCCTACTATACAGTGAGGTAGTTATGAACACTCGCTAAAAATAATAACTAATGTTTTGCAAGGTCAAGCAATTTATGGCCCTTGATGGCATAATTCGCAGTATTTAGAAGAAATTTATTTTTTTCAGCCTAAGGGGCCCTCTAAAAACTTCAGTTTTGAGAGGTCCACCATTAACAGGCTGTTGAAAAAGCTTGTTGCTTTATCAACAGCCTTAAACATTCCTCGCATTTGATTACAAATGCTACGGTAATGTTACATTTTGGAAGTGTTGAAAATCCTCATCCGAGGTTTTTCAACACCCTGTTAAATAACCTGATTCCTGTAAGGAATCGGCTCGGGACCTCTGATAACCAACAAGGCTATTTGAGGTCCCCTTAAATCAGCCTAAAAAAACTAAATGATCCAAACACCTGTCACTACTCCTTGACATTCCAGCCTATTGCCTTAACATTAAAGAGTAGGGTTTATATGAACCAAACCAGAATGGAGTTTTTGCGGTGCAGGTACAACGACCTTCGATAATCCAGGAGCAAAGACAACGGCTGAGTCCGCAAATGATTCAGTCCATTCGTCTCATGTCCTTGCCTATACACGAATTAAAAGAAGAAATGCAAATAGAAATCGAAAGAAACCCGGCTCTCGAGATCATGGAGGATCGAACAACCGACTCGCTGGAAAGTCTGGGCGACGAGCGTGACGGGGATGCGGATGTACAAACTGCCAGCGATGACATATCGGACCCCGGATATGCCAGGGCCAGTACCGAAGACAGCGATGCCAAGCGAAATTTTCTCGAAGGTGCCATTTCAGTTCCCGAAACCCTCCAGGAACACCTCCTGTGGCAACTCAGGCTCTATCCCATTTCCCCCGCGCTGCGCGAAGCAGGAGAGCTTCTAATTCAAAATCTCGATTCCGATGGTTTCCATAAGGAGGAACCCTATTCTGTCTGTCCTAACATCCAGGCCAGCATTGTGGACGCGGCTGTAGAAATAATCCAAAAACTCGACCCTATAGGCGTATGCACAGAGGATTACCGGCAATCCCTGATTGTTCAGACTCAGAACTCGGCCGATACGCCTTTCGGCGCATTGGACATAGTTCGCCACTACATCGACCTCCTTGAACACGGCAAGCTTAGTGATATTCAAAAAAAACTTCGCCTGTCGGAAAGGCAGTTTGAGTTGGCTCTCGCCTTCGTAAAAAGCCTCAACCCGTTTCCAGGCAGGCAATACTCGCCCCTGGAAACCCGCTTCGTCATTCCCGATGTGCAGGTTAAGCTTAAAGACGGCGAGTTTGTAATTTCCATCAACGACGAGGAAATACCGGTGCTGGGCATCAACCCGTTTTTCGACCAGCTTTCCGGCGCAAAGCACGACAAGGCTACCGACAGTTTCGTAAAAGAAAACATAAAGCAGGCAAAATGGTTTATCCAGAGCATACACCAGAGAAACCGCACCCTGCTCAAAGTGATGCGCTCGATAGTGGAGTTCCAGCGCTCGTTTTTTATCCGGGGCCCTAAACACCTCGCGCCTCTTACCCTCAAGGATATCGCCACCGAAGTTGGCGTTCACGAAACCACCATCTCCCGCATAGCCGGAAAAAAATACGTCCAGACGGATTTCGGGATATTCGAGCTGCGCTATTTCTTTACCAACAGCATTTCCGGTTCGGGAAGCTCGGGCTCGCGCTTCTCGAAAGAAGGAGTCAAAGAGATAATCAAGGAGCTGATAAGCAACGAATCCAACATCATGTCCGACCAGGATATAGCGGAACTTCTTGCGCGCAAAGGCATCAAGCTTGCACGCCGCACCGTTTCCAAATACAGGGGGGAACTGAAGGTAGACTCGTCGTTTAGCAGGAAGCACACATAAGGGGACCTCTAAAAACTTCAGTTTTGAGAGGTTGACCCTTAAGAAACCTGATTCCTGTAAGGAATCGGCAAGGAACCTCTGGTAACCAACAAGGTTATCTTAGGTTCCCATAAGGAGGGATACATGAACATCGATGTCAGGGCCGTACATTTCGAACTTGGAGATCAAGGCAGGGAGTACCTCGACAGGAAGCTCGAGAGAATCGCCTACGCCAAAGACCTTATCGTAGATCTGCTGTTCGCGTTTACAAAAGAAAAACAGTTCAAGTGCGAATGCACCATCAATTTCCGCTGGGGAGCAAGCGCGCACGTCCAGGAAGCGGACTTTGACCTTATCGCGGGCATGGACAAGCTCATGGACACGCTGGAACAAAAAATAACCAAGGAAAAATCGAAGCACCAGGATAAAAAATGAGGCGGGAGCCCGCCGGACTGGCTAGTCCGGCGGGTCGGTTCCGTCAAAACAGCCTTACGACGGCTTTTAGGAACAGATGATCCGAGGGGAGCCTCGCTCGTTCCTCGAAATTGCAGGGAATAGGGCCGGGTATCGCGCCGCCGTCGCTTACCTTCATATCGTTTGAGATAAAAATATAATCCAATTGGCTGAAATTGGGAGTATTGCCGAAATAGTAATGGGTAAACCTGTTCTCTTCGGGGATATTCATGGCTTCAAGCACGTCCCGAAACGGCAGCTCGAGGAATTTCTCGAACTCGAATTGGCTTTGACCGCGAATAACTATGCCGTTGAAGTCTCCCATCACGATGCACTTGGTCCGCTTGACGCTCGCGCAGAGCCGCTCCACCTCCTGCAGCCGTTTTTCGATTCCGCGGTCGGGACCATACTGCGACTTTAGATGCAAAACAAAAACCGTCAGCGTCACTCCCCTGCCGCTCAGCTTTATCTTCAACAGATTCCTGGAAAAATCCCCTTCGACGTTTTTTACCTCGACCGCCGGAAACAAGCCTTTCCTTACGAGAGCGCCGACGAAAATACCCCTGGTGCTGTTCTTCTGGTGAAGAAAACAATCATAACGACCGTCCAGGAAATGTCGGTTGAAATTTTCAAGGGTTTCCAATCCGCCGATTTCGCATAAACCCACGAAATCAAAATCTTCCTCAAGAATCGTTTTGGCTATCTCGGCGATCTTGGACAGATCCTTGTTGGGATTAAAGATGGATTTGTTCATGGCCATGTATTGCTCGCTTGAGAGCATGCGGAATTCTTCCGGGGAATAGTCCCTGTCGAGAAGCATATAAAAATTTTCGGCGTTGAACGTGGCCAGTTTCATGCATGGACCAAACGGTGCACGCATGAAACCCCGTAAACGGGCGCGATTCCTATTTGAATAGATCTTCCAACTGCGAAATCAGGCTGCCCACGTAATCCACGGCTACCTTGATGGGCGCGGGCGTGGACATGTCGAGCCCGGCCATGGCCAGCAATTCCTTGGGAGGCAACGTTCCACCGGCTTTAAGTACCTTGAGCCAACGGTCGGCGGCCGGTTTTCCCTCTTCGGAAATAGCCCGCGATATCGCGGTGGCGGCGGAAAGTCCGGCGGAATACGTGTAGGGATACAGGCCCATGTAATAATGCGGCTGCCTCATCCAGGTCATGCCCGCGCCGTCGTCTATCGCCACGGAGTCGCCCCAGAAGGTGCGCAGCACTTCGAGCATCGTGGAACAGAGCGATTGCGCGGTAAGCGGGATATCCCTCTCCGCCATGGCGTATACCCGCCTCTGGAATTCCGCCTCCAGCAGGTGGGTAACAAAATTGTGATAATAAGTTCCCAAAAGCTGCAGGATAACCCAGCGCTTCATGCGGCTGTCCATGGTCTTCTTCATAAGGTATTCGCCCAGGAACATCTCGTTGATGGTGGAGGGAGCTTCCACGAAATAAGTGGAAGGCTCCGTGTTAAAAACCCTTTGCGCGGCGTTGGTAAGCGTAAAGTGGCCCGCGTGCCCCAGCTCGTGGGCTAGCATGAACGCGGAGCGCATGTTTTCCTGGTAGGTTATAAGAATATATGAATGGGAGCCGTAGGGCGAGGCGCAGAATGCGCCGGTCGACTTGCCGACGTTGTCCGCGAAGTCGATCCAGCGCTCGGAGAAGGCTTTCTTGATGATGCCGCTGTAATCCTCGCCCAGGATCTTCATGGCGTCCACCAGGGTATTCTCGATTTCGGGAATAGTCGCGGCGGGTTTGAAATCCGGATCGAGGGGAGCCTTGAGGTCGCAAAAACGCATTTCAGGCAACCCGAGCTGTTTTTTTACGAGCCCGGCAAAACGGCGCATGTGCGGCGCAAGCTCGGTATAGATGATGTCAATCTGCTTGTTGTACATGTCTACGGGGACTTTATGCGGCTCGAGCAGCATATGGGTCGCCGATTCGTAACCGCGAATCCTGCTCATCGCGATTTGCTTGCGCACTTCCGCGGAATACACGGCGGCGTAGGTATTCTTGTAGCGCTCCAGTGTCTTTACAAAAGATGCGTAGGCATTTTTCCTTAGCGGCGCATACCTGGAGTACTCGTAGTTGGACTCGAACAGGGCGAAGGAATTAGGCAGGCTCATACCTTCGTGGTCGTCAAAATTTTCGAAAACCATATCGGCGGCCTTGCTTACGCTGTAAGTTTGGTAAGGAGAGCCGCTCAGTTCGCCCAGCGACGCCAGGGTCTTTTCGGTCTCGGCCCCAAGCTGATGGGATTTCTTGTCGTATATGTCGTCAAGATAGACCTTGAACGCGTTCAGGTCCGCGCACTCGACGAAGAGCTGCGAGTAATTTTTTGCATCGAGCGCGGTAATCTCCGAATCGATGAAGGACAACGATGCCTTGAAGCCTGTCATGATGCCCCCGAAAAACATGGCGCGTTCCTGGTTTTTCGGGTTCGTTCCGTCTTCTGCCTGCAGCAGGTCCGCATAGGTGCCAAGCTGGATCAGCTTCGTATAAGTGCTTTCCAATATAAGGAGGCAGTCATCGAGTGTCTTGCCGTCTTTGCAAAGATGCCCCTGAAAGGCGACTATGGCCTCAAGCTCCTTCTTGGCGATTTCGATCGTAGCATACCAGTCATCGTCGGACTTGAAAAGAGCGCTTAAATCCCAGGTAAGCTTCTCGTCGACCTGAGACCTGGCAGGCCTCGCAGCGGCTGTATTGCTCATAATTCCTCCAGTTTTTCCGGTGCTGCCGATCGCAGCCACGGAGCGGACTCAGGGTAGCACCAAAACAGCCGCTAGGCAAGGAAAAACCCGTTTTTTCTTAGACTTCGCGTAAAGAATAGTTTATCTTTAAGAAGAGGAAAATGCCTTAATCACGGAGTTTTTTTTGCTGGAACCCTCTTTACAGCTTATGGGTTGCTTCAAAAACCCTGTCGGGTACCGGAGGCGCCTCGCTGTTCCCTTACCGGAAACAGGATTTTTAACAGTCAAGCTCGTAAACTAAAGTTTTTCGAGCGTCCCCTGCTATTGTCCATCGCGGTAAAGGCTAAACCGCGGACCGCAGAAACTTTGGAAAAAACAATCGAACGAACGGAGGCAGCTGTATGAGCGAGAAATTAAGCGCGGACGCCCTAAAGGCAAAGCGCGCGGAGGAGCTTAAGGCCATCATAGGCAAATTGGCGAAGGGCTCGTCGCCGGCGGAGGTAAAAAAGGAGTTCCATGCATTGATCAAAGATTCGGACGCCATGGAAGTGGCCGCCCTCGAGCAGTCGCTGATCGAAGGAGGCATGCCGGTAGAGGAAGTGCAAAGATTGTGCGAAGTCCACGCGGATGTCTTTAAAGCCGGGCTGGAACGCGGCCAAAGGGCGGATCGCATGCCGGGGCACCCTGTTCATACGTACATGGCGGAGAACAAAGAAGCGCGAAAACGCTCGGGACGCCTACTACAAGCCTGTTTTTTCGGTTCTCTTTCGGCCATCAAGGCGGCCGTCGAAGCGCTAAAGCCAATTATCACCCATTTTGAGCGCAAAGAAAATCAGCTATTCCCTTATCTGGAACAAAAAGGCTTTACAGGCCCTTCCAAAGTCATGTGGGGGAAGCACGACGAGATACGCACGGTGTTCAAGGAATTGGACGTGGAAACCGCCGGCGGCACCATGAGCTCCGTCAGGCGAAAATCCCGCGACCTTGTGCGAAGAATCCGCATGATGATTTTTATGGAAGAGAAAATACTGTTCCCCAACGCGCTCAAACGCCTTGACGACGCGGAATGGGCTAGCGTTCGGCGAGGCGAGGACGCTATCGGTTTTGCCTGGGTTCGTCCCGGCTCCGAGTGGGATCCTGCTCTTGCGAACCCAGCAGCGGGAAAGTCGATGTACGCCAATTTCGAGGCAGCTATCGCCGGCGCAGTACCAAAACCATTGTCCGAGATTCCACTGTCCGTGGGTTCGCTTCCCCTTGATTTCCTGGACCGAATCCTTAAAAACCTGCCTCTGGACCTGTCCTTCGTCGATGCCAACGACAAAGTCATGTATTATTCCGATTCGCCGCATCGCGTCTTTCCCAGGAGTCCGGGCATAATCGGGCGGGACGTCCGGAATTGCCATCCGCAAAAAAGCGTAGACATAGTGGAAAAAATATTGCAGGCCTTCAAAAACAAGGAAAAGGACAAGGCTGATTTCTGGATAGAGATGAATGGCCGCTTCATCATGATATCATACAAAGCCATCTACGATGACGGCGGAGCGTACCTGGGAACCCTAGAAATGAGCTGGGACGCCACGGACATAAGAAAGCTGGAAGGCCAGCGAAGGCTGCTGGATTGGTAAGTCGATTCCAGGATCGCGATTTTTCCCTTGACCATGCCCCGCCCCTCGGTTAGGGTATCGTTACGATGGGTAGAATAATCAGGTTTCTGGCTTCGGTAAGGCTTGCCGTGGTTTTAATTTCAATTCTCGCGCTGCTGTGCGGCCTGGCAACATTGGTACCTCAGGGGCTCGAGGAATCTTGGTATTATTCCGCATATCCCGCCGTTGTCGCCCGCGCGATACTCGCCGCGGGATATGACGGTTTTTTTTCGTCGATTACCTTTATGCTGCTCGCCGGGCTGTTTTTTATCAATCTTTTTACCTGCACGCTGCGCCGTTTTTTATCTCAGCTCAAACGCGGCTTACAAGGTCGGTACGGCCCCGATGTACTGCATATCGGAATACTCGTTCTTATTGCGAGCGCCACCCTCTCCGGTATTTTTAGGGTTTCGGTTCCCATTGAGCTTGCGGTAGGCGACGGTATATCGCTGGATCAGGGAATCACGGTTCAGGTAACATCGCTCAATGCCGCCCTGCATCCCGACGGGCGGCCTAAAGACTGGCTTACGGAAGTGCGTGTCGTTACTCCCCGGCGGCCGGAAGGGTTCGACAGCGTGATTCGCGTAAACAAGCCGCTTTCAATCGGCGGAGCCAGCTTGTATCAATACTCGTGGAAACAAGGCGAAGTAGCGAAAATATGGGCCGGAGGCAAGGCGCGAAACCTGGAATCCGGAGCATCCATCACCCTTGACGACGGACGTACCCTTACCTGGACTGCCGACCTGGTAGGCAAGGGTACGGAAACGAGGGCAGCCGGCCTCTTAATCGACCATGAGGCCATCGGACTTTTCCCCGGTCAGGAACATAAGGGCGTTCGACTGGAATCCATAGGATACCTGGAACGAACCGTGCTGCTGGCCAGTCGGGACAGGGCATATGCGTATGTGGCTTTTTCTTTCCTGATAATATGCGTCGGGCTGGTCTTGATAGCGGTGGACAGATTCCTTATCGTAAACAGGGAGAGTCGAGAATGATGGCAAGTATCGGTTTTGTCGCAATAATTTTAGCCGCAATCGCAAGCGCTGCCGGCATGTTCAGGGCCAAGGCGGAGTTTGTATCGTCCATAGCATTGGCGATTGCCGCATTGGCGCTTTTTGCGCAGCTTGGTCTCAGATCGCTCAGTATCGGGTTTCCCGCCCTTACCGGCATGTTCGAGTCCCTTGTATTTTATTCCGCGACGGTTTGCGTTATAGCGCTTGTGTATGGTATTGGCAAAAAAAACCCCGCTGCGCCCGGGCTGCGCTTCGGGATGATCATGGTCGCGTTGGTTCTTCTTGCCCTGGCAAGCTCGCCTCTGGCACCTAAAACAGTACAGCCTCCGATGCCGGCGCTTCGTTCCGCCTGGCTCGTGGCACATGTCGCCTTAAGCTTCATAGGAGAGGCTTTTTTCGCTTTTTCGTTCGTTGCTTCCATCATGATTCTTTCGCGGGGGAAGAATTCATCGCGCGGCGGCGCTGGCGCATTTAAACAATATGACAGGCTAGCCTACCTTTCCGTGGTGGTGGGATATCCCGTTTTTACCATTGGCGCACTCATTTTCGGCGCGGTCTGGGCACAATCCGCATGGGGACGATGGTGGAGCTGGGACCCCAAGGAAACCTGGGCTTTAGTTACATGGTTTTTGTATACCGCATACCTGCATGTTCGGCTTATCCTGAAAAAAGATGGGCGCCTTCTTGCCTGGATCAATGTCATCGGCTTTGCCTGCACCCTATTTACGTTTTTCGGCGTCAACTTCCTGCTGGCCGGCCTGCATTCATATCGCTGAGAACAAAGGCTCAACCCCGATGGATACGCCAGTAGCGCAAAGTACTATCTGGCAATCGCCTTAGCCGCGGCTGCCGCGTCTTTTCCCGCCTCCAAAGCTATGGACAGGTTTTCCAGTGCGCCTATGGGATTGTGAAATCCCATAGAATTTGCGCTGGCGGTATAATCCCAAAACCACTGAGCCTTACGGACAAGTTGTCTGGCAATAGCAAGTTCCGCCGATAAAGGCGAGTTTTTGGCGGCGGCGGCAATTGCGAGATGTGCTTCCGCAACCGCGTTTCCGGCGCGTTTCCCGGCGGCGTAAACCGTGTCCTGCCTGGTCTTGACCTGGGCTAGAAGCCACTGCGGAGTTTTGTTCTTATGGCATTGCATGCAAGACTGCTCGATGTTTTTGAGCGGGCTGGTTATATGGTGGCTTCGCACTGTCGTGCCCTCCATAAGCTGTTTGGGCATATGGCATGCCGAACAGCTTACGAGCGACTGAGCATGAACACCCGCTGAATATTCCTCAAAATCGGGATGCTGCGCCTTAAGTAGCCTCGCTCCCGAATCAGTATGGGTAAAATCGCCATCGAAGCCGTTGGGCTTTTCTTCGTAATAGCTCCAGGCTGCGCTCGCACTCAAGCCGTTTGCCCAGGGAAATACAACCTTGGTGCTAATCGGCTCGAAATAGTACTCGGAGTGGCACTGGGCGCATACATAGGTTTCCATTTGGCTTCGCGTCGCCTTTGTCAGGTCGATTCCCGTTTTTTCGGCAGCTTCGATAAAGCCGGGCTGAATTACCCGAAGCTTCCCGTTGGCAGGATTGTGACAGGTGAGGCAGTCAATACCCGGATGCGTATCCTTGGCAAGCTCGGACAGCGGTTTTTTAGCGTAATCCCAGCCCTGCCCGGCAAAAATGTCTGCAATGTCGCTTGTCTTGCAGGAAAGGCAGGCTCCCGGTGTCTTTTCGCTTATGCGTTTTGAAGCCAGGAGATCTTCCAGCGCGTAAACATGCCCCCGATCTTCCGCATAATCCTTTATAAAAGGGCTTCCTTTAAAATTTGTGGAAATTTCGGCCAGCAACTCCACACGCTGAAACGGAACCGAGCCGCCATATCCGGTAGGAGATGCGGACATGACACGATTGGATTCATTCATTTTAGCTTCCAGCGGAAACCGTTTGGCCCATTGCTCTGCCGTTGGGCCATCGGCTTCCGCGGTTGCCGCGCTTACCGCATCCTCGATAAGCAGCGGGGTCGGCTCCGGACGCGAGCAGGAAACAGCCGGTGCGAATGATATAATCGCCAAAACGATAAGAATAAAATTGACAAGCCGGAATTTACTCATGCTAAGCTCCCTTTTAAAACCAGTAATTGCAGTATAGACCGATTCGGTACATTCAGCCAGCAAATTTCGGCTAAGGCCGGAATTCGAAGGCGAATATCATGGTATACTGTGAAACAGCACCGTTATCAAGCGGATTCCGTCGAAAAGGGAGCACCATGAATCGTTTGCAAAAACATAGCCGCCTGGCCATGCAGGGACTGGCAATACTATTCTGCACAGTACTTTTGCTTGCCGCCTGCGCTAGCCAAAAGCCTTCGATTCGGACTTTGCCAGCAAAACTAACCCGGGACGAGGCCATTGGCAGAAGCCGCACCGCAATCATCGAGAGCATGAAGGAATTTAAAATCCCCGGTATTTCCGTGGTGGTAGCCGATGCCGCCGGAATCGTCATGGTCGATGCGTTCGGCGAATCCGACAAAGGCAAAGCCTTTACCGTCGATACTATTTCCAACATCGGCTCGGTATCGAAATTATTTACCGGCTTTGCAATAATGCGCCTCGCCGAAACCGGCAGGCTGGACCTGGATGCGCCTCTTTCCCGCTACCTGCCGGATTTCAAGCCCTACACCTGGGGACCAAATCCGGATGGCATAAGCATACGCTCGGTGATGGCCCACCTATCGGGCATACAAAGCGACCTGCTCGGGTCCGACAGAATGCTTGCCGCTGCGTTCAAGGACGCTCCGGCGCGCCCATATGCGGATAACGCGAGGCTGGTTTCGCAGACCACCCTCTGTTACGAGCCGTATACCATAGGCTCGTATTCCAACCTGGCGGTAAGCCTGCTTGCGCTGGTGGTGGAAAAGGCAAGCGGCGCATCGTTCAACGACTACGTTTACGAGCAGGTATTCAAGCCTACGGGGATGCGCGTTTCATCCTTTGTCTACAAGAGCGAACTGGCAAACTTGTATGCGCGCGGAATGTCCGGGAAAAGCTGGGTGGACATCCCCGCAATTCGGGACAGCGCCGCGGGCGGCATGACGAGCAGCGCAAGCGATCTGGGAAAGTTTTTGCTGGCCGTGCTGCGCACACACGGCAAAGGCGTCTATTCCGGCACCGGCGGCATAGTAAGGCCGGAAACGCTTAAAACCATGTGGACACAGGAGAATTCCCAAACCACGATGGACCTCGACAAAATCCAGATGCTGTCCTGGTACGCGCTGCGAAGCGGGACGGTACCAGAAAAGTTATATTACACTCACGGGGGAGACCTGCCTCCTTTCCACGCCACCGTGCTTATCGATCCCGCCTTGGACCTTGGCGTGAGCCTCTTGATGAACGGCGGCCTCGGCGGATCGGGCACACTCGACTCCATCGGCAAAGAAATCCTGCGGCTTTTTGCCCTGGCTCTCCATGGCGAAACCGCGGAACCGCGTCCCGTACCCGTGGAGGCGAAACCCGTCCCGCTGGACAAAAAAAACGCCGCCGGCATGAGCGGCTCGTATGCGTCCGAAAACGGTCTCGTAATCGTGGAAAAATCGGGAACACAGCTGATCATGAAGGTGGCCGGCATTACGCTCAGGCTAGAACAGGTCGCCGACAACGAATTCAGGATAAAAAAAATGAACCCCGGCTTTACCGCAAATACCGCGCCGGGCAGCCAATCTCCAAGAGCTTCCATGATGACGATATACGGAAAAGAATTTATAAGGCTCAGCTCGAGCGCCGGGTCCCAGATACTGGAGAAAATAAGCCCGCTGCCCGTACACGCTTCCTGGCTGGCCAGGGCAGGCACCTGGCAAGCGGCGGATACACAGCCAGGCGGCGGGCTCTCCATTTCGCAGCTGCGCCTGCAGCTTGACAAAAAAACCGGACTGTTCCTGGCTTACCTTACCATGAGGGAAGGCTCGGCGAAACAGACAGCCGTCTACCCTCTTGCCTCGCGCGGACCTCAGGAGATATACCTTCGCGGATATGGCCGGAACCTTGGCACGACCATACGCGTCGTCTCAGAAAAAAACGTAGAATATCTGGACGTTTTGGGAGTGAGGCTCGTACGAAAATAGTCTCAGAGGCATCGCCCTTGATGCCGATATTGCAGGTATGATCCAACTTCAAAAAAACCAGGCGGCAGCAGCCTTTGTTCTTCTGCTTTTCTGCGCCGGCATGCGGCTTTGGGCCGGCCCTCAGTTTCCGCCGCTGGGCGGAGACACTGGTCTCGCCAAGGCTGCCGATTCGGCCGACATCCGGGCTCGCCTCTGGGAACCCTTGCTAAACGAACCGATATCCAAGGCTCTGCTTCAAAAAGAGCGGACGGAACAAAACGGTTGGGGCATCTGGAAAATAAAATACACACGCGTCAAGGACGCATTCTACACGCTTATAGTTCCGCAGCGTAACGGAGCCTGGACCGATTACACGCAAGGCAGCTGGATACTGAAACGATCGGCGAGAGACGGCAGCTGGATTCAAGCCAAGGTATTCCTGCGCAGCGATCCGGGTACCTTTATTCGCCTGTACCCCTTCGGGAAACGGGTGCAGATGGAAGTGGTTGCCTACAGCGGCGTCCTGTACCGCGAAATAATTCTTCCCTTGAACTTCGCTCAGGCTGTGAGGGAACCGCTTTCGCGACTCATGGCATTAAGTGTGGATATCGTGGACTGGACCATGTTTTCGCCCAGTCCATCCCTGTTTGCCGAGCTGCGGCGCTTTGCAGAAGCGGTGCGCAATGAACTACCCAAGCTTCGCTATGCCGATGACGGCGCAATCGACGAGAACGGCATCCCCGTGTTTATAGCCAGCCTCAAGCCTCAAGGCGATAACCCCGGCCTTAATTGTTCCGGCTTCCTTAAATGGATGGTGGACGGCATGATTTTTCCGCTGTCCGGCTCCTATCTTTCCGTTTCCAAGCTTAAAACGCGTATGCTGGAATCCCGCGGCTCGGGCTTTACCGAATCCTACGAGGAGCTCCTGGACCCGTTTTTTGGCCTTGACTGGAGCAGGGCCTTAGCCCACGCCGCATGGTCCGTTCTATATTCGGACTCAGGCGATTCAGCGCTGGCCCACGACGTAAACGCGCCTGCTTTTGCCCTGATCGCCGGATCCGCCGACCCGGTAAACGGCGGCAGCCTCTATGAAGCCTACAGCGACAATTTTACCGATGTCGGCATTTCGATCCGCGGCCTAAAGTCGTTTTTGTTCATGCTGGCCAGTGAGGAACCGGGGCGTATGTACTTCGCCCAGTTCAATGCCCGTGCCGCGCAAGGATCGGCATTACGCCGTTATTTTCATGTTGCCGCCCTTTTGCCTTATTTTGACGAACAGGGAATCTTCCGTGTCACCGTATTCGAAAGCGCCGAGGAAACCTCGCTGGACAGGGTTATGGGCGACACGAACTATGAATTCGTAAAACTGGTCCGAATGCCCATTATGTCAAAATTTCAGCCTCCCAGCCTCAAGAAGGCAAACTGACTCGCATAAAACAACTTTCTTTGCTTGCCAATTTTCTTTTTTAGGCTATTATTATAGCCACGGAAAGAGGCAGACCATGAGCGACAAGGATCTTCTTACATTGGCAAAAAAATTAATCGACGCTGGAATACAACTCAATGCGACATACGAACCCATCGGGTGCCTTTTTACGCTGAAACTTTCCGACCTGCCGGGATTTCTGGAAGACAGAGACGCTTTTTTCGCCGCGGAATGCGGCCTGGACAAAGAGGTTTACCTTGCCTGGAAAGCCTATATACGCGAAGGATGTCTTTGCGTCGCCGAAGGACAAAATGGCCGCTGCAAGAGCCAGGCAGCCAAAACCCACGATATTTCCCCTCAGGAATATGCCCTGCGCATGCGCGAAGGCTCCTTGGTCTGCTCGAGGCACGCAAAAAAAATCGCCGGCCGGGCATAAACCCGATCGGCGATCCTTCGCTGGAAAATTCAATTCGGCTACGAATTGAATTTCGTGCCGTATTCTGGGGCTTATTTGCCGCCGGCAGCCGGAGTCATGTCTGCATTGATGCGGGTAATAATCTCGCCGGCCTTTTCCTGATACCGTGTCGGATCGGTGGTTGCGGCCAAGTCCAGGTACACTTTGGCCTCCTCGAAACGGCGCGAGGCAAAGGCGTTGATTCCCAGGGCATAATTCGTTATCGCCAGGTCGCTGCCCAGGGAAAGGGCGGACTTGTAATATTTTTCCGCCGCGGCAAAGTCGTTGCGGGCGTATGCGATAAGACCGAGGTAGTAGTGGGAAATATAGTTGGATGAGTTTTTGTTGAGCGCGCTGAGGAAAAGCTCCTGGGCTTTGTCGAAAGCCTTGTCGCCATACGCCTGCACGCCGGTTGTTACAAACTCGGCAAAGGTAAGCTGGGAATCGATATAGGCGTTGAAATCCTGGTCTATTACGCTGTCGCCATACCACTTCTTGAAGAAGTTCTGCACGGCAAGCTGGTTGTCCGCCTGGGCGGCGCTGGCACGCATCAGGGCTATGGAATCCCATACGAAACGGTTATAGCGCGCATTCGTGGAGTTCAAGAAAAACGAAACGAGAGCCCATGACTGAGGATAGAAAACATCCAGGCCCAGTTTGGCTTCTTCCGCGGAAAGACCCATGAGTCCATCGATTTTATACAGCTTGTTCTCTGATTTGAGCAGCTTGACAGTTTCCAGCCATGCCTGATTTTCGTTGTATTTTACGGCACTCGCGGCATCATCCCATGCGGCCCGCTCGAAATACACGGCAAAACCCTCGCGTATCCACAGAGGCGGGTCCACGACGAAGGCCTTAAGATATTGCACGAAACTCTGGTGCGCAAGCGAGGCGTCGAACTCGGCCTTGTCTGCCTTGACGAACAGAACCAGCTCGGAGCGCTCGATCGTGGGATAATGAAGATAGACGAAATCGTCCTTGGGCTGGCCGATTACTTTCTGAAGGTAGGCATTGAAGCTTTCCTTGTCGGCAAATGCCCGCACGGTAAGAGGTGCCTTGAGCGCAATCTCGTCGAAACGGAAATATTCGTTGTACAGCTCGAACAAGCCTTCCAGCTTCGCGCCAAGCTGCGTTGCCTGAGCCTGATCGCCTGCGGACCATACGACATAATGTTCCGTGCTTGCGCTGGTAAAGCTGGCGGCCTGTCCCCAGACGGAAGACGTCAGTGCGCACAGTACGGCGACAACAATAATAAATTTCTTCATGGTTCAACCCTCCGTGGTATCCAAAAACCTTTTCACTGTAATATCGGCAGATTATGCTTTAATATTAAGCAATTTCTTGCCTTTCGTACAGAGGCAGGACGAATAAACCGGATTATGAGGAGAATCGGTCTATCACCAGATTCACTTCCTCGATGAGGATGCCGGTAAATCGCTCTATATTATCTATTATATACTGCTGCAGATTATGAATATTACCCGACAGCTGCGTGCCAAAAGGCAGCTCCATGATAACGGTAAGCCGGTAACCTTGAGAATCCGACTTGACGGTAATCTTTTGAATGCGAATGGCGTCATTGAACTCGTCCACGCAGTGGATAACCATCTGCGACAAGGCCGCTTCCGAAATGACGATGCGGCCGCGTTTGGAAAACTCGGGCCGCACCACCGATTTTTCGTAGAGCTTGGGCGGGGTAATTATATTCGGCCCCATGTTCTTCTGGAAAAACACCCGTATGCTGTCGTAAAAAATCCGGGGGTAACTTCGTTTTATCTCGATGGCCGGCACGGGAATTACGTGCTTGCCCTCGATTTTCCTGGACTGGATGGCTGCCTCGATATCTTCCTTGCTCGCAATGTCCTCTATCTTGATAATCTTGAATGGATGCGGAATCTGCAGGCGCTCGGCGATTTTAAACACCATTTTTTCCGACGTGCCGATGAGGAGGATTTTCTTCCAGCGGTGTTTTTGCAGATAGCGGGCCACTTCGTCGCGGTGCGCCTTGTCGTGAAACAGCGCCGTCTTGACCGCGGCCATATAAAGCTTTTCGCGCTTCGCGGATTTTCCCGCGACGATGGCGTCGCCCTTTATGAGCAGCCCGTCATCGATAAGCAGGTCGATCCCGTATTTCTGGCTGACAAGCTTGGCCCTGAAGCTCTTGCCCGTGCCGCTCTCACCCACCAGCGCAAACACCCGGATTCCGCGCCACAGCCATAAAGCCTCATACAACATTCGAAACATGGTTACAGTCTACTCCGCAAAGGATGCGAGGTAAAGGGGCGTCTGTGATAGAAATATTTCAACTAAAACCCGAAACCGCCGCTTGCGGCATCGGTGGTGCCACCCGACGGCAGCCTTGCCGCCCTGTGTCTGGGGAGGCCCGCAACCCAGATTGCCTTTAAAGGCAGCGAAGGGCAAACTTTTTCGCAGGCACCGCAGCCTACGCATAAATCATTTTCGAGAAACGGTTCCGTGGGCTTTCCCTGTTCGAGCATCCTCATCGTTACGGCACCGGTAGGGCAGTGTTCGGCGCATGCTCCGCAGGAGGTTCCGTTGGTAATAACGATACAGCGGGATCGTTCAAACCGGCTCTCGCCCAGCGCTGTCGTTCGCTTTGCTTCCGGGGTAAGGCGCAAAAGCGATCCTGTGGGGCATACCCGGCTGCAGGCGACGCAGTCATAGGTGCAATATGCCCGCGAATAATCGAGGAACGGCTGCCCTCCCCCGAATGAGCCGGGAAGCTTTCCGATACCCGGATTCAGGTGACGCAGCACTCCCGTGGGGCATCGGGAAACACAGAGCCCGCAGGCGGTACAAAATCGGGCATAGCGTTCCAGCGAAACCGCTCCGGGCGCCAATGCCAGAGTCCGGCTTATTCCGCTCAGGGTTACCCGTCCCGCATTGTTTTGCAGGCTTACTATTTTTTTTATGGCCGCCGGAACTAACGCGCCAAGTGCGGCGAAACCGGCGATGGCCAAAAAATTACGCCTGTCGAGCGGCATGCCCGACGATTGCCTTTGCGGTGTCGGGCGCCCGTAGCCGATGGAGGCGGCAGGACAGACGCCGGTGCAGGAAAGACACAGGATGCAGCGACCGGAATCGATTGCTGCCTTGCCCGCATCGATGCATGAGGCAGGGCAGGCTTTTTCGCATGCCCGGCACTTGGTGCAGGCTTGATCGATCCTGATGCCGAAAACAGGTCTGGAAGCTACAAGCTCGAGCAGGGTGCCGGCAGGACATAGACTACGGCAATACAGTCTGCCCTTAAAAAAGGCTGTCACCGCGATCGCCGTGAATAAGACCGCGGATACGATTACTACGGGCAGGTCATGCTCCAGGACAACAGGTGCGGGACCGTACAAGCCCAGCGCTTTGGCGCTTAGATTCCACAGGGCGATAAATCCGGCGTAGAGCGGCCGAAATATAACCCGGACTCCCCGAGCGAAAATACCATAAGGCTCAACCCAGTCCAACAGAAGCGGAAACCCCATGCCTGCAGTGCTTATTATGCACAAAAAAACCACTGCCTGGATGGAGTGACGAGGCATTGCGTAGCTGTAGTTTTTTTTACGATTTACCCGGGAAGATGCGTCCATCAGCGCTCCTAGCGGGCAGAGTATGGAGCAATACCATCTTCCAAAAACAGCCGAGCAGCCTACAATTGCCGCAATAAGGGAAATCGCCGTGACGGCAGCCGGTGCGAAGGCACGTAAAAAAAGCGGCACAAATTGAACCGAAGCAAACAAGCCGGCTATGCCGTTCCAGATACTTCCGGAGACTACCATGGAAAAAGCAAATACCGTTGCAAAACCGGCCTGTAAAAGCCCTCTTAAAACGGCACCGCCTTTTGGGGGTTTCACATGCTGATCCGTTCGATTTTTAGCTGTTCCAGATTTTGCCTGCCCACGCCACGGTCCTTGGCCATTCCGATATAACCGTATGCCGAACTTTCCTTACCCATCACCCTGGCGCAGGCGGCATCGATCGCAACGATGTCGGCCGAGACGATGAGCATTTTTTCCATACGGTATTTGGAGGCGGCATTTCCCCGCGGTCCCTGCGTCAGCATGACATTGTACGCGTCCACGACGTTGAGATTGGGTTTTCGGTACAGGCTGATATCCGCGATGCATGAGTCCAAGCCCGCTGCATGGAAGGTTTCGCGATTCCAAACGATGCCCATGAGATTTTTCATGGCTGCCGTCATTCCCGCTCCGCCATGGCTTTTCAGAACCGGCACGTTGATCCATGCGTCGGCTTCCAAAATGAGTTCGTGTACCTTGGCCTTCTTGAGAGTCTTGGCACCGGCAATGGTTACTTCCTGGTAATATCCCGCCGATGCGCCGGGAGCCACCTGCGCGCCGGCATCCCTGGCATATTTTTCTATCATCGAAGTGCGATAGCAGGACAAGGATTCATCGCAGGTATGGTCAAACACGATTACCTTGCCCGCTCCAGCTTCCAGGCATCGCTTTACAATGCGGGCTACCAGAGCGGGATTCGTGTTTGCCCCTGCTTCCGGCGGTCTGTCCCAGCCGATATTCGGCTTGATTACGACGGTTGCGCCTTTGGCAAAGAATCGATTGAGGCCTCCTATGGCTATCATGGACCGGTCAAACATCGACTCGGGCATGCCATTCTTTACCGCCACCAGTTCGGGATAGCCCGAGTCGGCACTCTGGGCGAACAGGCGCATGGGTCTGCCGATAAGCCCGGCGGCGCCGGCTGCGGCACCGGCCAGTATCATTTTTTGCAGGAACTCGCGACGATTCATGTGAGTCCTCCCTTTAATTTACCGAACAGAACCGTAAGTTCGAACAAAGCCCAAAGAACCACAGCCACGACGGACTGAGAAATAATATCCGGCGGAGTTATTACCGCAGCGATAATAAAAATAATAACAATCGCGTGGCGTCGATATTTCGTAAGAGTCTGCACCCGCAGAATATCCAGCTTCATCGCCGCGCCCAGGAGCCAGGGAAACTGAAATGCTAAAACCGACGTCGAAAGGAGGGTAAGCGACAGATCCACGCAGGAACCGAAGCTCCACAGGTTGTCGACGCCGTCACCTTGGGCAAACAAGGCAAAAAAACCAAAGGCAAACGGAGTCAATACAAAAATGGAAAAAGCGGCCCCAAGAAGACCCAGAAGAAACGATGCGAGTACGGAAGGAATAAGTATCGCCTTTTCTCCTGAAACCAAAGCCGGCTTTACAAAAATCGCCAGTTCCACCGCCGCAAGCGGAAAAGCCGCAAACACTCCGGCTACCATGGCGATTTTCAGGTAGGCAACAAACTTCTCGACAGGATTCACCGCTATAAGGCGGCCGCCCAGCTTTAGCAGGGGCTGCACGAAAAAAGGAATTGCCTTGTCGGAAAAGAAAAAGGCTACTGCGGTAACGGAGCAAAAAACGAGCAATACCAGCAGGATTCTTTTCCGCAATTCTTCCAGGTGATCCCATAGAGGCATTTCATCCGACTTCATCTTGAGTTACGGTTTTTCCCCGGATAACGGCTCTTGCGTGTCTTTTTTTGCATCCAGGGGTTCATCAAGGCCGCCTTTGATTTCATGCATGCCTTTCTTGAATTCGGATACCGCTTTTCCAACCGATCGCGCCAGTTCCGGTAATCGCTTCGCACCAAAAAGAATCAGGACTACAAACAGAATAAGGAGAATTTCCGTAAAGCCAATGCTCATAATAACCTCCAGAAGTCCATGTTATGGATTCCTTAGCACAGTATAGGGGAAAAGCCGAAAAAAAACAGACCTAAAAAAAGGTGGCCTCTAAGGCTATTAGCTTCCCAATGCTCAATTCCCCAGCTCTTCGGTTACCCGTACAAGATCCCTGAACAGCTGGGTTTCGGGATTAAAAGCGGCGGGTATGAGTTCTCGTGCCGACCCTACCCATGGATTACGGTTTCGGGAGGCAGCCACGGGCCGCAATGCGGGGCAGCCGAACACGCACATACCCAGGAACCATTCGTCGCTCAATACTCCATAGAGGTTGTACCAGTCCGCGAAAGCCTGGCTCCAGGTATTCCCGCCGGCAAGCGAACGGTGAAATTCCATGGGATAATAGTTGCCGCCGATTTTAGTAGATCCTTGAACCGCCAGGCCATAGGGAGTATGGGTAAGATACTGCATGCCCAGGTTGGGCTGGGTAAACTTCGCAGCCTTGCAGTCAAACAGGTTATAGAATGCGCCTTGCGGTAAAACGCGTTCTATCTCGCCGATACTGAATATTTCATAACCTTCCGGAGCCTTAAAGAAAAGGGTATCGGGCGACGCGTGTATCCATTGGTAGACATACATGGAAAATCCGGAAGCTAGTTTGTCCGTGTAGCTGAGCATGAGGGTATCTGCCGCCGTATCTTTAGTCACAATGCGGGAATAGAGCCGGTCCAGGCCGAGCGAACTGCCGCGTTTATAATCCTGCCAGTCATCATCCTTGAACAGGAAAGCCTCCGATACATCCGGAAACGAAGCGCCCGCGTATTCATGAAGCTTGTCGAAGTAGAATTTAAGCTCGGATGCCGTGCCCTTGATTCGGGAAACCGGCTTTGTTATTCGAATCGGGCTGTGCGCGTCGAAAACGCCGTTACCGTCGGTATCGGTCCAGGAGACTTCGTCGCTGGCGAAATAAAGATCCACCGGAAAGGTCTCCTGGTATCCAAAAGCCTCCGTCTCATAATCCGCCCAGGGCAGGTTGCCCACCAGAAAAACCATATCGCTCGCATAGCCGCCCGCCCAGACCCGGGACTTCAGTTCCTCGGCGCTTACTCCGTTGAATATGAGGATTTCGCCGCGAAAACCCTGTTCCTCCAAATCTGCCAGGTAGCGGGCAAGCTCGGGAAGCAATGCCGGGTAGGAAAGGGAATCGACCGCCACCAAGACCCCGGAACTATACGATACGTGATTATCGCTGCCCAGCAAAAGGTTGGAACATGACAGAGACGCGAGAACCAAGCCCGTAAAAATATACCTTATCCACCTGCCCATCAAAAAAGCATAGTCCATTGCAGGCACTTAAGCCAGCGAAAACGTTAAAATAAATTTGCTTTTTGAGAAGGTTGTGGCTTAAGATCAATTGGATGATAACACGGACTAAACGACCAAAAAGCATACTGGTTTTTACCATACTCTATTTTTTGGCGCCACCGCTCATCCTGGTGCAAGGCAGTATCGTAAACATGGTTCCGCTTTTTGGTCCTGGCGGTATCGCAAGCAGGCTGGGCGTTCCGGATTTAGCGGCGCTGCTTTCGTATCCCGTCTGCGCTCTGGCGATTCTATCGGTACGAAAATCCGGCTGGTGGGTATTTATCATCTGCTCTGGTCTGCTGCTTGGGCACAATATGCTTGCTTTTTGGCTTAATCCCCTTGTTTCCATCTTGAGCGTCCTGGTTTTTAGCGCACTACTCACCGTAGCCGCGGGCTTATTTTTCAGGAAACACATAATCGCCCCGTATTTTAATCCCCGCCTTAGAATTTGGGAACACGCTCCGCGCTATAGCCTCGAAGTAAGCTCAGAGATCGAGTTCGGCACCGCTCGAACAGCCGCCAGGATACTGGATCTATCCAGGGCTGGCGCGTTTGTCCTCGTTTCCAGGCAGGCAGTCGCGACTCCAGGCAGCTTTGTATGCCTCTGCATCAAGGTTAAAAACCTCAGCTTGGACATTCAGGGATCTATTGTCCGCACAAAGGACATGCCGCGGAACTGCATCGGTTACGGCATACGATTCAAGGCCCTGACCCGGGAAGAATCACATGGACTTTTCAGCCTCATCGACAGGTTGGAAGCCCTGGCAGGAAATCATGCAGGGATTCCCGGCGAGCAGCGCAAGCACTTCCGGTTTTGCATACAGCCTGAGCTGGTACTGGAAAACCAGGGCAGGCGTCTTGCCGCCAATCTGAAAAACATATCACTGAGCGGCGCTTCTATCAAATTGGAGTTGGAAAATTCAAGCTCTTCTCTGGTAAACGGCACTTTGGTAAATTTAACATTGAACGGATATATTCATGTACAGGGGATCATTGTCTGGACGGAAACAGGCGAGGATTCACTCCATTGTGGCGTTAAATTTACGAAACCAGCCAAGGAAACCAGGAAAAAATTAAAGAATCTCATTGGACTCCTCAAGACATTGAATAGCACGCGACGCGATGAATATAACGCGGTGCTGGAGCAAATCGCGGAGGAGACGCTAGAACACAGCCCGTATCAGGGAATAAGCCGAATCAAAATCTTCCTCCATAAACTCCTAAAAAAATCATGACTCGCTAAATTTTTCCCTAATCTATGGAAACAGGGTGCCGATAGTGAAGAGGGGGCACCATGAATTCCACCATTTTGCAGAAATTTATAAGCAGCGCCAATAAGCAAACCGGCTCGCTGGATACCTTTGTACTCGAACAGCGCTTGATGAACGCCGCGATGCGCTCCCGGGAATGGACTGCGCTGGAGACTGCCATGGGCCGCGCCAACAAGGCAGCCGCGGAGCTGGTAGCCGACGAAAAAACCCGCCTGGTAGCCTGGCATGACCTTCTGGCGGATCTTGGGTTCCCCCTTGATACCGCCAGCGCCAAGATTATAAGCGTCGTTCCTCCCGAATACCGGCTCATGCTGGGCGACTCCTGCAGAAAGCTAAAAACGGCGGGAAACCGCGCCCGCATCGAGAATGACTGCCTCCGCGCATTCGCGGGCAGCGCCGCAACGACGCTGGCGGGCATCATGGAGGAACTGTACCCCGATCGAAAAGGCACGATCTACGGCAAAAGCGGCAACGCAAGGCCGGCCGGATCCGTACCCATAGTTTTGGACACTGCTTTCTGATAGGTATTTTTCTATAACTGCGGCGAAAACCGCTCGTGGAGGTTGGCATGTTATCTACATTTACTGGTATCGAAATAGGGAAACGCGGGCTCATGGCGCACACGCAGGGTTTGAATACCATAGGCCACAACCTCTCCAACGCGTCCACCGAAGGCTACTCCCGCCAGCGCGTGGATATCGGGACCATGGAGCCTCTCTACGCTCCCGCCCTAAACCGCGAGGAAACCCCCGGCCAGATCGGGCAGGGCCCCATGGTAACGCGCATCTCCCGCGTGCGCGACGAGCTTCTGGAAGGCAGAATCGTAAACCAGGAAGGAAACGTGGGATACTGGAATACCCGCGACAAATACGTCAAGATACTCGAGCAGATACACAACGAGCCCACGGAAGTTTCCGTTCGCACCCAGATGGACAAGTATTGGGACTCCTGGCAGGAACTGTCGCTGCACCCTTCCGAGCTTGCTCCGCGCGAAGCCGTGGTGCAGCGGGGCAAGACGCTCATAGACTCCATACACCAACGTTATACAAACTTGACACAGACTCGCGACATGGTGGAGCAGGACATCGGGATCGTGGTGGACCAGGTAAACACCCTTACGCGGCAGGTCGGCCTGCTCAACGACGAGATCGTCAAGGTAGAGGCCATGGGCGACAACCCCAACGACTTGTACGACAGGCGGGACCTCCTCGTGGCTAAATTGGGGAACCTCATTCCCGTAAGCGTCGACAAGCGCGACCCCGACGAGTTTATGATACATGTGGACGGCCAGGTTTTGGTCCAGGGAGGCATAGCCCGGCAGCTTTCGCTTACCACCGGCGCGGAGAACGACGGCTACGCCAGGCTTCAGTGGAAGGACACGAGCGACCCGGCGAAAATTCCGGCAGGGGTACTTGGCGCGCTCATCGAGCTGCGCGATGTGGACATCAAAGGCCAGATAGCCTCGCTCGACACCATGACCCTCAACTTTACCGACCTCGTAAACGAGACCCATCGCGCGGGATACGGGCTTAACGGGAGCACGGGTAACGATTTCTTTACCGAGCATCCCGCCATAAACAATGTCGCGGGAAACTACGACAGAAACGGCGACGGAACCTACGACAGCACGTACATCCAGCGCATTACCGGCCAGAACAAGCTCGATCCGCAGGAACAGGTCGGCCTGGCCGGCGTGATTCGATTATCCGGACCTGCCGGCAACATCGCCGTCGAGTACCGCCCCACCGATACCGTTGGCGACGTGCTCAGGCGAATCAACAACTCCGGCGCGGAAGTTACCGCGCGCCTTACGATGGACGGGAAGCTGCAATTGCGCGCCACTACAAGCGCCGATTCCGCGAATCCGGATTTCGTCATCAGGCATGTCGAAGACTCCGGCGAGTTTCTCGGCGGTTACAGCGGGACGCTCGCTGCCGCCGGCGAGGCTGGAGCATACGACTGGGGACGGGCGGACGCCGCTCTGAGCCTTCGCGAAGGCGGCACCGATTTCGCGGTCGCGCCTATCGCCCATCCGTCGGGCTGGATAGAAGTTTCCAAGAGCGTCTCCCTGGACCTTACCAACGTAGTTGCGGGATTCGGCAGCAACGGCCGTCCTGCCGAGGCAGGCGACGGTTCCGCCGCACTGGCTATGGCCAATCTGCGAACGGCATCGGTGATGGTTGGCTCTCAATCCACCTTTGACGATTACTTCGCCGACGCCATCGGCAAAATTGGTCTCTCAGGCGAGCGGGCACAACGCATGGCCGAAACGCATTCGAGGATAGCCAAAAACCTGAACGAGATGCAGCAATCGATGTCCGGCGTAAACATAGACGAAGAACTTTCCAACATGATCAAATTCCAGCACGGCTATGCGGCTTCGGCCAAGTTTATCGCGCAGTTCGACGAGATGCTGGACACGATCATCAACAGAATGGGCATTTAGAGGAAATTTCAATGCGCGGGCGCATGGTAGACCACTAAAAACTGAAGTTTTTAGTGGTCCCCTTAACTGATTAAACTTTTCGCCGCGTGTTTTTTTTTCACGGCGGCTTGACCAAAACCGGAGGTTTCCATGAGACGCGTTAGTTCCGACATGATGAACAATGACATGCAGTACTGGCTTCGCAGGCGAGAAGACTCCATGGCGAGCATGGGCAACAAGATGGCCAGGGGGGAGCGCATCGAGAACCCCCGTGACGACCCCATGGGCGCGGCTCACGCAGTACGTTATGAATCGTTTACAGGCAGGCTCAAGCGCTACGAGGAAAACGTCCAATACACGCTGGACCGATCACGGATCGCCGAAGGCTACATGCGGCAGACCCAGGACATCATGCAGCGCGTGCGGGAACTCGCCGTTACCGGAGCCACGGGCACGTTTTCCAAGGAGGACACCCAGGCTATGGCCATCGAGGTGGACCAGCTCATGGCGGAACTGGTAAGTCTCGGAAACGCGCGCGGACCCGACGGTGATTTTTTATTCGCCGGCGACAAGGCAAAAACCGAGCCCTTCAGGGCCATTGCGGGTTACGTGGACGGTTCTGGAGCCGCGGTAACCACCAGCGTCGATTACCTTGGCGGGCTCGGCTCGCCAAAAGCCGAGATAAGCGAAGGCAGCTACCTGGCCATGAACCTCCCCGGCGACGAAGTATTCTGGGCGGAAAGGCAACGGGTATCCGGAAACGCGGATACCGCGAATTTCCGCGTCATGGCGGAATCCAGCATATTCATCGACGGAGAGCAGATAGCCCTTAGACCGGGTGATACGATTCACGCGATCATCGCTAAAATCAACGATTCCGGCGTGGCGGTAAAAGCTTCGCTGGATCCGGCCAGGCAATCGATGGTGCTCGAAGGCACGCAATCGCACCGCCTCCGCCTCGAGGACGGCAAAGGCTCCCGCGTGCTGGCGGACCTTGGCATCCTGAGCGGCTCGGGAGTTCCTTCCGATTATGCCCCCACCGCGAAAGTATCCGGCGGATCCATGTTCGATGCGGTTATGCAGCTGCGTAACGCCCTGTACAAAGGCGACCATATCGAAGTTGGCGGACGGGCTCTTGCCTCCATCGACGCGGGAATGGAAAATATGAACAGAAGGCTCGCCCAGGCGGGGTCGCTGATGGAGAGACTCGAGACCGCAGGACTGCGTCTCAACAAGGAAATTCCCGACGCGACAAGATTGCTCGCCGCGGAAACGGATTTGGACTTGACACAGGCGGCCACAGACTTCAAGATGATGGAATACGCGCACAAGACGGCGATACAGATGGCCGGCCGCGTCCTGCCTCAGACCTTGCTAGACTTCCTGCGATGATAAAGGAACGGGACAGAATGACAACCATACAAACTAAGGCCCTTGGAGATATCGAGATAGACGAGAGGCAGATACTCGTTTTTACGGATGGCCTGATAGGTTTTAAAAAATTCACCGAATTCGCGCTTCTGGACGCGCCTCAGAAACCCTACTTCTACCTGCAGTCCACCGAATCGCCCGAGCTTAATTTTATATTGCTGGACCCGTTCCTGTTCCGGCCCGACTACCTCGTGGACGCGCCGGACGAAGTGATGCAGAGCCTTGGGATAACCTCGCCCGAGGACGCCTTGATACTATGCCTGGTAACGGTGCCGTCTACCGGAGGGTCGATTACGGCAAACCTCATGGGTCCGCTGATAATAAACAAGGCAAGCCGCAAGGCGACGCAGGTTGTCCTGGTAGACTCCCGCTGGCAGGTAAAGCATGACATCATGGCGGAACTAGCCGCCTCGAGGAAATAGCCATGCTTATACTTGCACGCAAGCTTAACGAAAAACTGGTTATCAACGACGATATCGTCATTTCGGTGATAGAGATACGCGGAGACCAGGTCAAGCTTGGCATTGAAGCCCCAAAGAACGTAAAAGTCTACAGGCGCGAAGTTTTTATCGCAATTCAGGAAGAGAACAAACTGGCCGCCGAATCACCGGTCCAGCTGCCGCTCATAGACATCAGCTAGCCGCTTAAGGAAAAACACCATGAGCCTGATTACCCACCCCGTCTCGGGCGCCATCATAGGCAACCCGTACGCAAAACCATTGGCAAAACGTCCCGAGCCCGCACAGGCACGCAGGTTCTTCGACTCCCTGATCCTGTCGGCATCCGGATGGCGGGGAATTTTCGGCGCGGACGACGAGGACCTGGGTAACGAGATCAGTCCATCCGCCGCGTATGTCGCCGCACGAATGGCCGGAATTTTTGCGGACTACCTGAAGAAAACTTTGGGAGAGCGCAAGCCCGTGCTGGCTTTAGGAATCGACACGAGACCCACAGGGCCAGTAATCGCGGACGTCATGGCGCGCAGCTTTCTTGCCGGGGGCATCGACGTCCGATACGCATCCGTGGTAGCCGCGCCGGAGATTATGGCATGGACAAAAAAAGCCGGATTGCTTGCCCCAGGCGATTCGGGGAGGATCGACGCGTTCTGCTACATATCCGCGAGCCATAATCCGCCGGGGCATAACGGCGTAAAATTCGGCCTTTGCGACGGAGGCGTACTCCCCCCGGAAACGGCAAACGACCTGATACGGAATCTGAAAACCGGAGCTTGCGAACCGGAAGACATAAAATCAGTAGCCGACATGGTAGCGTCGGTAAAGTATCCCTCCATGGGCGCGGTATTCGCCGCTACTCCCGCCAACAAGCGGAAGGCTTTTTCGAGCTATCTTTTATTTACAAGAGAGATTTGTGCGAACCTGCCCGCGGAAGCTTCGGAAGACATCGGCAGGGAAGAACTAGTTTTGGATTCCCTGGGAGAATCCATACGAAACCGGGGGATCGGCATAATCGCGGACATGAACGGCTCAGCCCGCTGCAGGTCCATCGACGAAATATTCCTTGGAGGGCTTGGCGCGGACATCGAGCTCATAAATTCCATACCCGGAAAATTTGCGCACCGCATCGTTCCCGAGGGCAGTTCGCTGGATCAGTGCAGACAGTCTGTGCAGACTGCGCACGAGCACGATTCGCGCTACTGCCTGGGCTACGTTCCCGACTGCGACGGCGATCGCGGCAACATCGTCATCTGGGATGATCTGGCAGGCTGCGCCCGCGCCCTCGAGGCACAGGAAACGTTTGCGCTCGCAGTCCTGTCGGAACTTGCGTGCGCGGAGCACCAGCGGCTCAAAACCGGGCTTCCGCCCGGCAAGCTGGCCGTGGTGTGCAACGACGCCACCAGCCTGCGCATCGATTCCATAGCCGCTTCGTTCGGAGCGATACTGGTTCGCGCCGAAACCGGTGAAGCCAATGTTGTCGCGCTTGCCCGTTCCCTGCGAGGCGACGGTTACACGGTGCGCATTTTGGGAGAAGGTTCCAACGGAGGCGTTATAACGCATCCGGCAAGCGTCCGCGACCCGGTAAATACCATCTGCTCGCTGCTTAAGATTCTTGCGATAAAAGGCAGCGAAGCATTGCCCTCACCATTTGGCCTGTGGCTTGCCAAGAGCGGACGCTCCTGGCTCGAGTCGGACGAGATTTCCATCGCCCATATCGTCGCAAGCCTGCCGCCGTACTGCACCACCAGCGTATTCGAGGACCGGGCAGCGCTCCGCGTTGAGTCCGCCGACCATATAAAGCTAAAAACCGCGTGCATAGCGCTCTTTGCCCAGCGCTGGTTAGTAATAAAATCATTGCTTGCGGTGAACTTCCGGGGAAACCTCAGCTACCGGGTCATTGCCAGCCGGGGAACGCAGGAAATCGAATTGCATCAAGGAGACGGAGCGGGTCCAGGCGGCCTGAAATTCCTGATACTTAAAGATAACAAACCGGTGGCGTTCCTCTGGATGCGGGGCTCAGGCACGGAGCCGGTTTTCAGGATCATGGCGGATGTCCGCTCGGCAAATACTCCTTTGGAAGCGGCGCTTCCTTTGGAAGCGGCATTGCTGAGTCAGCTGGCTGAAATCGTAAAAATTGCCGACAGTCTGGCTTGAGAGCGCTTTCTACTGTGCCTGTTTCGCGCGGATGCGTTCCATAGCCCAGGCGGTATAGTTACGCACGCGCCTGTCGGGATCCTGTTCAAGCTCGCGAAGTATAGGCTCGCCTTCCGCCGTGTTGAGAAACTCCAGAGCCCTGGTTACGAGTACCCGAATTTCCGGGTCGGGATCCCGGGCAGCCTGCACGATTCCCTTAAAAGCCTTGCCAGTGGCGATTACCGCCAAATCCCTGGAAGCAGCTTTCCGGACAGCCGGATCCTTATGATTCAACCTCATGATTCGAGAATCCACGTAGCCCGATGCCTCAAGAGCCTGGCATACGAAGGGCTTAAGGGAAGCGATATCCTCAGCCAGCAGGTTTAGAAGCGTTGTCTCTCCTACGTCCCCCATAAGCGCAAAGGCGCCGGCGATAAGCTCGCGGATATTCGGCGCGGCATCCTTGAAGCGCTCAATCAGCTGCAGCATCAGTTTCCGCTCGGTCTTGCAGCTTAGCGCTGAGGTAATCGCCGGAGCCAGGAACGGGTCGATTTCGTACGAGTCGACCAGAATGTCGACGGACAAGGCCAAAACGGACGCGCCCAGGCCCGCAATCGCGGCTTTCTTGACCGCATCGACTTCTTTGTCGTCAGCTACCAGTGCGCGCATTATTTCCAGGCTCTTATCCGATCCCAGCTTGCCCAGAGCCGCGGCTGCGCCGTTCCTGACTCGTTCAAGCGGATCCCGCAGAAGAGCCAGCGCATTGCTATTGATCACCTTGGACTCATCCAATTCCGCCAGGGAGGAAAGTGCGGAAATGCGGACCTCCGGATCGGCATCGCCCAGAGCCTCCCGTATTTCCTTTATGTAAAGATTTTTTCCCGCAGCCGGAAGCCCGCGGATTATGGCCGCTCTGACGCCTGCGTCCGGCGAGGCGAACATGAGGCCGGCATGCTTGTTAAAGAGAGGCTCGTCCATGGAACTTACCATGGAGGCAAAAACCACAAGGTCCGATTCGGGCAATAGCGGAAGCGATTCCAGGATAAACTGCATAAGGTAGGGAAGCTTGAGTTCCACGAGTATCTTGAGCGATTCGATGCGCACGATAACGGGGAGCAGATGCGATTTCAGGATATCGAACAACGGGGGGAGAATCAGGTCTATCCCCAGCGAGCGGATGGCGGAACGCAATTTTTCCCTTGGTTCGAAATCCCTGTCATTAAGAAAACTTAACAATACGGGCAGAATAAGATGATCATATGCGACTGGAATTTCGGGCAGCAAAAGGGTCAGATACTGCGGGGAATCGCCGCGGCGCACTATTTCGGAGATTACTTCCCTTGCTGCATCCTCGTTTCCGCGCAAGCGAACGGCCCTTAACGTCGAGCCGTACAAATCGATCAAATCGGTACCCGGAAATTCTTTGGGCATCAGTTTAAAAACCCTGTCTGCAGCCTTCGCGATCATGAAACGCGGGCCTGTCCTGGCCAATACTGCCACGGCAAGGTACAATGTAGCCGGCCGGTCGGATGCCACCGCAGAGTCCAGAAAGCCGGTCACGTTTACCGACGCCGCTTTTTCGAGCCTATTCAAAATTCGTCCGAGGCCATCCCGATCACCGAAATCAGCATCCTTGGAAATCCTGTCCAGCGCACCGGAAGCCTGCAGGAAGCGTGCAGCCAGGTGCCGCCGCTCCAGCTCGCTGCCGTCGATGTCGGAAAATGCGAAACTCTCGTCTTCTTTCGATTTAATGTCCAGGAGCTCGAGAACATGGAGCAGTTCTTCATTCTGCAGGCCCTTGGCATCGAAACGGTACATATCTTTAAAGTCGGTAATCAGCCGGTCTTTGGCTGCCTTACGCACGGTAAAGACCGGATCGCGAAGATATAAAGCCATGAGGGCATCGAATAGCCGAGCCCTGTTTTCCGGAGCGGCATCGCTTTGGAAGTCGGATGCCAGCGTGGCTCTTATCAAGCCGTTGGAATCCGCAAGGAAATCCCACAGAAGCCGCACTGAAACGGCATCGTCGTCTTTCAGGAGCATCCTGGCCGCGAAATGGCGCACGCTCCATTCAGGATCCCCCGACATTTCCCGGAATGAAGCAATGCGAGTCCCCAGGAGTTTCCAGGCGGCGTCCGCATTAAAATCGCGGCCTTTGCAGGAAAGGGCAATGCGCTTCAGAAGCGAAAATGCCGCGTCCGAAGTTTCGTCGAAGCGGCGCAGCAGATCCTTTCCCCGCGCGCCATTATCCAATGCCACAAGGAAGCACGCAAAAGCGCCATCGTCAAAGTAAAAATCCAGGAGCCGATTCATGTTTTTGCGGTTTCGGTTTGCGTTGAACCGGGCTAGCCACGCCTGGCGAAAATCAAAGATTTCCATGATGGGGATGTTTTTTTTCTTGGCGAGTTTTTCAAGCCACCGCGCATGCAGCTTAAGGGCAAACGCGGAAACAGATGCACGCTTCGCGCCCTTGGGAGATTCAAGGGCTGCCCGGATAATCTGCTTGAAGCGTCTTCGCACCAGGAGCTCGATAACAAGAGCCGCGAGCGCGAAGGCTGCCAGGATAGCCGTAGGGATCCAGATAAATGCGGGGACAGCATACAGGGCGGCGATTAAATTTTCCATCGAATCCTCCTAGTGTTTTCCGATAACGTTGAATATTTCAATTTCCTTGGCTTTTCCCTTTACCTTGACCGCCTTGCGGCTTTCCAGTATGAACCTGTCGCCGAGGAGGTCGCGGGTATCCCTGGTAATAATTATTTCACCGGCTGCGGCGACTCCCTCGAGCCTTGCCGCCACGTTTACCGTATCTCCGATTATGGAATAATTCATCTTGCGGAGCGAACCGAGATTTCCGGCGACCAGGTGCCCGGTATGCATGCCGAAACCGACCCGCAGGTGCTCGGCGTCGCCATGGAAAAACTTCCTGTCCTTGCTGGCTATGAGCTGCTGAATCTCGAGCGCGCAGGACACCGCGTGTATCGCGTCGTCGGATTCGCTGACCATGGGAACGCCCCAGGCCGCCATTATGCAATCTCCGATGAATTTATCTATGAATCCATTGTATTTTATAACGATTTCGACCGCTTCGGAAAAATACTCGTTGAGAATCTCGATGATATACTGGGGATCGCGCCCTTCCGAGAAGGAAGTATAACCTCTGATGTCCGCAAAAAATACGGTGGCTTTTTTATCCGAGCCGCCCAGCCCGACCACTTCGGGGCTGTCGATGAGATGCTGCACCACTTCGGAGGAAAGGTAGCGGGAGAACATGTCCTTGATGAGGCGGCGCTCCTCGGTAACGACGTTTACCTTGGCCTTAAGCTCGCGCTCCCGGGTCTGATCCGTAAACAGCAGCGTTATGCCGTCGTGCAGGCCCCGTTTTGCGCCGATGGGCGACAGGTTCAGGGAGAAATCCACCTCGCCAGAGTCTCCTTTATAGATACCCTCGATACCCAAAACTTCGTCACCGGAGGAAAGCACCCCGCCAAGCGACGATAGTATTTTCTTGTCGATTTTCCTGTTGAAAAACTCGGCGATGGGCAAGCCGACGTCGCGTTCGGTGAGCGAGAAATGCCTGGCGGCTTCTTCATTGTAATACCGGATCTTTCCGTCGCGTTCCGTGGTGACGAGCATGTTGGTCATGGAGGAAAAAACGCTCTCCTGGTAGCGCTCCAGCGCTTCTATCGTGTTGAGGTATTCGCGAAGCTCCTTATACATCCGGGAGTTGTGCATCATTCCCGACGCAAGGGAGGCGAATGAATTAAGAAAATTGAACGCGGAAGAAGTGTAGAAACCGGTTTTTTTGGAGTTGACAAACAGGATGCCCAGAAATGACCTCGGCGTGACGATAGGCAATGCCATGCCGGACTGCATGGAAGCCGAGAGCAGCAAGCCTGCGAAGGGACTTGGTTTCCGGGAATTGAGTACGACGGATTCGCCGCAGTCACGGATAAATTCGGCAATTTCGGCATCGGCCTCCACGAAGGGTGCAATTTCGCCGGAACCTCGCTTGTAGCTCAGCTTGAGTCGGCTTCGCGCCTTGTCAGGCTCGGCGGAAAGATAGAGCGCCGCCAGATCCGAGCCGCTTATGTCCAGGGATTGATCCACAAGCGTGGAAATAAGGGACTTGAAATCGAATTCCCTGGAAAGGAGCGAACCAGCGCGCACCAACTCTTCGAAGGTGCTTTTTTTCGTTGCGACCATTCGTTTCCCCCATGGCTCCATTCTAGCGTTAAAATCGGGGCTGTCAAGTTTTATTCCAGGTTGGGCCGCAATCGCCGCTCGGCTTCCGCCAGACTTAGCTCCGAGCGTTTCGCCCAATCCGAGAGTTGGTCCCGCCCGATTTTTCCCAGATTGAAATACTTGGCGTCCGGATGGGCAAAATAAAAACCGCTGACGCTGGCTGCGGGCGTCATCATCCAGCTTTCCGTAAGATTCATGCCTAATTTTTCCGCCTCAAGCAGCTTCCACAAAATCTGCTTGTCCGAATGCACGGGACAGGCAGGATAACCCGGAGCCGGCCTGATGCCGGAGTACTTGACTTCCAGCAGCGCCTGCGGGCTCAATTTTTCCGCTGCTGCATAAGCCCAGATTTCGGTGCGCACACGCTCGTGCAGCCGCTCCGCCAAAGCCTCCGTAAGGCGATCCGCCAAAATCTTGCACATGATGGCGCGATAATCATCACCGGCCGCCGCATAGCTTTCCGCAAGTTCCTGCGCTCCAAAACCCGCCGAGCAGGCAAATGCTCCCATCCAATCCGCTCCCTGCGAGGGCAATGCCACAAAATCCGCCAGACAGGGCGAGGCTTGCGAACCGGTGGGCCTGTCCTGAACCCTCAGGAAAGAAAAGCGCCCCAGCTCGGCAGACCGAGTTTCATCCGTCCACAGGCAGACGTCCTCACCGCGTGGGACCTCGCCGCGCGAGACCTCGCCGCGCTGAGCATCCAATGTGGCAGCATCGGAAAGCGGCAACGCGTTCGCCGGCCAGATGCCGAGGGCTGCCCTCGCCTGGAATTTTTTATCACGCACGATAAGGTCAAGCAAGGCCTTGCCTTCGTCCACCAGTTTTTTTGCCTCAAGCCCTCGCACCGGATCCTCGAGCACCTCGGGCCAGCGGCCCTTCAAGTCCCAGGAATACAGAAAAAAAGTCCAGTCGATATACGGTACCAGCTCCGCGAGCGGATAATTTTCATAGTGGACCAGACCTATCCGGAGCGGCTCGGGAGCGCGCCGGGAAAAATCGGGTGCGGCATGCTGGAGACGAGCCTGCGGCAATGGAGTGACGCTGTGCCTGGCGGATTCGTGGGCAAGGCGCAATTTCGCATATTCCGCATCGAGCCCCTGCAGGTATTCGTCCCTGTGCGCTGCGGAAAGCAGGCTGCGCACGGTACCCACCGCGCGGGACGCGTCTTTAACGTACACCGTGCCGTAATCGTATTCGGGCCGTATCCTGCAAGCGGTGTGGATGCCGCTGGTTGTGGCGCCGCCGAGCATCAGGGGAATGGTAAAGCCGCGCTTCTTCATCTCTCTGGCTACCTCGACCATTTCCTCGAGCGACGGCGTTATAAGCCCGGACACACCGATGATATCGGCTTCCTGTTTGATTGCCTCATCGAGTATCGAAGCGGCGGATACCATAACGCCAAGGTCGATTACGTCGTAGCCGTTGCAGCCAAGGACCACGCCGACGATGTTCTTGCCGATGTCGTGAACGTCGCCTTTTACGGTTGCCAGGATTATGCGGCCGCGCGAGGAACCTGCTTTCTTCGCGAGAATCGCGGGCTCGAGCACGGCCACGGCCAGCTTCATGACGCGGGCGCTTTTTATTACCTGCGGCAGGAACATGCGGCCCGAACCGAACAGTTCGCCTACCTTGTTCATGGCACCCATCAGAGGGCCTTCTATTACGGCCAGCGGGTCGCCAAGAATTCCATATGCCTCGGCCGTGTCCGCCTGGATAAACTCCTCGATGCCTTTTATCAAAGCGTGCGCTATACGCTGCTCCAGGAGCCATGAGCGCCATGCAAGTTTGTCGCTCGCTTTGTCGTCAGTCGCCGCGCTGCCGCTCAGGCCTTCCTCGACCAGGCGCTCGGCATAGGACAGCAATCGTTGGGCCGCATCCTTTCGGCGATAGAGGATTACATCCTCGACTACTTCCCGCAGCGATGGTTCTATCTCGTCGTATACGATGAGCGATCCGGGATTAACGATACCCATGTCCAGCCCCGCCTTGATGGCGTGATATAAAAAGACGGAATGCATTGCCTCGCGCACGCGTTCGTTGCCCCGAAAGCTGAAAGACAGGTTCGAGATTCCTCCCGATATTTTGGCGTGCGGCAAATTCGCCTTAATCCATTCGCAGGTCCGGATAAATTCCAGCGCGTAGCGATCGTGCTCCTCGAGACCGGTTGCTACGGCCAGCACGTTGGGATCGATGACTATGTCTTCGGGCGGGAAGCCCGAGCCCACGAGGCAGTCGTATGCGCGCCCGGCAATCTCCTTGCGGCGTGCCAGCGAATCGGCCTGGCCTTTCTCGTCGAAGAGCATCACCACGACGGCTGCGCCGAATTTCCTGGCGGCCGCAGCCTTGGCCAGGAACGGAGCCTCGCCTTCTTTTAAGCTTATGGAATTGACCAGCGCCTTGCCCTGAACGTGGCGCAAGCCCTCCTCGATAACCTCCCAGCGGGAGGAGTCGATCATGAATGGCACGCGGGCTATTTCGGGGTCGGAACCCATGAGATCCAGGAAGCGGGCCATGCAGGCCTTGGCGTCCAGCATCGCGTCGTCCATGCATACGTCGATTACCTGCGCGCCTGAGTCCACCATGTCGCGAGCCACGGATAGAGCTTCCGGATATTTATTCTCCCTGATGAGCCTGGCGAATTTCTTGGATCCCGCGACATTGGTGCGCTCTCCTATATTGACGAAATTCGTCTCCGTTGTTATGGCAAGCGGCTCGAGCCCGGCAAGGCGCGTGACGTGATCCCGTGCGGGGATAGCCCGAGGCCTGTGGTTTGCGGCTTCGGCGGCCAGAAGCTCGATGTGCCGCGGCGTGGAGCCGCAGCAACCTCCCATGATATTAATATAACCTTCGGCGCAGAAACCGGCCAATTCGCGGGCCATGCCCTCGGGCGAGTCGTCGTAAAGCCCGAACTGGTTGGGCATGCCCGCGTTGGGATAGCAGGAAACAGGGAAAGGCGCGTGCCTGGCAAGGGCGGCC
>JANNSO010000070.1:0-16800 GCA_031402655.1 Spirochaetota bacterium | reverse complement strand
CCCGCCGCAGTTACCGTGATGGGGCCGTTTGCGGTATCCACCGACGTCAAGGTGATGCCGTCCGTCTCGGCTATGAATATGCCGCCCGCATTCGTGCTCGACAGATCGCAGCTTACGGCGCTTGTCTCGAGTGGATCTCCCATTGCAGCGATTGGCTCCTGGCAGGTAATCGTCAGCACGTCAGCTGTAAGGTTCAAAACCGCGCCGTTTCCGTCGCTTATCGACTGGCCCGCTAGCGTGTTCGCCATCAAGCTTATGTCGCCGGCTGCAACTCCGGCGTTTATGGTGGAAACGGCCATGTTTCCGGCCGTCGTCGAAATCGTAATGTCGTTCGCGTCGTTGTCCAGCGTGGAAGTTACATTAGTCGCCGTTACGAGACCGGCTGCAGTTACCGTGATGGGGCCGTTTGCGGTATCCACCGACGTCAAGGTGATGCCGTCCGTCTCGGCTATGAATATGCCGCCCGCATTCGTGCTCGACAGATCGCAGCTTACAGCGCTTGTCTCAAGTGGATCTCCCAGTGCGGCGATTGGCCCTTGGCAGGTAATCGTAAGCACATCGGCGGTGACGTTCAGCGCGCCTGCATTTCCGTCGCTTATCGACTGGCCTGCTACCGTGTTGGCAACCAAGTTTATGTCGCCGGCTGCAACTCCGGCGTTTATGGTGGAAACGGCCATGTTTCCGGCCGTCGTCGAAATCGTAATGTCGTTCGCGTCGTTGTCCAGCGTGGAAGTTACGTTGGTCGCCGTAACGAGTCCCGCCGCAGTTACCGTGATGGGACCGTTTGCGGTATCCACCGCCGTCAAGGTGAGGCCGTCCGTCTCGGCGATAAAGATGCCGCCCGCATTCGTGCTCGACAGATCGCAGCTAACCGCGTTTGTATCGAGTGGATCTCCCAGTGCGGCGATTGGCCCTTGGCAGGTAATCGTAAGCACGTCGGCGGTGACGTTCAGCGCGCCTGCGTTTCCGTCGCTTATCGACTGGCCTGCTACCGTGTTGGCAACCAAGTTTATGTCGCCGGCTGTCTTGGCATCGATCGTTCCCACGTCGATGTCCCCGACCGTCGTCGTTATCGTTATGTCGTTCGCCGCCGCGCTCGTCGTGGAAATCACCGAGGTGGCGATCGTCGCGCCGCCGGCTAGTAATTCTATCGCACCGTTGTTCGCGATAACCGAAGCGAAGGTGACGCCGTCGGTTTCGTTTATCGCTATATTTCCCGTTCCGTGGTTGTTCGAGTTTATTGTCGCTGCCGCGGTATTGATCCTGGCGCCTGCGTTGACACCGACGCCCGTTCCGGCGTTCAACGTTACCGTACTGCCGGTTATTACCCCTGCGCCAGTCGTAATTGCACCGGTTGCCACATCCAATCCTGCCTGGTAGTTCCGTCCCGCATAGAGGGTGGCGGCGTTCCCTCCTGAGTTGACGTTCGCATTCTGGGCGATGCCGTCTCCGGCATAGAGCGCAATCGTGCCGGCGCCGCCGGAAGCCACGATGTCCTGGGAGATCGTAAGATCATGCGTCGCGACGTTCGTGCCCGCAGCCAAAATGATGTTGCCGCCGCCTGTAGAAGAAAGGCCGGAAGTGATAACAGTCGTAACGGTCAAACCATCGGTATCCACGAAAGTGATGCCCAAAGACACCGATCCAGCCAAATTATCCATGTCATTACCGATGTTGTCCAAGGTATAAGGTCCGGTTCCAAGCAGACGGAGGCTTGCGGCAGACAGAGGGAATGTCTGCGTAACCGCGCCGGAAGAATCAAGCGTTAACGTGCCTGTACCTGCGCTGACGGTTCCGCTGAACGATCGCGTATCCGTTCCGGCTCCGTCGTTGTAGATATACAAGTCCCGGTTACCCGTAGTGATAGTACCGAAATCCTGATTGCCCAAGGGTCGGAGAGCGGCGCTGCCCGAGCCGTTGGAAGCAGTCATGCTGACGGTTCCCGTGCTCGAGGCCAGCTCTATCGTGTTGGTTGGAGTACCTATATTCGTAGCGCCCGCGGAAACGGTGTTCAGCGAAATTGTTCCCGAGGTGGAAAGCTCCGCGGTTCCATTCGTAGCATTGGCCGTAATACCGCCCGTGCCGGAATTTAGAGTGATGATGCCCGAGCCGCCGGTGGAAAGCGCTATACCCGCGGTATCATCCAAGGCGATACTTCCCGTTCCAACCGTAGAATTGATGGTGATGCGGCCTGCGGAAGCTATGGCATTCGCGCTTACGCTCTGCAGCGCGATTGCACCGGACTGCACTGCCGGCTCCCCGATCATAAGGCCGGTATTTACCGCGGTGCCGGTATAGCGAAGATAATCGAACTCTGCGTCGCTAACATTATACGCGCCGGGCGCCCCGCCGAAGCCCATGATCGTGGCTGCGCTCGCCGTATAAAGGCGAATAGTGACGGCGTTCAGGTTCGCGGATAGCGCCAGGTTATTGGAACGAAGTTCAAGGACGGAAAAAGCCCGGATCCCTCCAAATACCGTCGAGATGCCCGAGATTCCGGCAGTACCATAATTCATTATTAGGGTGCGGTCGCTTACCGCGCCGTCGTCATTCACCGTGGAGGAAAAAACAATGTCGGCGCCTGCCGGCATGCCACCGGCGGTAGTGTCCACGGTAACGCTGGCCGCGGTGACGGTCACCGCGCTGGAGAAAGTAATCGCCGAGCCGGTATTGCTTAGCAGTGCGGCCAAAGTGATGCCGCCACCATGCCGTAAGGTAACGGGATCTTTAAACGCCGCTGCCCCGGCGACGTTCAGGATTCCCGTGCCTCCTAAGTAGCCGATCGTAATCGAAATGAATCCGTCGGCAAGAGCTAACAGATCCGTCGTGCGAAGATCAAGAGCTGCTGTCCCGCCAGCTCCTGCGAGCTCCGTTGAAACCGTTGCGGTAACGGGCTGCAACACCAGAGTTCCTGCTCCGGCGAACGATGCGGCTACGCCGTTCAAGTCGATCTCGTCGGAACTGATCGACACGTTTCCCCCGAAGGAGGCGGCCGCGGAAAAGGTGGTCGTCGCAGCCGAGCCTACCGTCAGGTCGCGTACATCGGCGAGCGCGCCGTTAGCGCCGAGCGCCTGCGAGAATGTAATGGTACCCAAAGCGCCAGCATTGAGATTCAGGTCATGATTGGAACCACCGGCCAGATCATCGTCCACGGCGACGCCGAACAATATATTGTCCGCCGCGCCGCCGGGAGTCTGTATGGAAACATTTGAGGCCAGGAGAACCGGCCCTGCGGGGAATGAAATTGCTTCCGCCGCGCCGGTACCGGTGACCGCCTGCAAGGTTCCCCCGTTCAAAGTTGTCGATGTCGAAGCGGAATAACTCTGCAAACCTTCCGTGTAAACAGAACCGAGAGCCAATAATGCCGAGCTGCTTACCGTAAGGGTCAAGGGCCGCGTCGTGCTGACCGCACTCGTGCCGACGATATCGGTAAAGGTAACATTTCCTGCGGCACCGCCAGCTATTGCCAAGACGCGATTGTTTCCTGTCGCATCCGCATCTACGGTGGAGTCGAAACTCACCGCGCCGCCCGTCGTGGTAATCGTGCTGTTTCCGATAAGGCGAACTGCGTCATAGAATCGAAGCGCGTCACCTGAGGTCGTTATTGAATGCCCCAGGTCGATGCGTTGCGTGCCGCCGCCCGAGTCCAGATCCACCGAACCGGCAGTGACCATGGCTCGTCCCGTGGCGATAACGCCGTTCGTGGTCGTAATCACGATGGGGCCGTTGTTGGCTGTCGAGACACCTGAAACACCGTCCCCAACGGTAATAGCCGTTGCGTCGTTTATGTAGATCCCGCCCGAATCTGCCTGCGCTCGCAAAGTGCCGCAGTTAGTTTCAATGGAAAGTCCAGTAGCTCCTATCGAAGCTCCAGCTCCTGGCGCATTAAGGTAGACGATGCTCGTGCTGCCGGCAAATCCTACCGTTCCGATTGCCGGCCGGGTTATGCTGCCGGTAGTTGCCGAAAGAGAAATAAGGGCATTATTGGCCGCTTCGATATTTGAGGAAATTATAATGCCGCCCGAACTTGTGCCTATGTCAATCGTCGTACCCGTCCCGCTTGTCGAAACGGTATTGCCCATAGTTATTGCGCCCGTGCTTAGTATGGCAACCATACCGTTATTGGCGACGATGCCCGTGGCAGCGCCGAGTTGGAGGCCATCGGCTTCGTTAACCGTAATCGAGCCGTCATTCGTGCTCGCCCCGAGCGTATCGAAGTCGTTGGTGAGGGTGTTGACCAGGATGCTGCCGCTGCCCGTTACGGCGAATCGCGCCGTTGGAGCCGTGGTGGCGACGCTGTCGGTAATACCCGTGACGGCGCTGATGTCCAGCATTCCGGAAACCGTGCATCCGCCGAGATCCACAGTATTCGCATCGCCCAGGGTGACGTTGAGCGCGCTCGTTGCGATGAGCGTCGCGATGTCGGTACCGGCTGCCGTAATAGTCGCGTCCGTCGCCGTGCCCAGATCGAGGCTCAGGGTGCCTGCCAGATAGACGGCTGCAGCGGCTGTCAGAGTGCCGTTTGTCCCTCCCGCTCCTCCGGTTGTATCGACTGAAAGATTACTTATATCATTTGCGGCGTTAACAAAAGTTCCCAGGGTAACGTTTCCGCCTGCCGATGCTGCATTTGTCGTGGAACTGTCAATGGCAAGAGCGTAATTTGCGCCTGATGATACGATGCTTGCCCCGCCCAGGCTTACCGCTCCGCCGGCGTCGTTGTTTCCCTGCTCGGTATCCAGGCTCGACGCCGCGTAGAGCGTTACCGTGCGGCCGGAGAAATCAATGCCGGCGTTATCGGTAAGCACGGGGCCGTAGAGCGATATGCCGCTCGCGGCGATGGCCGTTATGCCTCCGGTAAACTGTACACCGTCAGTCGCGGCATTGCCAAAGGAAATGGCACCTGTTGCATCAAGCGTGGTGGCTCCGCCGATGATTGAAACCTGCGCACCTGCCAGCTGATTGAACGAGACGCCGAATGCCTTGCCTACGCCGACCGACATGCCGTTCGCGGTCAATGCGCCTTGGAAGGCGACGCTGCCGTTTGTCTTGTTGATAACTATGTTGTTGAAACCCATAGCCCCGGACACCGTCTGCGCTGCCGTACCCATAAATGTGACCGTAGAGCCGGTATTCGTAAAATTGCTGATGGACCAGTCGCCTGCCAGGGCGATATTTTGGTTGTTCGCGTTGAGTGTGCCTGCACCGCTGAGTGTATTCGTGAACGACGCTGCGTCTTGAAGGGCGGTGATGCGGGTATTCAGTATGCTTGCAGCTGCAAGTGAAAGTCCATTGCTCGTCAGATTGGAGCTGCTGTCGAATATCCAGGAACCCGTCAAGGTTAGCGTGCCGCCCAGGCTGACATTTCCGCGGCTCGTTATGCTATAGCCGCCGTCGACCAGGGTTCCTCCGGATATGGCCGTCGTCCCCGCAATAACCAGATTCCCCCCCAGCGTCATCGTCCCGCCGGCCAGCGTAAAATCCCCGCTAACCGTCGTAGGACTCTTCAGCGTCGCCGTACCGTTCCAGCCGATGGCCGGGTTAGTCGTAGTTATCGTGACCATCTGGAATCCGCTTGCAATGGCTGCGATGTCGGAAGCGATAAGATCCAAATCTCCCGTAATATTGCTTGCGGCAGCCATCGCGACGGGAATGCTGACATACGCCTGCAGAGTCAACGTAGAGCTGCCCGTTCCCGTCACCGAGTCAGATCCGTTATTGAAGTCTATCTCGGGCGCGCTCAGTATCAAATCGACAGTCGCGTTCAATGTCAGAGTGCTGTTGAATATGATACTGCCCAGGGAGTCTTCCAAGGTCGTATCCACAGCGACAACTACGGGCGAGTCGAATTGCATCGTATTCCCCGCAAACAGGTAGGATGCGGCAGAAAAAGTTGCCGCGCCCGTTCCGCTCAAGGCTAAACGGGTTGGCCGTTGCAAAGAGCCCATCGGTGCCTGAAAACTTTTGGCTCCGGATGAAGCGATATTGAGCTGATAACTCCCGTTCACGGTTGCCGCGGCCTGAAATGTAACCATTCCGCTACCGGTATTCAGCGTCGTATCCCCGGCAAGGGTCACTGGAACGGAGAACACCAGATTGCCGCCACCGGTGGAATAAGTCCCCGATAGATTTGCCGGAAGCGAAACGGTACCGATGATGGTGCCCGAGACGCTCGAGGAACCGCTGACCATCAAGGTAAAAGCACCCGTGTTGAGCGTCGCACTCGATCCTATGGTGATGTTATTGATCGTCGTATTGGCACCAAGGGTTGGATAGAATCCAGAGGCCATGAAGGGAATAACCGCGTTCGCGGTCGCGGGAGGCACAAGAGCGGGACTCCAATTTGCCGCTGTAGTCCAGCTTGTCGTGGTTCCCACCCAGGTATACGTTGCATTGGTATCCAGGATGGTAATTACTTTGTCATCAATGACGCTATATATCGGGGTCGCGCCATTATAAGCCAGTTCAAGTCTGCCCGAAGAATCGACCGTCGGCGTCGTCAGCAAAAGCCCGGTAATGGTCAAAGTATCGGTCGTGATAAAATTTGCCGTTACGTCCAGTAAGAGCGTCTTCGAATCCGGATAGCTTGCGGTAGCCGAAACTTTCCCCGCGGCCGTCCCGCCAAGCTGTCCGGTAAGGTCGGTATCGCCTGAGAAAACCGCGTTCAATGCGCTTGGGATCCGGATGCGAATGTCGTTTCCGAGGGTAATCAGGGTGCCGCCATTGGCTGCAATGGATAACACTGGCAAGGCGGTTCCGGTTCCTTCCACGAAACTCGTATTCGAGGCGCTTGAAAGCAATGGATCGGGATTGGCCACAAAGGTTACCGTCGCGGAGCCGTCGGTACCCGCCCCGAAAGCTGTTGATCCATGCGTTCCATCGGTGAACAGCGTGACGTTTACAGTTTCGGATACGGCATCAGTCACGGTGAGGGTTGCAAGCCCATCTCCGTTCGTCGTAATGGCCTGGTCGTTATTGACTCCGTTGATGATCGCCGAACCGGAAGTCGTCACCCCGATGATTCGCACATACGGAAGGGGATTGCCAGCGGCATCCGCCACCTGCAGCGTAAGGGTCGCGCCGGTACCGCTTGTAATCGTTGTCTGGGACGCGGGCGAAACGCTTACATGGTCCGCCGCCACTGGTTGATAGAAGCTGGAATACATTTTCAGGGGAGTGTCCCCCGCATCGGCGGCTGCGTCCGTGGAATGGGTGAACCAAAATTCACTCGTGTTGATGGCCAGGCCGCTGGCTCCCTCGTAAAAATCCAGAAGCCAGGTACCGTTCGTCGACCCGGCGATGGGATACAATTGACTCAACGTCCCGCCGTTCGGAGATATCGCGGGAACCGGTGCCTGCGGCACGGTCCTTGAAACCGCGTTCGCCACATTGTAGGCCTCGCCCGTGCCGACGCCTTCCAGGTCGAAATTGAGATATCCTATCCAGCCAACAAGCGAATCGTCGAGGAACGGATACAGGGACCATTCATATCCGGCATCGGTATCGTTCTGGATGCCGAGGGACAAATTGTAGGCAAAGCTGAATACTCCGGAAACACCGGTGGGTACTCCAGAATTGGAAAGTGAAACATCAAGCTGATATCCGTTTTTATAGCTTCCCGTTTGCGCCACTTCCACGGCGATCTTGAAATAATACTTGTTGCCGATATGCTCGCCCTGGCTCGGGCTGACGCCTGCGAAATAAACCCAGCCGTAGGGAGAGGCCGCCAAATTTTCGTTATCCGCCGCCAGACCGGTAAATGAGGTAAGCCTGGAACCGGTACCCTCGCCGGGGGCCGCGCTTGCCTGCGGGCGATTGGCGGAATAATCTATAAGCCGCGAGTTCGCGGCGGAATAGGTATTTGCCCCGCCGATCAGATAAAAAGTCGTGGTATCCGCGCTTACAAGAATCTCATCGGCATTTCCCGTCGATCCGGGATCTTTAACCGCGAAATAGAGGGTGGAAGTGACGGTGTCCGGAACTTCGAAAAAAATCACGTTGACCTGGTCGCGGTCCCCGTTGCCTGCGGCATATGCCCCAGATAGCCAATTCTGCGTCGTCCAGGTTCCTTCGATGAAACCGACTGGCTGTTTTGGCATTCTCGATGTGCTCTGAGCCCACAACCCCACAGCCAGCAAACTAAACCCTATCGCCAGGAGATATCGTACTCGGCTGCATTGTTTCATATTCCGGAACTCCTCTTGCACTCTTCGCGCCAGGTCTGGGCACAGACATACAATTGTAATTGTACGTCTGTTTTCGTTAAAAACCAAGCTGGCTTTACTGTTTAAATCAGTTTGTCCTGGGATAATTTTCGGCATATTTCATTTTTCTCAGCTTAGTAACTTTTTTCCACAAACCATCTCTCATTTCCGACACTTTCTCTTAAATCGTAATAAAAAATACCGATTTTACTAGCCAGAAGCGCTGAGCCCCAGTATAATCTTCCCTAACAGGCTGTTGAAAAAGCTTGTTGCTTTGTCAACAGCCTTCAACATTCCTCGCATTTGATTACAAATGCTACGGTAATGTTACATTTTGGAAGTGTTGAAAATCCTCATCCGAGGTTTTTCAACACCCTGTTAAAGGATACCCCATGTACCGATTAAATGCTTTTACGCTCCGTGACATCATCGTTCAGAGCGCAACCCGCTATAACAGGCTTCCTGCCGTAGCGTTTCTCGAACAGCAGGCATATTGCTACACGGCCCTTGGCCAGGGGGCCGCAACGCTCGCCGATACTTTGCGCGCCAAGGGATACAAGGCAGGCGACCGCATAGGCCTGGTTTCGGAAAACCGTCCCGAATGGCCGGCCGCCTATTTTGGCATTACCGCAGCCGGTTTCGTAGGAGTTCCCATACTTACGGACTTCAACCCCGAGCAGATAGAGAATATCTGCACTCATGCAAGCTGCAAAGCCATAATCCTCTCAGAAAAAATGCGCGTAAAGCTCGCAGGCCGCAAGCTTCCCGCTGTAATCAATATAGAAACCATATTTGAAGGCCTTGACCCGGTCATGAAGCGCAGCGAAGCCTCGGCGGCACAGCTCCAAAAAAGCTTCCCTCCCGTTGAAGAAAACAGCATCGCCGTAATCCTGTATACCTCGGGAACCACCGGCCACTCAAAAGGCGTCGTGTTGACGCACCGAAACCTGGTGTGGGACTCCTGGGCAACCCGGTCCATCATCCACCTGCGCAGAAACGACGACCTCCTGTCCATGCTGCCTTTGGCGCATACCTACGAGTGCACCATCGCCATGATCGGCCCGCTCATGCAAGGCTCCTTTATTTCCTACCTGGACAAGCCTCCTTCTGCCTCCGTGCTTCTGCCCGCCCTCAAAATTCTCAAACCCAGCATCATGCTTACCGTGCCGCTCATCATAGAAAAAATTTACCGCTCCAGCATAAAGCCCAAGCTCGAGGCCATGGGCGCCTACAGACACCTGTGGCTGCGTCCCCTGCTCCATCGCATCGCCGGCATTAAACTGATGAAGACCTTCGGCGGCCGCATCCGCTTCTTCGGCATAGGCGGCGCGGGGCTGGCCCCCGACGTGGAGAAATTCCTCATCGAGGCGAAATTTCCCTATGCCATCGGCTACGGCCTCACCGAGACGGCGCCGCTCATCGCCGGATGCAAACCCCACCACACCTGCCTAGGCTCCACAGGACCGGCCATGAAAGGCGTAAGCCTCCGCATCGCTGATCCCGATCCAGTTACGGGCGACGGCGAAATCCAGGCCAAAGGCGACAACGTCATGCAGGGCTATTACCTCGACCCGCAAAAGACGGCCGAGGTATTCACACCCGACGGCTGGTTCCGCACCGGCGACCTCGGCCACTTCGACAGCAAAAAACGCCTGTTCATCCGCGGCAGGCTCAAGGCGCTCATACTCAGTTCCTCTGGCGAGAATATCTATCCTGAGGAAATCGAGTCGATCCTCAATGCCCACGAACTGGTCGTAGAATCGTTGGTCTACGGCGATGAATCCGGCCTCACCGCACTGGTGCAGCTCAAACCCGAAATTCTCGAGCGCATGGGCATGGCCGTGCAGGACAGGATCGAGGACGCAGAAGCCTTGCTCGATACCATCCGTGTCGCGGTAAACAAGAAACTTGCCAGCTTCAGCCGGGTAGTTACGGTCAAAATCCAAAATGAGCCTTTCGAGAAAACCCCCTCGCAGAAAATAAAGCGATTCCTGTATACGGGCAAGGACGAAACGCCAAAAAAAACTTAGAACCATCTCGAATAAATATGCAAATTCCGGTGATTTTCTGCATATATCCGCGGGCTTGACCCCAAGCCCGCGCGGATGGTATACCCGTGATGCTTCGTCGGAAAATTCATCGCAAAACTAAAAGTTTTACGATGAATTTTACATACATTCAACTGGAGGAATCATCATGCCCGTCAATCTTAAAGGACGCAGTTTTCTTACCCTCAAGGATTTTTCAACCCAGGAAATCCGCTACATGCTGGACCTCTCGCGCGACCTAAAAAACAAGAAGCGCGCCGGAATCAAGGGCAACCTGCTCCACCGCAAAAATATCGTACTTATCTTCGACAAGGCCTCCACCCGCACCCGCTGCGCGTTCGAGACGGCCTGTTGGGACGAAGGCGGAAACGCCACCTTCCTTACCAACAGCCAGATGGGCAAGAAAGAATCCATCGAAGACACCGCCAAGGTCCTTGGCCGCATGTATGACGGCATCCAGTATCGCGGCTTCTCCCAAAAACTCGTGGAAGACCTGGCCAGGTTCGCCGGCGTTCCCGTATGGAACGGCCTCACCGACGACGACCATCCCACGCAGATACTCGCCGACATCCTTACCATAGAAGAAAACGTCAAGAAACCCTTGAACAAATGCAAGCTCGTCTACTGCGGCGACGCCCGCAACAACATGGGCAACGCCCTCATGATAGGCTGCGCAAAAATGGGCATGCACTTCGTGGCATTGGCCCCCAAGGAACTCTGGCCCAACGACAAGCTCACCGCCGAAATGAAAAAAGTAGCCGAGATAACCGGAGCCAAGATCGAGTTCTTCGACATCTCCCAGAAAGACGCCGCGCTCAAAGGCGCCGACGCCCTGTACACCGACGTGTGGGTATCCATGGGCGAGGAAGCCAAGTACGCCGAGCGCATCGCGCAGCTCAAGGACTACAGCGTAACCATGGACTTCATGAAGCGAACGGGCAACTCCGACTGCCTGTTCCTCCACTGCCTCCCCGCTTTCCACGACACCGAAACAGACGTGGGCAAGGAAGTAGAAAAAAAATATAACATCAAGGGAATGGAAGTGGCCGACGACGTGTTCCGCTGCCCCAACTCCAAGGTGTTCGACGAGGCCGAAAACCGCCTGCACACCATAAAGGCCGTGATGGTCGCTACGATAGGCGACCTGTAAGCTGTAATTTCAACGGGGGCAGCGGGTCTGCAAGGTATGGTATTATAATGGTCGCACTTGTGCGACCTGCGATACCGCTGCCCCAACTCAAAAGTATTCGACGAAGCCGAAAACCGCCTGCACACCATCAAAGCCGTGATGGTCGCTACTATAGGCGACCTGTTATAGTTTTTTGTTTCTTTAAAAGGGGGAGCACCCGGTTTAAACCCGGGTGCTTTTTTTTATTAACCCAAGGCGCCGCGATTCCGCTGCTCCCCCTGCCTCCTAATGCGCGCCGAGCCTGGGGCACGGCGCGATTCTTCGGCACCCCCACTTTTGGCTTTGGCCCTGCGCCTTCAGCCGGGGAACTTGGCTATGCCCAGCCTGGAACCTATGATGCCCAGGAACGCGCCAAAGCCCAGGGATGCACTTGAGAATACCAGAAGCAGTGCGATGCTGCCCGTGCCTTCCAGGCCTCGGAATCCGGCCACTAAGGCTCCGGCGCTTGAGCACAGCAGAAAACCGAGACCCAGCACTATCTTGCGCTTCAGGAGAATAGGCTTGAGGCTACGAAAGCGAAGCTTGCCGTCATAGATTCCGGATGCGATGGCCGCAAGCGCGGTAAAGGGAAGCAGCAGCGCGAGCACTTGAGCCGTATCCGCGAGCTTGCTCTGTAATGTGCCCAAGGGTAAAAAAAGCACGAGGCAGAATACCACCAACAGAGCGGAGAGCGCCTGGGGCATGTGAACTATAACCGGGTGAATATGGATTTCCAGGATTGCCCGCCGCTTTTCGGACAGCTTGTCGTCGAAGGGCTCGAACTGTTTCGCGGGAACTCCGCAAGCAGGGCATGCAAGCCCGACCTTTTCCGCTTCCATGATGTAACCGCAGGATTTGCAGCGAACCAATGCTTTGATCACGTGTACTCCTTTTTTTTCGTTACTATTCAATAATCGTTCTCCCTCGTGTCCGCTCGCCTCCGGACTCCCTTTTAGGCTTCGGTAAACTACGGCGGAGAAGAGCGCCGCCAGGATGAATGCCGGCGGCCCGGCAATCGCCAAAAACCGCATGGTGCCCGGAGCATTGGCGGTTTCCGCCAGAGATAGCCCCGGTCCCCTGCTTGAAGGACGCAGCAGCCAGGGAAACAGAGCCGCTGCCCAGGCAACGCCGAAACCGAGAATCGCCAGCATCGACTCGAGGAACGCCGGCTTTTGCGCGGCGCCCTTCCTAAAGTTAATTTTTACAAACATCAGGCACAGGGCAAGTGCCGCCCCGAGACTGCCGACCAAGAACAGCGGCTTTGCAAAAGCGCCTGTAAGCAGCGCTATCCAGACGAGAGTCGCCAAGCCCAGAGCGGATGTAACGGGAAGGGCGATTCGTGCCAAAGCGCGTACCTTGCCCAGGGCATCTGCCGCAAACTTCCTGCCGAGGTACTGGGTCGCATGAAGGACGGCGGCGCTTACCGCGAGAAGCCCGCTTAGTAGAGGAAGCGGCTGGATCAGATCCATGAAGACCCCCGAGTACCCCCCATTTGAGTCGATAGACAATCCGTTAAGCACTGCGCCGAACCCGAAGCCGAATGCAAAGGCAAGCAGGAACGATGCGGCAGCCAGCAGTAATTCCCAGAGCTTGCGCCGCTTTGCGTCTTTGTACCATGCCTCGAATGCCACCGCTCGCAGCATAAGAAACACTAAAAGCATGGCGACGAAAGGCGAGAGTCCGCCCACGAGCCCCACGAACAGCGCCGGAAAGCCCGCAAGCAGCAGAGCTCCTCCAATAACGGCCCAGAGCTCGTTGCCGTCCCAAAACGGCCAGATCGCGTCAAGAATTTTCTTCCTTTCAGCATCCTCGCGGGAGAAAAACGGAAGAATCATCCCGGAGCCGAGATCAAAGCCGTCCAGAGCGAAAAATACCAGAAAAGACAAAAATGTAAGCGCGAATACCACGATAGTCTGCATGCTGACTGTGTCCATAGCGCATTCCTTTACATGCCCTTGCGGGCGGCAGCAAGGATGAATCGTACCGCGAGAATCGCGAGCAGGATATAGGCAAGGCCAAATAGTATGAGGGTAAAGCCGGTGGCCGGAACACCTTGCCCCGGGGTCACTCCCTGAGTGGTTTTTAGCAGGCCGTAAATGGCCCAGGGCTGCCTGCCTATCTCCGCGCCTATCCAGCCCAGTTCATTGGCAAGGTAGGGCGCGGCGGCGGCGGGAATCAATATGGCCAGGAACAGGCGGCGATCCGCCAGTGCTTTCTTCGCGCTTTTTCGCGAGAACAGAAAGGCGAAGAAAGCCCCAACCACGCATACTCCGGCAAGCGGTACCATTATATGAAACGTAGTGAATATTAAATTAACCGGCGGCCAAGTCTCCCTAGGAAACTCGTTGAGCCCGCGCACGTAGGAATTGAAGTTGCCGCTCTCCAGAAATGACAAAGCCTTGGGTATGGCCAGTGGTAAAAGTATTCTGTTGTTATCGGCATCCGGAATTCCGAATCCGATAAGGGGAGCGCCATTCTGGCCTTGAAAAATTCCCTCGTAGGCTGCATTCTTCATCGGCTGGTTTTTAAGCACGTCCATAATTTGCATGTGCCCGAGTACCGGCTGCAGCAGGCTCATGGAAAGCGCAACCGTCGCGGCCAGACTCATCGCCCGAACTTCGTTCTTTCGTATTGCCTTTTCCTCCGCGGCCAATTCCGCCGTCGTGTCGGCTGCGGCGATTTTTTTTCGCCTCAGCATATTCCATGCGATCAGCGCCATGAAGAAAAAAGCGCCGGAAATCCAGGCGGCAGTAATCGTATGCATGATGCGGGCGGGAAAAGACGGGTTGAAGACCGCGGCCACCCAGTCGGTCAGCACGATCTTGCCGTTCTCCAGGGCATAGCCGGCAGGCGTTTCCATCCAGGAATTGACTGAGACGATCAGGAGTGCCGATAGATGCGAACCCAGAAACACGAGGCAGGCCGAGACCAGGTAGAAAGTCCGCGACACACGCTTGCGCCCGAAAATCAATATGGACAGGAAGGGCGACTCCAGGGCAAACGCTAGCATTGCCTCGAGTGCCAGCACGGGTCCGAACACTGCGGCGGCCGTCATCGAGAACCCGGACCAATGCATGCCAAAGGTAAACGGCATCACGAGACCTGTAGCTACCCCGAATGCAAATACCACGGCCAGCAGCCGAACGGCAAAATCGGATATGCGGCGCCATGTTTCTTCACGGCCCAGCCAATGCTTCCATTCGGCCAGCATGATTATAAGGCAAAGCCCAAGGGTCGTTTGCGGAAAGAGGTAATGAAAGCCGAGCGACAGCCCGAATTGAATGCGGGCGATAAGCACTGGATCCATGGATAGCTCCCTTCAGGGCATCGCAAAACTGAAGTTTTCCGATGTCCCAATTAGCGAAAAAGCAAATAGAACGCAAAAAAGGCGTTCAGCAGCAATGAGGACAGAGTATTCATGATCATAGCATTGCGAAAATCCGCCTTGGAAGCATCCCTAAACGAAGCTACGGCCCAGCACAGGAAAAAAACCAAGGCGGGTACTTGAAAAAGCAAAAAGGCTAGAGCCCAGCCCGCGGCAATCGAGGTCAGAAAGTACCAGCACCAGCCTCCTATCGCGAGAGCCAAAAATATTCCCGAAAAAATAAAAGTACCCCTGACACCCAGGAGGACGCTTATCGTGATATCGCCGCGTCGGCGGTCCTCGTCGTGCTGGTAGATTTGCGTAAGCGGAAAAATACCCAGGAGGAGCAGCGTAAAGAGAAGCGCCGCTGCCATTGCAGACGGACCAAGCCCACGAAACCCGTTGGGCGAGATTCCTATTATTATAGCAGCCGTCGTCGCCGCGCCTTGGCCCAGTCCCGTCGCCAGCCATCCGCCGATCGGGTATTTTTTTAGCCGAACCGCCGGCCAGCTGTACAGCTTGGAACCCAGCCCGTATCCGAATACGGCAAGGGCAAAGGGAATGGACACGAAAAACGAAACGGCCAGAGCAAGGCCGTCCATGAATAGCGCAACCCGAGGCAGATCCTTGGTGACCGCGGGGGGAACAGCCAAAGCGCCGATGGGACCCGAGTCCTTGTCGAACCAGGAGTTAAACCCGTTGCTCGCCGGATAGACGAGAAGGTGGAGTATGGCAAAGACGAGCCACGCCTTCCCGCTGTCTACGGTTCCCGCCACCGCCATGGCGGCAAGGAATATAGGAAGCAGAAAGATAGAGAACGGAAACCTCAGGTGCGCGATGGTGGATCTGCTGGGCAGGATCATTTCGTAAAAGACGCTTCCGGCGAGGGGAGGCTCACCGCGACGAAACCAGCGGCGACTATCACCTTTGCCACTTTGGGACTGGTTTTAGGAAGCAGTTTCATTCGAGCTCTCGATAAGCTCGAACCGAATAAACGAAGCATTAAGTACCCTCGAACCAATCATAATTTATCCGATGCATTTTGACAAGGATGATTCAACAGCCTAAAGCGCTGCCCACAGCGCAAGCGACCTTGCCTGACATGCTAAGCGTGCCCAGCTATCTTTGTTTATCTTGATGATTTCCGGTTTCGTACCCGGGGCGCGCACATTTCTTCCCCGCCCATGATTTGCCCATCAGCATCCTCTTCCAGCCCGTGTCGCCCTCTCCTTCGCGGGTCCAGCCGATTACACGGGGATGGTCAAGAAAATCATGCTGGAGTCCGTAGGCTTTTGTCGCGCGCGCGCGCTTTCCGTCGCGTCCACACCAGCCTTATGGTTAAGGACGATGTCCAGCTACACCTGCCTGCCTTTTTCGTGGCACTCGTTTACAAGGGCGACATACTCGTCCTTGCGGCCGTACTTGGTGGGAATACCACCTTTCTGGTCAAACTCGCTCGGGTCATACAAGTCGTAAGGCCGTAACCGCCATCGTGGACACCAGGCTTCTGCCTTGAGGTTCTTCTACAGCGAAGCGTCCTAAGGAAGATACCAATGAAATGACTGCAGAATCGTACCTTTTGCCATAGAAAAGCCTCCAGGGACAAACTGCTTTATTCATTAGACCGTAACGGTTCGTCGTAGCGGCTATCAAAAACTGTAAGTAGCCGGCCTCGCAGAGTCAAGCGATAAATCGCCCTCAACAGAACCATCGGCAAAATGGCTCTGGGCTTCGTCATCAATATAAAAAATCAGGATAAGCGCACCGGCATCGGTATTCTCTCTCGTGGACATTCTTTTATATTCGGTTCTACCCGGCGTTGCCTGCATGACAGGATAGTGACCCCTAGGGGAATCGAGCTTCCGTGCTCCACTTCGTGTTACGCACTTCCAGCCCGGGGTATTCGCTGACGCGCACGTCGTGTGCGCTTTTCGCCGCCTGCGCGGCGCGCTCATACCCGTTCGATTCCCCTAGGGGCTTATTAAAAAAATGACCCGGGCTGCTGCCCGAGTCATTTTT
>JANNSO010000069.1:0-1640 GCA_031402655.1 Spirochaetota bacterium | reverse complement strand
TCGAGGAGCTCGAAGAGCTCGTCGAGGAAACCCCCGATCTAACGCTGCAGAAGGAAATAGCGGAGGAGCAGGAGCTATCCGTAGTCATGGAGCCTGCCAATATTATCAGGATTAATGCAGCCGGCATAACCGAGGAAAGCGGCAGTTCCGCCGATGCGAATTATTTGAACCTGGACGATGAGTTTGATGACGGTCAATTCGATGATTCCCCGGTTTTTTCCCTTTCTTCCCCCTTGGATGACGCGGGGGACATGGGCGGAAACGAGCGTGTTTCGCAGGAAAAGATAACCGTGCTGAGCGAACAGGACGACTACCTTTACGAGCTCGAGTTCGACTTGTTCCTTGATGCGCTGGATATGTCGGGCCTGGAAAATTACCGGGACGAAGAAGGCTTCCTGGAACTCGATATGACTGAATTTTCAAGCCATTCCACCATCAGCGACAAAGTCGAGATCGAAGATGAAGCCGAGGACCTAAGCGGTCTGGCGGAATTCGCGATGCTGTCGGATGAAGATCGCGAGCGAATGGAAGAATTGCAGGTAATAAGCGCCGAAAGTGACGAAGACGTAGTGGACGCCCTTCCTATCGATTATTTCCCGAGTTACCGCAGGCACGAGCTGTTTAACGCTTTAGGGGTGAACTTTTCGGGCAAGCTGGCCGAGCTTGAGAGCATAGGCGAAGATGAGCCTGAACTACTTGAGCAGCTCCAGAATCAGATTGTTGAATGTGATGATGATATTGACGACGAGCATCCTCCCGCACCAGGTGGCGACGGTGTCATAGCCATGAAAGACGGCTTGTTTACCTTGAATCCATCCGGTATGTCCCGTGGATTGAAACTTGATGCCGGTCTCAAAGCCCTGGCGGACGAAGTGCTTTCCAAATCCTGCCCTTGACAGCCGGGGTATGCACCCCGTACCATCAATGCAATGGACACCGTTTCGTATATTTTTGTAATTCAGAGTGGCGATACCGCTCTGCTGCATCCCTTTTATCCCGGATCGCCAATTTATCAGCAAAAAATAGCCACACCGCAGGCGAAACAACTGGTTGGAAGATATGGACTTGGCTTCGAGGCGCTTAAAACCGATACGCTTCGCGCCTCCTTGCTTGACGCAACGGAGAAAAGTGCCAGGAAACATTTTCTGGACAAGGCATACTATCTGCGCATAGCCCTAACGTCGGGTACCTTCATAGCGGTTTATCTGTTTTTCTCGATTTTTGTAAGGGATCCCGTTCCTGTGGTGGATGAATTGCTGCTGGGCGGATTGGCAGCTGGTTTTATGTATATATTCCTGGAGCGGGGAACCCTTAAATCGGCGAAGTTCCAGGATGCGTTGTCCATGGCCAGAGCTTCGCTTGACGCCAGCTTTTTTGAGGAAAGCAGGGTGGTATCCCTTATGGAAGCCTGGCGGGACGAGATAGTTTCGCTGGGAACCGCCGCATTTTACCGGACGGGTTTATTTGCACCGCCGGTCGAACTTTCGGCTGCCGAGTTGGAAGAAGCCGAGGCCTTGTGCAGGTACTGTGTGGAACGCTGGAAACACAAGACTATAGTAGCCGCACTGTACGGGGCTCTTAAAAAAGACATGGCCCCCGGGCGCATCCTGGACCGCATGGCCAAGAAACTGGGATTGCAC
>JANNSO010000068.1:0-9990 GCA_031402655.1 Spirochaetota bacterium | reverse complement strand
AAATTCGTACCCCGTCTTAACGTGCCGCGGGTAAATATGCCACCCATCGTCGCGTCGCCCGTTACCGCCCCCGCGGCCACTTCAGCGGCCGCGGCCGCTGAGCCCATCTTCGCAGGGCCGGACCCCAGTCCGAAAAAAATCGGGGAAGTCGCCATCGTGGACATCGGCTTCGACATTCCAAAAGAAAAAATAACATTTACCGACAGGATACCGGCCGAGCTTGGGACGAGCATTTCATTTACCGCAAAAAACGCAACCGGGGCGGATGGAGTTTTTATAGTTATTTTTTATAAAACGAACAAAAACTTCAGCTCGTCTAAGGAATTGCGGCAGGAAAAAATCATCCTCAAAAAGAACGGTAAATTCGAGATACCGCCCTACCGTTTCGTTGAGCCTGGCATCTACAAGCTGATCGTAAAAAGCGGAGGCATGCAGCTGGTAGAGAGAATTTTTTCCGTCCAGCAAAAATAAACGCCGTTTTACCGCGTCGCCCTACTCCCGCAGCTTGAATTTATTGGTTTTTGCCGTTACAGACTCGATATGGCCGGCATTTTTGACGAAATGCACCTTGGCGATCTCTATGGATTCCATGATACCCGTGGATTCCGTAGCTATCGCGACAGCCGCTTCGTTTACATCATGCGTCGTGGCCATGAGACGATTCATTTCATCGAGGACAACGGAACCGTTATCGCGCATTTCCATGGAAAAAGTACGCACGTTGGAGGTGATGGTATTGAGTTCCTGGGTGGCCTTCAAGACTTCTTCCGAGCCTACCGACTGCTCGTTCATCGCGTTTTTTATCTCGAGCTCCAGTTTTTCGACCCGCTGCACCAGGCTGTCCATGTTGCCAAAGGAATTTCTTACGAGTTCCGAGGCATTTACCACCCTGACTATGGCTTCCCGCACAAATTTAAGTTCCTTGGAAATGTCCTTGCTGCGCGTTGCCGCAGTCTCCGCGAGCTTGCGTATTTCATCGGCCACAACCGAGAATCCAGCGCCATACTGCCCTGCATGGGCTGCCTCGATGGCAGCGTTCATCGCGAGCAGATTCGTCTGGGAAGCGATGGCGGAAATTATCTTGTTGGTATCGGCCAAGGCCTGGGAGCGCGTAATTACGTCGTGAGCCTCTTTTGCAACCAGTTCGACTTTTGTCTTTCCGTCTCCGGAAACGGATACGAGCTCCTCGATGAGCGAGGAAACGGTATCTATGTTCTGCGTGGACGAATTGACGTTGGCAATCATTTCCTCCACCGACGCCGATGTCTGGGCCAGATTCGCCGCCTGGTCTTCTATCATCGCCGTAAGTTTCGTGACGTTTTCAAGAAAGCGATTGATGACCGCGGCGCTCTCGGTTACCCCAGAGGATTGCTCTTGCATACTGCTGCGAAGCGAGTCTACGGATCCTGAAATCCTGTCCCCTGCGCTCTCCACGGTTTCAAGGCTGGTAAAAAGCTCGGCACCCGATTGGGTAAGCAAAACAGCATCCTCTTTGATATCGCTGATAAGCGTCGACAGCGATGCGGTAAACTCGTTGAAGGTTTCAGCGAGCAGGCCCACCTCATCCCTGGTTGAGATTTTAATTAAAGCACTTAGGTCACCCGTGCCGCCGGCTATCCCTTTTAAGGTTGAAACCATAGTTACAACGGGCTTTTTTAGATTTTTTACGAACACGAGCACAACAATAAGAATTATGATTATGGCGCCAAAAAATCCCGCCATCGAAAGAAGGAGCGATTTGTTTACGCTTTGCAGGGAGAGCTGATTTTTTTTATCGAGAGCCGCGAGTTCGAGTCCCGTAATCGTATTCATGTTATCTATGCAAAACGTGGAATTATTCCAGAATACTTCATAGCCCGTCGAAAAGTTCCCCGTTTCCCGATTCATGGAAAGATCAAACAGAACAGTCTGCACGGCTCTCCATTCCAAGCCCCGCTGCAATGTATCCAAGGCATCCCTGTTTTCCTGGGCAAGAACCAATCCTGGACTCTTTAAAAGTATGTCTGCACCTTCGAATTTCCGTATTACCGTAATAAAAGTCGTACTGTCGAGCCCTTCCTTCAAGGCCAGGATGCCGGAGATGCTTCCCCTGAACTGGGCCATGCTCTCCTGAGCTTTTTGCAGTATCGCCAGGCTGGTAATAAGCCTGTCCATGCCGCCGGTGGATGGTTGGTCTGCCACGATCGAGGTGATCGAAAGCACTCCCGAAATTATTTCGCTGCCCCGCGAAAAAAAGAAATCGGCCGTTCCATCCTTTGCATCGATATCCTTCCTGAGCTTGGGTACCCGTTCCGCCGCCAGTGATCCGGAACTTTTTGCCAATTCAGGCAACTCGGAGGCGGCCAAGGCGTCAAGATAGGTTTCAAGCGCTTCATCGACCACTAGCCGCTGCTTCTGTATTTCTTCAAGGCCGTTGCCGTTTTGAAGAAAAACAAAGGTAAGCCCGCGTTCTTTCTGCAAATTCGAGACGAGATTAATATTTTGCACGAGATAATTTATATTTTTAGCCTGCCTGCTCCCGAGATTCCAATCGTTCAAGTCCTGCTTAACCCTTAAGGCGGCAAAAACCGTAAACGCGATAAAGGGAACGGCAGCGAGACTGAGCAACTTGAACCGCAGACCAAATTGAATCTTCATAGCAGAAATACCTCTCTACCTTAAATATAGCAGAATATTCGAAAGAAGCAAATATAATACTCTGCCGCTTTGCTTATCGGGGATTTCAGTCCCCGAAAAACGCCGACAGTTTGCGGTACAAGGCTCCTACCTTTTCTTTTTGCTCATGCGTCGCGCTTTCCGCCAGCTCGTCGATCATGGTCTCCAGGCTCGCCAGACTTTCGTTGAGGGCCGTATGAAAACCACGCGATACGCGGAACTGGTATAAGCCTTCGCCATCGTTGAACAGGGCGATGAACCCAAGTTCGGGATGCTTGGGTTTCCAGTACGCCACCTGCAGCACATGATCCAATATATTGACCAGCGCATCCAGTTCATCGTGTACGCTGAACTGCTTTTTTTTAGGCCAGTCGCGCTTGAGATCATTTTCGGGGTCAAGCCAGAATGCCACCTTGATGATGGTTTCAAGCTTCTCGCCGTCCAGGAGCAGTTTATGGTCCAGCTTGATTACGCCGAGCATTCCCTTGAACGCGATTGCGGTTTCCGCGGTAAACGCATCCCGAGCCTTGCGAAACAAATCCCAGGGCAATATGGCTTTCTTGCGCTTTTTCTCGGGGACGAGCTCGAATATCTCGGAGCCGATCTTGATGCGGCCGGTAAAGTCGCGAGGCGCGGTAGCCGGCGCTCCGACTTTCTGCCCTCTGCCCGCTTTTTCCGCGCCTCTGCCGCCATGCGCGCCTTGCGCCTGCCTGGTTCCCCCCTCATGGCTGTCGCCCGAGCGCCTCTGGGGTATGTATTGGGATGTGCCGCCGGAGTCTTCGCCATGGCCCAACCGCTCGGTAACGATGGGTGATATTTTATTAAGCATCTTGTGGAGCAGTGGCGAGACGCTCATGGCGTACATGCGCGTGGTGCGCACGATCTCGCCGGCCACGATATAGTCGGGGTTTTCCTTGAACATCACCGAGCCCGGGTGTATCTGCACCCGCTCGCCCATGAGCGTGCGGAAGATGCCGCGCTCCTGCTTGGCGCACACGAACTGGATAAGGCCGCGGCTTACCGCGCACAAATAATCCTCGATCGAGCCGCCATGCAGGATGGGCGCGCCGAGGTCGTGCACGATAAGCTCTATCTGCTCCTTGATGCGCACGATCTCCAGCATGGTGCGCTCATCGAGGAAGTTCTTCTCGCAATACTTTGCCTTGTTGCCGGTCTCGCCGAATGCGCGGAACATCTTCAGGTACGACACGAAATCGCCGTGAGGATCGCGAAATGCGTGGTGGGCCAGCCTGGCTTCCATTTCCTGACCCTGGGGCAGCACATAGGGGCTCTGGGTGGACAGGAACGACGAAGCGATTATTATTTCTTCCATAACATCCGGATACTTTTGGATGGCTTCAACTATCATCCGCGACAGGCGAGGCAGAAGCGGAAACGCGCACATCATCTGGCCTATCTTGGAGAGGGTCCGGTCGGGATTCAGCGCTTCGAGCAGGTTGAGTATGTCGATGCCGCCCAGGATTCCCAGCCGGTTGGGTTTGGAGATGAAGTCGAATCGCTCGAAGTCGGTAATGCCCAATTCGGCCATGCGCAGCACGACTTCGGACAAATCCGTTCGATAGATTTCTTCCATAGTAAAGAGCGGGCGATTGTCGAAATCCTCCCGCTTGTACAGGCGGTAACAGTAACCGGGGGCGGTTCGCCCTGCCCGACCCTTTCTCTGGTTGCAGGAAGCCTTGCTTATGGGAACCTCGACGAGGCTGGCCGTGTAAGTCTTGGGATTGTAGAAATTAAGCTTGGCCTGGCCCGAATCGATGACGCTGGTTACGCCGTCTATGGTTATGCTTGTCTCGGCGATGTTCGTGGACACGACGATCTTGGTCATCCCCCCGGGGGCTTTTTCAAAAACGCGCTGCTGCTCGTCCTTGCCCAGACGCGAATACAGCGGGATCAGGTGTAATTTTTCCCTGACCTCGCAGAAGGCGAGACGCTGCATGCAATCCTTTATGGTCTTCTCGCCTGGCAGGAAAATGAGGATGTCGCCCTTGCGACCGTCGCCCACCACGCGGTTGACTATTTGTTCGATCTTGTCGGTAAGGGCCTCGGAATTGCCTTCAAGCGCAGGAGCCTCGGTTACGATGGTAACGGGAAACACCTGGGTATCGATCTTGACTATGGGGCAATCGCTGAAATAGGCGCTGAATATTTCCGCGTTGATGGTGGCGCTGGATACGATTACCTTGAACTCGGGCCTGGCCTCGAGCACGCGCTTCAAGAGACCGAGTATAAAATCGATGTTCAGGCTGCGTTCGTGCGCCTCGTCCACCATGATTACCGAATATTTGGACATCGCGGGGTCGAGCTTCATTTCTTGGAGGAGAATACCGTCGGTCATTATCTTGATGAGCGTGGACTTGTTCGTCTTGTCCTCGAAGCGCATCTTGTAGCCCACGAGGCCGGGCATGGGGGTCTGCAGCTGGCGCGAGATAAACTCGCTTACCGAGATGGCGGCGATGCGGCGCGGCTGCGTTACGCCTATCATGCCGCGCGAGGCATAACCCGCCTCGTGCAGGATTACGGGCAGCTGGGTGGTCTTGCCTGAGCCGGTGGGGCTCTCCACGACGATTACCTGATGCCCGGCCAGCGCTTCCAGGATGCGGTCTTTTTGCTGGTAGACCGGTAGATTTTTAGGTTCCATGCTTCAATTATAACCGAAACCATGGGTTTATCAAACTCCCCCTTAAAAAACCATGCTCGAGTACATGAACCCCGCCATCTTTGCGTCCTTTTCTTTCTTTGCGCTCTTTGCGCGAAACAATCCTGGTTCGATTCAAGAATTTTCGCGCAAAGGCGCAAAGGTGCAAAGGGCGCTGGGTAAGGAGAATTGGAAAGTTTCAATTAAGGCCGATCTGCATTATCTTCCTTTGCGTCCTTTGCGTCCTTTTCTTTCCTTGCGCTCTTTGCGCGAAACAATCCTGGTTCGATTCAAGAATTTTCGCGCAAAGGCGCAAAGGCCCAAAGGGCGCTGGGTAAGGAGAATTGGGAAGTTTCAATTAAGGCCGATCTGCATTATCTTCCTTTGCGTCCTTTTCTTTCTTTGCGCTCTTTGCGCGAAACAATCCTGGTTCGATTCAAGAGTTTTCGCGCAAAGGCGCAAAGGTGTAAAGGGCGCTGGGTAAGGAGAATTGGGAAGTTTCAATTAAGGCCGATCTGCATTATCTTCCTTTGCGTCCTTTGCGTCCTTTTCTTTCTTTGCGCTCTTTGCGCGAAACAATCCTGGTTCGATTCAAGAATTTTCGCGCAAAGGCGCAAAGGGAAGGAAATACAGCCCCTCCGTGTTGACCCTCATGGCACATCCGCATTAAAATGAATGTACCGGGGTGGCAGTCGTTTCCGTTGGAGGCGCTGTCTGAGAACAGACCCGTATTACCTGATCCGGATAATACCGGCGGAGGGAGACAAATGAAACCTCATCATGTCTTCAATAAACCATCATCTGCTGCCGCAGCATTCGCGCATGGCGCAATCCTGCTCTGCTTCCTGTCTTTTTTTTCATGCTCGCAAAAGACGGACGATAAGCTCGTTATCTACGCATATGATTCCTTTACAAGCGACTGGGGCACGGGACCCGCGGTTATCCCCGCTTTTGAAAAAGCGACGGGCATCAAGGTGGAACTTGTAAGCACAGGCGACGGCGGCCAGACGCTGGCGCGCGCCATGGGCGAGAAAGACGCTCCAAGAGCGGACCTTATAATCGGCATAGACGGAAACCTCGCGCCAAAGGCGATCGCAGCGGATATTCTGCAGGCCTACAAGCCCAAGGCGGCGGAGACCGTGCCGCAAAACCTGGTGATGGACAAAGGCTGGCGCCTAACGCCTTATGATTACGGCACTTTCGCGATTATCTGGGATTCGGAAAAACTGGCCGTGCCGCCTGCATCGCTTGAAGACCTCACCAAACCCGAATATGCCAAAAAGCTGATACTTATGGATCCGCGCACGAGCACTCCGGGACTAGGCTTCCTTGCCTGGACTAAAGCCGTCTATGGTGACACCTTGGCCGATTATTGGAAACGCCTTTCGCCTTCGATACTTATGATGAGCCCGGGCTGGGATACCGCTTACGGATTGTTTACCAAGGGCGAAGCGCCTCTGGTGCTTTCATATACCACGAGCCCCGCCTACCACGCGGAATTTGAAACGCCGGGCCGATATCAGGCACTGGAATTTCCCGAAGGGCACCCCGTCCAAATAGAGGGAGCGGGCATCTTAAAGGGAGCCGCGCACCGGGAAGCCGCTCGCGCCTTTATAGACTTTATGCTTTCCAAGGAGTTTCAGGATGCCATACCTTTGACAAACTGGATGTATCCGGCGATTCCGGGCACCCCGCTGCCCGCCAGCTTCCAGTACGCACCCATGCCGGCCAAGCTGCTTTCCATAGATACTTCGTCGCTCGAAGGCGCGGTTCGCATGGCTCTGGACGCATTGTAGACCATGGAACCCACCGGCAAATTAAAGAGGGTGGCGGAAAGCGCACTGTTCCCGATATTCGCTGCCGCCCTTATGCTTCCCCTGCTCTGGGCATTCTCCCCTCTTTTGCATGGTGGATTTTTTTATAACATGACGAGGGCGCTTTCCGAGCCCCGCTTCCTGAAATCTTTCGCTTTCGGTTTGAGCCAGGCGCTTGCCAGCACCGTGTTCGCCGTACTGATAGGCATGCCTGCGGCATTTCTCCTGGCTCGAAGAACCTTCCATGGCAAGCCTCTCTTAGGCGCTTTGGCTGCCGTACCGTTCTGCGTACCACCGCTAATAATGGCCATAGGATTCGTGCTGTTTTACGGGAGGAACGGCTACCTGAACCGCTTTCTGCAAGCACTTACGGGCAGCACCGAGCCGCCCGTAACCTTCCTGTACTCATTCTGGGGCATCGTGCTGATACACGGGCTGTATAATTTCCCGCTGGTGATGCGCATGACGGCGGATGCCTGGGTTCGCGTTCCTGGCAGCCAGGAAGAGGCGGCGGCGCTTTTAGGCGCGGGAAAACCGCGGATATTTTTTACCGTCACCCTGCCATCCATCGCACCGTCCATCGGGGCGGCGGCATCGCTTACATTCCTGCTGTGCTTTTTCAGCTTCGTCATCGTGCTGATGTTCGCCCCTCCCGGAACCGCAACGCCGGAAGTGGAACTGTACCGGGCTGCCCGCTTCGATTTTGACCAAAGCCTGGCTGCCGCCTTTGCCCTGGCGGAAACATGCGTCGCGATGGCCGTGCTATGCCTGTATGCCCTGTTTGAAAAACTGGCGGTACCCCAGCGACGCGAAGTCGGGGATGCTTTCAAGGCGCAGGCGTTGCACAGCGCCGGCGGAAAGTTCCTTTTAGCCGTATTCGGATTCATGGTCGCGGTATTCCTCGCCGGTCCGCTGGTATCGGTGCTTATAGAATCACTACTCGTAAGGTCCCGCGGCAAGGCTGGCCTGGGATTCGGTAATTACGCGGGGTTGTTCTCCTCGGGGGAATTTCTCGCCTCCGGAGCCAACACCCTGCTTATAGGAATCGCCAGCGCGATTCTCGCCTCGATCGCCGGCTTCGTCTTTTCCGTACGGGCGCAAAAGAAAAATTCACTTTTCCACGGTACAATCTTTCCCATGCTGCCGCTGGCCATTTCAGGAATCGCTCTGGCATACGGCTGGACCCGTCTGCTGGGAACGTCTACATTCCTAACCATCGCCGCGGTTCAGGCGGTTTCCACCTACCCTTTCATACTGCGCGCGATACAAGGGTCTTTAGGAAACGCCGACAGGAAATACGCTGACGCCGCGCGCACCCTGGGTTCGGGAAACCTGGGCGTTACCCTGCGTATCCGGCTGCCGCTGGCCCTTCCTTCCATGCTGTCCGGATTCGCGTTCGCCTTTGCTATCAGCGCCGGTGACGCCAATGCGGTCATCATAGCGCCGGTTCCGGGCATGAACACGCTGGCAGGCTATCTGTACCGGCTTGCCGCTTCGTACCGCTTTAACGAGGCCTGCGCCGTGGCGGTAGTGCTGGGTGTAATTTCCGCCTCGATTTTTTTACTGAAGGACATACGCGATGCCGCGACTTGAGCTTCTGAATCTTGCAAAGAACTGGCCGGGTCTCCGCATAGAAAGCTCGCTGACCGTGGAATCTGCTTCGATGCTCGCGATCGTCGGGCACTCGGGCTGCGGAAAAAGCACGCTCCTGCGCATGATTGCCGGCCTTCTTCCCCCCGACGGCGGCACCATCCTGATGGACGGAATCGATATGCGGCTTCTAACCCGACGCGAACGGGGAGTAGGCATGGTATTCCAGGACCATGCGTTATTTCCGCATATGAGCGTGCAAAAAAACGTGGAGTACGGCCTGGTAACGCAAGGCGTTAAGAAAATTTTACGCAGACGACTCGCCGAGGCCCTGCTCGAGTCCATGGACTTGGAGGGATTCGGGAAACGCCGGGTATACGAGCTTTCCGGCGGCGAAAAGCAGCGGGTCGCGCTTGCTCGAACGCTTGCGACCAAACCTCGCATAGTGCTGTTCGACGAACCACTGTCGTCCCTGGACAGGGGTTTGAGAAAACGGCTGAGCATGGAAATCCGCGCCACCCAGCAAAGATTCGGCCTTACCGCGATCTACGTAACCCACGACCTGGAGGAGGCTTTGGCCATAGCGGACGCCGTTGCCATCATGGACAAGGGACGCATACTGCAATGCGCACCCCCCCGTGAATTATGGAAAAACCCGGCCAATACCCGCGCAGCCGCGTTTCTTGGCAACGGGGTCCTCTTTCCCGTCAGGCGCATCGAAAGGCTCTCCGACGGATCGCTGCGCATGCACACCGACGCCGGAATTTTTACGCCACCTGCATTACCCCTCTCCAGCGCAGCGCATGAAGGCTCAAAAGGCTTTTGTGTCTATTTTTCGCGCAGCGCGGGCAGTTTGGGCGCGATGGACAAAACGGCTCAAAACAAAAAGGGTTCCGTAATTCCGGCACAATGCATTCGCTGCGATTTTACCGGCGATACGGTCGAGTGCCAGTTGGAATCCGGGGGCTTAAATTTTGCCATGAGATTCGGCACAGGATCGAGTCTTGAAAAAGCACCCGAGCAGGGGAAATCCTGCTCGGTGTTTATTCCCGACCATGCCATACGCGTGATTCCTGACTACTGATAATCTTTTTGACTGCTGCCCAGTAGTTAGGGGTTCCTATAAAGGGGACTTCGAAAAACTTCAGTTTTGCGAGGTCGACCATTAACAGGCTGTTGAAAAAGCTTGTTGCTTTGTCAACAGCCTTCAACATTCCTCGCATTTGATTACAAATGCTACGGTAATGTTACATTTTGGAAGTGTTGAAAATCCTC
>JANNSO010000067.1:0-12387 GCA_031402655.1 Spirochaetota bacterium | reverse complement strand
CTCGTCGTTGGGATAGTGGCTGTTGCGGACCGCGTTGATATTATGCCGTTTCATGATCTCTATATCCTTGACCATGTCGAGGATATCCAGAGTCTTGCCGGTACGCTCGTCGTGCTCGTGCCTATTGACTCCGCGGATCATTACGCGCTTGCCGTTGATAAGCAGTTTGCGTTCCCCGATATCGATTCGGCGAAAACCGAAACGGCATGCAAGATGCTCAAGCTCCTCGCCGGTTGGAGCTACCAGTGTCGCCACCAGTGAGTAGAGCCAGGGGTTTTCTCCGCTCCACAAGCGGGGATTCTTCATGGCTATGGCTATGCGCCCCGTCCAACCGGAAATCTTGAAGCGCCCGTCGACGCAAATTTCCGCGGTTTCCAGCGGGGTTTCCAGAATCGGGTTGTCTGCAAAATGTATCGAGAGCCTGACTTTGTAATCGCCAAACATGGATGCGAGGGGAGCGGTTTTAAGCCCATCCTGTGGAGGATAATCGACCGGTCCTAAACCCCGTCCGATCCGGAGGCTACCCGGATCGAAAGAGAACCCGAGTTTTGCCTCTACATGCAATGTTCCGCCGGAAAATGATTCGTCGACCGTAGGACGCAAATCTAGGTCGGCAATATAGGCATGGCCGGTGGAATACAGGAAGACACTGCGGTATATGCCGCCGTACCACCATTGATCCTGGTCCTCGACATAACTGGAATCGGAATAGCGTATGACGGAAAAAGCGAGTAAATTATTACCCGGGTGCAGAAACCCGGACAGATCGAATTCGGATGGAAGCCTGGTATCCTTGCCCCAGCCTACAGCGTGACCATTGCACCAGACCTCGAGAAAGCTTTCTGCTCCTCCTATGTGCAAAACGGTTCGCCCCTTGTTCCAGGATTCAGGCAAGTCAAATTTAATGCGGTAGAGCCCTGTGGGATTGGATATCGCAGGAGGGCTGGGCGGTACATTGGAAAAAGGCATGATTACATTTGTATAATGCGGTTTGTCGTAGCCTTGCAGGGTCCAGGTGCCCGGGACTTTCAGTTCCGGCCACCGCGAATCGTCATGGTTCGGAGAAAAGAAATCCGCTGGGCGCAATTGAGGATTAGGCGCGAGCATAAAGCGCCAGTTTCCATCCAGGGAGCGGTATCTATCGTTGGCGGATAAATCCCTGCCGACCGGCCCCGCCGATGCGGAGCGCAGCGCGTCCGAAGCGTCGGCCCAGGGCAGAAGGGGGCTTCTCATGGGAAGGCGATTGCATGCCGAGGCTTGGGGATCCTCCCAGTTTTTGCCCGAAGAAAAAAGACCGTTGCCCATCATCAACCTTTCACGGCGCCGACGGTCATCCCGCGGACGAAGAATTTCTGGAACATGAGGAAGAACACGAGCGGCAGTACCATAGCGATGATGGATCCCGAGGCGGTCATGTTATAGAAGGAAATGAATTCTCCCTGCATGTTGGCCAATCCGAGAGTGACCGGCTTGAGGGAGTCGCTCTGGAGCAATACAAGCGACCATAGGAGGTCGTTCCAAATCCAGGTAAACTCGAGTACCGCCAATGCCGCGAGGCTAGGCTTGGCAAGCGGAAGGATGATCTGCCAGTATATCCTGAAATCGCTGGCTCCGTCGATTCGCGGAGCTTCTACGAGGCTGAATGGAATTTGTCGGAAGAAATTTCTCAGGAAGAATGTGCAGAAGCCCAACTGGAATGCGATGTGGAACAATATGACCCCGCTGCGGGTGTTCATGAGGCCTATGCTGTCGGTAAAGCGAAACACGGGAATCATGAGCATCTGGAACGGGATAAGCATTCCGGCTATGAACATGACGAGTATCAGCTTGTTAAGCCTGAATTTGTAGAACGCAAGCGCGAAAGCCGCAAGGCTCGAAAGCGCGAGCATACCGATAATGGAGGGAACGGTGATCAGGATGGTGTTTAAAACATAACGTCCCATCCCAACGGTTGTCCAAACCTTGACGAAGTTATCGAAGCGCCACTCCTTGGGGAACGCCCACATGGCTCCCTTGCCCATGATTTCGTCCATGGATTTTACGGAGGTGAAGAAAGCCAGGATAAGCGGAATAAGCCAGAATACCACGAGCGCGGTGGAGGCAATATAGAATGAAGCCTTGAGTATCAGCTGTCTTGTTTTCTGGTTTGGAGACAAAATCGACTTTTTTCCTGTTTTCATAGACCGCTCTCTTTTTCGTCCTTGAAGGTACGGTTGATGTATACCATGATGAAGCCGAGGGTTATAAAAAATTGCACCACTGCTATCGCCGAACCGTACCCGTAATCCTGGTACTGGAACGAAGAAGTGTACATGTAGCTCGCAAGCACTTCGGCTGCCCGCGCTTTGGTGTTGGTCATGACGTAAATAATGTCGAAGGCGCGCAATGAGTCGATTACCGAGATGGTTATGGATACGACGGTTGCAGGCGCAAGAAGTGGAAGAATCACCTTGGTAAAGCGCTGCCACCAATTGGCACCGTCTATGATAGACGCTTCCACCAATTCAACCGGAACACTCTGAAGTCCCGCAAGATATAGAATCATTATGTAGGGAACCTGGCGCCAGACGCCTACGGCCACCAGTGCGCCGGTCATGAACTGCCTGTCACCCAGCCATGGTTTTGCCAGATCGGCAAGACCGACGGCGCGCAAGAACGTATTGAGCAAACCCGAGTCGGGGTTGTATATCCACATCCAGATCGTCCCGATGATTACGAAGCTCAGCGTCATTGGGAGATAAAAAAGGGTTTTGTAAATTCTGTTTCCCTTGTATGCATTGTTGAACAGCATGGCGACGAGCAGCCCAAGGGGAATCGGAATAAGCACGAATAATAGAAGCCAAACCAGGTTGTTTTTAAGGGCGACGTAGAATTGCGGGTCGCCGAACATACGGGCAAAATTGGCGAAACCTATGTAGACAGTGTCATACAGGAGACTGTCCTTCTTGGTAAAGGCATAGCTAAAACTCCGGAAAATAGGCAGGTATACCCAAATCAGGTACATAGTCAGCGGAAGCGCGAGAAAAGCCCACGGCAGCCACCAGCCCTTGTTTCGCTTGAATAATGTCATGACGCCACCTTTTTCCGGATGCGATTAATTATTAACCTAAAAAAGGCCCGGGCCATGCTGACCCGGACCTTTAAAATCGGCGAGTGCCGATCTATCGATGGATTAGTTGCTGTAAATGCGGATGCGTTCTTTGTCGAGGTCTGCAAGAATCGCGTCGAGGTTGGCCGGCTTGGCCATGATGTCCAGGATGGCGTTCAAGCCTTTGGATGCCATTTCTTCCGGCGCATCGCGGTCATAGAACTGGGCGGCAAAGCTTGCGCCTTGAACCATGGCCAATCCGCGCGCCGCTTCCGCGTTGGGAACCGCGACCTTGACATTGGCGGCCAGGCGTCCGAGCGGCTTGCAGAAGGCTTCCTGCTGCTCTGCAGTAGCCAGGAAAGCGAGGAATTTCTTGGCTGTTTCCTTGTTTTTTGCCTTTGCGGGCAGCATGAAACCGTCGGTAGGCGTATCAACAGTATATTTGTCGTTCCCGCCATAGATAGGGAAGGGGAAGAAGTCGATGGAACCGCGAGTTTCCGCCGGTACCGTATCCATGATGAACTGGCCCATGAGGTACATGCCGGCTTTTCCCTCGGCAAGTGGTTTTACCGATTCCTGCCAGGAAAGCGAAGTGGCGTTATCGATGAAATAGCCTTTCTTGGAAAGGTCGGCGATGATGCCGAGGCTCTTCACCACGCGAGGGTCGGTATAGGCGATTTTTCCACCGGTCAGCTGCGCATGGAAATCTCCGCCGTTGACGGCACTGTCCAAAAGGTCGAACCAACCGCCGGTTGTCCAGGTGTCCTTGGCTCCTACCGCGATGGGTGCTACGCCGTTAGCCTTGAGGGTTTCGCAAATTTTCATGAACTCGTCCCAGGTTTTGGGAGGGGTAAGATTGTATTTTGCAAAGACGTCTTTATTGTAGTATACAGCCCACCAATACCAGCTCTGGGGCATGAAGTAAACTTTTCCCTTGAAGGAACTGGCTACTTTAAAGGAGGCGGGGAATTCCTTGGTCATTTCTCCACCGGGGAATACGGTGTCGATCGGCTCCAATAATCCCTTTTCGGCAAATACCTGCATGCGATAGCCGGCGAACCAGGTTACCACATCAGGCGCGGCGGTCGACGTGAGCCAGTTTGGGAGCTGTGTCTTGAACTGCTCGTGGGCAAAGGTATTAACGGTTACCTTGATCAAAGGATTGGCGACCTGAAACGCATCAACCACTTTTTGGAAGGCGGCTTTAGGTGCTTCATCCGACATGTAGGAATTGATTATCAATTCCGTTTCCTTCGGGGTCTTTGCGCAGGCTCCAAGTGTGATCAAGGCTACGCTTGCGATCAGAAACAATTTCAGTACTGTTTTCATGGGTTCTCCTCTTTGATGAAAATCCGGGTACCTATCGGAGTACCGAATTTACTTCGGGTGATATAGGGAGTGTATGAATAGATTTGCAAATCTGTCAATCGAAAGTTTCATATTTTCGTATAATATTACTCAAAAGGAGGGCAATGAAGACTTCTAAACGCTCCCGGACTGATTTCTTCCGCTTTTTTAAACACCCTGCACAGGTAGTTACTATCGGAAAACCCAACCAGTTTTGCTATTTCTGAAATATGCAGCTCAGGTTTTGCGACCAGAAATTCCTTGGCCCGGGATATCCTGAACGATACAAGGTATTCAAAAGGCCTCATTCGCAGTGACTGTTGGAACATTTTGCATAGATACTGCGGTGTGACGCCAATCAGGTTGGAAAGGTCTTCTATGACTATGTTTTGCGCGAAATTCAGTCTGATGTACTGCAGGACCGGTCGTAATTTTGCATGCCTGGGCTGCGCATTTCTGGTTTTAGGCTCGAGAGCCACTTTCAATGCAAGCAGCGTTTCATATAAAACCAATGATGTTTCATGGAAGGCGATTGCAGAATCGGAGAGCGAGGCATTATAAAGTTCGCGCAACAGGGTTTTTAGATGCCAAAGATCGGAAATCCGGAATACTCCGGATTTTTCTATGCCGACAAAACGCAGCACCTCGGCAACTGCAGACCCGCCGAACCCCATCCAATCCGTTGTCCAATCACCGCTCAGGTTGCGGTATTCATGTGTCTCGTCCGGAAGCAGGAAGAATCCGTCACCCGGACCAATCTCAAATCGTTGGCCGTTAACAGTGAGTTCGCCCTGGCCCGAGAGGCATTGAAGCCACTGATACCAGGGATATCCATCCGGCCGCTTGATGTTTTCCTGGGGCCAGTCATAGCCGATAGTTGCGAGAAGGAATGGTAAGGCACGTTGGTTATCATCCACCGTGGTAAAAATAAAAGGCATGCAAATCTCCAGATTTAGTAGTACAATAGATTCAAATTATACTATAAAAATTAATAATGTACAAGATTAATTACATAGTAACGTGAAAACTTGCCCCGATTTTGCGTCAATCGGCAAAGATGTAGCATAGATTAAATATTGTTTAGGAGTCCTGTCAGACAAGAATAAGAGAGTCCAATCGCCTGTCGTGCGGGTCGGCGGGAAGCGATTCAAAAAGCTGGCAGCAATATCCTATACCGCAGGTGATGAATTTCGAGCTCGAATTGGCAGAAGGATTCGAGCCCTGTCCCCGCTGTTTTAGTTTTTCAGCCTCGATTTTAGCCAAAAACCGGTCGTAGAACCCTTTCCCGCGCCCCAGCCGCATATAGCCGGCATCAAAGGCAAGCCCGGGTATCAGTGCCAAGCATGCCTGTGCCAGAATTGCGCTTGGGGACAGGGCTTGAAGCGATGCCGGAGGTTCGGGAATGCGCCATTGGTCCAGAGGCCAGGATTTCCAAGCAGAATCTAACTCGATAAAGGCAATGTCGGCTCCTTCGATGCGCGGGACGGCGACTCGTTTGCCGTCTGCCAGGGCTTTCTCTATGAGGTTGCCAGTATCAATCTCCCCAGGCATGGACAGGAATGCCAGAAGAAGCCCTGCTTCCGAATATGAATACAGCTCAGATACGGTTTGAGCCAGTTTGCCGGAAGCGAATTTTTTTTCATCGGAGCTGATACCTTTTATCCTGGCTTTGGCTAGCGAGCGAAGCTTGTTTTTTTTATCCGGTACCGAAGTTTCTTCCATAGTAGGCAAGCTCCTTTGTGCCCCCTACGATACCATGATTGTGGAATTGTTGTCTGGCTCCAGAGCTGGCATAGTACTGAAATCTGCTTGACCTCTTGTACGCCCGCGCCTATGCTTGGCAGCGTGAAAAACTCATTTACCGTATCCCAAGACATCCCCGGGCGTTGCGCCTTTATCGCGCAGTTTGGCACGGCGACAGCCTCACGCGGCGGCTCTACGGCCGATCGCGTTTCCCGCGCGATGCATCGGATGGGCTACGTGCAGATCGATACCATATCGGTGGTGGAGCGCGCGCATCACCATGTGCTGTGGAGCCGCGACCATAGCTACCGGCCGCCGGTACTGGATGAGCTTGAGTCGGGCAGGCGCGACCTGTTCGAGTACTGGTCGCATGCAGCGGCGTATCTTCCCTTGTCCGATTACCGCTACTGCCTGCCCCGCATGAAGCGCGTCAGGGAGAGCGGACACGATTGGTTCCCCACCGATGCCTCGGTAATCGCGGCGGTGCGGGAGCGGATACGCGAGGAAGGCGCGCTGCGATCCCAGGATTTCGCAAGCGAAGGGAAGCGGGGACCATGGTGGGACTGGAAGCCGGCGAAGGCGGCTCTCGAATACCTGTTCATGTCCGGTGAACTTATGATAACTTCACGCCGAGGCTTCCAGAAGATGTACGACCTGGCCGGACGGGTCCTGCCGGCAAATACGGACGCAAGCTTTCCGACGGAAGCCGAAATGGCGCGCTGGTACCTGGACTGCGCAGTGGGCGCGCTTGGATGCTTCCGCGAGCGCGACCTGGCCTATGGCCGGAGAGACGGGCTTGCAGGAGTGGAAAAAGAGCTTGCAGGGCGGCTTGAATCCGGAAGCCTCGCCATCATTACGCTTGCCGGCAAGGATGGAGAGAAATGGTATGCGAGCCCGGAAATGCTCGAAGCCGCCAGCGGAATGCGCATCGGGAAGTCTGTAAGGATATTGTCGCCGTTCGACAACCTTGTCATAGACCGCAAGCGCGCCGAGGCGTTGTACGGCTTCCGGTATACCATCGAGTGCTATGTTCCGCGCGACAAGCGCCGCTTCGGCTATTTTTCCCTGCCGGTGTTGCGGGGTACGGTTCCGGTTGGAACCATAGACTGCAAGGCCGACCGCAAGACAAGAACACTATTCGTAAAATCATGCGCCGCCATGGCCAAACCGGCGCGGGGTTCCGTAGTCCGCGAGCTGTATAAAACCGATTATGCCGGGTTTTTGGCTGCGCAGCCCGAGGCTTTTTCCTCGGAACTGGAAAAGGAGCTGCGAGCTTTTGCGGATTTCAACGGCTGCCTTGAAATAAGCACCGTCCCCGAAATTGACGGAGACGAGGAATGAGCGAAAAAAGTTTTTTTATTTTGACCGGCCGGCGCGGCTCGGGGAAAACAAGCCTTTGCACGCGGGTTTTTGAGGAAGCACGAAAAAGAGGCCTGGATACTGCCGGGATTTTTTGTCCGGCGGTTTTTAAAGACGGGCAAAAGATCGGAATCAGCGCGCGTGACGCGAGAAGCGGGGAAACGCGTTTGCTAGCCGGGAAAATCCGGAGACAGGGCTCGGAATCCGGATTAAAACGCGGGTTTAGACTCGAAGCCGAAGAGTTACCTTCCGGAATCCAGACAAAAATATGGGATTTCGACGAAAGCGTGCTGGAATGGGGTAATTCGGTTTTTTCATGCGCTTGCCCCTGCGATCTGCTTTTCGTGGATGAGATCGGGCCGCTTGAGTTGGAAAAGGGACAAGGCTGGATGGATGCGCTGGATGCGCTGCGATCCCGCCTGTACCGCAGCTGCATTCTGGTGATCCGACCCGAGCTTGTGGCGCGCGCACAGGAATTGTTTCCTGCTTCGCAGCTCGTGGATCTTGAACAGGGAATTCCCGAGCCCGGTTACTTCCTGGTCGCCTTGATGGCAGGAACCCTGTAACCATTATAAATGGAACGGTCCTGCGCGGTATCCAGGAACGCAACAAGATTATTACTTCACAAAGCGCATCTTTTTATCTTTGCCCCTAAAGTGATTTTCTCCAATGCCGATACATGTAATGAAAGACTGCATCGGCTGTTCCACGCTAGCGCGCGCAAGGGTGGCGGCCAGTGCGAAATTTCACGGATTTTCCGTTCACGTGCGTGGTACGCGGAGGGGCGAACCGTACGAATATACACACAATCGGCACGGATGCCGGGCGGCCGTTGCGCCGTCGACTTCAAGGATAAGGAGAAACAGGTATGATAATCAATCACAACCTCAGTGCAATGTTCGCGAATCGTTCTCTCGGGGTAACTAACGGCAGCGTCGAGAAAAATGTGGAGAAATTGTCATCCGGGCTGCGAATCAACCGCGCCGGTGACGATGCCTCGGGTCTAGCGGTGTCAGAAAAAATGCGCTCGCAGATTCGTGGTTTGCAGCGAGCTTCTTTAAATGCCCAGGATGGCATCTCGTTTATCCAGACTACGGAAGGCTTTCTCCAGGAGACCCAGGATATAGTCCAGCGTCTCCGCGAACTCTCCGTGCAGGCTTCGAACGGTATCTATACCGCAGAAGACCGCATGCAGATTCAGGTGGAAGTTTCCCAGCTGGTGGACGAAATCGACCGCATATCCAGCCATGCCCAGTTCAACGGCCTTAACCTGCTTACCGGACGCTTTGCCCGGGAAACGGGAGAGAATGCCGTAACCGGTTCGATGTGGCTGCATATCGGCGCCAACATGGATCAGCGCGAGCAGGTCTATATCGGCACGATGACTTCCAAGGCATTGGGCGTTCGCAATATCGGCGACGATACTATCATGTCGCTCTCCAGTCCCGACGGCGCTAACCGTTCAATAGGTACTCTAGACGCAGCCCTTAAAATAGTGAACAAGCAGCGCGCAGATCTCGGCGCTTACCAGAACAGGCTCGAGCATGCGATTCGCGGTATAGACATCGGCGCCGAAAATATGCAGGCAGCCGAAAGCCGTATCCGGGATACCGACATGGCAAGCGAGATGGTTCAGTTCACCAAAAACAGGATTTTGGGTCAGGCTGGCACGGCGATGCTTGCGCAGGCCAACCAGCAGACACAGCAAGTGATGCAGCTCCTCCAGTAGGAAGCGGCACCCGCGTGAACAAAGGCGTCCTTTCGGGGGCGCCTTTTTTAGAGAATTTTCAATTTGCGCTGCAAATTGAAAATCCGGGCTGCAAATTGAAAATCCGGGCTTTTTTATCAGGGTGTTTGTGGTTGGTTAGGGACAGGGCTCGGGCTTTGGGGACAGGGCTCGAAATTGGTTTTCTGACCATGGCTCAGCTCCTTGAATCTGCATGCTTTTAAGGCATATACTAGGCGGCGATATGGATTCGGCACAAAAAGACGTACGAAAACTCGTACTTGAGCAGATATTCCCGGAACTTCGCTATGGCGGCGACCCGGATATCGAGCGTTATTTCGACCTTCGCTCGCAAGACAGGATGCTCGACGCGTTGTCCCTCTACAGATTACGCTTAAAGCCGCGATATCCGGACGATAAAAAACGGGTAGTGCTGCTGGCGCTGTATCGTACGCACGCCCCTCAGTACCAGCAGTTTTTGCACGACCTGCTTATGGAGCGTGCCGATGAAATCATCGCGCGCCTCAAGAAAAATATCGATTCCCTTATAAATCCCCTGCTGCGCATAAACATGAAAAATACCTACGCCGTGCTCAAGGCGGTTGAACTTGTTGCGCGCATGCTTCCCGATAATCCTGAAAAGGCAAAAATAGCGGCTGCGGCCTACGAAAATCAGGCTGCGATACTTAAATATAAAAAAAACGAGATGACGCGGCTGTGCTATCTTCTGGGCGAGTTTTACGAGCAGGCGGTAGTGGAAGAGCTTGAAGTTGCCGACTTCCTGAGCGTGAGCCCTGCGATGGAAGCGGAACGCCGCAAGCGCGAGAAACAAAGCGAAAAGCACAATTTCTTTGATGTTTCGCGCATAGAGTTCGATGCGGCCGATGCGCGGAGAATCGAGATTTCCCCGGCCTTTGCCCGTAACGAGGACAAGGTTTTGGCATACTGCCACAAATACTGGCTGCGCGCGGAAGATCCGGCATTCGAGCGCATAATTTGGCTGTACTCGCGCAAATACGAGACCCAGCATTACGATATATTCCGCACCATAAAGACGGGTCGGCGCAGGAAATTTTCGGACGACGACATATTGACGATGGTGGCGACGAACCTGACCACGAAATATTCCTACACGGTTCAGGGCGACATCTATATGCAGGCTGCATGGTCGCGCATCAAGGCGGAACTTTATTCCGGCGCTTCTGTTTCGGTAAAACCTGACGAATCGCCGAGGCCAAGTCCCTCCAATGCGGAACACCTTAAGCGCAGACGCGAGCTGGAAAGCGCCGCAGCTCACAGCAAGCGGAACCGCAGAGCCCCCGATCCGGGTCCGGTTCCCGCTTCGCCTGCCGCTTCGGGTTCGGATACCGAAGAAGCACCCGAGCCCAGGCTTGTGCGCAGTATGGCTAAACCCAGGCGGCTTGCTGCCCCAAGGACCTATTCCAGCATGCCCGAGCGCATTGCCACCGGCTCGATATCGGACGTCATCAAGCGCCTCTCCGGCCGCGTGTATGATGTGTACCGCGATATCTTCCTGGAACGGGTGCGCGGGGCGATACACGAGGAGCTGGGAAAGCGAAAAACCAAGCCGGTTAAGCTTTTCGACGACAGCATGAACCGCGCGGAAGACTTGGTATATCGATTCATGGAAGAAAACTATACTAATTCATACATGGATTGGACGGGTTCTTCCGAGAGAGCCAAGGTAGCGGAACTGGGATTTGTGGTGGACAGCCTGGACGCGATCATAGACAGCTGCTACAAGAAAATAAGCGCTTGACAGGAAACCCTTCAGAGTTGACAATCGTGTTTTATAATAATCAGCCGCCGCGTGAATGAAAATTCGGGGGAAATCATGAAAAAATTTTGCCTGGCCGTTTCGCTGTCATGTATCTCGATTGCTACGGTTTTTGCGCTGCCCAAGGTTGCCGTACTCGATGTCATCGCGCAAAAAGGCATCGACCCTTCGGTGATCGTGCCGATTACCGAATCCATCATGGAAGAAGTCGTGGGTACGCGAGCCTATATGGTTCTGGACCGGGCATACTTACGGCGCTGCTGGACATGGCGCATGCGGTAGGCAGGAAAATCGTCGCCGGGGCCTTGAGCTCCAGCGCCAAGATCGCCTATCTTTCGGAACCTCTTTCGCTTGGTCCCTGGGTTTTTCAAATAGTCAACAGTTTCGCGCTTGGAGTGAAGGCCGCCAACCCGAAGGCAACGGTTTTCGTGCGCTTTCTGCCCGAGAACCACTGGGAACTTCCCGATTCGCACGGCTCGGCGGCAAGGGAGCTTATCGCCAAGGGATGCGACTTTTTCGGCGGAATGGATTCGGTAGAGGTTATGGAAACGCTTAACGCCTCGACGATTTCAGGCAAGCGCGTTCACATGTTCCAAAAGGACCTGAGCTACAAGAGAAGCCCGAATGTGATAGTTTCCGGACCGATCAGGGATTTCGCGGATTTGTTCGAGAAACCCCTGCTCGCCCTTAAAGATGGGACTTGGAAGGCGGAGGAGTTTTATCCCCCGGCGTCATCGAAATTCGGCGGCGGCGAAGTCGCTTTCAATCCAGCCTTCCTTGAGGAAATCAGATCGAAGAAAATAAAAACCGCCGATCTGGGCGTCATCGGCTTGCTCGATCTGATCGACAAGCGAGCACAGCAATTGGCGCAAGGCGATTTTGAACCGTTTACCGGACCGATCAAGGACCAGAAAGGCAAACTGAGGCTGGCCGATGGCATACGCGCCGAATGGAGTTTCATCGAAAGCATAGACTGGCTCGTTGACAACGTGGAGGGGAATTCCGGTAATGCAAACATACTTAATTCCACGGCCTTCAAGGCGCTGAAGGGATCATGGAACGTGAACCTTTCCACGCGGCCCAATAAATGGCTGGATACGAGACATGTCTATCGCGATGACGGGATATTCGAAATCTATTACGGCGACTCTTTGGGCTATCGGGGAACCATTACGGCGATCGACGGTTCTACCATCACGGTGACGAAATTATTCGCGGCGCTTTCGAATACTGCTCCGTCATTTACGATGTGCTACAAACCGGCTAGCGCGAAGAGCATGAGGTTCGGTTGGGTCAACGAAAAGGGCGTGCCTGTTTACTATCTCG
>JANNSO010000066.1:0-4307 GCA_031402655.1 Spirochaetota bacterium | reverse complement strand
CAAGCTTTTTCAACAACCTGTTAATGGTCGACCGCGCAAAACTGAAGTTTTTCGAGGTCTCCATAAGTATGAGGGAGAAAAAAATGAACTACCTGAAACGCTACGGAATCGGTGACTATTTCAACAACATAATCAATCTTGTTCCTAAAATGCTCAAATCCTGCCTACTCCCCGCAATCGCCCTTTTTCTGCCAGCCGGACTTTTTTACTTCATGGGATTCCAATCCTTTGGGTCCGCCTTCGGGCAAATCGAGGATTTAGCAAGCGATCCTGAGAATTTCCTGATTCCGCTTCTTAAAATGCTGAGCGGCTTCCTTTGGTTTATCCCTGCCGGGCTTTTTACCGCAGGGGGGCATCACCTGCTTAACGCAGTGGCCGGCAAAAAAGCATTTTCCGTAATACATAACGAGGACGCACCGACTGCGCCGGTAAAATCCGCTTTTAAAAGCGTTTTTTGGCCGCTCGTACTCCAGGGAATCATTATAGGAGCAATAATCGGCGTTTTCTGCCTGCTGGTCGCGGGAATCTTCATCGGACTCCTTACCCTGGTCATCATGCCCAACGCCCAGGGAGATTCCTCGAGTACCGCCGTCATGGTCTTTACCATTCTTTTGATTTTAGCAATGTACCTGATAATGATACCTGCGCTGTATTGGTTTTTCGTAAAAACCATCGCTGCTCCCCAGGCAGTGATCCGCGAAGGCTGCGGGCCGTTCCAGGGAATCAAGCGCAGTTTTTACCTTACCAAAGGTAATTTCTGGCGGTCCCTTGGAATCTACATCCTCATAAGCATGGTTATAAACTTCGCGATATCCATGGTCAGCGGTCCGGTTATATTTATCATGATACTGCCCGGCTATATCGATTTTATCAAGACCATGATCGGCGCAGGCGACGATTATTCAGCCATGCAGGTATTTACCATGTTCAAGACCCTTGCCCCCGGCATGGGAATAGCGATGTTCCTTCAGTCAATGTTTTATTACATCATCAATCCGGTATTCGGAGCCTTGATGTACACCGACCTTGCGATTCGGAAGGGCGAAATCGCCGAAGCCTTGCCTTTGCCCGCAAGCATCGCCAACGAAGGACCGGTTGTTGGACAAGCTTAAATTCTGGGAGCAAAACGACAAAAACCCCATTGTCGCCGCTCTCCTTACCACGTCGCTGGTAATGGCGGCATACGGTTTTATAGGGTCGCTCGTAGCCAACGTCCTCGTGATGATCGACATAGTGGCGGAAAAAATTTCGGGCAGCGAAGACGCGTTTTCCGGAAATTATTTCCAGATGCTCACGCATACCTACGAGCGCTACCGATGGATGATACTAGCCGTTACCGTGGCATCGCAATTTCTTATCTTTTTGTACCTGACGGTCTTTGTATTCAAAAAATGGCACGGGCTCCCGCTTAAAGAGTATTTCAGGATCAGGAAAACAAATATTTCCTCCATAGTTATGGCCCTCGGCGGAATACTGTTCATACTTCCCGTAGCCATCTCCCTGGGCGAATTGTCTTTTCGCGCCTTTCCAATTCTCAGGGAACTGGAAGGACCCGGCAATGCGCTGCTCAAGGCTGATACGACGCTTTCCTGGATACTTGTGGTTTTCGCGATAGGCGTGACTCCCGCCATCTGCGAGGAATTCCTCTTTCGCGGATACCTGCACCGCACTCTTTCGCGCCGCCTGGGCCAGCCCTGGGCGTATGTGGCTTCCGGCTTCTTTTTTGCCCTCATTCACCAGAATTACTTTGGACTTGCCACCCTCATCCTCGTAGGAGTTTATCTGGGGTTTATCTTTTCCCGCTTTGACTCCATCTGGCCGGGCGTTGCGGTGCACTTTGCCTATAACACGCTGCTCGTGTTCATGACCAACAGGAGCGAGTACTTTACCTGGTTATTTAATGATAACGGCTATATACGGCTTCCCTACGCTGCCGCCGGTCTGCTGGGCGGAAGCCTCATGGTAATCCTAATCTTTACGCGCACGAGGCTTACGGCGCTGCGAACCGACACCCTGGCCGCGACTGCATGAACCTGGAATTGCTTAAAGGCGGTCTTTCGATCCTGGGTATCGACTTGGAAAGCTCCCGCCTGGACAAAATAGCGGCATATACCGACGCCATCGAAAAATGGAACCCCGCCTACGGCCTCGTGGGAGCCAACGGCGACGAGCTTGTTATAAAACATATACTGGACAGCCTTGCACCGCTGCGCCTGATCGACGATTGCGCCCGCGAGTGCCTTAAAACCCGCCTGGGGCCGGAAAGCACTACTGACGGCATAAGCTTGGCCGACCTCGGCACGGGCGCGGGCCTGCCCGGAATTCCACTGGCTATCGCCAGGGAAGAATATTCCGTGTCGCTCATAGACCGCATGACTAGGCGCATAAATTTTCTGCGGACCATGAAGGCGCAGCTTCCGCTTCCCAACGCCGAGGTAATCGAGGATCAGGTGGAGCGGACGCACGGCTGCTATGATTTAATAACTTTCCGGGCATTCAAGCCGTTCGAGCGAAAACTTTTCAGGCGCGTTTTCGCATTGTGCTCGAGGGACGGGTTCGTGATCGCGTACAAAGGCAGGCGCGACAGGGTCGAGGCTGAACTGCCGGAGATTGAAGGCCTATACTCGGAGATTGCCATTCACCGGGTACAGGTCCCCTATCTGGACGAGGAACGTTGCGTGGCCATACTGCGTCCCCTGGTTAAATCCTGATCGCTACCCCTGCTTCTTTTCGATTTTCGCCCAGGTGTCGCGCAGGGACACGGAACGGTTGAAGACCAGCTTGCCCGGCGCAGAATCCGTATCGCAGACATAGTATCCCAAACGCTCGAACTGGAATGAGTCCCCGGGTTTTGCGTCCGCCAGGTAGGGCTCGCCCATCGCGCCGGTCAGAACCTGCACGGAATCCGGATTGACCGTCTTGATCCAGTCGACGCCTTCGGGCACGTCGCGAGGCCGCTCCGACGTGAATAAATGTTCATAGATGCGCGATTCCAGCTTGACGGCCTGTCCTGCGCTTACCCAGTGTATGGTTCCCTTGACCTTGCGGTTGTCGGGGGCGTTTCCGCCCTTCGTGGCGGGATCGTAGGTGCAATGCACGGCGATAACCTCGCCTGAGCCCGGATCTTTGTCGAACCCGGTGCAGGTTATGATGTAACCATAGCGCAACCGTACGGAATTACCGGGGAATAGCCTGAAATACTTGGGCGGCGGCATTTCCATGAAGTCTTCGCCCTCGATGAAAAGCTCGCCTGAAAACGGCAGCTTGCGCGTAGCGCCTTCGGGTTCCTCGGGGTTGTTTATGGCCTCAAGGTATTCCACGCTTCCCTCCGGCCAGTTGTCGATTATCAGTTTGAGGGGCTTGAGCGCCACCATTACGCGCATCGCGTTTTTGTTGAGGTTCTCCCGCAGGCAGTGCTCAAGCACCTGGATGTCCACGAGGCTGTTTGTCTTGGAGAGTCCGATGCGCGACAGGAAATCCCGTATGGCGGCGGGAGTGTATCCGCGCCTGCGCAGACCGCTGATGGTGGGCATGCGCGGGTCGTCCCACCCGGAAACAACTCCGTCCTGCACGAGGCGGAGCAGCCATCTCTTGCTGAGCTCCGTATGGCTTATGTTAAGGCGAGCAAACTCTATCTGCCGGCTCGGATACGCCTCGCATTCGCGGATGAACCAGTCATAGAGCGGGCGATGGTTCTCGTACTCCAGCGAGCAAAGCGAATGCGTTACTTTTTCTTTAGCGTCGGAAAGGGGGTGCTGGAAGTCGTACATGGGATATATGCACCAGGCGTCCCCTGAGCGATAGTGGGGAATGCGCCTGAGCCGGTACATGACGGGGTCGCGCATGTTCAGATTGGGATGGGCCATGTCTATCTTTGCCCGAAGCGTTTTCTCGCCGTCGGCAAACTCGCCTGCGCGCATGCGCGCGAACAAATCAAGGTTCTCTTTGACGGACCGGTCGCGGAAGGGGCTGTTCCGTCCCGGAGGCGTCATGGTTATATTATTTTTATCGGGGACGGCCGTGCCGCGGTATTGGCGGGTCTCCTCCTCCGTAAGGTCATCGACGTAGGCTACGCCTTTCCTGATGAGTGCTACGGCAAGGTCGTAGAGGTATTCGTAGTAATCCGAGGCGTAATATTCGCGGTCCGCCCAATCATAGCCCAGCCACTGTATGTCCCGCTTGATGGCGTTGACGTAGGCGATGTCTTCTTTTTCGGGATTCGTGTCGTCGAACCGGAGGTTGCACAGGCCGCCGAATTCGGAGGCTATGTCGAAGTTGATGCAGATAGCCTTGGCGTGGCCGATGTG
>JANNSO010000065.1:0-8983 GCA_031402655.1 Spirochaetota bacterium | reverse complement strand
GAGCTCTTCGAGCTCCTCGAGCTCTTCCATCTCGCCTACCTCTTCCAGATCTTCAAGCGCATCTTGACTATATAAGCGGGGACCTTCAATGCGCAGCCCGTCATCTTCGCGTACATGTTTTTCTAGATTCGAGGCAATCTGCTCGTCGGACAAGATGCCGGAGATATATTTCTGTACATCCGCAAGATTGATTTCCTCGACAAGCGCCAATCCAAGGCTTTCCGGAATCAGGGGTATGTCTTCATCGGAACTGGCCGCAAACGCCATTGCCTCAGCAGACAGGCTCCCCCAGTTTTCGCTTTCAGGCTCATCTTCCGCAGCGCTTAACTCTTCTATTTCATCCAGCTCCAAAACAAGATCTTCCGCCTCGGCGTTTTCTTCTGCTTCGGCCAGCTCTTCCACTTCGTCGGCGGCCTCCGCCTTGGTTAATAGTGGCATATTGGGCGGCGTGGAAAAAACCAAAGGCGTTGCGGAATTGACGGTAAAATTACCACGGCTCAAGGCTTCCCTGAGCAGGGCTTCTATACGGCTTATATCGGCGGACGCGCTGGGTGCGGCGGCGTTTGCTACTGGAGCCTGCCTGCCGGCCAGAACGGCTATAATGTCATCCCAGCCTTTGTTGATAAGCGCATCGACCTCGGCACTTTGCTTCTTGGCGAATCTCCCTGCGTTTTTCCTAATCTTTTCGCTTACTTCGGAACGGCGTGATTCCAACTCGCGACGCCAATGCACCGGGTCCATGGGTCCGCCCGCGTCCAGGTATTCCTCGACAAGTCCCATCTGCAGACGCTTGATGCGGGAGGACAAAACGGTAATGCCATCTTGTTTAATATTGAACAGCAGGAAGGTCATCAGGTAGATGCTGACGAAAAAAGCCGCCAGCAAAAGCCATTGCATATAAACGGGGAACTCGAACCAGGTCGAAGGCACAAGTTTTCCAAGCGGACCGGATTTTACGTCTCGCATAAACAGTATGAATGTACCGGACGATCCGGATGCTCCGACGGGTACAGGCTCCGCATTCAAACCGTTTGCCCAGGTTTGGGCGATTCGGTCAAGAAGCGCTTCGCCACCCCAGGAGGGGGCTCCTAAAACAACTCCGGCACCGGCGATTTGCAAGTCTTCGCCAATGGCGATATGGCGCTCGCGCACCAAATTCTCCAGCAGTCCGTTAAAGGTAACGTAAAACAATGCGGTACCGCGATATACGCCGAATCCGTCTACAAATGGATACAGGTATGCAAATGCCCGCCGTGCACCCAGCGCCTTGACCATCGGAGCGGAATTTTCCGGAATGCTCAAGCTGTCATAGGGTTCATCTTTTGCGTCACCATAATTACGGTAAATGGTTCTGAGGTCTTCTGCCTTGGAAATATCCGAGGGAAACGTGGAAAAGTGGATGCGTTTGCCGTCCGAATCGATGAATCGGGCACCTAAGAGGCTGGGGGTCTGCTCCTGGAGCTGGCCAAAAGCGCTTGTGCGGTCAAATACATCCTGTGCGCTCTGATTTGGAAGAAAGCTTCTGCGTACGAAGTCTTTCTGGAGCAGCAGCCCGAAGCGATCGATGTTGAGCTTATGATACGAATCGACCGATGCCGCAAGTAAATCCAGCGAGGATTCAAGCTTGCTGCGAACCCGGGCATCAAAAAAGCGCGTCTCCACCATCGTGAACAAGCCGGAATACGCCAATACGGCGAATCCTGCCGCCAAGACGGTAGCTATGAGAAGGCTAACTGACGCTTTGTGCCCGACGGTCATGGTTTCCTTTAAAAATAATCTTGCATTCGGGCAGCCCGAGAAACTTCGTCTTTCCCTCTTGCATCCCTAGCAATTCGTTCTGCATAAAGCATTTAGTAAACCCAGCCGGCATTATTGGCCGTCAGGGATTCCATGCTGATTCCTTGCGGGAATCAGTTTTTGATGTTCCCATTCATTGTCGGCATATTGTGCCTTTTCTTTTAGCTTATAGAAATAGGAAAATCTATGCTACTGCAGGCCTGCCTGCCGGCAAGCTGGCACCCGGTTGCGCGCAATTCGCTTTTCTTCATATAATCTGGTTCCGGTATACTCGAAAGGAACCCATGAAGCGTTTTGTTTTTTTAGCCCTGGTCTTCATTATTTTTATTTCAAACGCGCATGGCGATGTTTATTCGCCGAATCGCAGCCTGTATACCCTGGAAACAAAGTTCTTCCATATAATTTTCCCCGAGGAATCCAGAAGCGCCGCTGCCTACCTGGCAACTTTCGCCGACTCTTCCTACGATGAGATAGCCGGCCTCCTTGGAACGGAAAAACGTTACAAAATCTCCGTTGTCTTTACCCCGGATTCCGAAGAATTAAACGGCTCGTTTACGAATTACCCATATTTGAGAATACTCCTGTACCAAGCAGCCATAGACCCCGACTCAGGCCTTGGGTCCTTCAACAATGACCTGTACAAACTCTTTTACCATGAATTGACCCATGCCGTTTCCCTGACATTGCGCGGTCCGGTACAAAACATACTGGTAGCCGTATTCGGCACGCCGCTCGGCATTTCAGTCTACACTACTCCCCTTAACTTTACGGAAGGAATTACCGTGTCTTTCGAGAGTCGCGACGGATTCGGACGAGCGGCGGATCCACTGGCGGGGGCGATACTCAGGCAGGATATAATTGAAGGAAACTGGAAGACCTTCATTCAGACGGCCGGCGCCTACGATGACGTTCCGGGCGGCAATCTGTATTACCTCTATGGAGGATATTTTTCCAAAATGCTTCAGGATCGCTACGGCATGGAGAAATACGCCAAGCTGTGGCAGGCTCTCGGTTCGGGTTTGCTTTCCCGGCCATTCGACGATTGGGGATACTGGCCCGGGCATTTTTCCCGCGTTTATGGATTTACCCTCGAAACGGCCTGGGCGGAATTAAAAAGCCTCATGAGCATTCGCGTACCGGTTGTCATGGACGTAAGTCCCATCCGGGAGGCGGCACCGATAACGGCCATCTGCGCTACTCCGTTATTTTTATATTACGCCGATTCCGCGAAAAAGGAGCTTCTGCGCTACGACCCCGCCGCCAAAATCGAAGCGAAAGTCCTGGATGCGTTCTACGCCAGCCGCTTGTCGGCAAGCGCCGACGGCTCAAAACTGCTTATTTCCACCCACAAGATCGAGGAAGGATTCCCGCGGCTCGAGCTGCGGGAAATGGATACCGCAAGCAACAAGGTACGGGTGCTGCCTTACCGGAAACTCCGGGATGCATCCTATACCGCGGCGCAGGATATCGTAGCGATTCGAATGGACGGCTACCAAACGGACATAGTACTTGCCGGCGCGTCGGGCATCAAAGTGCTGCTGGAGGGCAGCGAACGCATAGCGTATTCCAATCCGCTGGTTTCGGCTGACGGGCTCTGGCTTTATGCGCTTGCCCGAATTGACGGAACGAATTCCCTCGTCCGGGTAAACCTGAATGGCTCATCGCAAATCCAGCGGCTGGAAACCCCGGTCGGCATCGGCTGGCTTCGCTACCTGTCCCAAAGCGAAGGCATCCTGCGCATGGGCTGGGACGATGACAAGCTGTACCGGCTGGCCGAGATTGAGGGTGACACCGTACGGTGGCAGACCACGCCGATTTCCGGAGGCGTTCACGATCCTGTTGCCGTGAAAAGCGAGGTGTTTTACCTTGCCCACTTCTCCAACGGCATAGCTCCCTGCCTTTTTCCTCAAAACCGTGACCAGCTTGGCATGACCGAGGCGCCGGCGCGCTGGCTGCCTGCGGACGAGCTGCTGGCTCCGAAATCTGCATACGACTCCCCCCCGGCAAGCGGAGAAAAAAAATATAACGAGGCTTTCTGGATGCTGAGCCGATTCTGGCACCCTACCCTGAACGGCGACCTGGAGAATGGAATAAGCTCCCTAGGCATCGCTTTTTACATGCAGGATCCCATTGACAGGCTCGATGCGCAAGTCTGGGCCGGCTGGAATACGCTTTCGAGCCTTCCCCAATGGAGCATTGAGGTGGGCATCAATGCCTGGGCATACCCGATATCGCTCAATGCATCCGACAGTTTTACGGTGCTGCCTGTCGCTGATCCGGGGGACTTGGTTTCCGTGCTTCGCTCGAGCAGCGCGGGCGCATCCGTAAGCGGAGCGTGGCAAACATTCGCGGGGTCGGAGATTTCGTGGATTCTGGGGACGGGAGCCTTTGCGTATTCCACTTCTTCGGGCAGCGCGGGTATGGCTTACGCTTACAGGTTTTGGGATAGCATTAATCTCACGGCTACCGGGGCTTTGGGAATCGGTAATTTCAAGTATGGCACAAACGATCCGGATTACGCTCTTGGCTACCGGTTTATCCTTCTTTCCCGGAATCTTGCCGCGCTTTTTCCTTCATCGGCCTATGGGCTCTCAAGCGGCCTGGAAACCAGCCTTGCCTTTAAGGCGACTCCGCTTGAGCTGAATGTCTTTGGCGCTTTTGCCCCGCTCGGCCAAATGGTTTACAACTCCTCGGGATTCTTCCTGCCAAACTCCGGGGGGTCGCTGGGCGGCAGCGCTTCGTATCCTACGTATGCCGGATTCGCAGGAAAAAAGTCGGGAACCTGGTATGCCCAAGGCGAGGCGAAGTTACGAATAATTCACGCATCCATACAAAGCGGCGCGGGAGGCGCATACGCGAACCGCCTTTACCTTGAGGCAGGCGCGCGAGGCGCCCTTGCGACCCCGGGGACCTGGCACATGGATGCTTCGGCACCCGACTATGCCGCAACCGGATTCGGCAGGCTGACGCTGACCTGGACTCCGGCCTTTGGCATGGCGGCGCAAATCCATCCTCAGTCGTGGATAGAAATTTGGATCAACCCGGAAACGGGCAAATACGGAATAGACTTTTCCATAATCGCCGAATATTGAGCCGTGATTTTAACGCGGAGTACAGAAGGAGAAAACAATGAAAATGGATTTTGCGCATCGGGTAAAAAAAGCGGCGGCGGCCATACCCGGCAGATTCAGGCCGCGCACGGCAGTCGTATTGGGCTCGGGTCTTTCGGGAATCGTCGAAGGGCTCGGCTACGAGGAACTGGCATTCAAGGATATCCCCGAATTCCCCAAGCCTACCGTGCAGGGCCATAAAGGGGTTCTGTGCCTTTCGGAAAAAACCGCGATCATGGCCGGCCGGTTCCATTTTTACGAAGGATACCCTATGGACGACGTCGTACTGCCGATATTCGTCCTGCGAGCCATAGGCGTCAAGACCATCATACTTACCAATGCCGCCGGCGGCGTTAATAAAAAATACAAACCCGGGGATCTTGTCCTCTTGAAGGATCACATCAACTTCATGGGCACGAACCCGATGATCGGCCCCAATCCTTCGGGCATCGACGGTAACCCGCTCGGCGAGCGCTTCTTCGACATGGGAACCACCTACACCCCGGAGCTTCGGGACATAGCCCGCGCCTGCGCGACGCGCACGCTCCACGAAGGAGTGTATACCGCCTTTTCCGGCCCTTCCTACGAAACGCCGGCGGAGATCCGCATGGTGGAAGCGATGGGCGGCGACCTCGTCGGAATGTCCACGGTTCCCGAGGCGATAGCCGCACGCTACCTTGGCATGCGAATCCTCGGAATATCCTGCGTCACGAACATGGCAGCCGGCATAAGCGACGAACAGCTCTCCCACGAGGAAGTCGTGGCCGTGGGTAAAAGCGTCGAGGCGGAGCTGAAGAGGCTGATCCTGGACATCCTGTCCAAGTTATAATGCTATAACAATGAAAGCCAGCGAACGATTCACGGAGGAAGCACGAACGGAACTCAGGGCCGCAATCGCCGATGCGCTGGGCAACGAGGTTTTCGTCGTGGGTTCGCTCGACGAAAAAGGCCTTGTCGCTGGCATTACCGTCGCCGCCCGGGGAAAAAAAGACAGCGTAGCCGCCCTTTCCGGTTTCCTGGAACGCGGAGACGTGCTTATACACAACCACCCATCGGGGTTACTGACGCCCAGCGATGCGGATATATCCATCGCTTCCCGATCCGGCGAAAAGGGCATCGGTTCCTATATCGTGGACAACCAGGTCGGGGAAGTGTACGTCGTAGCCGAACCGATCCGCTCCAGGCCGCTTATAGCCATCGACGAAAACCAGCTTGCCGGTCTCCTGGAAAACGGCGGCAAACTGGCCGCGCGCCTGCACGGCTACGAGGCCAGGACCTGCCAGCTGGAACTGGTGCGCGCCGTCGCTCGGGCAATGAACGAAGGAACCATACTTGCCGCCGAAGCAGGGACGGGTGTGGGAAAATCCTTTGCCTACCTCATTCCGGCATTTGCCTGGGCTGCCCGAAACGGGGAACGCATCGTAGTTTCCACCGCCACCATCAACCTGCAAAAGCAGTTGATGGACAAGGATATACCCCTCGTGGCATCGGTCTTCAAGAAAAAACTTAAAGCGGTGCTTATAAAAGGCCGGGGCAACTACCTCTGCCGGGCACGCCTCCTTGAGGCTCTGGACGAGGAAGGCCTGTTCGCCGACGACGAGCATCCGCTGAAGCGCATAGCCGCATGGGCGGGCGCGAGCCTCTCGGGCGACAAAGCGGACCTGTCTTTTTGGCCGGAAGACGCGCTGTGGTCGCGCGTCTGTTCGGAGGCGGATAATTGCCTTGGGCTGCGCTGCAATTTCCGGGAAGAATGCTTCGTTCTTAAAATGAAGAAAGACTCTTCCGATGCGGACATACTCGTAGCCAACCATCATATACTGTTCAGCGACCTCGCGGCGAGACTGGGAGGCGCAGGTTACGAAAACACGGTAGTGCTTCCGCCGTTCAACATAGTTATTTTCGACGAGGCGCACGCCATCGAATCCAGCGCGACCAGTTTCTTCTCGGCCGAACTCGTAAAGTTTGCCGTTTTCAAGCAGCTCTCCCGCCTGTACCGCGAAAAGCGCAACCGGAAGTTCGGGCTGGTAACCAAGTTGCAGAACATCCAGGGAATTCCCCACGCCCTGTTCAGCCAGCTGCCCGACGCCGTGGACGCCTGCCGCGCCACCGCCGACTATCTGGACGATAGGGCTATGTCGCTCCTGGCGGATTCCATGAATAAAAGAATAACGGAAAAAACCGGGGAACTCGAGGAATGCGTGTTTACGCCGCTGGGGGCGCTCGAGCGCGCCCTGCTTGCGCTGGTCGATCTCCTCGAGCAGGTACTAAAGGAAATTCCGGACGAAAAGCAGAAGGAACAAGTCGTCTACGAAGCCACGCTTGCCTTGAGGCGCCTTACGGACCTGGCCTCCGTCTGCGCCCGGTTCCGCTCTTTCGAGGACGAGAGCGAGTGCGTATTCTGGCTTGAGCGCAACCGTACGAACAAGGATGAATATTTCGTAACATTCAGGATAACCCCCCTGGACATCGCGGCCATGATGAACAGTTCGGTGTTCGAGCCGTACAGAACCACCGTTTGCGTTTCGGCGACTCTTTCCGTGGGGAATTCATTCGAGTTCTGGAAACGGAGGACGGGGCTCCGCCTAAGCGAGGACCGTGCCCAGTGCGTCGTATTCCCCTCTCCCTTCCCTTTCGAGCGCACGGCGCTTCTGGGTGCGGCGGAGGATGCGCCGTTTCCCGAGTCGCCCCTATGGCAAAGCTACATAAACGGCGCGGTGGGAGACCTGATAGAGGCGGCCGGCGGGCACGCGCTAGTGCTTTTTACCTCGTATCAAAGCCTCCGGCTATGCTGGGAAGCCGTAAAGCCCAGGCTGGACGCCCTGGGAATCAGCGCATACAGGCAGGGCGATGACGAGCGGTCCAGACTCCTTGAAAGCTTCAAGACGAACCTGAGCAGCGTATTGTTCGCAACGGATTCTTTTTGGGAAGGCATCGACGCTCCGGGCGACACCTTGCAGCTTGTTATCATAACCAAACTTCCCTTCCGGGTGCCCACGGACCCCGTGCAGATGGCAAGGTCCGAGGCGATAGAGCGGCGCGGGGGAAACTCGTTCATGGAGCTCTCGCTGCCCGAGGCCGTAATCCGCTTCAAGCAGGGTTTCGGCAGGCTTATCCGGCATTCGGAGGACACGGGCGCCGTCGTGGTTCTCGATGCCAGGATACTCAAGAAGCACTACGGCAAGCTGTTCCTCTCATCGCTTCCCAAAACCAATACCGTGTTCGCCGACATAGCCTGCCTGAGCGCGGGCGTGCGCACGTTCCTGGAAAAATCCAGGCTGGGCAAAAAATGACTATCTGGGGGGACGCCGACTCGCTGCCCGTTCGGGTCCGGGAACTTTGCGCCAGGAGAAGCGGCATCGGCACTTGCGAAATCGGCGTAATATTCGTATCCGCCAGGAAGATTCCCCTTCCTCCGGGCAAGCTCGTCTCTGCACGGCTCGTGTCCGGCGAGTCTGCCGACGACCATATCATTTCGGCGGCAAAACCCCTGGATATAATCATAACTAGGGACATTCCGCTGGCCAAGCGGGCCCTGGACGCAGGCCTTATCGCCCTTAATGACAGAGGCACGATTTGGACACAAGACACTATACGGGAGCGGCTTTCGGTCAGGGATTTCATGGCTTCGGCGCGGGATGCGGGGCTGGCGGAAATGTCCAGGGCCACTACCTTCGGGAAAAAGGAGGAAAACGCCTTTGCCAACGCCCTGGACAAGGCGCTACTCCTTTCCGTAAAAATGTCCGGTGTTAATCAATAAGAAGTCCCCGGGGAACCTGCGTTCTTTTTGGAAGCCTTAAGGAGCGTATTTAGCCATCAGGTATTCATAGCGCTCCCGAAGGAGATTGCTTTTAAAAAGCGTCGTAGGGCTATACCTTATGGGAGAGGACAGCAGGGCAACGAGGCGCGCCGACTCCTCCAGTTCAAGCCTGTACGCCGGCTTTCCGTAATAAAACCTGCTGGCTGCATCTATACCGAAAATACCCTTGCCCCACTCTGCCCATGAAAGATACAGCTCCAGTATGCGCTCTTTGGACAATAATGCTTCAAGTTCGAAAGTTACTATAACTTCAAGGTAC